>NZ_CP191258.1:4922774-5538121 GCF_050410795.1 Fontivita pretiosa | reverse complement strand
GCGAGTCGCGCGGGGGTTAGCGAAACTTCCTGGCCGAGAGCGTTCACTGAATCCGAGGGGACCATCAACATGTCGGAGCTGGCGACCTATGCGCCAGACGTGTTCCCCACCTTCAAGACCGGCGGGTATGGATTCGAGGACTTCGCCGCGGCGCTGCAGGTGACCACCCAGCGGCTGGGCCGCAACGAGCCGACCCTGCGGCAGCTTCGCAGCCTGCCGATGCGGATGCTCAAGGCGCAGGACGTGCTGGGCTTCAAATTCCAAAGCAGCAGCTTCGGCGGGAGGCTGGGCGAGATCCGCTCGCGCCTCCAGGGCATGGGCCGCGACCAGCAATTGTCGGCGATCAGCCAGATCTTTGAGGCCGAGGGCGCGGTTGTCGCCGCCACGCTGCTCGAGAACCTCGGGCAGTTCCAGCAGTCGCGCCAGCGCGTCGCCGGCGTCGGCGAGAACTTCCTGATGGGCCGGGCGATTCAGCGCGGCGCCGACCCGGCGTATTCGATGGCGATGCTGAGCCGATCCGCAGGCATCCTGCGCGAGAACATCGGCGCCGAATTGGCGCAGGATCCCGAGGCGCTGAGGAAGGCCACGCTCTGGGAGCTGACCCGCACCGGCGCCGAGCTGACGCTGCGAAAAGAGCAGCCCTGGCTGACCGACGAGGAGATCCGCCGCCAGGCCGCCGGCGAGATGGAGCTGTACGGGGCCAGAAACCGCTACGCCGCCCTGAGCATCAACAAAATCACCGACGCGGCGCTTCAGTCGGCCGGGCCGGACATGGCCTCGCGCGAGGCGCTGATCTGGCAGAATTACATGCAACGGATCCAGCTCGGGATGGTCAAGGACGCCGACACCAGCGCCATGAACCAGCAGGACGCCCAGGAGCTGGCCAGGGCGTGGCAGGCCGGCTATCGATTCAGCCCCGAGTCGCTGGCTGAGTACCACCGGCTCCAGGCGGCGGACCCCACCGGCAGGGCCGCGGCCGGCTGGATGGCGCGGCAGCGGCGCTGGGCGCCGGCGCGGTTCGATCGCGTGGCCGAGCCGGACGCCGGGGCACTGCCCGCCGGCGGGGATCTGGTCAAAGGGGCCAGGAAGATGGCCGAGGCCGCGCAGCACTTCCTGACGTTCGCGCAGGCGAATTCCGGCCCGGCCCCGGCGGCGCCGTCGCAGCCCACCGGCCCGGCCGGCACCCCCTGAGGAAGCCCCGATGCACGACAACCCCGAGGCGATCGCCGAGCTGATCGACACCCTTCACCTGCTGGCCGCGGCGCTGGATCATCGCCGCCAGGCGATCGAGGCCGGCCAGCTCGCCCCCGACGAGGCGCAGGCGCAGCACCAGATCGACGAGCTTGCGAAGCTGGGGATGGCGATCGGCGCGGTGCTCGACGGAATCCACGAGCTGCGGGGCACGCTGCTGCTGCGGCGCGAGGCGATCGCCCGGGCAGGTGCGCAGTTGCCGGCGTGAAGGGCGAATTACGATGCGATGCCAACCAACTGGGAAACGTGGGGACACGGCGTGTCTCACTGGTCCATGCACTGGCTCAGCCCATCACCGCTGTGGCTGTCGATGGCTGGGGGAGCGCCTACTAGAGTTTGAGATACCGGCGGATCATCGCCAACTGTAGCATTCCATGGAAATGCACGGCCAGCTTCTCGAACCGCGTTCCGATGCGCCGGAACTCCTTGAGCCAGCCGACGCACTGCTCGGCTACGCAGCGGCCGCGGTAGGCCCAGCGGTCGAACCACACCGCCGGGTCATGTCGCGCCAGCTCATTTTCCCTGTGCGGAATCACCGGCTCGATCTTCTGCTCGGCCAGCCAGTCGCGCACGCGCTGCACGCTGTATCCTTTGTCGCCGGCGAGCTTGCGGGGCTTGTGGCGACGCTTGCGTTTCTTTCGTCGTCGGCCGATCAGCGTCGCGATCGCCTCTGCGATGACCGATTCGGCCCGCGTCGATTCGTGGACTTGCCCGGCGGTGACTTCGATGGCCAGCGGAGTGCCCGCACCGTCAGTGACCACGTGGAATTTGGAGCCAAACCCGCCTCGCGAGCGGCCCAGTGCGTGGTCGGCGGGTTCGTCGGGGTGCCGTCGGCAACTTTTTTGTCAGCCCCGGCCGCAGCGCGGGCGGCGCGGACGGATGACCCGTCCACGCACCACAGTTCCCAGTCGATGTATCCCTGGTTGTCGAGCTTGACCTGCAGCGTCTCGATGATGCGGGCAAAGACGCCGCTTTTGCGCCACTTGCGAAAGTGGTCGTACACGGTCTGCCAGGGGCCGAAGCGTTCGGGCAGATCGCGCCAAGGCGCGCCGGTACAGAGAATCCAGAAAATGCCGTTGAGCAGCGTTCGTCGATCGCGAGCCGGGCGCCCGGTTCGGGCCGTGCTCCGCGGCAGATGCGGCTCGACCAACGCCCATTGCTCGTCCGTCAGCTCGTGCCGTTTCATGAGTGGCAACCTCCATGTCGTCACGGCAGTTTATGCAAATTCGGAGTTTTCAGACAGAGCCTAAACTGATCGCCACCGTCGAGGCCGGGAGTTCGAGCTTTTTACCAGATGCTCGTAGATGCCTCTCAAGAGCCAAAGATTCGCCGCGGCTGCAATCGCCCCCAGTCCAACCGCGATCAGGTATGCGCTGCCACCGCCGACGATCGTTCGCACCAGCGCCTCGCCGACCCCCTCAGCCCTGGTGATTGGCGCCTCAGGCCGGCCCATGATGACGGTGAGTGCCATCACAGTCCCGATCAGAACGGATGCGAAGCCAACAATGAGCAAGACCCAGCCCGCCACGACCGCCAGCAAGCTTCCGAAGTCGGCCACGGTTGGCTCGGGATACATTGGGTCGATCGGAGGCTGCGGCTGACCCGTCATGGCGAGAGGATCATCCAGCACATCCGGGCCGCCGCGAGCATCCCCGTGCGCCCGATCCGATCGCGTGGCCAGGTAGTCATAACAAAGCTCGCAGACTACGCGCTCACGCCAGATCATCGCGGGGCGATCGGGCGGGATATTAATGCCGCAATGGCTACACCTCTCCGCCGTTGCGTCAGCGCGACGGCCCGAAGAGTCGCTTGTGGCCGACATGGATCCTCCTCTTTCGAGGGGTCGTTAACGTCCAGCAGTACGACGCGCCGCACGGCTATCTCGTAACGCCGGTTGAAGCTCTACTTGTTCAGCCGCAGCAGCTCGCTGGCCTCGCGACCGGCGATGGTCGGCTCATTGAGCCGCAGCACGCAGGCGCGGCGCTGCTTTTCGGTGAGCCCGGGTAATTCGGCGCTGTGGCCGACCATCGTGCGCCGGTCATTTCAGCAGGTCCTGCGGCTTGCATTTCAAGGCGCGGCAGATCGCGTCCAACGTGGCCAGGGTGATGTTGGGCCGACGACCCGATTCAATGTCCCACCATCTGTGACGGTTGGCCATGCCGGCCAGCTTGGCGGCCTGTTCCATGCTTAGGCCGCGCCGTTGGCGAAGCTCGCGAAGTTTGTCCAGGTCAAGGGCGATGCGATTTTCATCGGCAAGAGCTGATTTCATACTTGACAGCGTATGTAAATACGCATACAACGTCAACCTTCCACTGCCTGCCCGACAATGGCCGGCGTCGGCTGCTGCGGCGGGCGCACTTCCGCAGGAGGCGTTATGTCAAGCACAGCAACCCGGCAGGTCGGCCAAGACCGCAACGGGCATCCGGTGCGAGTGGGATCGGTTATCTACCTGGACGCGAGCGGCGACACCGGCATCGTCACCGACATCCGCGGCGACGCCCTGATCTACCGTGAAATCAGCAGCTCCACCGGGATCATTGAAGGCGGATACAACTGCGACGTCTGCAGCAACTGCCAGGTCCAGGCGGACTCCATCGCCGCGACGGAAATCCAGTCAGCGCCAGACGACGTGGGACTCTCACAATTCGCCCGCCGCATCCTCAGCATCCGCATTCGGCTGGATGCGATCCACGAGGAACTGCGGGATCTCCGCGAGCAGGTCAAAGGCGACGAAGACGCCGAAAAGATGTTCAAGTGGATTTTCGACGACCTCTTCGAGGGAGACGCTGAGCCCGGCCTCGAAAACCTGATGACCTGGTATCTCCGACACGAGCCGACGCCGCAAGAGCCAAGCCCCCAGGAGGCCTAACAATGAACGACCAAGCAGACGACAATCTCACCCCGCGGGAAGCCGCCCGATACCTGGGCCACAGCAGGCGATTCGTCATCGATCTAATCAGAGCCGGCGAGCTGGTGGCGCGCGACGAGCGACGACCAGGCTCAAAACTCGCCCGGTTCCGCATCAGGCTGGCGGACTTGGAGGCATGGAAGGCTTCTCGCCGGGTGCCGCACGTGACGGAGGCGGATCGGATGCTGGCATCGATGCCGCGGCTAGTGGGGGTATTGCGAGCACGACGTGACGCCAGACAAGCCCGGCAGCAGCGCGAAGCCGCCAGACATCAAATCGCCGCCAAGACATGAACCGCTGCCCCAGGGCGACGAAACCTTCAGTTCCACGCGGCGCGGGCTGGGCAATCCTGGCCCGCGCTGTCCATTACACAGGAGGCATCGTGAACAAACCGAAGCCGAAAATGGAAATTCGCATCGGCGCCTTCCGCCTCCAATTGCGCCAGGATCCCGAGCCGGGGGACGACATCATTGCCGTCGATCTGGAAGATCGGATCGCCTGGTGTCACCCGCAGCTCTGGCTGAGCCTGAGCGCACTGGAAGCTGCCCTGGCTCCGCTGCAACCGTCAGAACCCCCGGCGGCTAAAGTGCTGGCCCGAGCCTGCTGGCGGGGCTGCGGCGGAAAGGTTATCAACAGCCGGACGTTCTTGAGTGTGCAAAACGTGTTGAGTCGCATCGTGGGCACCAGGCAGCCGGCACCAGTTCGTAACATTCAACCGCAGGTGCATCAATGGCAAGTCTGATCGCAGATCCCAACGGTCGAAGGCGAATCCAGTTCACCGCGCCTGACGGCAGACGCCGCACCATCCGCCTGGGCAGGGTGTCGGCACGTCAGGCCCAGGCCGCGCGGCTGCTGGTCGAGGAGCTGAGCGCCGCGGGACTGGGCGCGGGACTCGATCCCAGCACTGCCCGCCGGATCGAAGCCCTTCCCCGCACCATCCACGACCGGCTGAGTGCCGCAGGGCTGCTGCGCCGCCGCCGGGCCGGCAGCGAAACCCTGGGCGGCTTCCTGGACGAGCTGCTGGCAACGCTGAACGTCAAGCCCAACACGCTGCGCAACTATGCCCAGGCTCGCCGGCACCTTGAGCAGTTCCTGGGCGCCAACCGGGCGCTGGCGGACGTGACGCCCGCAGACGCGGCCAAGTATCGGGCCTGGCTGCGGGATGAGCAGCATCTGTCGGAGGCGACGATCGCCAAGTGGATCATCATCGCCCGCCAGTTCTTCGCGCGGGCGATCCAGTGGGAGCTGATCACCCGCAACCCCTTCGCGGGCATCAGGGCCGGGGCGCAGCGAAACCGTTCGCGCATGTACTTCGTCACCCGCGAGGAGGCGCAGAGGGTAATCGACGCCTGCCCCGATGCGCAGTGGCGGCTGATGTTCGCCCTGGCCCGCTTCGGCGGGCTGCGCTGCCCGTCGGAGATCCTGGCCTTGACCTGGGCGGACGTGGACTTCGAGCACAGCCGGCTTCGCGTGCCGTCGCCCAAGACCGAGCATCACGAGGGCCGGGCCGAGCGGATCGTGCCGATGTTTCCCGAGCTGCGCCCGCACCTGCTGGAAGCCTTCGAGCAGGCCGAGCCGGGCGCCGAGCATCTCGTTACCCGCTACCGCGACAGCCGGCAGAACCTTCGCACCCAGCTTTGCCGGATCATCCGCCGCGCCGGGCTGAAGGTCTGGCCGCGGCCCTGGCACAACCTGCGATCCACGAGACAGACGGAGCTGGCCGAGCGCTTCCCCGCCCACGTCGTTTGCGCCTGGCTGGGCAACTCGCCGGACATCGCCCAGGACCATTACCTTCAGGTGACCGACGCGCACTTCGAGCGCGCCGCCGGCGAAGTGGACAGCGATATCCAGAAGGCGGCGCAAAATGCGGCGCACCGCACGCTGTTTTGGGGTGTTACAGGATCGCACCGACAGGCGGAAAACCCCGAAAAAACGCTGGAAATGACGGTATCACACCCTGTGACAAATGCGCAGCGTTCCCAACAGGAGTCGAACCTGTAACCTTCGGCTCCGGAGGCCGACGCTCTATCCAATTGAGCTATGGGAACTATGCGCGATCGGCTCCAGCTACGGGCGATCGGCGATCATTGATACATCTGATCCTATCCACGTGGGGCGTGGCTGTCCATAGGCTCCGCAGCTCCAAGTCGCTGCCAGGGGCAAGGGCGGAGCAAACGCCGGCGGCGGTGGTCTACACGCCCGCACTGAGGATGGACAGGGCAACTCGCCGGCATGCAGGCGGTGAGACTTGCGGTGGCACGGATTGAACGAGCTGCTCAAGACGTCTGCGGAAGCGGAGGTGTCGCAGGCGGGTCAGCTCGATCAGCGGCCGCCATACCGGGGCAACGAGCTGGTGCCGGATCAGCGTCGGCCACAGCCAGTTCGATTTCTTGTACAGGTAGGACATCGCCAGATACGCGGGCACCGCACGCCAGTCGGCGGGTTTGCGTCGCCAGATCGACCGGTGCGAAAACAGCCTCCGATAGCACCAGGCGTAGCCGTTGGCGAGTTGCGCGATGCTCATGCGATTGGGGCGAAACACGACATGGGCTGTGTCGTACCTGGACCAGTCGGTGTGGAGCAGGCGGCCCTGGGCCTGCATCTGCCGAAACAGCGGCGTGCCGGGGTAGGGGGTGAGGATGTGGAATGTTGCGCACTCCAGGCGATTGGTTTGGATCCACTCGACGGTTCGCTGGAACACGTCGGGTCCGTCGTGGTCAAAACCCAGCACGAAGCTGCCGTTCACCTGAATGCCGTTGTCGTGAAAGATCGCAACTCTGCGGGCGTAGTCGTGCACCTGCGGCGTCTTCTTGCCTGTCTCCATCAGGTTCTGATCCGACAGCGACTCGAAGCCCACAAATACGCCCGTGCATCCGGCCAGCGCCATCTCGCGTACCAGCGACGGATCATCGGTGACGTCGATGCTGACGGCGGCACTCCAGATTTTCTCCAGCGGGCGCAGCGCGCGGCAAAGCTCGCGAAGATACCGGGGCCTTGAGCCGAGGTTGTTGTCGATGAACACGCCATAGGGCTGGTCGTCGGCGGCGAACTGCGCAACGACTTGAGCCGGGTCGAGCGTCTGGTAGGGCATGTGCAAGCCATCGGTGGCGAGATAGCAGAATCCGCAGCGGTTGTGGCAGCCGCGGGTGGCGATGAGGCTGGCGGTGGTGAGGAAACTGCGTCGAGGGAGGATGTCGCGTCGTGGCGGCGGGTCGTCGCGATAAGGCCTGGTGAAGCCGCCGCGATAGACCTTTTGGATCGCACCGGCCTCCACATCGCCGAGGATCTTCGGCCAGAGCTGCGCGCCTTCGCCAACGGCGATGGCGTCGGCGTGGGCGGCGGCTTCGTCGGGGCACGATAGCACGTGCAATCCGCCGAGGATCACTTTGGCGCCGCGGGCGCGGTACCAGTCGGCCAGCTCGTAGGCGCGACGGGCAAATGTGAGATGGACGGTGATGCCCACGACCTGGGGCATGGGTCGTGCCGGCGGGGGCCCTTGGAGAAGGTTTTCGTCCCAGTAGCGCACGGTCCAGCCGGCGGGCGTGGCGCCGGCGATGCTGGTCAGGGCAAGTGACGGCGTGAGGACGTGCTTGCCGAAGCTCGCGTGCGAGTCCTTCGAGTAAAATGGATTGACCAGCAGCGCGTAACGGGGTCTCGGCGGTGAAGCAGGTAGCCGTGGATCGAGCTTTGGCGGGAGGCGAAGATCACGCGGAATGCGAAGCGCGCACATCGGAATGCTCCAACTAGCTTTACCATGTAAAGTAAATGGACAAAAAAAGCCAACCCCCTCACGCTGGCGCCAGACCCGCACCGCGAGTGGCGGGGCGCGAAGGGCGATTCTCCGCCTCGCAGGCCAGACGATTCTGTTGCGCCGCATCGGCCAGAACCGATTCCAGCACGTTGAGGTAATCCGCAAACCGCTTGCGTCCCTGCGGCGTGAGGCGGACGAGCGTCTGCGGGCGGCGATTGCGCTGACCTTTCCAGATTTCCACCATTCCCGCGTTGGCAAGCGCCTGCAACTGTCGGCTGAGGTTGCCGTCCGTCAGCGCGCACAGGGTTTTCAGGTCGTTGAAAACCAGACCATGCGGGTGTGCCGCCAGGGACGTGAGAATGCTCAGCCGCGAACGTTCATGAATGAGCCGGTCCAGACCGGCATAGGCGAAGCGCGCATGCTGGCGCACGGGCAAATCAGGGACCTGCGCTGACGCCGATTTGCGATGTTCATTCGAGGGACGGGTCATCATGTTTCCGGAGGCTGAAAAAGATGATGGCGGCGATCAGAAGCTGGCCAACGCCGAACATCAGGGGCATCGGCCAGATTTCGAATTCGGGCCGATTTGAGGCAAGGATCAGGACCGCCACGCCGGCGAGCATGTAGTAGGCACCTGCGACGTTGATGGCAGCGGGCAGCCCCGGTCGCGACGCGAACACGCCCATTGCAAAGAGCAGGCCCCACAACCCTGGCAACAGTCCGACCGATTCATGGCGGAAGCGCCAGATCGCCAGGGTGAGCAGCGCCCCGGCAAGGACGGAAGGCGCGAACTGTCTCGCCGCCAGGACGGTGGCCTCGCGAAGCAGGATCGAGTCGGACATGATGCAGCGGAGGCGCATCTCGATGCCGACGATGATGATGCACAGGGCGGCGACGCTGCTCCACAGGATCAGGAAGCTGCTGGTGTCATTCAGTTGCCAGCGTGCCTGCACGGCAGCGGCGAGCAGGGCCATTGCGCCGGTGGCGGCGGTGCTGCCGGCGCGATAGGCGCGGTAAGTCTCGGCGCGGGCAAGCTGCTCACGGATTGCACGCACGCGCGAAATGGCCTCAAGCGGATCCATGGGAGCTGAGCGGACCAATCTCGCGGATACTTTACATAGTAAAGTAATCCGGTCAAGCGAAAATTGTTGCGGTCGGCGCGCATGACCCATGCCGCCGCCGGTTTGCTTGCCAGGGCGCGCGCCGGGGAGGTATACTGCCTGAATCGATGGTGTTCGTGCGATGGTCTCAGGTCCGCGGCGGCAGGATGCGGCCGATCTGGGACCTGAACGGGGGTTGGCGGACACCGGCTACGCGGGAATCCAAGGATGGATGTCATGACAGCTCGCCGATCGTTTGCTGCGCGAATCGTTTCCGTCCCGAAACTGCCTGATGCTGGGGTCGCCCGTCCTGGCGACAGAAACGCCTGGACGGCCGCGGCGGTGTATGCGGTGTGTACGACGCTGCTGGCCGGGGGATGCGTCTCATCCGCCAGGCCGGATCGGCGCGCTGCCCAACCACAGAAGGACACACCGCGTGCGGTAGGCGAAACGTCGTCGCAACCGGCCGAGCATGGCAAGCAGGATCAATCCGCAGGCGAGGCGATCCAGCAGCGATCCGCCCCGACGGGCGGTGTTGACCAGATGGATGCCAACGCCGGCTCGGCTGAGGCACTGGCGCGAAAGGCGCAGGAGTACTCGCGACAGTTGACGCTGATGCTTTCGCGGCGAAGCGGAGCATCGGGCACCACCCGCGAGCCGTCGCCCAGCCGGGTGGAATGGATGGATCCGTCGGCATTCAGCCTGGGCGGCAGTGAGACCCCGACACTGCGCACGATAGCCGATGAGCAGGGTTCGACCGGATCGGTCAGGGCTGATGCTCCGCAAGCCGCCCAGCCGCCGGACAGCCGCGATCGGTCGGCGGTGGCGCTGGCTGGTTCGTCGGCCAAGCGCCCGGTGTTCATCGAGCCGACGTCGAGCCTGCCGCAGGCGCCGGCGGCATCCGGCTCATTGAATGAGCTGCCCGCGGCCGGCGAACTGTCCGAGAAGTTCTCGCGGCGGATCAAGGATTATCCCCGGGATGTTTCGGCGCACCTGGACTATCAGCTTTTGCAGTTCCTGCTGGACCAGCCGGCGCCGCAACTGTCGGCACTGTCGTCACTGCCCAGCGAAGATCGTGAGCTGATCACGGCGTTGATCGATGGGCTGAGCAATTTCCGCAATGCCCTGCGCGCCGATCGGAACATGCTGCTGTCCCGGAAAATCAAGCCGCTGCTGGATGTGGCCGAGAGACTGCGCAGCCAGGCGGACCTGACGATCCCGACGATCGCGTTGTGCACGAAGGTGCAGGGTTTTGGCAACTATGATCCGATCGAGCCGGCGCGTTTCGCCGCCGGGCGCGAGCACCCGGCCATCGTGTACTGTGAGATCGCCAACTTCACGTCGCACCTGAACGATCGCCAGCAGTGGGAAACGCGGCTGACGTGGGACATGACGCTGTACACCGAGCAGGGGATGAGCGTGTGGACGGACAAAACCGAGCAGATCACCGACAGCTCGCGCAATCGTCGGCATGACTTTTTCGTACGCAAGGTGATCAAGCTTCCCGGCACGCTGACGATCGGGCGTTACGTGCTGAAGGTGAGCATTGTAGACACGCAGTCAAATCGCGTGGCGGAAGCCAGCGTGCCGATTGTCATCGCGGCGCAGTGACGGCAAAGGGAACAGGGCGGCGCAGAAGAACGAACAACCGCCTGGTTCGATGATCGACGCTCAGAACATCCGGCGTGACGATTGACGAGACCGGATCGACAGCCGGCCTTAGCACTCCGCGTCACTTGCGTTCCTGTAGGATTTCCAGCGCGATTTCGATGGCGCGGCGCATCTGCCGGGCCGCCTTTTCGTAGTCCAGGTCCATCCCCCGGGCCTGCTGCTGGGCGTCGCGGATGGACCAGGCCAGAAATCGACTGTCAAGCAATTCCTTTTCGACCTGCGGCGAAAGCAGGTAGTCGATCAGCGTTTTGGCGTTGTGTTCATTGGGCGCGCCCTTGACTAATGCGACGGTCGTGGGGATCAGCAGTGTGCCGATCTGGCCCCGGCCCTGGTCGGGAATGATCATATCAACCTTCATCCCTTCGGCCCGGGCGTTGTTGACGTCGTCGTTGTCGGTGGGGCCGGCCAGAAGCGCGCCAGCGGCGACCTGTTCGACAACCGCTGCATTGCCCCCCAGCAGCTTGAGGTTGTTGGCGCGCAGGCCGTGGAGGAACTGGCGGTATCGATCCTCGCCCCAGAGCACATAAAGGGCCGCGAAATGTCCGGAAGCCGTGCCGAAGGCGGGGTGGCACCAGCCGATGCGATCCTTCAGGGCCGGGTTGGTCAGATCATCCAGGGTCTTGATGGGCGCGATCAGGTCGGCGTGTTGCGGTCGCGTCGAGATGGCAATCACCCGGGCTCGCAGGCCGGTGCAGGTATACAGATCGTCTTTTGCTCGCCAGCGCTGCGGGATTTGGGCGGCGACGGGGGAACGGTAAGGCGCCAGCACGCCCTGGCTGGCGAGGTCGATCGCGTGAAAGATCTCGTTTCCCCAATAGACGTCGGCACGGGGGCGGTCCTTCTCGGCGAGCAGGCGCTGCGCCAGGCCAGCGGATTTGGCGGCTTCGGCGTCGGTCACGAGCGTGACCGAGATTCCGGTTTGGCGCTCGAATCGCCGAATGATCGGGCGGGCATAAGGCTCGTCCACGCTGGTGTACAGCACGACACGTCCGCCTGCGGAGCTGTCCTGCGCCGCGGTCGCGGCGGCGGACCCGACCAGCCATGCGAAGATCAGCACCAGTTCAAGCAAGATTCGAGTTACCATGATGATCCCCACTGTGATTGCGTCGGTCACATCTGCTCGGGATGCTCGATGCCCAGCAGATCAAGACCCAGTGCCAGAGTCCGCGCGGTCAGGTCCGCCAGCAGCAGCCGACTGGAGCGCAGCGGCTGCTCGCTCTGAAGCACCGGGCAGTTTTCGTAAAAACCGCTGAACCTGGTGGCCAGCTCATACAGGTAGGTGCACAGCAGGTGCGGTTTTAGGTCGCGTGCCACGGCGTCGATGACCTCGCACAGCCGCAGCAGGTGCTTGGCCAGCGCGATCTCATGCGGGGTTTGAAGGATCAGCACATCGGTGCGTACTTCGTCGGTGCCGGCCTTGCGGAAGATCGAGCGGATGCGTGCGTAGGCGTACTGGAGGTAAGGGGCGGTGTTGCCGTCCAGCGCCAGCATCTTTTCCCAACTGAACACGTAATCGCTGGTGCGGTCCTTGGACAGGTCGGCGTATTTGACTCCGCCGATGCCGACGGCGCGGGCGATGGCGCGTCGCTGCGCTTCGGGCAGGTCGGGGTTTTTCTCCGTCACCAGGCGGTAGGCGCGCTGCTCGGCCTCGTCGAGCAGGTCGGCCAGCTTCACCGTGTCGCCGCTGCGGGTTTTGAAGGGTTTGCCGTCCTCGCCGAGCATGGTGCCGAACGGGGCGAACTCGAGCTTGACGGCGTCGCCGCGAGTCCAGCTCGCCTTCTGCGCCGTGCGGAAGACCTGGGAGAAGTGCTGTGCCTGTCGCGAGTCGTGGGTATAGATGATCCGGTCGGCGTGGAGCACGTTGACGCGATAGCGGATCGCCGCCAGGTCAGTCGTGCCGTAGAGGTAGCCGCCGTCGGACTTGCGGATGATCAGCGGGGACTTGTCCGGCCCGTCGATGAAAACCACGACGGCGCCTTCGGATTCGACGGCGATGCCCTTCTCAAGCAGCTCGCGCACGACCTCCGGCAGCATCGGGTTGTAAAACGACTCGCCTCTTTCGTCTTCCGGTCGCAATTTCACGCCCAGCCGCTGGTAGATCGGCTGAAAGTGCCGTCGGCTCTCATTGACGATCCATCTCCAGGCCTCGAGGATCTCCGGATCGCCTCGCTGCAACCGCACGACGATCTGCCGGGACTCTTCCTCGAAGGCGGGATCTTCATCGAAGCGCTTCTTGGCTCGGCGATAAAACTCCTCCAGATCCGACAGGTGGACTGCGCTGTTTCGCCAGTCCTGGTTTTCCAGAAGGTAGGCAATGAGCATCCCAAACTGTGTTCCCCAGTCGCCGATGTGATTCTGGCGGATGACGTTGTGCCCCTGGAACTCCAGGACGCGGCTGATGGCGTCGCCGATGATCGTGCTGCGCAGGTGCCCGACGTGCATCTGCTTGGCGATGTTGGGGCCGGAGTAATCGACCACGACCGTTTGTGGTGAGGTGGTTTTGGGGATGCCCAGGCGCGGATCGGCGGCCGCCTGGAGAAGCTGCTCGGCCAGCCACTGCGGATTCAGCCGCACGTTGATGAACCCCGGCCCGGCGATGGTCACTTCCGTGGCCATGTTCCCCAGGTTCAGCCTGGCCCTGATCTGTTCGGCGACGGCGCGGGGGCTGGTTTTTTGCCCGGTCTTCTCCGAAACGAGCCGGGCCAGGCTCATGGCGGCGTTGGATTGGTAGTCGCCAAAGTTTTCACTCTGGGAAAGGCCTACAATCGGGTCGGCGTCGATATCGAACGCGGCGCGGATGGCCTGGCGAAAAGCGGCATCGAGCTGGCTGATAATGCTTGGCATGAAACGGGCGATTCGTGGCAATGCGTTGGGTCCGACAGAACGGCCGACGTGATGCGGACGGATGCAACCACGACGGCGGTAACGAATGTTTCCAGTGGCGGATGGTACAGCGGCGGGGCCGGGTTCTCCACTGCGCGGAGCAAAGCTGGTCCCCGTGCTGTCCGATAAGCCAGTTACGCCGGGTCGGCCTGATGCGGCGAACCTGTCGGCTGTGCCGACGTCTGATGTTCGGCTGGGCAGGCCGCGCCAGACCGCCGACGCAACGATTTGTTTTGACCGCGGTCAGCGACAAGTGTAAGTTTCTCAAGTGTAGACTTGTGCCGCAGATGCGCATGAACCGCTGCTGCTGAGCGACCGCAACCCCAGGCCCTGGCAAGGACCGGATGCACATGAATACGTATTGGCTGTCGATGCAGTGCCCGAAAATGTTGCGACGATGGATTCTGGCCACCGTGCTGAGCCTGGCAGTGCTTTGCGGCGCGCTGCCTCAACTGCGGGCGCAGGAGGCCGCCCGGCCTCAGGCGTCGGCGCAACAGCAGCCTCAGCAGACGATCAATCCCGAAATCGCCTCAGTCGAGCAGCTCAAGCTCGAAGCGTTCAAGGCGCTGCGAGGCGGACAGTTTGATCGAACCAGCGAGCTGCTGAGCAAGGCCGCTACACTTTCCAATGACCCGACCCTCAGCCAGATGTCGCAGTGGCTGCACCAGTTCCAAGCACAGCGGCTGGAACTGGTCGCCGAGAAGCACAAGGCCTTCGAGAAGGCCGTCGCCGACGTGCGAAAGCTGCTGGACAACGACTATCCCGACTTCGCGGTGGACAAGGCCAAGGATGCCTATCTGCTGGCCGAGGACAAGCAGGCGTTTGTGCGTCAGCCGTGGGTCGCCGAACTCATCGCCGCCGCCAAGTCACGCGCGGCGGACTACGAAGCCCGGGAGATGTGGCGGCAGGCGCAGTTGCTGTACTCGAACCTGAACTCGCTGGAGCCGAACGATCCGCAGTGGAAACAGAAGTTCAAGTCGGTGACCAACCGCCTGCGCCTGTTGGCGGTTTATACGCCCGAAACGTTCAAGCAGATCATCGAGGAGGATTCGCGGCGTCGCGAGGCGGCCGATGAGCTGCTTCGCCCGACCACCCAGCCCACGAGCAAGCCCGCCGAAACCGAGGAGAATGACAGCTTCCGCACGGACTGGCGGGACATGCTCCGCGGCATCCGCTTCGACATGCTCGTGACCGCGCTGGACGAGGCATGCAACTACTACTATCGCCCGATCAGCTACAAGACGCTGACGGTAGGGGGGCTGAACGGACTGCGGGCGCTGGCCAGCACCCGCGGACTGGAACGCGCCTTTGCCAATCTGGGCGATGAGCAGCGTCGCAGCGCATTTCTGGAAGCGATCGATTCAGCCATCAGGCGCATCGAGGACGCCCCACCGGCACGCGAAAAACGCGTCACCAACGAGATCCTGGAATCGATCAAGGCCGCCAACGCCGCCAGCGTGCAACTGCCGGAGGAGGTGCTGGTCAGCGAGTTCGCCGACGGCGCCTTCGGCGAGTTGGACCCGTTCACGACAATGATCTGGCCCAGCGACCTTGAGGAGTTCAACAAGTCCACGCAGGGCGAGTTCAGCGGCGTGGGGATCCAGATTCAGCTCGATGACGAGGGCAATCTCAAGGTGGTCAGCCCGCTGGAGGACAGCCCGGCCTACAAGCAGGGCATCCACCCCGGCGACATCATCATTCGCATCAATGGCAAGAACGCCAAGGGGATCAGCATCAACCAGGCGGTGAAGAACATCACCGGCCCGAAGGACACGTTTGTGACTCTGACGATCAGGAGTCCGGACGGGACGGTGAAGGATTACACCATCCGCCGCGAGGTGATCAAGGTCGCCAGCGTCAAGGGCTACCAGCATCGCCCGGGCGGGGGATGGGATTACTTCATCGACCCGGCACAGAAGATCGCGTACGTTCGGCTGACCAACTTCACCAAGACCACCGAAGACGAGCTGAGCGCGGCGCTGCGGGAAATCGAGCGCCAGGGCGGGCGGGCGATGATCCTGGATCTGCGGAACAATCCCGGCGGGCTGCTGCCGGCGGCGACGGAGGTCTGTGACCGTTTCCTGTCCGAAGGCACGATCGTATTCACCCGCGGCGAGCGGGAGATGCCCGGCCAGCCGCCCATCGAAGCGCGCAAGGGCGACGAGGTCGCGCTGCCGGTCGTCGTGCTGGTCAACCAGTTCTCCGCCAGCGCCAGCGAGATCGTCTCCGGCGCGTTGCAGGATCAGAAGCGGGCGCTGGTGGTTGGCGAACGGACCTTCGGCAAGGGATCGGTGCAGATGCTGTTCCCGCTGGCCAACCGCTCGGCGGCATTGAAGCTGACCACCAGCCACTATTACCTGCCCAGCGGGCGCAATATTCATAAGGAAGACAATGCCCAGACCTGGGGCGTTGAGCCGGATCTGGTCGTCGAGATGACCACGGATCAGATGCGCGCCGCGCAGCAGGCGAGGCAGGAGCTGGAAGTGCTGTACGACAGCCGATCCGCTCCGCAGGCCGCCAGCACCGGGCCGACGACTCAGCCCGGCAAAGACCTGCTTGCCGCCGACGCGCAGTTGAGCGCCGCGGTGCTGCTGCTCAGGCTCCAGCTCGCCGGCGCCACGCTGTGAAAGCTGGTTGCTGAACAACACAGGGACGTGACACATGAAGCGGGCAGGGGCCGCTGCTTCATGTGTCATGTCCCGACGTTTTTCACGTCTTCAGGTTTCGTCCCCGCTATTGCGATTTCTGCGTCGCCGGTTTCTTCTGTCCTCCCAGCAGCTCGCCGATTCCTTTCTCGACGGCTTTGGTCGCATCGTTCTTGAGTTGTGGCGGCAGTTTCGTGCCCAGCTCGTTGGAGATCCTGTCCAACTGCTTGCCGAGTTGCGTCGCAAGCTGCTGCTTGACCTTTTCCACGTCCAGGCTCAGCAGCCGGCGAACGTCCTCGGGAAGCTTGTCCGACTCGGAGGCCTTCTGCGCCAGCGTGGTGACCAGCAGCGACACGACCTCCTTGATCGCCGCTCCGTTGTTGGCGCCTTCGCCCGTGCCGATTTCCCTGAGCGCAAACGAGGGAATCGTCAGGTTGATCTCCTGCGCCAGGCCGGGAATGCCGGGTCGCAACACGACCTGCGCGTCGTTCACCGCCAGTTGATTGATGATCAGCCGGATGGGTTCACCGCTGTCGGGCGGAGGAGCCTTGGACTGCTTTTCGGTCAGGACCTGGAAGTTGAACTTGCCGCCGGATTGTTCGATGACGAGCGTGGGTTTGTCGATCTGGATCTGGCTGACGCGGATGGGATCGCTGCGCAGCTCACCAAAGCTGGTATCCACGAAAATGCTGCCCAGGGTAAACATCCGCGGCGACTGGAAACCGTCGGGCGAGGCGACCTGAAGATCATTGAGGCGCACATTGCCGCCGATCAAAGACACGTTTGCCCCGCCGACCGTCGTCTGAAGGTCCAGCGAACTGCTCGCCTGCGCCTGGACGGTCCGGCGGACAATGCCGTTCAGGTTCAGCCATACGGCGCCGATCACGACCACGACAAGCACGACCACCGCCAGCACGATCCACTTCAGATACTTCATGTGGGAATTCTCCTGTGAATTTGACAGGTTTTCGATCTTGTGCCACGATTAACTACATGCTGCTGACCAAGCATGAGAACGAGACTTTTCTCAATCAGACCGTCTACATAAGTGGCCAGGCATTCATCAATTGCACCTTTATCGCGTGCACGCTGGTGCTACGCGAAACGATCTATCATCTGGAACGCTGCACCTTCGAGCGCTGCAACTGGCACGTGGATTGGGTCCTGATGTGGGGAAGTCCCGAATCCATCCGCGAGATCAAGGCGCTGGTCAACATGATCGAGAAGGCCCAGGAACAACAGGCCCAGGCGGCTGGCGGCGGCAGTGTGCCGGGGACCGCGCCAGCGCCCAGCGGCAACGTTCCGCCGGCCTGAGCGGATTGAAGCCGACCTTCCAGGGGCCGCTGCATTGAGCGTCCGACTCGCATCATAACCTGCCCGCCCGCGTTGTCCCAGCGCACAACTTGTCCTAGCATCAGCCCAGTGAGGCTCGGTATTCGCGGCAAGCTCATCTCTGTTGTCTGGTTGCTGCTGCTGGCGGCGCTGCCCGTTGCTGCGGAAGGCACCCTCAAGCCCGATCAGATTGCTCTGGTGGTCAACCGGCACGAGCCGCACAGCCGCCAGCTCGCTGAGTTCTACGCCCAGGCGCGCCAGATCCCTCTGGATCGGATCATCGAGCTGGACCTGCCCACCACCGAAGAGATGCCCTTCGATCGCTACGAGCGGTCGGTCCGGCCCGTGCTGCGCCGGGCGTTGAAGGACCGGGGACTGAAGGAGCAGGTGCGATGCCTGGTGACATTTTATGGCGTACCACTGCGCGTGGCCGGGCGTGTCAACAGCCTCCTCGATAACCAGGAACTCACCCGACTGCGATCCGAGCAACAGCGGTTGAACCAGAAGCTGGCCGAGATGGTTCGGCAGGTCGAACAGCGCGTGGCTCAGATGCAGCCATCCTTCAAGCCCTTGAACGATGAGGTCACGCTCGAGGGTCTGGCCCGGCGGCTGGAGCACGTGGGCAATGTGCTGGGGAAGCTGGCGTCATCCAATGAGGATGCGGCGATGAAGGCCAGCGCCATGCAGGTCGCCGCCGAAATGAACGCCCTGTTCACGGCGCCGTTCGAGCCGCCACCAGACGCCGCTGCACCGCCTGCGCCGCCGGTACCGACCACCGCCACCAGCACCGCACCGGCCACTCAGTCTGAACTGCCGCCCGAGCCGGGGCCACGAAACCTGACCGTGGCCGAATTGGCCGATCTGCTGGAGCAGCCGTACGACCCGCAAACACGGGCGACGGTCCGGGGTTTCTCACGACACTTTACCGGGATCCTCTCGCACGCCCGCGTGTTGCAGGCGCAGATCGACTATCTCACTGCCGATGCCACCGAGGCGGCACTGGACAGCGAGCTGGCCATGTTGTGGTGGCCTGCCTACTCGCGCGTTCGCTGGCAACCGAATCTGCTGAATCTGCACGTGAGCGAGGTGCGCGCCCCGCCGACGCTGATGGTGATGCGACTGGATGGCCCCACGCCGCAGATCGTGCGGGACATCGTCGCCAACAGCATCCTGGTGGAGCGACAGGGGCTGAAGGGTCGCTTCGTCATCGACGCGCGCGGTCTGGCCGCCAGAGACACACAGGGCAACGAGGATCAATACGGGCTGTACGACGATCGTCTGCGTCGCCTGGCGGCGATGGTCCACGCCCGGACCGATCTGGAAGTCAAGCTCGACGATCAGCCGCAGGTCATCCCCGCCAATTCGGTTGACGAAGTGGCCCTGTATTGCGGCTGGTACAGCGTCCGCAATTACGTGCCGGGGATGAAGTTCAACCCCGGGGCCGTCGGATACCACATCGCCAGTTTCGAGCTGGTGAGCCTGCGGGGCGAAAAGGAGACCGGGTGGGTGCGCGGGCTGCTGTACGCGGGCGTGGTGGGCACGCTTGGACCAGTGGCCGAGCCATACCTTCAGTCCTTCCCGCCGCCGGACGAGTTCTTTCCGCTGCTGCTTACCGGGCAGTTGACTCTGGCGGAGGTTTACTGGGCCACCACGCCAATGACAAGCTGGATGCTCACGTGCATTGGGGATCCGCTGTATCGTCCATTTGCTGCAAATCCCGCGATGGAGCTGAAAGACCTGCCCCCGAGCCTGCGCAGCCGCATACCCACCCTGTTTCAGGCCCGGCCGACCACCTTCCCATCCATGCCCCAAACCGCACCTCAAACAGGAACGCAACCACATGCCCGGCAGATTCAAGCCGGTGCCGGGGATGGCCGATAAGCACTACTGGAGAGCCTATGGCCTGCCAGTTGATCTGTCCGAATCTGCGTTGCCGGAAGATCCTGTCGGTACCGGATGAGGTCCGGGGCAAGCTGGTTAAATGCCAGCATTGCCAGACGATGTTTCGGGTGCCGGAGCTGAAACGTTCCGGCGGGGGCGCAGCGGGGGCGGGCGTTGCTGCTTCTTCGCCCACCGCCAGTACCGTCGCCTCGGGCGCCGAACCGGCCAAGTGACCTGCAACCGCCCGGATCGCTCCAAGCCAGCGGCGCAAGCTCGCGGTCCGCCGGAATATCGCTTCAGGCGCCGGCGCGAACGAGCCGGGCGCCCACACCGTGCCAGAGGATCTTCAGGTCGTCGATCGACCAGACCTCCAGCCCGCTGGCCGGGTCGGCGATCAGCGCGCGGTCCGTTCCCTCGAATCCCAGCAGCACGACCGAGTGCGGAACGCCGGGCAGCCAGCCCCACGACCGCTGGTAGCGCGGATCCACTTTGGCATCGGGCTTGAGTTCCACCGACAGCAGCACCGGCCCGACCCCACGCAGATCATCCAGGCTTCCGCGGTCAAACATGATCACGTCATAGCCGCTGGCGGCAGCCTTCAGCCGCAGGCCACGCCAAAGACCGTGCATGCTCGTGCCGTGTGTGCTTGTCAGGCACAGCAGGGCCATTTCCTGTTCAGAGGTCTTGATGTTGTATCGAGCCAGCAGGGTCGCCGCCGCCGCCGCACTGCACGAGGCGCGGGACGTCTGCAAGCAGACGTTGCCCAGCCAGCGGTCCTGCATCCGCGGCGGTCTGGACAGAATCGGTCGATAGATCGCCACCAGACATGCCGCCACCAGTGCCCCGATGATCGCCAGCCGTCGCAGCCCCGGCCCGGGAACGCGCCACCAGATGATCCCCGCCAGCATCGCCACCAGCAGCGGCTGGGGATTGCCCACCACGATCAGATTCGAGAACGGCAGCAGCCGCGTGAGGGCGATGCTGTCGGTCAGCAGCAGGGAGTTGGCCAGCATCAACGCCACGGTCATGATGGCCAGCAGGTTGGCGGTCCGCGGCGGCAGCGTCCGCGACACGCGCAGCGTGCCCACCAGAACCAGCGACGCCAGACAGCCCACGATCAGGATGCCGATCAGCAGATCGCTCATGGCCGAGGAAGTGTATCCGGCCCACACTGCGGCGAGGCAGTCGCTCTCACCAACTCGAAACGGATGACCCATACCCAGGGGTCGTCACGCCAGCAGTGCCCGCTGTCGGGCTTGTGCAGTTTGTCCCACAGGCTGCGGAACCAGGCCACCGGATCCTCGCCAGCGGAGTGATCCGCACCAGGGAAACCTTCGGCGCGGGCATCGGCCCGATCGATGCGGCACAGCCGCTCCAGACTCACATCGGTAACCTGAAGCACAGTTCTGCACGACGCCGGGGACATGCCCCAACGCTCGCGCACCCACAGCCGATCTCCAACTTGGCCAAAGCGACAGACGATCCGACGACCATCGCGGAACGCAACCACTCGGCCGGACTCGTCGCGACCTGTCAGATCCGGTTGGGGCACCACCGCCCGGCGTGTCTGAGTCTTGCGGCCTTCCAGCAGGGCGCGAACCATCGCCGCTGTGAACGTGATCGGGCGTTCGCGGTGCAGTTCCGGGGCACGTCCGTATTTCATGATCCTTCGCTGCGACCGCCTGGACATTGCAGCAGGTCCTCCATGGCCGCAGCACAGCGGGACGGAGTCGGTGCCCCGCCAGCGGGCCGCTGAAGCTGGGCGGGACTGGTCCTGGCCGCCGCCCTCAAACTACGGCTTACCGGCGCCGCCCTCGTGTTTGTGGACCACGCCATGCACGTCGGGGGCCGCTGCGCCTGCGGGGCCTTTGCCCGGCGGAAGCACGACGCGGATGTGGACTTCGCGCAGTTGCTTCTCGTCGATGGGGCTGGGCGCGCCACACATGAGGTCGGCTCCGCTCTGCGTTTTGGGAAACGCGATCACGTCCCGGATGTTACTGGTGCCTCGAAGCATCATCACCAGCCGGTCCAGGCCCAGCGCGATGCCTCCGTGAGGCGGCGCGCCGTACTTGAGCGCATCCAGCAGGAAGCCGAACTTCTGCCGCTGCGCCGCTTCATCGATCCCCAGCAGCGCAAAGACCTTCTGCTGGATGTCGCTGCGGTGAATACGGATGCTGCCGCCCCCAAGCTCGCTGCCGTTGCACACGACGTCGTACGCCTTGGACTTGATCGACTCGATCACGCTTCGCTCACGGCTGTCCAGCTTGGGCAGGTCTTCGTCCAGCGGCGAAGTGAAGGGGTGATGCGTGCTGACGTATCGCTTCTCCTGCTCGTCGTATTCAAACAGCGGAAAATTGACGACCCAGGTCCAGGCAAACTCACTGGAGGGCTTAAGCTGCATCTCCCTGGCCATCTTCAGCCGCAATTCGCCCAGAACTTTGTGGACGATTTTCGGTCGGTCGGCGGCGAAACAGAGCAGATCGCCTTCGACGGCGCCGATGCGCTCGATCAGCCTGGAGGCGACCGGATTGATAAACTTGGCGATCCCGGTGTCAAACGCGCCGCCGGACGCCACCTTCGTGACAGCCAGCCCCTTGGCGCCCAGCCCCTTGGCCCAGTCCGCCAGCGAGTCGGTCTGGGCCCGCGTCAGCTTCGATCCGCCCGGCACGACAATACATTTGACCATCGGCGCGCTCTTGAACACGCCGAACTCCGTCGCGTGCGCGATGTCGGTGATGTCGTGCAATTCCATGCCGAATCGCAGGTCCGGCCGATCCGAGCCATAGCGGTTGATTGCCAGGTCATAGTCCATCTGCGGGATCGGGTTGGGCACCTCGACGTTGAGAATCTGTTTCCAGATCAGTCGCAGCACTCCCTCGATCACGCTGATGATGTTCTCCCGGTCGATGAACGCCATTTCCACGTCGAGTTGGGTGAATTCCGCCTGGCGGTCGGCGCGCGGGTCCTCGTCGCGGAAGCAGCGGACGATCTGCATGTACTTGTCGCACCCGGCCACCATCAGCAGTTGCTTGAAGAGCTGAGGCGACTGCGGCAGGGCGTAGAAACACCCCGGCTGAAGGCGCGACGGCACGATGAAGTCGCGAGCGCCCTCGGGGGTGGATTTGGTCAGGTACGGGGTTTCGATCTCCCAAAAGCCCAGGTCGTCGAAATAGTCGCGCATCGTCTTGGTCACACGCGCCCGCACACGCAGCGTCTGCTGCATCTCGGCGCGGCGAAGGTCGATGTAGCGATACTCCAGCCGCCGCTCCTCGTTGACCTGTTCGAACTCGCCGGGGGTGAACGGCGGGGTCGGCGACTCGCTGAGCACCTGCATCTGGCGGGCACGCACCTCGACCTTGCCGGTCGCCAGCTTGGGATTCTCGCGGCTGCGACCCTTTTCATCGACCCCGCGATCGGCAACCACGCCGCTGACGCAGATCACCCACTCGCTGCGCAGGCGGCGGGCCTCGTCGCGCGTCTGCGGTCCGCACTCGTCGGCGTCGAAGACCACCTGCGTCAGGCCGTCACGGTCACGCAGGTCGATCAACACCACGCCCCCGTGATCGCGGTAATTGTGAACCCACCCCGCGAGCTTGACCGTCTTGCCCACGTCCGAGATGCGGAGCTGTCCGCATGTATGCGTCCGATAGCGCGTTTCGATGGCTTCCATGATCTGATTAGTGGCCAGGGATCAGGAAACGCCCGCCAGCAAACTGTCGATGCTGGCTGCTCAGCACTGATCAGCGACCACTGCTCCTCATTTGACTTCCCACCGCGGCTTACTGAGCCACTGGCGAAGGACTTTCTCGGCCGGCTTGTTCTCCGGCGTGTACCCGCCGTCGTCCGGTCCGCCATCACCCGGCGGCCATTCCCAGACGCTGAACCCGCCCAGCAGCGGGTTGCCCCACCACGACCGGAAGAACCCCTCGTACAGCTTTCGCTGAAGCTCCAGGTCGATCGGCTGGTCCTTGGTGTAATCCCAGGGCTCGTACGCAACGTTCCGCTGGCTGAACCATCCGATCTCCAGAAAAAGCAGCGGCTTGCCCTGCTTCTGAATCCACGGCAACAGGTCGCTCTGAATCTCCTGCCACCGCTTGATGATATCTTCCACCGACGGATTCTCGTTGATGCCTTCCGTGCCGAACTTCCAGTAGCTGTTCATTCCGATCAGGTCCAGATCATCCCAGAACTGAACCGCGGTGTAGTGATCCCAGTTGGACGAATAGGTCAGCAGCCCCTTGAACGTCTC
This sequence comes from Fontivita pretiosa, assembly GCF_050410795.1. Taxonomy (GTDB): domain Bacteria; phylum Planctomycetota; class Phycisphaerae; order Tepidisphaerales; family Tepidisphaeraceae; genus Fontivita; species Fontivita pretiosa. The sequence goes on along the minus strand of NZ_CP191258.1, from coordinate 5,514,450 downwards.
TCGCACGTGTGCGATCGTTTGGCGCCACTGATCGACGTGCTTTTCGGCACTGACGAATTCGGAGCCGACGACGAACACATCCACCCCGTTGCCCTGCGCGATCCACGCGAAGTGGTTCAGCATGTTGCGGTAACTGTCGAACCAGTCGTCCCAGCCGCCGTACTCTTCCGCCGGCCTGATCACTCCGCGCCAGTCGTTGCCCTTGGGGTTGTCCAGCAGCACAATCGGCATGAGGATGACCCGCAGCCCGCGGCTCTTGGCGTGGCGGATCAGCTCGGCCAGTTGCTCGGGCGTGGGAGTCATCCGCAGGTCCAGGTAGATCCGGGTACTGCGGACGTTTTCCATTCGCGTGTCAACGACGAACTTCACCGCGTCAGCGCCCAGGGCGGCGATCTCATCCACACTCTGCTTGTACCGGTCGATCCAGTCAGTCCGCTGGATCTGCATCCCCACGGCGCACAGGGGCAGGCCATCGCGACTGCCTGCCGGCACGCGGGGCGGCGCGCTGGTCCGCCGAACCGCGGCGGCGTCGGCGGAAGCGGCTCGCTCGCCAGCGCTCAGCCGCGATGGGCCGCCCGGCAACACCACGCAGCTCAGCACCACCACATACGTTGCCAGCGCCACAAGGATGATCCATCTGCCAAACATCCGGTCCCTCGCATCCAGACTCCGTCCCATTCGAGCGGGGCACACTATAAGGGAGGATGCCTGAATGTGGTAGGGGAGCACCGTCAGCAAGCCGCTGAGCAGTCCGGCCGGCCCGCTTCAAGAGCTGCAATCGCCACGTTCGCGCGGATTGCGGATCAGCGGCGACTCTGGATGAATCCGATTGGCTGGGCCGGCTGCGCCAACCGCCTTGCCGGCAGCCATTGCGTTACAGCGTTCGCGAGACCACGAATTCCGCCATTGCGTCCAGGGCTCGCTTGGCTTGCGAGTCGGGGATCGGTTCGATCGCCTGCCTCGCCCGCTGCACCAGTTGCCGGGCGCGCGTCTGCGCGTAGTGGATGGACCTGCTGGGCAGGATGAGGTTGCGTATGCGCTCCAGCTTGTCTGGCTCGCGGCCTTCCAGAAGCGATCGCAGCAACTGCCGGTGCTGCCGTGGCGCGGTACGCAGGAAGTGAATCATCGGCAGCGTCAACTTCCCCTTTTCGATATCGATCCCCAGCGTCTTGCCTACCGTTCCGCTGTCTCCGACGATATCCAGGATGTCATCCTGAATCTGAAACGCCGTCCCGACCGATTGGCCGTACAGCTCCAGCCGGTCCACCAGATCGGGAGTGGCGCCGGCGAACTGGGCGCCAAGCCGGCAGCAGGCGGCGCACAGCACCGCGGTCTTGAGCCCGATGATCCGCAGGTACGTCCGCTCGTCCAGATCAAAGTTGTTCCGATTCTCGATCTGGAGAAGTTCGCCTTCGCAGACCTGGTTGGTCGTGCGCGCGATCAGCCGCGATGCATACTGCGAATCCAGACTCGAACACAGATGATAGCTGTGGCTGATCAGGTAATCGCCCAGCAGCACCGCCGCCTCGTTGCCCCGCAGATGGTTGATCGTCGCGCCCTTGCGGCGCAGCTCGGCTTCGTCCAGCACGTCGTCGTGGACCAGCGTGGCCATGTGGATCATCTCTACCACAGTGGCCAGCGTGACGTGCGCGGAGTTCAGCTCCCCGCACGCCCTGCCCGACAGCAACAGCAGCATCGGGCGGAGCATTTTGCCTCGGAACCGGCTGACGTGCCGGACCAGCGCGTTGACGCACTCCAGCTCGCTTGTGAGCTCGTCGTTGAAACAACGTTCGACGGCGGCAAGCTCCGTGGCAATGCAGTCGGTCAGACCGTGCAGCCCAACCCGATCCGTCAGCGTGGCGGTGCTCATGTTCGCCGGCAGTATAGAGACGGGCTGGTGCATCTGCGAACAGCGCTCGGATATTTCGAAAATATTGAAAACCCGGCCGAAGGGTGTCGTTGACCCCGACGCGCAGCCACTAACACGCCGACACCCAGCACGCTAGAATTGCCCATGATGGAGCTGGTTTACCTGGACAACAACGCCACCACCCGCCCGGCACCGGAAGTCGTGCAGGCCATGCTCCCGTACCTGACCGACTTCTGGGGCAATCCCTCGAGCATTCACCGCTTCGGGCAACTGGCCCGGCGGGGAATCGACCAGGCACGCGGGCAGTTGGCCGAGCTGCTCAATGTCTCGGAGAGCGAGCTGTTTTTCACGTGCGGGGGCACTGAATCGATCAACACCGCCATCCGCGGGCTGCTGGCGACCCGCGCGCCGCGCAAGCGCATCGTCATCTCCGCCGTCGAGCATTCCGCCACACGCGAGCTGTGCCATCAGCTCGCGCGTGAAGGCTGCCAGATCACCGAGATCTCCGTTGATCGCACCGGTGCGCTGGATCTGGATCAGCTTCGTCGAAGTCTGGACGACGACACCGCGCTGGTCTCGATCATGTGGGCCAACAACGAGACGGGCGTGCTGTTTCCGGTGCAGCGGATTGCCGAGATCTGCCGTGCGGCGCGCGTGCCGTTCCACTGCGACGCGGTGCAGGCGGTGGGGAAAATCCCCACCGATTTCCGCGCCGTGGGGATGGACCTGGCCAGCGTCGCAGCCCACAAGTTTCACGGCCCCAAGGGAGTGGGGGCGCTGTACGTCCGCCGGGGCACGCGCCTGTGCGCCTGGTGCGTGGGTGGCCCGCAGGAGCGCGGTCGCCGCGGCGGGACTGAAAACGTCCCCGGCATCGTCGGCATGGGCATGGCGGCGCAGCTCGCCCGCGAGGCGTTGCCGCAGATGCGGCGCGTCGCGGAACTGCGCGACATGCTCGAACGCCGCATCCTCCAGGCCATTCCCGATACGCACGTCAACGGTCGAACCGATCAGCGGCTGCCGAACACCACCAACATCGGCTTTGCGCGTCTGGAGGCGGAGGCGATCCTGCTGCTGCTCAGTGAGCAGGGGATCTGCGCCAGCGCCGGCGCCGCCTGCTCCAGCGGAAGCCTGGAGCCTTCGCACGTCCTGCGGGCCATGAAGATCGATGAAAAGATCGCCCATGGCGCCGTGCGATTCAGCCTCTCGCGCTACACGACCGAGGCCGAGATCGAGCGCACACTGGCGGTGCTGCCCGGCGTGATCACCCGCCTGCGCGCCGTTCTGCCTGTCGGCGTGAGCTGAGGCTTTGAACATCGAACGCTACACATGCAGCGCCGCGGTCTGCTCGGCCGGCACCACGGCCGATCCGATCCCCCGATCCAGCAGGCTTCTTGCCAGCCCCTCGGCCTGATCCGGCTCGCCGTGTACGACATACGCGCGGGTGCGGCTCACGAGCGTGGGCGCGAGGAATCGCAGCAGCTCCTCCCGATCGGCATGCGCGCTCAGCCCGTGAATGGTCTGCACGCGGCATTTCACTTCGTACCAGCGATCGAAGATCCGAACCCGCTTCTGCCCCTCCTGAAGCCGCCGGCCCAGGGTCTGTGGCGGGGTCCAGCCCACAAACGCTACGCAGTCGCTCTCCCGCTCCAGGCTGTGCTTGAGGTGATGCAGAATCCGCCCGAATTCGCAGGTGGGGCTGCTGGCGATGATCACGCACGGGCCGCGGTCGGCGTTGATCTGCCGGCTCTGCTGCGAGCTGGCCGCGAAGTTCACCCGCGTCAGCCCGAACAGGTCGTGATGCCCGATCAGCTCCCTGGTCTGCTGGTCGTAGTTCTCGGGAAATTCGCTGTGCACGCGCGAGATCTCCACTCCCATCGGGCTGTCCACGTAGATCGGCAGCGGCGGGACCAGCCGTTCATGGATGAACTTCTGCATGTAGTACAGCACGGTCTGCGTGCGGCCCACGGCAAACGAAGGCACGAGCAGCCGCCCGCGGCGATCGATCGTCTCCCGCAACAGCCCCAGCAGTTGAGGCTCGACCTGACTCATCGGCGCGTGTGTCCGGTCGCCGTACGTGCTCTCGGTGATGACCAGATCCACCGGCCCGGGCAGGGGGTCCGGGTCGCGGATGATCGGCGTGTCGTAGCGGCCGATGTCCGCCGTGAACAGCAGCGTCCGCGGTTGGTTGTTTTCGCGATATTCGATCAGCACGTAGGTTGATCCAAGGATGTGCCCGGCATCGAGGAAGGTGAAGGCGAAGGATCCGCCGCCGTTGCGGGAAGCGATCTCGGTTCGCTGTCCGTAGCCGACGCGGCTCCAACGCTTCAGGACCTGGTGCACGTCGCCGCGCCGAAACAGCGGCTGCACGGGCATCTCGCCCGGTGGCCTGGCACGGCGGTTGAGGTATTCGGCATCTTCTTCCTGAATTTGCCCCGCATCTTCCAGGACGATTCTGGCCACTTCGGCGGTGGCGGGGGTGCAGTAAATCGGCCCGGCGTAGCCGGCGCGCACCAGCACGGGCAGCTTGCCGCAGTGGTCCAGGTGTCCGTGCGAGAGGATGACCGCATCCGCCGACGCCGCTCCGTCGGGGATCCATTCATTGAACTGTCGCGCAAGCTGCCTGGGTCCCTGGTACATCCCCATGTCCAGCAGCACCCGCAGGCCATTGACATCCAGCAGATGACACGAGCCGGTGACGGTTCTGTCCGCGCCGCAGAATTGGATCCGCATGTTCAGCAGTGTAGCATCTCCGCATCGCCGCTGCTGCGGCCCGCGCGCGTGGCGATGCCAGCGGCGAGCGGCGCGATCTGGCAACTGGCCGGTGGCACGGCTAAAGTAGTATGGGCCGCAGCCGTAGCTCAGTTGGATAGAGCATCGGATTTCTAATCCGACGGTCGTGGGTTCGAATCCCTCCGGCTGCGCTGCAACCAGGGAAGTTGATCGCTTGAAAGGGCAAATCCACATTCAGCCTCGCCTGCTGATGGGACCGGGGCCATCGGATGTCAGCCCGCGAGTTCTGGCGGCGATGGCGCAGCCGACCATTGGTCACCTCGATCCGCAGTTTTTGACCATCCTGAACGATATTCGCCAGATGCTTCAGGCGGTGTTCCAGACCCGCAACGAACTGACACTGGCGGTGAGCGGGACGGGTTCGGCGGGGATGGAAGCGTGCGTGGTGAACCTGATCGAGCCGGGCGACGCGATGCTGGTGTGCGTCAACGGCGTGTTCGGGCAGCGGATGCAGGACGTGGCCCGCCGGGCCGGCGCGAGGGTCACCGCCATCGAAGTGCCCTGGGGACAGGTTTTCACGCCACAGCAGGTGCAGGAGGCAATCGACCGTCACGGGCCGTTCAAGCTTGTCGGCATTGTGCATGCGGAAACCTCGACGGGCGCGCTTCAGCCGATCCTTCCGATCAGCCAGGTCGTGCACCGCGCCGGGTCGCTGCTGCTGGTGGATACGGTTACGAGCCTTGGGGGCGTCGAGGTGGATGTGGATGGCTGGGGGATCGACGCCTGCTACAGCGGCACGCAGAAGTGCCTGTCGTGTCCGCCGGGGTTGGCGCCGGTGACCTTCAGCCCCGCCGCCGAACACGTGATGGCCAGCCGCAAATCGCCGGTGCAGAGCTGGTATCTGGATCTGCGGATGGTGCGGCAGTATTGGGGCAGCGAGCGGCTGTACCACCACACGGCGCCGATCAACATGCTCTATGGCCTGCACGAGGCGCTGCGGATCGTGCTGGAAGAGGGTTTGGAGGCGCGGTGGCAGCGACATCGCCGCGTTCACGAACTGCTCAAGTCTGAGCTGAAGGGGTTGGGGATCGAGTACCTGGCCGATTCACAGCACCTGCTTCCGACGCTGAATGCGGTGGGGTGTCCAGCGGGCGTGGATGAGGCCGGCATTCGTCGCCGCCTGCTCGAACAGTACAACATCGAGATTGGCGCCGGGCTGGGGGCATTCAAGGGCAAAGCCTGGCGGATCGGGCTGATGGGCCAAAGCGCCACCGAACGCCACGTGAGGTCGCTGATCGACGCACTGCGGACCTTGCTGTGACCCGGCCCTCACCGGCCACGGTGTTCGATCGCCGCAAAAACACGAGCCGACCATCGCCATGAACAAATCCGACCGTTTACCGGGATTGAGTGGGTTGCTTTCTCGACGATGTGCCAGCGGTCTGCTCCTGATGGCGGGGCTGATCCTGATCCTGTCAACGCTTCCAGCAAGGGCACATTACCACGAACTTGGCTACGGCGAGCCTTACGAGCTGGCCGGCAAACGCATCGTGTTCACGACCTGGTACTGGGTTCGTCCCGGGGAGTTTGACTGGGTGGACGACAGCGGCAAGACGGTTTTGGCCAACCGCAACGTCAGCGCCTCGCCGATGGACCCGGCGATCCACTGGGTGGAGCGCGACTTTCCGCGCGGCGTGCGGCTGGTGGCGGAGCCGGCGCGCAAGGGCGAGCTTGCCATCAAGCCGCAGTATCCCTGGGAAGCCGACGGCATCGAGATCACCTCGCTCTACCAGCGCGACGGGAAGATCATGGCCTGGGGCAAGTGCAAGCCCGGCGGCAACTGCTATCTGGAATCAACCGACGGCGGGATGAGTTGGACAAGGCCCAAGCTCGGGCTGGTCGAGTTCAATGGCAGCCGGGAAAACAACCTGGGCGGGCTGGGCTTTTTCCGGGGATTCTACGACGAAAACGCTCCGCCGGAGCAACGCTACAAGCAGGCAATGAACGAGGAATGGACGCCTGAGGAATTTGAAAAGAGCTACAAGCACCGTCGGCCTTGGCAGCGCATGGCGGTGGAGATCTCGGCGGGGAAGGTGCAGGCGGTATGGGGGTATACCTCGCCGGACGGGCTTGTCTGGACGCGCACGCCGGAGCCGCTGATCGTCGAGACCAGCGACGGCGGGCAGTACCTGTACTACGACCCCAGGCTCAAGAAGTACGTGATGTACCTGCGCAGCGCGATGATCGGTCCGCGCTCGCCGCGGTTTGGAGTGCTGCCCGAGGATCAGACCGAGCGATGGCACAAGTTCGCCATCCGGGTCGTGATCGGGCGTTCGGAGTCGGCCGACTTTTTCCAGTTCCCGCTGTCCGAAACGGTCGTCGAGATCGGCAACGACATGGCCCCCGACGACATGTTCCAGTTCAACTGCTATACCAGCATCCCCAAGGCGCCCGATCACCATGTCATGCTGCCGTCGCGGTGGATTCGAGCCGAGGACACGACGGCGATCGATCTGTACACCTCGCACGATGGCAAGCTTTGGCATCGCGCGGGAACGGGCCTGCTCACGCCGTCGAACATCGGGCAATGGGACGGCGGCGGAGTGTGGGTGCTGAACCCCGGGCTGGTTGAGCTGGCCAATGGTGATTGGGTCATTCCGTATCAGGGGAGCCTGCTGCCGGGCAAGTATCCTCGTGGGCAGATGGCGGTGCGGTGGGGGCTGGCCGTCTGGCCGAAGGGACGGCTTATGGCGATCGAAGCGCCCGGCGAAGGGCGGTTCAGCACGATGGCAGTGGTTGCCCCTGGCAGCCGGCTGCGCATCAACGCGCTGACCAAGCGGACCGGGTACATCCGCGTCGAGGCCGCCGACCTGCACGGCAGGCCCATTCCCGGACGGACCTTGGCCGATTCCATCCCCATCATCGGCGACCAGCCGGCCTCGCAGGTCCGATGGAAGTCCGCAGACGATCTTGGCGTCAAACCGGGCGAGCCGATTGTCCTGCGGTTCCAGATGGACCGGGCGAAGATCTATTGCCTGGATTTCGAGTGAACAGACGGCCGGGAGCGACGGTTGTCAGGGTGTTCCGCGCCGCCGCACCGCGTTCAGCGTGAGCTCCACGGGTCGATGCCGCGGGTGTCTTTGGGCAGCCGGGATTCCACGTGCCAGTCGAGGAACAGGTAGTTGGATCCGATGTTCGGGCCGTGACGGTAGCCCTCGTAAACGACGACCACGTGCGGATCATGGAAGTCCGGACCGGCCCCGCCGTAATAGTCGGCCTCGCTGCTCTTTTTCTCCCCCATGACGATGAACTCGGAGGATGTCAGCCCGCCGAGGTCTTTGTCTCCCATCTTGACCAGCCGGGCGTCGTTCAGGACGTAGGAGTGCTCGAACATTGGATCTTCATCGTTGGGGCAGAACATCACCGGGGGGTTGTGGACCGGTGGCTTGAACACATGCACCGGCCAGCGGTCTTCCTTGGGCCGGGGAACCCCCGGCGCGATCCAGGCTCCCAGCCCCGGCGGATAGATCCAGCCTCGCCATTTCTGGGCGTACATGACCAGCGCCTGGCCGATCTGCCGGAGGTTGGATTGACACTGCACCTTTTTCGCCTGTTGCCGGGCACGGGCCATGGCCGGCATGAGGAAGGTGATCAGGACGGCGATGATGCCGATGACCACCAGTAATTCCACGAGAGTGAACCCCCGCCTGCCGCGTCTGTGCATTCGCATAATGATACCTCCTGATCCGCGTTGGCCACGTTACCGTAGGCAGCGAAGGTGTCAACCATCGTGTTGGCGATGGCTTGGGGGATGGACCGCGCCCATGGGCATCACCCCCGGAGGTTTTTACAGGGCCGAAGGACCCGGGGGCGCGCACAAAGATTCGAATTTTTTCCTGCCCGGCCTGGTCCCTCGGTATCATCCGCTTCGGATACGGGTCGCAACTTCTGCCCTGGCCCGTGACGATGGCGGCTGAGCCGCAAAGGCGGATGTGATGAAACCGCATGTCTGGGTGATGGCATGGATCGTACTTGTGGTCTGGTCATGGGCACACGATGCCGCCGCAGCGGCCAACGCGGTGGTGGACGAACCGGCGAGGAAAACGCCGGTGCTCTACGATGTGGACGTGGTCGTCGTGGGCGGGGGATTGAGCGGGGTGGGGGCGGCGCTCGGGGCGGCGAGATCCGGGGCCAGCACGCTCGTCATCGAACGAACCGGCTATCTCGGCGGGTGGCTGCGCGGCGCAGGTCTGGGGGCTGTGCTGGGCATTCGTGGCTGGCGGCCGTCGCTGGGCGAGGGCGTGCTTCGCGACATCTCGCAACGCACCGTGGATCTGGGGATGGAGTTCCATCCCGACCTGGAGACGGTGCGGAATCGCGGCAACCTCGAAGTGGTCAATCACGAGATCATGGCCCAGGTCTTTCAGTCCCTTCTTGTCGAATCCGCAGTGCAGATCCAGTTCTTCTCGACGTATGCCGGATCGATCGTCAAGGACAGCCGGATCGAGGCGGTGCTGATCGAGACGCCGGTCGGGCGCTATGCAGTGCGAGGCAAGGTGTTCATCGACTGCACGGGCCTGGCGACCGTCGCCGCCGAGTCGGACGCGCCGACGAAGAAGTCGCCGGCGCTGATGGGCCTGAATGCAATCATCACGGGCATCGATCACGATCGCTTCGTGGCCTACGAGAAGTCGATCCCCAAGGAGCCCAGCCCGCAGTTAAAGCCGTGGCTGGAAAACAAGCTGGGGTATCCGATCACCAGCTTCAGCAGCGACGGCGGGCCGGACAACATGCCGTTTCCGTGGGATGACTGGCTCGGCCACGAGGGGCCGCTGTATGGCGAGCAGTTCCGCGTTGCGGTGGACAGGGGCGAAATGCCGCTGTTTCTGCCAGTAGGCGATCGTGGCATCGTCGGGATTGTCGAAGGGATCCGCTACAAGAAGAACCAGACGCTCGGCGGCTGGGCCAATCCCCGCACGTACGTGACCGGCGTGGATCCGACCGATCCGCGCCAGCTCAGCCAGGCGCATCAGAAATCCGTGGAGTTCATGTTCAAGTTTGTACAGTTCCTCAACAAGTACATTCCGGGTTTCGAGAAGGCGCAGATTACGCGGCTGGGTGAGATGACGCTGAACCGGGCCGGGCGATCGATCGACAACGGCTACGCGCCCAGCAGCCAGGACATCAACCCGCCCGCGGGAAAAGTGGTCAGCAACGACGACGCGATCGCAGTGATGCAGCGCGGCGCTAAAGCGGGGATTTACGAGATTCCCTACCGCGCGATGCTGAGCGAGAAGCTGGACAACCTGCTGGCGGTGGGCAAAAGCTCGGCGGGCGGGATCCGTTTTCGTACGCACAACATCACGGTGATCATGGGGCAGGCGGCGGGCACGGCGGCGGCGGTGGCGGTGCAGGACGGCGTCAGCGCGCGTCAGGTCGACATTCGCAAAGTGCAGCAGAGGCTGCGCGACGCGGGTGTGGATATCCCACTGAAGCCAGCGAGTCAAAACGGGGGCAGTCGTTGATCCCAATGGCGGATCAGCTAACGCAGCGGTGAGGAGGCAGCATGTTCTATACGAGCTTTCGGGCACGAACGGTGATCATCAGTCTGTGGTCCGCAGGACTGCTTTGTTTTGCCGGGCTGGCGGCGGGCGCGGGTGAAGAGCTGCGCCTGCACCGCTTCGACACCGATCCGCAATGGGAACTGTTTGGCCAGACGACCAGCGGCGCGCCGGTGCGATTGATTGTGCAGGACTTCGGCTGGCGGCCGACGAACAAGGCCGGCGGGGCCGCGCCGGGGGAGATCGGCGGGTTGATCAGCCGATCGCTCACCCGCGCCGTCTATTGGATGCCGATCCGGCTCAGTCTCGACCCTCTCCAAGTTCGGCGCATGTTCGGTAGCGCCACGCCGATGCAGTGGGTACAAGCTGCGGGATGGAAACATCTCGATCACCATGGAAGGTCCTGCGGCAGGCCCATGAACTGGCCCTCCGCGTCTGGCCGGCCTACTCCTGCGACTGCAGCCGCCACGACTTCACGCTCCCGCAACTCTTCGCCTGCCTCGTTCTGCGCGAGCAGCTCAAGCTCAGCTATCGCAGGGCCGAGCAACTGCTGCGCGACTCGCCGCAGTGGCTGGCCGACCTCGGCATGTCCCGCGCCCCGGATCACAACACCCTCTGGCGGGCCTTCGGCACGCTTCTCAAGACCCGGCGCGTCAACCGCATGCTCGACCTGCTGGCCCAGCTTGCCGCCAAGGCCAAACTGCTGCGTAAGCTCGACTCGAGCAAGCCGCTGACCCTCGACAGCACCTGCTACGAGGCGCGTCACCGCTCACGCCATTACGACCGCGTCTGCCGCAAGATGCTCCTGCGCGATGGCGGCAAATACACCGAAAAAACCGATGCAGACGAGGTCAATCGCTCACGCTCGCGCCGGGCCCGGCAGATGCCGAAGCTGGCCCTGGCGGTGGCCTCGGCCTGTCACCTCATCCTGGCGGCGCGGGTTCATATCGGCTGCGGGTCCGATGCGCCGGACTTCGCGCCGCTGTTGTACCATGCGTGGCGGCGGGCCAATGTGAACGTCGTCGTCGCCGACGCTGGATACGACTCAGAGGCCAACCACCGCAGCGCCCGCCTGGACATGGGTGTGCGCTCGGTGATTCCCACGGGCATCGGGCGGCCGTCGAGCAAGCCGCCCGGCGGTCGATATCGCCGGCTGATGAAGCAGCGGTTTGCCCGCAAGGCGGACCGGCGAACCTACGGCCAGCGAGCGCAGAGCGAGACGGTCAACAGCATGATGAAGCGGAACTTTGGCGATGCCCTGCGTTCCGTGCAACGCCGCCGTCGCCGGCAGGAGATGCTCTTGCGGACCCTGACGCACGACATCATGATCTACGCCAATTATGAGGGTCGAGACTGAGCCATGCCGATCCCCGAAAAGACGCTGAATGACAAGCTGACGATCTCGGGCCGATTCGCCGTCGTGCGCACCGGCAACGGCAGCGGCATGCACTTTGGGTTCTTCCACGAGACCTCCAGCGGCTGGCGAACGCCCAACTCGCTGGTGTTCCGTCTCAGCGGCGAGGATAAGGAGCGACGCGGGCAGTACAGTTGGGCGCTGGCGGACCTGGGCAATCGCAACTGGAAGGCCGACGGAGTCGGGGCTTTTGACGGGATCTACCAGACGACCAGGACAGAGCCGATCAAGTCGGACGGCAAGCCGCACGACTTTACAGTTGCCTACGACCCTGATGGGGCCGACGGTCTGGGCGAGATCTCCATCACCATCGACGGCAAGACCTGGAAAAATGCACTTCAACCGGGGCACAAGCAGGAGGGAGCAGTCTTCAACCGCTTCGGCCTGATGAATCTCCAGGTATCGGGCGTGGACATGGAGGTGTATCTGGATGACATCCGGGTCAACGGCGAGCTGCTGGATTTCAATAAGGATCCCGGCTGGGAGGGGATCGGGAACAAGACCCGCTTTGAGGATCGCGACCTGCGCCCTTGGCACGATTTGCGGTGGAGCCCGACCAACCGTGCCGGCGGAAATACGGGGGAGATCGCGATCACGATGTGGCGGGACGAGCGCCCGGCGTACTTCGCGGCGCCGATCGCGACGGTGACGCTGGATCAGCCGTTGCACGCCGAGGGTCGGCTGGCCTTCACCGGCGCCGGGTCCGACAGCGGCGTGTGCCTGGGATGGTTCAATGCCGATTCCAAACGCAACAAGCTCGACCCGGATGTGCAGAACCCAGCCCTGAACTTTCTGGCGATTGCGATCGAAGGCCCAAGCCGCATCGGGCACTATTTCCGTCCGATCTACTCGACTTCGGTCAAGGGAATCCGGGGCGATGCCGGCTCGGGTCCGATCATCCGGCCCGACGGAAAACAACGCCGATGGACCGTTGACTACGACCCCGCCGCCGCTGGCGGGAAGGGGCAGATTACCGTGACTCTGGACGACGAGAAGGTGGTGTTGGAGCTGAAGCCCGACGCGCGAAAGGCCGGCGCGACGTTCGATCGCTTTGGCTTCTTCAACATCCAGAGCGGCGGACACTATGTGAAGGTGTATATCGATGATGTGAAGTACAGCGGCTCGGCGAAGTAAGTGGGCACGTGGTGCGCGCCCCGCCGGCGCGGCCCATTTGTGCCGGCTGGCTTTGAAACGGGCACATCACGCTGGAAACGAGATGGTCATGATCAGCCGACCGGTGTGTGGCGTCGTCATGTTCGTCGTGCTCTTGCTTCTGGTTTCAACACCGGCTCGGGGCGAGCGCACGATCCGCCTGGAACCTGGTGGCGACCCGCTCAGGCGCGAAGCGGTGCTCTTTCCGTTCGATGCGCGAAGCATGAGCTACCGTCACGGGCTGGAGCTGAGTCTGGTCAAAGGGTCAAAGCAGGGGATCGTGATCCGGCCCGGCGCGCCCGGCAGCCCCGACAGCGCGCGGGTTGATTACTACGGTGCGGTTGTTTATCGCGACGGCAAGTTCCAGATGTGGTACCGCGGCTCGGCCAGGGAGGATCCGAATTACTTTTACGTCTGCTACGCGACGAGCGACGACGGAGTGAAGTGGGAGAAGCCCAATCTCGGGCTGGTCGAGTTCAACGGCAGCCGCGACAACAACATCGTGGATGCGGGAATCGCGAATCCCGTCGGGATCATCGTGATATACGAGCCGGACGAGCCGGAGGCTGGCAAGCGTTACAAGATGTTCTGCGAGGCTCGCCCACGGGGATATGGGTACGTCTCCTACAGCGCCGACGGGCTGCGATGGAAACCCTCGCCGAACAACCCGGTGCTCAAGTGTCTGATCGAGCCGTCGGGTCTGATCAGGCATGATGGCATCTACTACGTAACGGCGCAGGGGGAGAACGGCAGTTTCCGTCGTCGCGTGCTGATCAGCTTCGCGTCGGCGGATTTCGAGCACTGGGCGGACGCGGTGGCGCTGGGCTTTCGGCGCGACTCGTTCCCTCCGCGGCCGTATATTACGGGCAACAGCGTTGGCCCGCAGGTGCACATCGGCGCCGGGCTGTGGGATCGCGGCAACGTGATCATCGGTTTATACGGGCAGTGGAACGGCCCGACATGGGAAAACGACGATCGCCGTCAAATGCGCATGAACCTTGGGCTGGTGGTGAGCGATGATGCGCTGCACTACACCGAGCCGATCCCGGACTTCAAGTTCGTCGATGCCTACGAAGAGGACTGGGGCCTGGCCGACCCCGATGGCGCTCCGCCGTGTCTGAGCCAGGGGCAGGGGATGTACAACGTCGGCGACCGGACGCTGACATGGTACGGGATCTGGGGATTCCGCAATCACGCGATTCGGCTGGTTTCCTGGCAGCGAGACCGGCTGGGGTACTTTCAGCCCAAACGCAACCCGATGGAGGGGCAGACGTGGGTCGATGAAGATCGTCCGGACGTCGTGTTGCCACGGTGCATTTCCTGTCCGATCGACCTGAATCGTGGCGGCGCGCGGGTGTACGTCAATGCCGATGGGCTTTCGGATCACGCACAGTTGCGTGTGGAGTTGCTGGACAAGGCGTTCAAACCAATCCCGGGATTCTCCGGTGACGATTGCGTGCCGTTGAGCAAGTCGGGGCTGCGCGAGCCGGTGCGATGGCGCGGCGGCGCGAAAGTCGGACCATTTGACGGGCCGGTGCGCGTGCGCGTCGATTTCGAGGGGCTGCGGCTTGAGGACTGCCGGCTGTACGCGGTCTACGTGGACGCCGGAGGACAGTAAACGTGAGACAGATCCAAACTCTGACGATCGGTGGAATCGTGTCGGTCTGGATGATGTTGACAGCGTCGCAGGTGGTAACGGCGGCGGAGCCGCGCGACTGGCTGGTGGCGGCAAGCTCCATCGCCAGGCTTGCTGACGATCGCATCGCGCTGATGGTTCCAGCGGCGAGAGGAAATCAGAGACAACTGCTCATCTCGCGCGATGCTCATCCAGTGACCCTTCTGGACTTCGAGCAGCCGATCATCATGTTCGGCGAAGGCGGGGTGCTTTCAGCCCGGAACCCCCGGTGTGTCGCGATGGCTGCTGCGGGCGACACGCTGCACGTCATCGCCAGTTCGGGCGGGAAACTGAGCTGGTATACGGCGGCTGTGACGGGTGGCGGGGCAGCAAAGTGGTCGAGCTGGTCGCTGGAGTCCGAAAGTGACCTGGAAGTGGACGAAGCGATCGTCACGCCTGCTGGTGGGGTGTGGGTTGTGTATCGTGAGCAGCTCGGGCAAGACTGCGGGGTGGCCGCCGCGACGCTGCGCGATGGAAGGATCACCCGCATGCCGATCGTTCGCACCCAGGCCGCGATTCTGTCGGCGCGCGGGGCTGTTGGCGATGATGAGGCGCTTCAGATCGTCTGGGCCGAGTCGGAATTGGCGCCGAGGGTTCGCCTGGCGAGGCTGGATACGGGCAACGGCGAGGTTGCCCAGGTCCGAACGGTTGGTGATGGCAATGCGCCGGATGTGCTGCGTGTCGGCCAGACCACGTTTGTCGTAAGCGAGCAGTCTGACGGCTCGATGCTGGCCGAATGGACCGGCCCGGATGCGGTTCGACACGTGCAGGAGCTTCGCGGCCGGGCGGGTGTGAGGCCGACGCTGGTCGCCGACGAGCATGGTGTGGCGTGGCTCTTCGCGGTGGGGTTGGACCGCCGCGCGATGTACTATCGCCGATTCCTCGGCGACGGATTCGGCCCGGAGTGCGAGTGCAACCCTGTCCCCGGCGTGTGGCAGCTCTCCGGCGGGTTTTCCGCTCAGCCGATCTCGGGCAAGTCTGCCGCCTCGATCGCGCTGCTGGAAGCCAGGTTCGTCGAAGAACCCAACGAATACCGCTATATTTTCGCGAACCTGCCGGTGCCACGATATTCGGTCACCGACTCGCGGCGAGTGCTTTTCCTGGACATGCTCGAAGTGGCGCGGATCGACAACGTCCAGCAGAAGGTCGCAACCGCTGTCCGATCCGAGGCCAATCCGCTGAAGCTGAATGGCCCCAGCGGATGGTACGACTGCGCCTACGCTGGCTACGTCAACGTGATCGTCGAGGGCGATAAGTTCCGCATGTGGTACAACGGCCGCTCCGACGAGATCACGCCCGATCGAAAGTTCGTCATGTGCTATGCCGAAAGCACGGACGGCATTCACTGGACCAAGCCGGAGCTTGGCCTGTACGAGTACAAGGGAACGAAAAAGACCAACCTGATTTTTCCATACGAATCGGGCGCGTGCGAGCCGATCGTAATCAGGGATGACGATGATCCGGATTCCAGTCGGCGATACAAGATGGTGCTGGAGGCGTCGTACGAAGGCGCGACCTGCGTATATCTGAGCTGGTCGGCCGACGGAATTCACTGGCAATGGCCGGCGCACCGTTTGTGGGGCAAGGCGGCGGGACGCAATCAGACGAGCAAGGGGTTTCATCCATGGCTGGAGCCGTTGCTGAGTTTCTTCCGCGATCCGCTGGAAAAGAATGAGAACTACCGCTGGAAGATGTACGGGCAGGATGCGTACGCCGGCTACCCGTACCCGTTGCCGCTTCGCACGCGCAACCTTTCGCTGGTGCACGGGGCAACGCCTTACGACATGTTCGGCTACATCGAGAATCCCGTGCTCGACCCGCGCACAGGGCACGAGGAGGATCAGATCCACGGCGGACTGGTCCAGCCGTATGAGGGGATGTACGTCTGCCTGTATCAGCACTGGTGGGACAGGGATTGGAAGGTGGATTTGCGGCTGGCCGCCAGCCGCGATGGCATTCACTTCACGCGCGTGCAGCCGCAGACGGCGGTGTTGCCGCTGGGGCCGGATGGAAGCTGGGATTCAGGCATGTTGTGCACGCCCAATTTCCTTTTCGCGCGCGATGGGAAGCTGTGGCTGTATTACCGCGGATCGATCGGTACGCTGGCGACGGGCCGCGCGATTGCAAAGATGCAGAAGTCGCCGCATGAGCAGAAGTACGACCCGTGGACAATGATGACGGGCCTGGCCAGGCTGCGCATCGATGGCTTTGCCTTTGTGACGATCGCACCGATGCAGTATCTGCCGCAGCCGATGCGGACAACGGAAGTGCCGGACTATCGCGTGCCGACGATGGGAACGGTCACGACGATTCCGATCAATGCCGAAGGGATCGCGCGGCAGAGCCTGCACGTGAACCTTGAGAACTTCGCGCCGGGGTTCGCCTGGGTCAGGGCGCAACTGCGCGATGCAGATTCCGAACAGGTGATTGCAGGCTACAGCTTCGAGGATTGCGATCCGCTGAGGCAAGGCTCGCCGGATCACGTGGTTTCGTGGCGCGGGTCGCCGAAGCTTGATTCGGTGACCGCCAAACGCGTTCGAGTGGAGTTCCAACTGCACGGCGCATTGGATTCACCACAGCTTTACTCGTTCTGGTTTGCGGAGCTGTAGGCTGAGTCCGGTGATCGTTGCGCCCGCCGCTGACCGATGACGCCGGCACAACAGACAACTTCGCCGTTTGCGGCGCTGCGACATCGGGCGTTCAGGCGGATCTGGATCGGCAGCCTGGTTTCCGGGTGCGGCGTGTGGGTGCAGAACCTGGCGCTGGGATGGCTGCTGGCCAGGCTGCCGCACTCGTCGCTGCTGCTGGGGTTGTATGGTTTTGCCTCGTTGGCGCCGGTGCTGGGGCTGAGCTTTCTGGGCGGCACGCTGGCGGATCGCGCGGATCGGCGACAGATACTGCTGGTGACGCAGTTCGTGCTCATGCTCGTCGCACTGGGGCTGGGCGCGCTGGCGTACTGGGGAGGAATCAACTGGTGGCAGATGATCCTGGCGGCGCTGCTGACGGGCGTGGCGCTGGCGATCAACTCGCCGGCCTATCAGGCGCTGCTGCCTGACCTGGTGTCGAAGGACGACCTGGCTGGCGCCATCGCGCTGAACTCCATCCAGTTCAACCTTGCCAGAATCATTGGGCATTCGCTGGCCGGTTTCGCGGTTGCGTACATCGGCGAGGCGGGATGTTTTCTGCTGAACGCGCTGAGTTATATCGCAATGATCTACGCGCTGCTGAGCGTGCGGATCGCATCGCAACACCATCGTGGCGACGAGATCCCCTTCGCAACGCGCGCCCGCGAGGGGCTGACATATCTGGCCGCCCGTCCCGACGCGATCCAGCTCATCCTCGCGGTCGCGTGCATCAGCCTGCTCGGCTTGCCATACTTTTTCCTCTTGCCCAAGTTCGGGCGCGACGTGCTCGGCGCCGACGCCCGCGCCCTGGGGTGGCTTACCGCCGCCGTCAGCGTCGGAGCGCTGCTCGGCGGGCTGTTGGCCACGTCGGCCCGGCGCCTTGCCGCCGATCACGACCGGCGCGGGCTGCTGTTCTGCTCCGTCGCCGCCTTCTGGCTTTGCCTGTTCGGTTTTTCGCTGAGTCGAAACTACTGGCTGTCCGTCGGGCTTCTGACGGGGCTGGGGTTCTGGCTGGTGATGACGATCACGACTGTTGCGACGGTTCTTCAGTCCGCCACACCGCCGCAGATGCGCGGGCGGGTGATGAGTGTTCACGGCATCGCCGTCAACGGCATGGCTCCAATCGGTGCGTTTCTTGTTGGTGCGGCGGCGGAGAAGTCTTCGGCGCCGATCGCAGTTGCCACGGCGGCAGGCGCGGGTTTGATCCTGTGTTCCACGGTTCTGCTGGTCAAGAGGAGGTCACGATGTGGCGCAAACAGCATACGCAGCGAGTCCTCGTTGCAGCACTCGTCTGCATGATCATCCAGGGTTGGTCGGGGCTCGTGTTGGGGCAGCAGATGATCCAGGAACCGCCGCGCAGCACGCCCGTGCTGTATGAAGCGGACGTGGTGGTCGTGGGCGGGGGGCTTTCCGGCGTCGGGGCGGCGCTGGGGGCGGCGCGCAGCGGCGCCAAGACCGTCCTGATTGAACGTACAGGCTATCTCGGAGGCTGGATCCGCGGAACCGGGCTGGGCAATGTCGTGGCCATTCAGGGCTGGCGGCCGGCGCTGACCGAAGGTGTGCTGCTGGACATCACCAGAAAAATGGTCGAGCTGCGCGCCGAGGGTTATCCCGACGTCGACACCGTGCTCAATACCGGCCATCTGCTCGTAACGAATCACGAGATGATGCCGCACGCATTTCAGTCGCTGGTGGTGGAGTCGGGCGTGAAGATCTTCTATTTCTCAACCTACAGCACGTCAATCGTGAGGGACGGGCACATCGAGGCGGTGATCATCGAAACGCCTGTCGGTCGCGGCGCTATTCGCGGCAAAGTCTACATCGATTGCACGGGTCTGGCGACGGTGGCGGCGGAGTCGGGCGCGCCGGTGAAGCGGGCCGAGGCGTTCATGGGCCTGGCGGCGTGGATGGGCGGGGTCGATGTGGCGCGATTCCAGTCGTACGAGGCGTCACTGCCTAAAGAACCCGATCCACAGATGAAAAGCTGGCTGGAAGCGAAGCTGGGCCACAAGATCGGCCGGTTCAGCTCTGACGGCAGCGGCGACATGGACTATCCGTGGGACGACTGGCTGGAGCGCAACGCCAACGTGCTGGGGCCGGCGTTTCGCCAAGCCGTGGATAGCGGGCAGATGCCGCTTTATTACACGGTCGGCAAGAAGGGCAAGGTCTCGTTCATCGAAGGACTGAAGGTGATTCAGTTCGAAGTGGCTGGCGGGATCGCGCGGCCACGGACGTACGTGGTCGGCGTTGATCCGACCAACATCGAGGAAGTTTCCGAGGCACACATCAAGTCGTCGCAGTATCTGTTCAAACTCGCCGAATTCCTCAACCGGCACGTGCCGGGGTTCGAGAAAGCGCAGATCACACGACTGGCCGAGATGACGCTGAACCGCGCCGGGCGGTCGATCGTGAATGATGCCGATCCAGCCAACGAGGATATCAACTCTCACGTGGCCCATGACGACGTGATCGCGATTCTCCAGCGTGGCAAAGACCGCGGTGCGTATGAGGTTCCGTACCGCGCGATGGTCGCCGAGAAGATCGACAACCTGCTGGCGGTGGGCAAGAGCTCATCGGGCGGGATCAAGTTCCGCACGCACATGCTGAGCGTGATCATGGGTCAGGCGGCGGGCACGGCGGCGGCGATCGCGGTGCAGGATGGCGTGCTGCCCAGGGATGTCAATATCCGCAAGGTGCAGGCCGAGCTGCGCAAGGCGGGCGTGCCGCTGCCGCAGAAGTGAGACACGGCTGGCCACCCAGACACAAGCAGCGAGGTGCAATGCGATGAGATGCGGGGATGACCGTTTGTCCGGCCTGTCCGTGGCATTGTGGCCAGCACTGATGGTCATGGCGACCTGCGCGCACCTTGCCGCCCAGACGCCACCGCAGCGAGAGGTTATTGAAGGGGTGAGCACGACCGGCCCGATCCCGGGCAAGCCTTACGACCTTGCGGGCAACCGCATCGTGTTCACGAACTGGTACTACGTGAACCCCGGCGACCTGGACTGGCGCGATTCGACGGGCAAGAGCGTCTACGTCCACGGCGACAGCGACCTGTTCGAGGCCAGGCACGTCGGCATCAACGCGCCGCGAGGGATCAGCATCGTCGCGCACAAGCCTGAAATCATCGGTCCGATCGACATCCCCGTACACCGCTGCTTCTTTCGCGACGGCGAAATCTATCGGGGGTGGTCGAACAACGCGTACTACGAATCGCGCGACGCGATGAAGTGGGAGAAGAAAGGCGATCTGGCTTTCGAAGGTCCGAACGACGACGGCGTCTACCACGTTTTCATCGATCCATCCGCGCCGCCTGCGGAGCGGTTCAAAGCCGTGTGGAGCAGCCAGATTACCCGCGCCGAGTTCGACCAGTTTCGAGCAAAGCGCCCCGATGGCTGGGAGCCGCGAGCGCTGCTGCACACGGCCGAGAACGGGATGGTGAGCTGCCTGCGCGGCGGGGTATCCGGCGACGGGATCCATTGGAAAGCTCTGCCGGATCCGCTGGTCGTTGAATACGCCGACACGCTCAACACCTGCTATTACGACACGACGCTGCGGAAGTACGTGCTGTATACGCGCTACTGGTCGGTGGGGCCGGCGTCGGAGAAGGTCAAGCCTGACATCCGCCATTCCTGGACCGACATTGGAAGGCGCGCGATCGGACGAAGCGAGTCGCCCGACTTCCGCGCGTTTCCGCCGTCGCAGCAGATCCTGGAGCCCACGCCGGAGATGCTGCCTTCCGAGCAGCTTTACACCAACTGTCACACGACGATTCCCGCCGCGCCGGATCAGCATCTGATGTTCCCGGCGATCTGGAACGCCTCGATCGACGACACGACCCGCATCGCGCTGGCCTCCAGCCACGACGGCAAGACCTGGCACTGGGTTCCCGGCGGGGATCTGATGTACACCGGCCCGTTCGGACAGTGGAACGGCGGATGCATCTGGGCGATTCCGGAACTGATGGAGCTGCCCAACGGCGATTGGGCGCTGCCGTATCTCGGGCACAACCTGCCGCACAAATATCCGCGCGGCAAGCTGGTGGGACGGATGGGTTATGCCGTCTGGCCGAAGGGGCGGCTGGTGTCGCTGCATGCCCCGGAGAGCGGACAGTTCACGATGATCCCGGTGATCGCCAAAGGCAACGTGTTGAAGGTGAACGCGCTGACCCGCCGCACGGGGTGGATCCGGGCCGAAGTGGTCGGCGGAGGCAGTGAACGGAGCATCGACGCCTGCGATCCGATCGTTGGCGATCAACTCTGGCAGCCGATCACCTGGAAAGGCTCGAAACAGACCGGCGTATCGCCGGGCACACCGATCACATTGCGATTCGAGCTGTATCAGGCAGATCTGTTCGGCGTCGAGTTCGGCCAGGAGTGAATCCCGGGCGCAGGGAACCGCAGGGCAGATCATCGGGCGCATCAGGCAGGCACGCGGCGGCTTCCGTTGTGCTGCCTGCGCTCATACCATCTTGTGTATGTTTGAACCGTTAACGCAGAGGCGATACCTGATTCCGTTTCGCGCCGCGCGGCTGCCGCAGCAGGTCACCGACGTGCTGGTCATCGGCGGGGGGGTTGCGGGGCTGCGGGCGGCGATCGCGGCGGCGGAAAACGACGCCGAAGTTCTGCTGCTGACCAAGGACACCATCGAGCAATCCAATACCTGGTACGCCCAGGGCGGTATCGCCGCCGTGCTTCAGCCCCTGGATTCCGTCGAAGCTCATATCCGCGATACCGAAGTCGTCGGCGTGGGGCTGTGCGACGAACAGGCGGTGCGCGTCGTGGTCGAGGAAGGCCCCAAACGCGTCCTGGAGCTGCTGGGCTGGGGAGCGCAGTTCGACCGACAGATCGGCAACCCGCACGATCTGGCATTCGGTCTGGAAGGCGGGCACAGCTACGCGCGAATCCTGCACGCCTGCGGCGACGCCACGGGCAAGGAGTTGGCCCAGACCCTGATCAACAAGGTTCGCAGCTTCGAAACGATCCGCATCAGCGAGCGCAGCTTCGCGATCGATCTGATCACCGAGGGCAATCGGTGTCTGGGTGCGCTGGCGCTGATCGACGGGCACGTGAACGTGATCTGGGCTCGGCGGACGATCCTGGCCAGCGGGGGAGCGGGGCAGCTTTATCGCGAATCAACCAACCCCAAGATCGCGACGGCGGATGGTCACGCGATGGCCTACCGCGCCGGGGCGACGCTTCAGGACATGGAGATGGTGCAGTTCCATCCCACGACGCTGTACGTCGCCGGGTCCAGCCGGGCGCTGATCACCGAGGCGGTTCGCGGCGAGGGGGCGCATCTGGTGGACCGCAACGGCCGGCGATTCATGAGCGACTATCACCCGATGGGCGAGCTTGCACCGCGCGACGTGGTCAGCCGGGCGATTGTCGAACAGATACGCAAGACCAACTTCACGCACGTGTTTCTGGACGTGCGGCATCTGCCGGCCGAGCGGTTCCGGGCCAGGTTCCCCCAGCTTGCGCGGCTGTGCGAGCAGTTCGAGATCGATCCGTCGCGCGACCTGATCCCCATCCACCCGGCGACGCACTACATGATCGGCGGGGTGGATGCGGATCTGATGGGCCACACCAGCCTGCCGGGGCTGTATGCCATCGGCGAGGCGAGCTGTTCGGGCTTGCACGGCGCCAACCGGCTGGCGAGCAACTCGTTGCTGGAAGGGCTGGTATTCGGTGCCCGCGCCGGTGCCGACGCCGCGCAGCAGGCCCGGGGCGACGAGACCAAGTTCCCGCTCCAGCTCGAGCACAGGATTGCGCCTTCGGACAAGACCGAGCTGGACATCGTGGACGTGCGCAACTCGCTGCGAAGCGTGATGTGGCGAAACGTCGGCATCGAGCGCACCGGCGAGCGGTTGAGCGAGACCCGCGAGATCATCGCCTTCTGGAGCCGATACGTCATGGACAAGACGTTCAACGTGGCGGATCACGGTCCGGCGGGGGCGATCGCAGGCTGGGAGCTTCAGAACATGCTGACGGCCTGTTTTCTGATCACGACGGCGGCGTACACGCGAACGGAATCGCGCGGGGCACACTACCGGCTGGACTACCCCGAGCGCGACGACGCCCACTGGCGACTGCACCTGCTGTGGCGAAGGCCGATGGAGACGCCAATTCCCGAGCCGATCGAGTAGAAGCAGCTCGAGTGATTGCCGGGCGAAGGGGCGATTGGCGCGGGCATGTCAATCCTGCGCGGCCGATGCCGTCCGCGGCGGCAGGGAGGAGCGCGGAGCATACAGCTTCGGATCAAACGCGTACAGAACGGAGGCGATCTGCGGCGGCGGTGGCGGCAGGTCCGGCGAGGCTGGAATCTGAAGATACGCCAGCGCCCGTTCCAGCGCGCGTGCGGCGGCGGGCGCCGAGACCGTCCCGCCGTAGTGGGCCTTGGATCGGTCCGGTTCGTGGATGATCATCGCGATGACCAGTCGCGGGTTCTCGTACGGCGCGCCACCGATGAAGCTGCTGGTGTAGCTCTGGTCGTTGTAGCCCCCACCGCGGCTGAGGTGCGCCGTTCCGGTCTTGCCGAAGATGTTCCAGTGCCTGGATCTGGCCCTGGTCGCGGTGCCGCGGACGGGCACGTCGGCCAGGATTCGCCGCACTTGGGCGGCGGTAGCTTCATCCAGCACCTGTGGCATGTCTTTCAGCTCCGGCGCTGGCCAGCGCGAGACGACCGAGCCATTTTCGTCGAGGACTCCTCTAACCAGTCGCACGGGCACAAGCCGTCCGCCGTTGGCGTAGGCGCACATGCCGCGGGCGAGCTGGAGCGGCGTGACCAGGACCGAATAACCCTGCACCGCCGAAACCACGTCTGAGTTTCCCCACTGTCGCAGCGGCTTGAGCATTCCCGGGTCTTCCCCGGGCAGCTCGATGCCTGTCTGTTGTCCCAGCCGCCAGCTTCGCAGCGCTTCATACACCCGTTGCTTGCCCAATCGCTCGCCGATCATGGTCATGCCGATGTTGCTGGATTTGACCAGCACGTCCCATGTCGCCAGCGACTCATATGGATGCACGTCGGTCACTAGCTTGGCGCGCAGCGAGGACTTGTAATGCGGGCCGTGAATGGGAAACACCTCGTTGATTCGCGTAAGCTTCCAGGCCAGCGCCGGGCCAACGATGAAGGGCTTGAGGGTTGAACCGGGTTCGAATGGGTCGGTCAGGCACCGGTTGCGCCGAATCTCCTTTGTCGAATCCTCCAGATTCTGCGGATTGAACGTGGGATAGTTCGCCAGCGCCAGCACCTGCCCGCTGTTCGGATCCATCACCACGACCTCGCCGGCCTTGGCGCTGAACTGCTGGCAGGCGGCGGCGAGCTCCTGCTCGGCGATCATCTGGATGTTGGCATCGATGGTGAGGATCAGATGCTGCCCGTTCTGCGGGGGCAGGTAGTCTTCGGCACTGACGGCAATGGCTCGACGCCGCGCGTCTTTGAGTGTGCGCTTGTAGCCGTTGCGTCCGGCCAGCAGCTTCTCGTATTTCAGCTCCAGACCTTCCAGCCCGACGCCCTCGGCGCCCACCCCGCCCAGCACATGCGCCGCGATCGAGCCCATCGGGTAATAGCGCACGTTCATCGGCGTCAGCCCGACCCCCGGCAGTTTCATCCGCTCGATCTGCTGGCAGGTCTGCTCATCGAGGTTGTCTGCCACGCGAATAAACCGGCTGGTGTAGCGATCGCCCAGCAGCTTGGCCAGCTCAAACGGATCGGCATCGATGAGTTTGGCCAGTTGTTCAAGGGCCTTGTCCATGTCCACCAGGCTTCGTCCGTCGGCCTGGAATTCGTCCTGCATGAACTTGGGGTCTATGAAAAGCGAGAGCGTCTGGACGGTTCCGGCCATGAGCAGGCCGGTCGAGTCGAAGATGCTTCCTCGCCGCGCGTAGAGGACTTCGGTCTGATGCTGCTGTCGCTCGGCCTTCTGGATAGTCTGCTCGCGGCCATAGGTCTGGAGGTAGCCGACGCGTCCGAGCAGGACCAGCATGGACCCGGCGATCAGGGCGATCGCGACAGTGGCACGGATGGCACAGAAGCGGTGCATGACAAAGGCGAAGTCGGAGTCGATCGCTCGATCGGGCGAACCGGGTCAATCGAGGCTGATGCGCCGCCAGCCGTCGCCAGCGGCGGTCCGATAATTCATCGGCAAGCCGTGCCGCAGAAGATGAGCCAATTGTGGCATGGCCGGCCCGGCCATGCAGGGTGCACTCGAGCTCGAAAGTCCGACGTCCGAGCTGTTCATCGCTTCATGCTGCTGGCCACGGGCGAGACGTCTGTGATGCAGGTGGCGTACTTGGCTCGAGCGCCGCAACCTGTGCGGCGGGCGCGGGGGTTGTGTGCCGGGCGAGGGTCGATAGTATGCTCGGGGCTGTGATGAGCCAAATCGTTCAGGAGCAACCACTGCAACAGCAACCGCGACAGAACTGGGCCACGCGATTCGGCGTGATTCTGGCGGTGATGGGCAGCGCCGTGGGGCTGGGAAACTTCCTGCGGTTTCCGGGACTGGCGGCCAAGTACGAGGGCGGGGCGTTCATGATCCCGTACTTCACGGCGTTCCTGCTGCTGGGTCTGCCGCTGGCGTGGGTGGAGTGGGCCATCGGGCGCTATGGCGGGGCACGCGGCTTCAATTCCTCGCCAGGCATTTACCGCATGCTCACCCGCGGGCCGATCGCCGCGTTCTTCGGTTCGCTGGCCGTGCTCGTGCCGGTTGTAATCTACATGTATTACGTGGTGATCGAGGCCTGGTGCCTGGGCTATGCCTGGTACATCGCCACTGGAAAACTGGCGCTGGGCACAACCGACAAGACGCCTTACGTGAACCTGTTCCGCGCATTTACCGGGCTGGACGAGAACGGGCTGGGCATTCAATCACAGGGTGGTGCCGCGGCGATCCTCGTGTTGCTGTGTTTCCTGTTGAACTTCGGGCTGATCTATCGCGGGCTGACCAAGGGCATCGAGCGGTTCTGCACGTGGGCGATGCCGGCGCTGATCGCCTGCGCGCTGATCGTTCTGGTCCGCGTGCTGACGCTCAACACGCCCAACCCCGACAGACCCGAGCTGAACGTGCTGAGCGGATTGGGGTTCATGTGGAACCCGCGAACCGAGCGGCTGGGATTCTTCGAATCGCTGGCCAACGGGCAGATGTGGCTGGAGGCGGCCGGGCAAATCTTCTTCTCCCTTTCGGTCGGTTTCGGGATCATCATCAACTACGCCAGCTACGTGCGGCGGGATGACGACATCGTCCTGTCGGCGCTGACCAGCGCGGCAGGAAACGAATTCTGCGAAGTGGCGTTGGGCGGGCTGATCACGGTGCCGGCGGCGTTCATCTTCCTGGGCGCCGCGGGCGTCGGCGGCTCGCTGTTCACTCTGGGGTTCATCACGCTGCCGATGGTTTTCGCCTCGATGCCCGGTGGACAGATCGTCGGCACGCTCTTCTTTTCACTGCTGTTTCTGGCGGCACTGACCAGCTCGCTGTCCATGCTCCAGCCGGCCATCGCGCTGCTGGAGGAAGGCCCGGGCATGAGCCGGCGTGTTGCGGTGGCGGTGCTGGGGTTCATCACTCTGGTCGGCTCGGGTTTCGTGATGTATTTCTCCAAGAACCTTGTTGCCCTGGACACCTTCGACTTCTGGATTGGCACCTTCTGCATCTATATCCTTGCGATGTTTCAG
Organism: Fontivita pretiosa; assembly: GCF_050410795.1. Classification (GTDB taxonomy): domain Bacteria; phylum Planctomycetota; class Phycisphaerae; order Tepidisphaerales; family Tepidisphaeraceae; genus Fontivita; species Fontivita pretiosa. The sequence goes on along the minus strand of NZ_CP191258.1, from coordinate 5,487,755 downwards.
GTATTTCTGTGGGGGCGGGCGTTCGGCGTGGACAGGGGTTACGAGGAAATCACCCGCGGCGCCGAGCTGCATCTGCCTCGATGGGTCATGTACGTGATCCAGTACGTCTCCCCGACATACCTGGTCATCGTCTTTGTTGCGTTCCTCTGGCAGCAGCTTCGCGCCACCGAGGCCAATCGCTTCACCGCGCTGATGCACGACCTGCCCACAAAACTGTCGGTGGGATTCATCCTGGCGGTGTGGATGCTGTTCGGATTGCTGGTCAGCCAGTCGTTCAGGCGATGGTCTGCCAACCAGCGTGCCCGTGGATTTGAGGTCAATCTCCGATGATCGCGCAACTGGAAACCCCCACTGGAGCAACGCCGAACTTTGAGCTGACGGCGGCGGGTTGGGTGGTGATGCTGCTGTCGGTGGGGTTTGTGACGGCGCTGCTGATCTGGTGCATCTACCGCGTGCTGCGGGAAAGCTCTCCGGAGAAGGTTCACAGCCAGGTGGACATCGAACCTCCGGACGAAGCAGCGGAGAGGCAGCATGCGAAATGAGACGGGGGTTGGGGGGATACTTTCCCAATGGATCCCGCGGCTGCGCTGCGCTACGCCGCGGCGTGGCGCAGCGCAGCCAAAGGATCACAATCCGCTTTAGCGAACTTCAAAAGACCTCACTCCGCTGCAAACTCTTCGGGCTGATCCATGATTCGCAGGCAGACCGTCGGCGGCTGGATCGTCGCCAGGGCGTCAATCTCCTTCAGCGCCTGGCGGACATCTCCCTCGCGCGCCCGGTGCGTCGTGATCACCACCGGCACATATCCGTCACCATCTTCGCTCTCCCGCTGCATCACGGCGCTGAGGCTGATCCCGTGTCGGCCAAGCGCCGCAGTCACCTGCGCCAGCACGCCCGGCTGATCCTTCGCCGCCAGCCGCAGGTAATAGCGCGATTTCAACTGCTCGATCGGCAGGACCCGCGCCGCGGGCGTCTGGTCGGGAAAGACGTGCAGCCGTTTGAACAACTGCGGGGTTGTCCCCAAAGCCACGCCGACCAGATCGGAGACAATCGCGCTGGCGGTTGGGGTTCGTCCGGCACCACGTCCGTAGAACAGGGCATGCCCCAGGGCGTGGCCGAAAAAGCTGATCGCGTTGAAGCTGCCCGAGACCTGCGCAAGTTGATCCTCGCGATGAACCAGCGTCGGGTGCACGCGCAGACACAGCAGCGGCTGGGAGTCGGACGTGTGCGGCGGAGGCATGGATGCTGCCGCCGCCTGCGCCGTGCCCGAACCTTGGACCGCCGACTCCGAGCCATTCACGCGCTCGGCAATCGCCAGCAGCTTGATCACGTACCCCAGATCCGAGGCGTAGCCGATGTCCGCTGGCTGAAGCTTGTCGATTCCCTCGACATGGATGTCGCTTTCGGCGATGCGGACGTTGAACGCCAGCCCCGCGAGGATCGCCAGTTTCTGCGCCGTGTCCCGTCCGGAGACATCCAAAGTCGGGTTGGCTTCGGCGAATCCCGCCTTTTGCGCGTCGGCCAGCGCCTGGGCGTAGCTGTGGCCTTTCTGGGTCATCTGGGTCAGGATGAAGTTGCAGGTGCCGTTCATGATTCCAAGCAGCGCCTGGCAGCGGTTGGCGATCAGTCCGTGCAGCAGGGACTGGATGATGGGGATGCCCCCGCCGCAGGACGCCTCGAACGCGATACACGTATCGTGCTGACGCGCCAGGGCGAACAGTTCCGGCCCGCGCGCCGCCAGCAGGCTCTTGTTGGCCGTCACCACCGGCTTGCCGAGCCTCAGGGCCCGCTCGATAAACGATCCGGCGACGCCGGTGCCGCCGATCAACTCCACGACAATATCGCTGCCCGGATCGTCGATTGCCGCATTGGCGTCGGTGGACATAGGCAGCTCAGCGTGGTTGGGCGGGTAGTCATTGCGATCCTTGACTACAACATGTCGAAGCTCAAAATCGATCCCGGTTCGTCGATACAGTAGATCCCGTTGCTGACGGAGAATACGCTCCACTCCGCCGCCCACCACCCCACAACCCAACAGGCATACGCCCACCGTTGATTTCCCATTCGCTGCCATCGCAAGCTTCCGGCAAGTGCAGATAATGCTGATCAATGCAGCAGGAGATTGGCCGATCCAACCCGCGCTGCGGGCAATGTAGCGCCTGAGAAACGGTGAATCAAGCCGACGGTGCGGCGGTTCAGATGGTGTAGGCCCACTCTTCGCTGTCTTCCAGATCGACGCCGGAGATATCGAACGAGCCGGCGCCGAGCTGTCGGGCGCGGGCCACGGCGCGTCGGGCGCTGGTGAAGACGCCCGGCCCGGCCTCAAACACGTTGTCGCTGCCGAGCAGGTCGATCAGCCCGTAGGCGCGCAGCGTTCGCATCAGTTCGGGCCGGACACCGCAGAGCACGACGTGCCTGCCCTGATCGCGCATGTCGCGGACGAATCGCTCCAGCACGTGCAGGACGGTAGCGTCGATCGAGTGCGTCCGCTTCAGCCTCAGAATCACCACTCGCACACTGCGCGTCAGCGCAAGGGCTGTCAGATGGTCCTGCAATTCGTCGGCGACGGCGAAAAACAGGTCGCCCTCGAGCTGGAGGAACACCACCTTCTGCTGGCCGTCGAACCGATCCGGCAGCGGACGCTCCAGAAACGTGCCGCTGGATCCGGGCGCCTGAACCATTTCCGCCATGTGCAGCCGGCTGGCGGTACGCAGGTACATCGCGATGTTCAGGAAGATGCCGACGAAAATCGCAAACTCCAGCGGCGCCAGGATGGTGGCCAGAATGGTTGCGAAGCAGACGATGGCGTCGGGGCGGCTGGTGCGCGCAATGCGCGCGACGAATCGCCAGTCGATCAACCGATAGCCGATCACCATCAGCACCCCCGCCAGACTGGAAAGCGGGATGAACCTGGCGTAGTCGGCGAAGCAGAAGAAGATCGCGGCGACGAACAGGGCATTGAACACGGCGGCGAAACGTGTTTCGGCGCCGGCGGCGTAGTCCAGGGCCGAGCGCGTGAAGCTCCCGGAGCCGGGAATGCACTGGAAAAAGCTGGTCAGCGCGTTCTTCACGCCCTGGGCGAAGAACTCCTGATTGGGATCGATCCGCTCGCCGGTGTGTGCGGCGATGGATTTGCCGATGGCGACTGATTCGAGCAATCCCAGGATCGCCAGCGCCAAAGCACCAGCAAACAACCCGCGGGCATCGTTGAGCGAAATCTGCGGGATGTGAAACCCGGGAAACCCGCGCGGCAGCGAGCCGATGATGCTCACTCGATCGCTCCAGCCGGCCAGCGCCACCACGCCGCCCGAGAGCACCACCGCCAGCAGTGCCCCGGGCGCAAACCGTGAGATCAGCCGCAAACCCACCACCACCGCGATCGCCCCCAGACCAATCATCACCGACAGCGGATTGGTCTGAGCCAGGTTCGGCCACAGACGCTCCAGAGCGCCGATTGCTCCCGGCAGGCTGCTTTCGGTTGCGGGGCTGACGCCCAGCAGATTGGGCAGTTGTCCGACCGCGATGAGCACTCCGGCGCCCGCCGCCACGCCGACAATCACGCTGCGGCTGACGTACCGTACCAGATCGCCGAGCCTGGCAGCGGCGAATGCGACCTGTATCAGCCCCTTGATCAACGTCAGCCCGAAGACCAGCTCCAGGTAGGCCGTGGGAGACAGTTGCGCCACACGCGTTGCGGCGGAGGCGATCAGCAGGGACTGCGTGTTGGTCGGCCCGGTGGTCAGATGTTCGCTGGAGCTGAGCATCGCCCCGATGACGCCCTGGAGAATCGAGGAATAGATTCCGTACACCGGGGGCACACCCGCCACCAGCGCATACGCCATCGCCTGGGGGATCTCCACGACGCAGACGGTAAGTCCGGCAAGAAGGTCTTTGCGCAGCTTGTGGAGGTTGTAATGCCGGATGGTGTGAATCGGCGGGCCGAGCAGCGACACGCCGGGAACACGGGAAAATTGTGCCATCGCCTCTCAGCCTAGGGGCAATGGCCGGATCGTTCAATGACCCGCGCAGTGACGAACCCACGATCCACCGGCGGGGTATACGAGGGCTGGTCTGTGACGGCGTGGCGAGTGTTGCCGGTGGTGCAGTTAGACCTTGGCCAGGTCCTTTTCGATCGAGTCGGCAATCTTTGCGAAGGCGGCGCGCATGGGACATTCCACCTGGGCCAGGGCACGGTGACACTGCATGACGTGCCGCATCAGCTCGCGCGGATCGTGAGAGGCGGCGGGCAGCACATACCACTGTCCGATGATCGGCGGCGCCTGGGGCAGCGCCGGCAGGATCCGGTCGATCCCGCAGGCGCCGAACAGTTTCTGTCGTCGCTGCTGGCAGGCGAATATGGCATATCGCGGGCTGCATTCGCCGCCACCGGACTCGCGCACGCCGCCAAACCTCCGCCACAGGCTCACCAACCCGCCGAGAAACGTGCTGTCCAGATACTCGCAGGCGGACAGGTCATACACCACCATCGCCGACGGATCGCTTTCGAGTGTGCGCACAGCGATGTCGCTGGCGGGCTGGCTTTCCTGCATCGTTCCACGTCCTTCCACTCGGATGCAGCAGCCGTTGGGGATGGCAGCAACCTTGATGATCGACAAGGCAGGCGACGCCATTGCGGAATCCTCCGTGTGCCGCGGCCGGCGTGGCCGGGCACGTGGGCAACCGGGACGTGAGAACCGATGACTATCATACCAACCTTGGTCGCGCCGGTGTCCGAGGATTGCGGAGAAAATCGTGTTGCGCCAACCGGGGACGAAACAGTCCGGTGGCACGTCCGCGCGCCGGCCGGTCACTTCCTCAAAGATCACGCTCGGAAGTGAAACAACTGGACGATTCGCTCGTCTCAACATACGTTGCATCACCGCACCAGCCCCCGGGAGGCGCAGATCACGATGCGGACGACCATTGCTTCAGTGCCGCGGGCCGGCGAGCCTGCCGCCGCGCCCGCCCTGGCTGGCCTGCCCATCGGATCTCGCTTGCGCGCAGCCGCCGCCGCGCTGTTGCCCTGTGCGGTGGCCCTGGCAATGGCCACGCTCTCGTTCTGGCTGTTCACCCGCAACAACGACTTTCCCGTCTCGTATCACCCCGATGAGCACTCCAAGGCCGAGCAGATCATGCTCCCCTGGCAGCCACGCAACTTCAATCATCCGCTGTTGCTGCTGGAAGTGGCCAATCTCTGGCGGCAGACGTTCGATGTGCCGATCCAGGTGCGGGAGCTGGTGATCGCCGGGCGAAGCTGCTCGGCGCTGCTGGCCTCGATCGGGGTTTTCGCGGTGGCGATGGCGGGGTACGTGGCGCTGGGGTGGGTAGGGCTGCTGGTGGTCGGATCGGCCGTGGCGCTGTGCCCGCCACTGCTGGTTTATGCGCACTACTTCAAGGAAGACACGGCGCTGGTGTGCGGCATGATGCTGGCGATTCTGGGTGCTGCATTGAGCATCCACACGCGGCGGTGGTGGACGCAACTGCTGTCGGCGGGGGTGTTGGGTGTGGGCTGCGCCGCGGCCCTGAGCGGCAAGTACGTCGGCGCGATGACCGTCGTTCCCGGCCTGATCACGCTGCTGATCGCCGGATTCACCCGCTGGTGGGTATCGCCGGCCCGGCTGGTTACGTTCGTCGTCGTGATGCTGACTGCGATCGTGGCGATCAACTTTCGCGCGTTCCGGGACTGGCGACGACTGGAGCTGGCGCAGCCGGCCGACTATGCCATTCGCGAAGAGTTCGACCACGCCACCAGTGGCCACTCCGGGCTGCGATTGCCGAGTCCGAATCTTTACTGTCTGCGCGTCGCCACGGGCGAAACCATGCTGCATCTGTGGCTGCTCGGCGCCGCCGGCGCCGCCGCCGCCGTCGCCTGGCGCCCCCGAAAGCCCAGCCGATGGGCGATTGTCCTGGCGGCGTTTCTGCTGGCGTATACCCTGGTGCTCAGCTACAACCGAATCCCCTTCGCCCGTTACGCCTTGCCCATCACCATCTGTCTGTACACGGCGTTGTCGATGCTGGCGGCGGCGGGGATCAGGCGGCTGCAACGTCACCGCCCGGCGCTGGGGCTGGCCACGCTGATCGCAACCCTGATCTGCATCATTACCCTGCAGGCCAATCGCTGTATCAACTTCAATACCCAGTTTCGCGACGACAGCCGTCAGAGACTTCGCGAGTGGGTCGCCCGCAACCTGCCGCACGACGCCCGAATCGTGGCCGATGGATATACGGATCTGGGCGGGCAGGGAGACCCCTGGCGATTTCCGGAGCAGAGCCGGGTGCGGCAACGCGTCATGCAGCTCATGTTCGCCGCCGACGCCGCGCCCACTCCCGCCGATTTGGCCAATGAGGGTGTCCAGTACGTTGCCGTCGCATCGTACACCTACGAGCGATTTTTTGTTCCCGGCGTTGAACCGATGCCCGGCACCCAGCCCGAGCGATCCTTTCATCAACGCGCTGATTTCTATCGCAAGCTGTTTGAGCAGGGTAAACTCCTGTGGCAGTCGGTGCCGTCGCCGTCAACAAATGCCTACGTCAACATGGAATTGCGGCTGTATCAGATCGACCATCTTGCCGACCCGAGCCGGCCACGCCCGCCGCCTCGCGCCAGCCCGTTGCGGCGGTTGTTGCGATTCTGATGGAAGAAAGCAGCAGGTGCCGGCAACTGTACGTCCGTCGCACAAAACAGTGGTTCCCCCAGGCTCTTCAGATAAGGAGCGAACATGTTGGCCAATCGCAGACTTGCAGGTCTGGTTCTGGTGTTGTTCGGCGTGGTCGGTGTGCTCGTGGGCGCGGTTGCGGCGGCCGAGCAGGGCGAAAAGAAAGCGCCGGACGTTTCGGGAACCTGGAAGTGGACCGTTCAAGGCCGCGACGGTCAGTCACGCGAGATCGTCCTGAAGCTCAAGCAGGAAGGCCAGACGCTCACCGGCACGCTGCTGGGCTTCGGCAACACTGAGGTCCCGATCAGCGACGGGAAGATCAGCGACGACGGGCAGATCAGCTTCAAGGTCGTCCGCAAACGTGAGGACCGGGAGTTCACCACGAACTACACGGCCAAGCTCGAAGGCGATGTGCTCAAAGGCAAGAGCGAGATGACCACCGCCGACGGCCAGACCCGCACTCGCGAATTCGAGGCGACGCGCGTGAAGGAGCCCGCGTAAGCGCCAACCCGGCGCGAAATCCGCTCCGGCACTCTGGCTAGAGTTTTGTACCCGTGTCACGGGCGTCGCGCGCGTGTGGGATGATCTGCCGCACGGGCGGGACGCCCGTGGCACGTCCGAGCCAACTGTGGCATGGCCGTCCTCCGGCCTATTCACCACTTCGTGCCGCTCAGCACGGGCGAGACGCCCGTGACACGGTCTGGCCAGCATCTGGACGATTGCACGGTACCCGCGTGCTTGCGGAAATCCGTGTGCCCGACATTTTACGGTGATCGAGCCGTGGACTCGGTCTCAGCTTTGGTTTAAACTGGGTGCTCGTCGCGGCATGACGCGATCCGCTCGTACATGACACAGGCCAACAACAACCTCGGCAGCAGCCCGGGCAGCGGACCATTGGCCGCGGCGGCTTCGGTCCCGTTCATTGTCCAGCAGGTTGACAAATTCACCGTCATCGAATTTCGACAGCCTTCCCTGATGGACCCCGTCCAACTCGAAACGATCGGGCAAAGCCTTTATCGTCTGGTCGACGCCGAGGATCGCCGAAGGATTGTTCTGGACTTCGAGAAGGTGCAATACCTCTCGTCGCAGGCGATCGGCATCATCCTGACGATGAACAAGAAGCTTTCGCAGCTCAAGAACAGCCAGCTTGTGCTCTGCGGCGTGGGACCGCGATTGCAGGAACTGCTGAAGATCACCCGCCTGGACCGTCTTTTGACCATCCGCCCGACGCAGCGCGAGGCGGTGAGAGTCGGCGCGGTGTGATCCGTCGCAGCTCGCGGCAGCTTCTGCGGCATTGCACACACTTCTGCTAAGATTGCTGTAATGATCTCGCTGATCGACACGTGGGACCTGGCGTTACGGAACTGGGCGGCGGGGCTGGGCTGGCCCATGGAAGCGTTCCTGCGGTTGCTGCTGGCGGCGGTGGCGGGAGGGCTGGTGGGGCTGGAACGCGAGCTGCGAGGCCGGCAGGCAGGCTTCCGCACCAACCTGCTGGTCTGTGTCGGCTCGGCGCTGGTGATGATCGTCTCGGCACAATTCGCCTTCTACCCCTGGCAGGCGGCCCCAGGGGTCAACATTAACGTCGATCCGGCCCGCATCGCCTATGGCGTGATGACCGGCGTGGGTTTCCTGGGCGCCGGAACCATCATTCAGCACCATGGCTCGATCCGCGGGCTGACCACAGCCGCCGGACTTTGGTGCGTCGCCGCTGTCGGGCTGGCCATCGGATTTGGCATGTATCTGCTGTCGGCGCTGGCCAGTCTGCTGATCTTGGTGGCGCTGTGGCTGCTGGATTACCTGGAGGGCTGGTTGCCCAAGCTCCGCTATCGCACCGTAACGCTGCGGACCCGCTACGCCCCCGGATGCGTCGCCGACGCCGTCAGAAAATTCAAGCAGGGTGGCCTGGATGTCATCGACGCCAGTTTCGAGCGCAGTCCGGACCTGGCTCACGCCGACATCCACCTGCGCGTCGTCTTTGTTAACGCCGATCAATATTACGGGGTCGAACGGCAGATCGAGGGCGACGCCAACTACCAACTGATCGCCACTCGCGAGTTGTGAGCCTGCCCGGCGTGCTATACTTGATGAGAAGGAACCTCAACCAAGGACGCATCTCATGCGCGCGATTTTCGGACTGGTCGGCATCCTGGTGGTCGTTGCTGTGATCGTCTGGTTTCTGGGCAAGGGCGGCGGGCTGGACCACACCCAGCAGGTGCTTCAGAGCGGCGAGTCGGCACGGCGACAGGTCAATCAGTTCAGCGGCAATGACCCCCAGACCGGCGCACGCGCCAGCGAATCAGCCGATCTGGAAATGCTCACCACCGCCGGAAAACCCAGCGGAATCCTGGTGACGGCGGTCGTGTCGGGTGGGGCTTACGAAACATACTTCGGCCTCAAGCGCAACGACACCATCGTCGCCGTCGAGTACAACGGCCTGCGCACCGATGTGAAGAACATGTCCGCCTCGGATGAAGAGGCCAGAAACCAGGTTCTGGAAGCGTATCAGAAGCGCGGGCGGGTTTTTGTGGTCCGCAATGAGCAGGAGATCGCGCTGCCGCAGGCGCCGGCGGCGCAGGGGCGGACCGGCAGCGGCGGCAGGTCCGGCAACTCGCCACTCCAGGACCAGCTCGATGCCATCCAGAACATCCCCGGCGGGCGGTAACTGCGAAGCCGCCACGCACACCCCGCTGCCAGCCTCCGCCCCTGCATCCGGACGCTGCGCGCATATCCGGTTCGCCGCATGGATTCTGCTGGCGCTGGCGATTCCAGCCGGCACGCTCGCCTGGCTCTGGTGTCTGCGCGGGCAGCGGATCCTTCACAACGACTCGATCCTCATCGGTGGCTGGATCGTTCTCTCGACATTGATCCTGTGCGTGGCGATGCTCCTGAAGACCACTCCACGCAACGCAATCAGGCTCGGCGCCGGATCGAGTCTGATCGTCGTGCTCGGCGTGACGATCCTTCTGCACGCGGCGGCGCTGGTGCTGCTGCGGCCGGCGTTGTCCGAGGACCTGGCTCGATATCGACTGGATGGGCGGATGTGGCTGGCAAAACGCAGCCCCTATGCGACCACCCCGAGACAATTCGCCGCGACTCATCCCACTGATGCCATCGACGCCGCCGTCACGCATCCCGAGCTGAACACGATCTACCTTCCCACTTCGCAGGCTCTGTTTGTGGTGGCGGCGGGGATCGAGCAGTGGATCGGGATCGACCCGGGTCCTGACAGGCGTCAGACATGGCGGGAAATGCTCGACGGCCCCGTGCCGCCATACCGCGGCATCGTGTTCCGCGCCGCCGCAGCCATTGCAGCGGTCGTATCAACGCTGCTGTTGATCGCGATCCTCAACGCCGCCGGCCAGAGTATATGGTGCAGCGTGCTGTTCGCCTGGCATCCGCTGGTCATCCTTGAGTGCGCCGGTTCAGGGCATCAGGACATCGTGGGTGTGATGTTGCTGCTGCTGGTTGTGCGCAGCATCCACAGGGCCAGCTTCACCGCCGCGAGCCTGTGGTTGGGGCTGGCGACGGGAATCAAGCCGTTTGCGGTGCTGCTGCTGCCCTTTGTCTTGCGCGACGCGTATCGGGATGGCCGGCTGAGGCAGCTTGCGATCTGCTGCGTCGCATTTGTCGTCTGTGTGCTGATGCTGTTTGCACCGCTCATGCTGATTGACGGCGGCTATGTCGGCTGGTCGCGCTCGGCCCGGCTTTTCAGCCGCGCCTGGGAAGCCAACGGATCAATTTACGAGCTGATCAAGTATCTGTTTGGCGAAGGCGATGACGGAATGAACATGGAGCGGGCCAAGCAGGGCGCGCGGCTACTGGCGGGGATGGTCACGCTTCTCGTGACGGCAACATTGTGGATCAGGCGCAGCGATGTGGCCCGGGCTGGGTATTGGGTTCTGCTGACGTCGCTGCTGTTTGCGCCGGTGGTCTATCCGTGGTATTTGATCTGGATGCTGGGGTTTGTGCCGCTGCTTGCAGGCGCCGGCGGGGTTGGCGGGCTGGTCTTCGCCGCCACCGTTTCGATCAGCTATGTGTTGTGGCACCTGCCGCAATGGGTGATGCCTGCCCGGCTGCTGCTGGTCGAGTATCCGCCAGTATACGCGGCGTTGCTGGCTGAAGTTGCGGGCGGGTCGTTTGTCTTTCGATCACGGCGAAAAAGACTCCCGACCCCTTAAAAAAGGGGTCGGGAGTCTTTTCCCGCGTGTCCTCCGCGGGCTACTGCACCGTCTGGTTTAGCGACCTGATCCGCTTGCCGGCGAAACGCAACTCCTTCAGTGTCGTGTTTTCCGGTACGACAAACGCGATCCACACGTCCACCGGCCGGGCCTCGGGAAACTGCTCGACGCTGGTCACGTCGGCCTCGGCGTTGTAGCGCGCGACCATGCGGTCCTGTGGACCCTGCTTGAGCCTGGCCCAGGCACCGCGAGGCTTGTAGGTCGCGCCGTTAGCGTCGATCAGCTCGAACTGGCCGAGCTTGTCCGCCCACTCCCAGGGATCCTTTGCCCGGCTGGGCGGGGCGCCTGCGATCTGCACGACCTTCGTTCCTGGCGGCGACCACAGCTCGCTGATCACATAATCCCCGCGACTGAGCAGCGCGATCGTCTGCGTTGGATTCACCTCCAGCTTATGGAACCTGTTGTCCCGGATCGATGCGCTTCCGGATGCGAACGTCACCTGCGCATCTCCGTCACGCGCTGCGGTATTGACTTCGGTGAACAGACGATTGCTGATCTCCAGTCGCTCCATGACGAACGGCTGATCGGCGGTGCCTGCCGCCGCGGCCGCGGTCCCGGCGGCGCCGGGTTGCACCGTCGGCTTGGGCAGCGACTCCTTGCGCATCACGCCCGTCTGCGGCGCCGGCGGAACCTCATGCCGGACTTCCTGGCCCGACAGATCGATGTACCCCATGCGCTTGGCTTCCAGGAACACGTCCGGCCCGATCTGCATCTGCTGGGGCTGCTGCTGGGCGGCGGCCTGCGCGCCGCGCCTTGGCGCCGGCGCAGCCGTCGCCAGCCCGAGATCTTCACGCGGCACGATGAACACGAAATCGACCACGCCGTCACTTGGAACAATCAGAAAATCATCCAGCCGCTGCACGCGAACCACCGGCCCCTCGCGAAGATCCAGCGTGCCCATCGGATAGTAATTGGTGGCATTGGCAACCAGCCGCACCGAGCCGGGGCTGATCCGCACGTTGTTGTCGCTGTCAGAGGCGTTGCGCGAGAGTTGAAGGCGAACCACCAGCATCGCCTCGGTGCTGGCCGGCTTGAGCACGCCGCCGACCTTCCCCCGCCCGGGAATCGCTTCCATCTCCCCGTCCGCCTGCGGTGCGCTGTCCAGCATGTATACGCCCTGGAGTGTGACCTGCTGATCTCCGGGCAGGTTGTAGGCCACGTGCTTGGCGCCGGTCTGGATGCCCAGCCGTTGTCCGAACAGTTCATCGAGCAGGGCCGGGTGCACCTTTGAGAAGCTCTGTCGTCCGGCCAGTGCGCCGCCGTCGCTGAGGTGTCGTGTGGTTGCGACGACGATGTCATCGACGGGAAGAATCAGCGAGCTGCGGTCATTGGGGTCGAACTGTCCGAGCTTGTCGGATTTCAGCACGTCGTAGACGTAGGTATCCAGGGCCTGTCGCTGCGTGGGCAGGCGCACTTCCCTGGAATCGACCAGGGCATAGCGGGCATAACCGCCGATCTCGGGGCCAAACGGCAGCATCTGCGCCGCAATGAGCAGGATGCCCACCGCGAATACTCCCGCCACGGCTCCCATCACCGCCGAGCCGATCTTGTCCAGCAGCACGGGCAGTCGGACGTTGCCGGGAATCGCCGAATCGAAGATCACGCGCAGGATGGTGTAACACGCGGCGAAGAGGGCCACGAGCATGAGGGCATGCGCCTGATCGGCAACTTTGCCGCGAAGCACGGCCCAGACCAAGACTTCGTGATACGACAGCGCCAGCACCGCCGACACGATCGCCAGGATCGCCGACAGCGTCGCGCTGAACAGCCCCTGCACATAGTGGAAGTAGGCGATCGCGCCTACGAGCAGGATAGCGACAAGACCGATGAGCATGATTGGAAGTTCCTCATTGGGTTGGATGCGTGCTGAGCCGGCCTGTAAGCTGTGGCGGAGGAATCCGGCGCGTTGGTCGGCACTCAGGCCCCCCGGGTGGAGGGCGAGCGCCTGCTGCTGCCGCCGCCCGGGGCGCCGAGGGCGGATGGTGTCGCCACCGACGCCGCCGAGCCTGACTCGCCGGCGCGAAGCACTCTGGCCACTTCCTGAAGGCTGGTCTCTCCCGCCACCGCCCGCGCCAGCGCGTTTTCCTGAAGGTACTTCTGTCGCTGTTTCTTGAACAGCATTTTAAGCTGATTGACCGACCCGCCCGCCATCACCACCTGCTTGACCTCATCATCGATCACGAACAGCTCATACACGCCGGTGCGACCCTTGAATCGCAGATCCAGACAGAACTCGCAGACGATCTCGTGGCCGCGCTGATCCCGCAGTGGCTGGGTTCGCGCCGTGTACAGCTTGCCCACCTTCTCCGGCGGCATGTTCAGCCGACGCAGCGTATCCGGATCGGGCGTGTAGTCCATCTTGCAGGCATTGCACAGCTTGCGCAGCAGTCGCCCGGCCACCACCAGCTTCAGATTCTTCATCGCCAGCCGATCGTCTCCGACCAGGTTTCGCCATGCCTGAAGGGCATCGAACGTGCTCGCGGCGCGAATGCCGATGTAAGCGCGATGTCCGTTGCCGGCGAAGCGGATCAGGTCGGCGGCGCTGCGGGGATCCTCGACTCGATCCACCAGCAGCACGTCCGGCTCCTGACTGGTGACCCAGTTGACGAGCTTGGCCTCCTCGGCAGGCGGCGCGTTGGGCGACAGCGCGTTCTGCGTGATTCCCTCCAGGTCCGCCGATGGCTCACGCTCGATCGTCTGGATGTGCGAAAGGAACGCATCATGCCGCCGCAGCACCGCGTAGTTCAGCGTCGTCAGGCCATGCCCCTTCGGCGCCGCCAGCAGCACGATCCCGTCTCCCTCAGCCACCGTCTCCTCCAGGATGGCCAGTTGCTCGTCAGTGAATCCGAGCTGATCGAGTCGCAGCTCATGTCGCTTGCGGGGATTGACCTCGATGGTGACGGATTCACCGGCGGTGCTGCCGGCGGTCGTGACCTGAAGCTCATGTTTGTGGGCGTCGAGCTGGGCACGGATCGTACCAGTCTGGGGCTTTCGTCGATCGTTGAGGTCGAGCCCGGCCAGTTGCTTGAACAGCACGACAGCGGCGGCGGCGTCTTCGCGGGGGATCGACCGCCCGTCGATCGCCACACCATCGACCCAGTAGCGCACGCTGGCGGCCTGACCTTCGGCGGGGCGCATCTCGATGCGGTCGGCGCCGCGGCGAAGCGGCTCGGTGAGCAGGTCCTGCGCCGCCACGTACGCCGCACGCTCGGGCGCATCCGACTCCGGCGGGGGAAAGGGCCTGCCGCCGCGGTCGATCAGCAGCACCTCGCCCTCTTCGGCCTTGACCGTCTTTTCCCGCGACGTGAAGCTGCGGATCCAGTCCTGGAACTGCTTGCTCAGGTCGCTCAAGCCAACGGTCTGATTTCGCAGCACCAGATAAGTGACGATTTCCGCGAGCATCACCAGCCCGAGTACCGCCAGCGCCACCCAGAAGCCGGGCAGGAACAGGAAAAGCACGAACGCCAGCACTAATCCGCCCAGAAACGCCGTGTTCAGCACGACCCGGGGCAGATGAGCGGCTTCGGCGTCCTTGTCGGCCCAGGTCAGCAGACGCGCCCACAACATGACCACGGCCAGCACGATCAGCACTTTCCAGATGCTGATGTACCAGCCATATTCCACCGCCGACAGCAGAAGCAAATTGGCCTGCATACGTCTCCTTGGCAGCCACAAGCGTCCCCCGGGAGAAACCATCCAGATCCGGCTTGCGGCAGAGATTTTATTGTAGTGGCATACCCGATCGGTTGCCAAACTTGTCTTATGGTTCCAACGGCGTGCCGCCGGACGGCTGCGTCCCGGCGGGGGTGGTTGGTGTCGGTGGCGGGGCCGAGGCGGCGGAAGGCGCCGCCGCTGCCGCACGCTCGGCGGACGGCTGGTCGGACCGCGGCTGAGCCGTCAGCGGGATCACCAGCTCCTTTTCACCGCCGCGACGGATCACCTCGATCGCCTCTCGCATCTCTCCGGCGAGCTGACGCCAACCGATCCCTCCCGCCGACAGAAACAGCAGCAAAATCGCCGCCACCTGCAAAAACGCCACCGCCACATACGCAAAGACCCGGAACCCGGCCAAACTCGTCGGGCTGAGCATCATCCCCAGCGCGTCCAGCAGAATGATCAGGCAGACGGCTGCGAAGGCTGCGTAATACTGCGGACGGTTCTTGACCAGGTGGGGGAACACAACACACACGAACAGAAAGCCAACCAGTGCTGTGGTGACGCCGTGCATACCTGAACCTTATCACAAACAGTTACGAGTCACTAGCCACTGATCGCGGCGGACTGTACCGGTGTGCTCACTTGCCGATGCAGAAGCTGGAGAAGATCCTGGCCAGCAGTTCATCTGGACCGACCGTGCCGAGAATGCTGCCCAGCGCATCCAAAGCCTCGCGAAGCTCAAGCGCCAGCAACTCGGGGCTTCGGTCAAACACCCGTGGCAGTGCCCGGGCCAGCGCCTCACGGGCCTGCTGCACAGCCTGCACATGCCGCGCGTTCAGCGCCAGCGCGTCGCCGCCGCAGGGCTGCCCAAACGCCAGCAGATCCAGTCGGCGGCGAAGCTCCTCCAGATTCCACTCGCGCAGCGCGCTGATGCCCAGTTCGTCAGCGCCGAGCCGGGCATCCGGGCTCAAATCCAGCTTCGTTGCTACACGAAGATCGGGCTGTCTCGTCAGCGGCGGCGGGGGGCGATCATCGGTGCAGTCGCGCACCAGCACCAGCAGGTCGGCCTGCTCGATCGACTGGCCGGCTCGCGCCTGCATCTGCCGGGTGATCGGGTCGACCGCTTCGGCGTGGTCAATCCCGGCCACGTCGATGATGCGGACCATGCCGCGAGGCAGGCGCACCTGCGCCCAGATGGCGTCGCGCGTGGTTCCGGCCAGCGGCGAGACGATCGCCCGCTGGCAGCCGGCCAGCGCATTCAGCAGCGTGCTCTTGCCGGCGTTGGGGCGTCCGATCAGCACGACGTGTGGCTCGTGCGCCAGCCGCTCGAACCGCACGCTGTCGCGCAGAAGGCCGTGCAGCGTCTCATCAGCCCGCCCAATACGATCTCGCAGTTCCTGCCCGGAAAGAAACGTGACATCCTCTTCGGAAAAGTCGATGCCGACCTCGACCAGAGCAAGGGTCTCGGCGATCAAATCCATGACCGGGCGCAGTCGCCGCGCCAGCTCGCCTGCCAGGAGCTGCCGCGCCGCCGCCAGTTCCCGTTCGCTTTGCGCCGCGATGGCGGCGGCGACACCCTCGGCCTCCGAGAGATCGATGCGACCGTTGAAGTATGCGCGGGCGGTGAACTCACCGGGCTGAGCCTGGCGGGCGCCCAGCCGCATCAACTCCTCCAGCAGCATCCTCGCCAGCAGCGGATTGCCGGGGATGTGAAACTCGATCACGTCGTCGCCAGTAGCGCTGCGTGGGCCGGCAAAGCAGTAAACCCATGCCGGCACGGTGATGCCCGCGAAGCTGATCCGTGTGCGCCGCGCCGAGCCACCGGCAAATTCGACATCGTCGCATTTGAGGGCGTCGTGGATCTGCCGCACTCCCGGGCCACTGGCGCGCACGATCATCCGTGCCGCCGGACCGACGGCGCTGCTGATGGCCGCGATGGTGTCGGATGCGAACATCGCTGCGGCGGAGAAGGTCGCGATCGCGATGTCGGGCTGTGCAGCGGCTACGGCGCCGCCGAGGCTCGAGATCATTTTCGCCGTTCAGCCTGGCGGCGAACCTGCTCGGCGCGTTCCTGGAGGTCGGCCAGCCATTTCATCAGCCCGCTTTTGGGCTTGGCGTGGGGCGTCGCCCGCAGCGCCGGCGGCGTGCCGCCCTTGTGTTTCCTGCCCGCATCGACGATGACCCGCCCGGCCTTTTCCGCCTCCTCCTGCTGCCTGATGTGGTCGCGGATGATCTTGCTTTCGATGATGCCGATCACCGTGCTGGTCAGGATGTACAGGTTCAACCCGCTGGGGCCGCTGTAGAGCATGATCGGGAACAGCAGCGTCATCCACTGCATCATCTTCTGCTGCTGTTCCTGCTCTTTGGTCATGGTTGGCGGTTTGGGCTGGAACTTCATCTGGAGCCAGAAGACGATCCCCAGCAAAAACGGCAGGATGTTCAGCCCCGAAACGTGTATCAGCCCCAGGATCGTGAACGGCCGGGAAAACTCGATCAGGTGATCGGGCTTGGACAGGTCATGGATCCAGGTGAAGTGGATGCCGAAGAACTCCAGGAACGGCGCCTGGCGCAGCTCGAAAGTGGTTTGAAGCGCCTGCCACAGCGCGATCCAGATGGGCATCTGGAGGAACATCGGCAGACAGCCAAGCATCGGCGCCACGCCCTGCTCCTTGTAGAGCTGCATCATGGCCTTGTTCAGCTCTTCCTTGTTGTCGCCATACTTTTTCTTGAGGCGTTCGATCTCCGGCGCCATCTTGCTCATGCGGGCCATGGAGATCTGCGACCGCTTGGTGATCGGATGCAGGATGGCGCGGACGAGCACTACCAGCGCGATGATCGCCAGACCCCAGTCCTTGAACAGGATCCAGTGGAACGCATTGAGCAGCCAGACCAGCACGTTGATCAGCCACTGGAAGGTGCAGATGGCGCAGATTCCGGAGGTGAGAACCAGAGTCCTGTCATATTGCAGAGGAAACGCGGAGTAGTAGTCGCTGTTGAGCAGCTTGCGTTGCCGCGGGCCGAAAAACGCCCGCATGGGCACGGAGACGGTCTGCCCCGGGGCGATCGACAGGTCCGCGGTGGTGAAGGTCATCACGATCTGATGCTGCTTGGGATCGCCCTGCGGATTCAGAACGGCGGCGGTGATGTTCTGGACGTAATTGGGCAGCTCATGAGGCGGCTGTCCAGAAAGCGGCAGCGGGCGAAGCAAGGCGTTGAAGTAGATGCTGGCGCTGCCGGCCCACACGACCGGGTTGCCATCCTTGTCTTTGGTGTAGTCGCGGGTGGGCTTGTCCTGGGTGAAGGACTCGATCATGTCATGCGCCACCTGGACGTACCCGCGATCGGCAAAGCCCGCCAGCGTATGGCGGTCGGCGCCATACTGCTGCTCCTGAGGCGGCAGGGTCGGGCCATTCAGCACCGCGCGAACACTGATCGGCCTGGCCGTCAGGTTCTCCAGCTCGTGGGTGATCTCGATCTCATATCCCTGGCTGGAATCGGAAGGCGGCAGCAGCCGGTAGGTCTTTCGTACGGTCGCCAGCGGCCCGGAATCGTCGCCCAGCGTCAGTGCGTATGTCGCGAGACTCTGCTCGGCGCGGAGCAGCGACCATTCGGCGACGCTCAGGTCGATCGTCTGGCCGTTGACGCCGAGCATCTGCGTCGCCAGCGGACGCGAGACCGATTCGGCTCCGGCGTAGGGGGTCTGAAAGGTGTAGCGATCGTCGGCGCGTGCGGTCTGCTTGAACTGGTTGAGCACAACGGCGTTGATGGCGGCGCCCTGTGGCACCAGCGTCACGCCCATGCGGTAATCAGGGTCAAGTGGCCTGACCGAGCCCAGAGCCGCGGTGCCGGCCGGTTGTGTGGAGGGAATGATCCGCAGGCCGCTGGGTGGCGGTTGCGGCGCGGTGGCGGCGATCGCGGGCGATGCGCCCGTCGCCGGTGCGGTCGTGGCCAGTTGTGGGCCGGTCGTGGCGGCAGGCTGCGTCGTCGCGGCAACCTCCGGCTGCTGCTGCGGCACCGGACGGGGGGACATGTCCCAGCCCATCTTCGTGCCGATGAAGTAAAACAGCGGCTGCCACAGGATCACCAGGGCCACCGCCAGCAGCATCCCGATGATCAAACGTCGATTCTGCATTCCGTAGTCCTGCTGCCAATCGCCGCTACGCCCCGCACGTGGCGTTCGGCATTCCGTTTCCGGCATCTCACTTGTTGTCGTTCAGGCGGCCTATCGCCCATCAAGCAGTCTCGTGCCCAGGAAATTGTCCAGCTCCGGGATCGCCTCGACCTTCCTGACCGTCGTGTCCACATCGTACGGCAGGCGCACGAACTCGATATACGGCCCGGCTGCACTCCCGCCGGCGCCCTCCTGCCCGCCCTCGTGAAGGATCACGAAACTGCTGCGGGGGTCGCGGTCGCGCGGCTGACCGACGCTGCCCACGTTCACAATCGCCTTCTCGTCGGTGATCTCGAAGCGATAGTCAAGCTCTTCAGGGCTATAAAAGTCTGGCCCTTCTAGAAACACGCCCGGTACGTGCGTGTGCCCCACGAAACAGAGCTTGTCAAACCTCTCGAAGAGGCTGACGAACTTGGTGGGGTTGGTGTAAATGTCGTCGGGGAAGATGTACTCATTGATCGGCCGCCGGGGCGATGCGTGCACCGCCAGAAAGTCGTTGGTCTTCACGCGTGCCGGCAGATTGCCCAGGAATTTCCAGCGATTGGCGCGGCGAGTAAGGTCCGGGTCGTTCTCGAACTGTGCCCGCGTCCAGAAACACGCCTGCTCCGCGCCGCTGTTGAAGTTGAATGGCTCGTAAAACACCGCAAAATCGTGGTTCCCCATCAGCGCGATCTGGCAGTGTTCGATGACCAGATCCAGGCACTCCATGGGGTTAGGCCCATAGCCGACCACATCACCCAGGCAGACCACCTGGGTGATCCCCCGCCGCTTGATCTCGTCGAGCACGACGCTGAAGGCTTCGAGGTTTCCGTGAATGTCACTGATGATGGCGATCATCCAAATCCCGCGCTGCACGCGGGTTGAGAATCGTACGGATACAGCCGCAGAGCGTCAATTCGACCGCCGTCCGGACGCCCGCCGGATCGGTGTGACTCGGTAACCTCGGGAGTGAGCCTGATCAGGCTCTGCTGAATGGATGCGCCCGTGCACGATCAATGCGTGCTTCGCGATCAGCTCACGCCGCACCAGTCGGCAACCAGATGCAGCAGCGTGCGCAGCATCGGAGCCAGGTCGGCGATCTCGTAGTGTTCGTCATACCCATGATCGCCGCCGCCACGCCCCGGGCCGTAGAACAGCATCTGCGGACTGTCCAGCAGGCGCATGTCGCCCCAGCCGCCGATCAGCCGCGGGCGAAGGTCAGTCCCGAAGCTGCGCTGGTGCGCCGCGGCCAGCGCGCGATAGAAGGGCGAATCCACCGGCGTGAGCATCGCTGGCACGTCGATGGGCCCCCACTCAATGCGCGGGGGGTGCTGCGCAAACCAGGGTAGCGCCTGTGCCTCGCCACGAATGCATGACTCGATCGCATCGCGATAGCAGGGGATGGTCATCGGCGGAATGACATTGCCCCATACCTGTAGATTGCATTCCTCCGGAACGTTGCTGATCCATCCGGCGCTTTGAATCCCGACGATTGCGATCGTCGGCCGCGGCCACGAGACAGACCCCACATCTTCGCCTGTCTGCCTTGCAAGATCCTCCTCCAGGCGACGCAGCCCGGCGATCAGCCGCCCGGCCAATTCGATCGGGTTGGCATCGTGTACGTATCGAACGTTTTGCGCCGAACCGAACGGCCCGGGTATACGGATCGTGAAGCTGACGCAACCGGGGTGGCCGATGATGCAGTCCTGCGGCTGGCTGTTGCCATCGACCAGCAGGTGGGCATCGGGGCGAAGCTGCGGATGCCGTTGGCGCAATGCCCGCATCCCGCCGCCGGAATACTCCTCTTCGGTTGTCAGCAGCAGATACAGATCCGCCTGCGGCGTCAGCTTCAGTTCCTGAAGGGCACGGGCCACCAGGCACACCAGCGCGGCGCCGGCGACATCGTCATGAGCGCCGCGGGCGTAGACCCGCCCGGCCTCCACACTGGCGCCCCACGGATCGTGCTTCCAGCGGTTGAGCTGGCCGGTGGGAACCGTGTCCAGATGCGCTTCGAGCAAAAGACTGCGCCCAGCCGCCACGCCGTCGGCGCATCCCGCCCGCCGCCCCAGCACGTTGATCGGCTTGCCGTCCGGAGCGGGCTCCGCGGTCCCGTCACCTTCAAAGATGTCCACGTCACAGCCCGCGGCGCGCAGCAGGTCGGCGGCGAAGCGCACCGCCCGGTGTTCCTGCATTCGCGGCTTGGGAATCGAGAGCATCTGAAGCAGCAGCTCCAGGTTCCGCTGCTCGGTGGCGGCCACGTACGCCGCGATTCTTGCATACAGTGTGTCGCGGGTCGGGTTGGACTGTGTTGCGGGCATGTTTCGGGTCATTTGATCTGGCCGGGGCCGGTCCGTTATACCCGAAAACCCGCGGGAAACACCGCTGCGGCGCAGGCCAGCCGGCCCAACTTGAACAATCGGCCCCCGCGCATACACTAATTGTTGGTTGGCGTGCATTGGACCAACCGGTGTTTCGCCACGGGGCGCGGGGCACGGCAGGGGGTTGTGAATCGAGGAGTTGCATGATCAAAGTCAAGAGTCGCGGGAACGAAACGGCCGAGCAGATGCTGCGGCGATTTAAGAAGATGTGCGAGAAGGAAGGCTTGACCAAGGACATCAAGCGGATCGCTTACTACGAGAAGCCTTCCGAGAAACGTCGCCGGCGGCAACGCAAGGGCCCTCGTCCCGTGCCCGGTGGGCGCGGCGCCCCGCGACGTTGACGCAGCAGTGGCCAGTTGCCAGCAGCGACGCTGAGCGGTCACGACGGCAACTGACCACGGGTCACTGTCCGCTGTTTTCCACATGACTGTCACAACCGATTCAGCCGTCCATACCGAGCATCTCACGAAGATCTACAAGGACTTCTGGGGCCGCGATAAGGTCCGCGCGCTGGATGACCTGAACCTGACGATCCATCGCGGCGAGGTTTTCGGGCTGCTGGGGCCTAATGGATCGGGCAAGTCCACCACGATCAAGCTGCTGCTGGGGCTGATTTTCCCCACGCGCGGCAATGCGTTCGTGCTCGGACATCCCGCAGGCTCCACCGCGATCAATGAGCGCATCGGCTTTTTGCCCGAAGAGTCGTACCTCTACAGGTTCCTCAACGGCGAGGAGACGCTGAAGTTCTACGGCCGGCTGTTCAGGATTCCCTCCAAGGACCTCAAGCGTCGCGTGCCCGAGCTGCTGGACATCGTCGGACTCGATGAGAAGGCGCGCAAGCGAAAGCTCCGCGAATACTCCAAGGGCATGGCCCGGCGCATCGGCCTGGCCCAGGCGCTGATCAACAACCCGGACCTGATCATGCTCGACGAGCCAACCACAGGTCTGGATCCGATCGGCACGCGCGAGATGAAGGACCTGATCCTGGACCTGAAAAAGCAGGGCAAGACAGTGCTGCTCTGCTCGCACCTGCTGGCCGACGTGCAGGACGTGTGCGACCGGATCACGATCCTGTTCCGCGGGCGGATGATGGAGCTGGGCTACGTCCGCGATCTGCTCCAGGTGAAGGACGTCACGCAGATCAGCGCCCGCGGGCTGAACGACGGGCAGCTTGCCGAGGTTCAGCAGTTTTTGGCGCGTCTGGGCGCCAAGGATGCGCAGGTCTCCCACCCGACGACGACACTGGAGGACCTGTTCGTCAGGGTCGTCCGCGAAAACACCGCCGGCAACGGAAGCTACACGAGCAGCACCTGAGTTTCGCGATAGCCCCGGTTCAGCGGTTCCGCTCGCGTTTTCTCCCACGGCACATAAGCCACGTCAGCGGCAGGAGCAGCATCCCGACCGTCGCTGGCTCGGGAACGAGCACGTTCTGCACCCACTCGATCGCGGCGGCGTGAGCCGTCTCGCTCAGGCCATGGTTGAAGACGATGTAGATCGGTTCCGAGCTGACGATGCCGTTGTCCGGGTCGATCTGAAGCTCGATGCTGAACAGGTACGCGCCCGCGGCGGCCTCGACGCCGTCGCCGGCGCCCCAGCTTCCCGACCCGGCGGGGACGCTGTTGCCATCGGGGCCGTTCAAGAAGGAGTTGAGGTGACGGTGCACCGTCCCGCCGGCACCGACCGTCTGGATCGCAAAGCCGCTTTGAAACGTGCTGGAGCCCGTGATCGTCCGCGTGGCCGTGCCGAAGTTCAATTCCAGCGTCTGGCCGCCGCTCACGCTCGCGAACGACACCGCGCCGACGCCGCTCCAGTATTGAAGCGGGCCGAGGATATCGAACCGGAGCTGGCTTCCAACAGGCAGCCCCGATCCCGCGGGAGAGTTGAAGCCCGGATCCTGCGCGAAGAAGGGGTCGTCGGGATTCTCCGCAAAGTCGTATCCGAACACGCGCAGGTGCGGTTCGGTGCTTCCCAGCGCATCGTCGAAGCCGTCGGTGACGATCCGGCCATCCTCGACGCGCGGGCGGATGTCGTAGTGCGCCATGGCCATCGGCGCGGGAACAAGAACTGCCAGCGAAACGATCAGGAATCGGCTGAGCATGATGTTGGCCTCCTGCTGTTCTGGAACTTGACTGCGAAGGACACGAAACGGTGCGAAGTTCTACCGACGATTTACTGCGCCACCGCCGGGTCGAAGCGGTTGCGGGCGAAATCTCGGAACACATCGCTCAGCGGCAGCGTTTCGGCGTGGCCGTCGAGGAAGCCGTAGTTGGCCAGCGACTTCCATGATCGGCGCGTGGTGCTGGGTCCATGCGCGTTGATCTGGATCTGGGTCGAGGCGATGGCCGGCACGTTCAAGCCGGTCCAGCTTTCGACGTGTGGGTGATCGGCGACGGCAAATTCCCCTTCGTGGGCCAATTCGAGGAAGTGCACGGTCGCCGCGGGCCGGCGAATCTGGCTGATCTTCACGTAAGGTCCACCCCAGGGGATCAGCTCGCGATCCAGAAAGTTGTTGATGCCGTAGCTGGAGCGTCGCAGCGCCCCGCCGGGAGTCAGCGGCCGTTGCCAGAGCGTGCTGTTGTCGGCCGGGCAGCGGACCAGCAGCCTGCTCTGGTAATAGCGCTGGAGAGTATTGAACCAGCCCGCCTGCTCGTTGAGCGCGTGCCCGCCGTGCCCAAAGCCCGCCTGAATCAGATACCCGCGGTTCTCGCCGATGTACATCCAGTGGGCGAGCTGCATGTTGCGAAGGTTGGAGAGGCACTTGGCGGCGGCAGCGGAACGGCGCGCCCTGGCCAGAGTCGGCAGCAGGATGCTGATCAGAATCACGATGATGCCGATGACCACGAGCAATTCGACAAGCGTGAACGCATCGGCGCGTGCACGCGGGCGCAGGTGCCTGGGCATGACTTCAACTCCTCAGGTGGTGAGCCGACTGCCGCGATGAAGCCGGCGGCGGAATGTCCGCGCGGAGCGGCAGCGCACACGTCGGAAGCGGAGCAGGCGCGGACGGGGATGTGATTCAGGGGGCGGGCGGGGCGCGGGGATTTCTGCCTGAGGGAGTCGGCGCGATGTACACGAGCCGCCGCGTGGGATCGATGCGTGGAATGGATACGGGCGGGACGACGGCAGCGGCCGCGATCGCCGGCAGGCTGCCCGCCCGCACCGTGCACAGGAGCTGACAGGTCGGACACTGCGATTCGTCATGAGCGTGCGGGGAGCCTGATGAAACGGCGGGGCGGTCAACCAATTCGCCGACGCGGGCGGTCCGGATGGAGATGGGGTGATCTGCCGCGTCGGTGTGGACGCCCAGGCGATGCAGCATCATCGCCGCCGGCCAGCCGAGCTGGAGCAACACGGCCAGCAGACACAGCCCGCGCGCAATCGCCGCGCAGCCGCAGGCGATGCGAACCTGGCCGGGCATCCGTGTCATCCGGCCACAGCATACCGCAAGATGCAATTCACTTGCAAGTGCAAATTAATGTCACAGGCACGTGCACTTCCCCGGCTCTGCCCGCCGGTCGCCGGCTCTGTCTTCTGCACGGATCCCGCTGCTGCCGCCGTTACTCGTTGTACGCTTCCTCGATCGTGCTCCAGTCCTGGCCGATCGGTGGCAGGGCAAAGTCGGCGTCGGTAATCGGCGGGTTGATCTGCACGTTGGTCAATTCGGTGGCGCGGATGGTCGATTCGTTGCGGTCCAGCGTCTCGATCCGCCGGGGCATGTGGTTGTGAAGATCGACCCACACGTCGATCGTCTTGAATCGCCGATCCAGCCGCGTGCCGGGTTTGGGCGTGAGCTGCACGTGCAATGTGTCCGGCGGATCTTCGGGCTTCGGTGCGACCTTCTTCACTTCGAACTGCTCGTGGACATCCTGCCTGTCCTGTCCGATCGGAAGCGGGAACGGACCCTCGCCCAGCTTCAGCAGGTTCATCTTTTCACCGGGCCGCAGCACGTGCCGGGTAACCTGTGTTCTGGTGCGATAGGTTCGGTCGATCAGGTCCGGCCCGCTGAGCAGATACTCGATCCTGTCCTCGATGACGCGGTTGTTGGCCTGCTTCGTGTCGAACATGACGCGAATGCGTGCCTGGCCCTGCGGAAGGTTCTGGAACCAGACCTTGCCTCTGCGGATGGTGGCGTCGCCGGTGGCCGGGTCGGTTTCGCTGAGCGAAACGTCGGCCGTGAAGGCATTGAGACTTTCTCCGCGCGCGTCCAGGGCATCCAGAATCTCATCCAGCGAAGATTCACGCGACAGCCCGGCGGCCTGGCCGGCGGCTTCCCGCGGCGGGGCGGTCCAGACAGTGGTGCAATTGAATGCCAGCAGGGCACAACAGGCGGTAATCAGGATTCGCATGATCCGGTCCTTCAGGTAACGCGGTTCCACTGAAACACGCCGTAATCTTAGCTCAGGCTGGCTTTCATCGCGCGGGCTACTGCGGTATCAACGACGGTTTGCCGATGATCTTCCGGGCAGACCTGACGGTCAGACCCGTTTTCAGCCATCACGAGGTGTACGATGCTGCGCCGAATTTGCGCGATCGGATTGGTGCTTACGGTCATCCTCGCTGCGGTTCCTGCTCTGGCTCAGGAGCCGCCGCAACAAGCCCGGCTTGAGGGCGTGTCAGTCTCGACGGCGACGACTCAGCCATCCACTCAGCCGGTGATCGTTGTGACCACGACGCAGGCTCCGCCCGAATCGCTTTATCAGCAGCTTCTGAACACCCAGCTCGGCGAGATCATGCAGGGCAAACGGGCCCTGACCTGGAGCGACATCCGCCAGCCAGCCTTCTGGTTCGACACGATCAAGAATCTTGTGGTGACGATTCTGGCGTTCATCCCGCGATTCATCGGGACGATGGTCTTCCTGTTCGTCTTCTGGCTGCTCTACCGCGCCATCCGCAAGATGGCGCTGAGCAGCATGAAGAAGGGGGAGGTGGACTCCTCCATCCGCGACCTGCTTGGCGCGATGATCAAGTGGGCGGTGATGGGCTTTGGCATCGTCATCGCATGCAACCAGCTTGGCATCCCGATCGTGGCGATGCTGACTGGCGTGTCGATCATCGGCCTGGCGGTCGGCTTCGCGGCGCAGGAGACGCTGGCCAACTTCATCGCCGGGATCGTGATCTTCCTGGACAAGCCGTTCAAGGTCGGCGACTGGATCGAGGTGGATGGCACGTTCGGGCAGGTCAAGCGCGTCACGTTCCGCTCGACGCGCATCCTCACGCTCGACGGCGAGTATCACGTCGTGCCCAACACCCAGATGCTCAGCACCAAGTTCTCCAACCACAGCACCAACCCGATCAACCGCGTGAACATCCCGATTGGCATCAGCTACCGCTCGTCGATCGACAAGGCGCGAGAGGTGCTGCTGGGGCTGACCCGCAACGACGACCGGCTGGTGCAGAACCCGCCGCCGGAAGTTGTGGTCAGCTCGCTTGGTCCCAGCAGCGTGGACCTTCTGCTGCGGTTCTGGATCGCGGATGAATCGATCGAGCGGAGAATCGGCTATGAGTACATCGAGCGCGCGAAAAAGGCTCTGGATGCGGCGGGGATCGAGATTCCCTTTCCGCATCTTCAGCTCTTCATCGAGCAGACGCCGGCCCTGGCAGCACTGGCGCGCAACGGCAACGCCGCACCGGCGCAGGCCGTGAACTGACGCGCCTCACGAGCACGCCCGTATCCGTTCACGCCGGCCGCGGCGCACCAGAACGCCAACGATCCCCAGCGCGCCTGCGTGGCACATCCCCGGTTCAGGGATCACTCCCGCTTGCAGCGCCGCCAGCGCCCTCAGGTATGCCCCGCCGAAGATCCTGGCGTGCTTGGCGATGGTCGCGCCCGCCGGCACGCCGCTCTGGTTCACGTAGGCGTGGTCGATCAGGGCATAGTCCGTCGCATCGATCGCCCCGGAGTAGTCGAAGTCGCCATTGATCCAGCCAGGCAGGTTGTTGACGTAACCGTTGTCGATGAGGCTGTAATCGGTGGCGTCGATCGCGCCGCTCAGGTCCGCGTCGCCATAATACGTGAACTTGACCAGCGCGGCGGTGGAATCGACGCTTTGGCCGCTGAAAGTCGCGGGGAAATCGCCGAACAGATCTGCCGATGTGGCCAGCCCCAGTGCGTGCGTCGTCGCATCCGC
Source organism: Fontivita pretiosa (assembly GCF_050410795.1). Taxonomy (GTDB): domain Bacteria; phylum Planctomycetota; class Phycisphaerae; order Tepidisphaerales; family Tepidisphaeraceae; genus Fontivita; species Fontivita pretiosa. The sequence goes on along the minus strand of NZ_CP191258.1, from coordinate 5,460,548 downwards.
CAGCGAACTGGTGATTCCCTCGCCATTCCAGGCGCCACCGGCATGTGCAGATGCGATCTGGGCCCTGATCGTTGCCAGCGGCGAGTCACCCGTGTAATCGACAATCAGATCGTTGTTGGTCACGTCGAGCCGGGCGATCGGATTCGCTCCGCCGGCGATCGACAGTGCGGCGACCTTGCTCACGCCCGCGTCGGTTCCGTTCGGGCGGATGCGGATCGTGCCGGTGTCGATGCTGATCGTGCCGACGGTACGCAGGTGGCCCACCTCCAGCGTCCCGGCGCCAAGCTTGATCAACGGGCCGTTGTTCAGATCCAATTCACCCCCAATGCGCAGACTGTCTGCATCGACGCCGATGCGCAGCGGGTTGAGCGTGCGCACCACGTCGCCGGACCAGATGTTGTTGCCGGCAATGCTGCGCAATCCGATCGATCCGGACGATGCGATCTCCAGGCGATGCGCCGGAATCGCGATGCCGCCGGTCAGTTCCAGCGCTCCCAGCGTGCCGACCGACGTAAGCAGGGGCATCGTGCCGCCGGCCCCGCCCAGACCAAAGCTTGACGCAACCGTCAGCGTGCCGTTCTGGTTGATCGAGGTCGCGTACTGGGAGTTGTAGCCACTGAGCGTAAGGTGTCCGCCGCTGTGCAGCAGCATTCCGTCGGAGATCGGCCCGCTGATCGTTGCCTCCGCACCGCTCACGCGCACGGCGGTCGGCCCGCCGTTGAGCTTGACCGGCCCGGCCAGCGTCGTCGAGAAGCTTCCGCTGAACACCAGGGCGCCGATGACGAACGGGTTGGTCAGAGTGCGCGCCCCGCCCACCGCAGTGAGCGTTGCCGCGGGGAAGAAGCCGCTGTCGGACATCGATGAGCACACGACGGTTCCGGTCCCCAGCGCCCTGTCGCTGCCCACGAAAACAATGCCCGTGTTCCAGATCCCACCGGTGAAGGTGTTGGTTCCGGTGAACGTGGCCGATCCCGTCCGGATCGCGCCTGGGCCGAAGATCGTGCCGGTGAACGTCGTCCCGTCGGCGCCGAGGACGCCTTCCAGCAGCACGTTGCCGCTGACGGCCGTGCTGCTGCCTGAGATGCTCGGGTGACGCGGCGTGAACGGATCGAGATCGCTGCGAACGATCAGATCGCGGGCGAAGATGGATGTGGCCGTGCTTGCGGTGTACAGGCTCGTGTTGTACAGGACCGCCGACTCGTTCAGGACGATGGGGCTGCTGTCGCTGCCGAATGGCCCGGGCGTGTTGGGCAGGACGCTACCCCCGAACCAGATCGAGCCACCGTTGAGCGTTGTGCTTCCGCTGTAGGTGTTGACGCCGCAGAGCACGACATGGGAAGGGGAGCTGGATGCGCGCTGGGATACCGTCAGGCCGTTTCTGCCGGAGAGGGTACCGCTCAGCGTCAGCGTGCCATCGTGGACATGAATCAACCCCTCGGCCGAGCCAAAGTCGATCGGAGTGGCGATCGTGTTGGATCTACCGTTGTTGAGAATCACGCCGCTGGTGATCGTGATCGTCGAGGAACCCAGGAGGCTGATTGTAGAGGCGGCAAGCGTCAGGGCGTTGACAGTTGCGGGCGCCGTCAGCGTGAAGGTCGCAGACTTGAGCGCGACGTTGGCGGTGGTGATGCTGCCGGCGGGGATGCTCCAAAGATATTCGCTGGACCCGAGCGCCCGCAAACCACCGGCGTCGTACGTGACCAACCCGGCGGAGCTGGAACTCGGTCCGGCGAACGCCCAGGGGACGATGCTGACCTCGGGCGATCCCGCTGGCCCGCCGCCACCGACCAGCGCCGGCGGAGTGTCCAGCGTTATGGGCAACAATGAGAAAACCGCAACCGATCGGTTCTGCCGAACCAGTGCTGAGGCGGCCAGGGTAGCGGCCGAAGAGCCAGTCAGGTAATTGACGCCGCGCCCGAGCGTGATCGCACCAACGCGCTCGGTCAGCGTTTGGCTGCCCCGAAGCTCCAGGGCGCCGCCGTTGAGCACGATGTTCGCCGAATCGCCGATGCGGTCTGATTTGGCAGTGAAGCGGTTGTCCAGCGACAGCATGCCCCCAAGCTCGAACGCGGGCACGGAGCGAAGGGCCGCGTTTTCCCGAAGGTAGATCGCCGCTGCGCCACTGGCGGCGCGAAACGTTCCTCTGAACGGGCTGTCGGCCGACAGGTACAGCGATCCGTTGCCCAGAAACGAAAAGGGACCGGCGCCACTGAGCACGCCAGCAAAACGCAAGTCGGTGAAGCTGCGGGCTTGAAACAAACCCCCGCCGGAAGGACTGACCATCACATTGCGCGTGATGAGGTTGCTGGATCCGACATGGGTGAGTGCTCCGCCATCAAGCACGACGCTGCCGCTGGCGGCGCCCAGGGCGGCATCGCTGGCGGCGAGAATCCCCGCTTTGACGCAGGTGCCTCCGGTGTAGGTATTCGCGCCATCGAGCACCAGCAGGCCCGGCCCGGTCTTGGTCAGACCGACCGATCCGTCGATCGACGCGCTGATGGTTGAACCTGCACCGCTTGCCGGGAACGCAAAGGCGGTGTCAATAACACCCGCGCCCGTGAGGGTGATTCTGGCGCCGCTGAGCGAAGGGCGTATGGACGTGCCCCGCGCCGCCTGGAAGTTCAATTGCGCCAGCGTCGCATGGGTATCCAGACGAATGAGCACACTGCCCACGCCGATCGTTGCGACGCCGCCGCTGTCGGGATAGGCGGGGTTGCTGGACCAGTTGGCGCCGACGCTCCAACTGCCGCCGGAGAGACTTATCCACGATCCGCTAACCTGAGCATAGCCGAGGTTCGCGGCGCTCAGCCCGATCGCCGCCGCCACGATCGCGCCGGGGGCGCGACCCGTTCGAGAGCATCGAGAGATGCGTTTCATGACTGCCTCCAGGGTGAAACCGGATGAGGGATGGATGATGACGCACGATATCACCGTTGAGTTGAGGCACCGCCCCAGATAGGCCCCCTGGGGTGACCGGCAGATCGCGCCCGGCATCGCCCGACGGCCAAAGCCGATAGGGGCATTGTACCAAGTGTCCAGTGGTGTGAGCCTGGAATCTGGCTGCCCGAGAGCGGACGGGGGTCAGCGCGCGTCACCGGCAGGGGCAAAGCGGGCGGCCATCGGCGTGGCGATCCGCGCCGCCGGAAATGGGCGAAGGGCATCCCGCGGCCTATGGACAGGGCGGATGCGGGTCGCGGTCGTTGACGGAGCGATCCTGTGGCGATGGCTGGGCGTCGGGCCACGGCTGCGAGCGTTCCGGGACGCCGCCGACGCGCTGATACCAGTCCCCAATGGTTTCAATGACTCGGGCCACGTCGGTCGCGCCGCTGCCGCCCTTCAGCAGCCACGCCGCCGCCCCGAGCGTCATCGCCTCGTCTCTCTTGGCCAGATCAAAGCCGGCGCTGTGGAAGACGACGGTGGTGTTGGCGATCCGGGGATCGGCGCGGATCTGACGTAGAACCTCGATGCCGCTCATCTCGGGCATCATCTCATCGAGCACAACCAGGAGCGGCTGCTCGGGCGGGTGAGCGCGAATCTTGGCCAGTGCTTCCTGGCCGCTGGAGGCCCATTGACACGGATAGCCGGTGATGCGCAGGATCCTGCACATGGCCTCGGCGCCGTCGGGGAAGTCATCCACAACCAGTATCACACGCGATGCTCCGCAAGATGATGCAATGATCATGGCGGAACTGTTACAAATTCGTCAACGGGGAATTTTGGGGAATCCTTCAGGCGGCCACCAGGACGGTTGGGGCGGTCTGATCGCAGGCGCGCACCGTGACGAGCCAGGCTTTGAAGTCTGGCGATTCGCGGGCGGTGCAGGCGGGAGTGCGACTCAGACGGATTGAGCTACGTAAGACTCGGCAGGCGCCGGCTCGACCGGTGGCTGCTCGGGCGGCGCGGGGGTGGTGGCGGCGACGGGCTGTTGCGGCTGGGGCTGCTGTGGCTCGGGCTGTTCTTCGGCACGGAACTGGCTGCGGACACTGCGACGACGCGGCTGCTGCGCCTGGTCCTCCGCGCCTTTCTCCGGGCGGGTCTGCTTGCCTTCGATCACGGCGTCGGCCAGCTCATGAACGATCAGTTCGATGGCCCGCATGGCGTCGTCGTTGCCGGGGATGGGAAGGTCGATCAGGTCGGGATCGCCGTCGGTGTCGATCAGGGCGATCGTCGTGACGCCCAGCTTTTTGGCCTCCTTGACGGCGATATGCTCGCGGCGCGGATCCACAACGAACATAACGCCGGGAATGCGCTCCATGCGACGGATGCCCTCGAGGTTGGCCTTGATCTTGTCGCGCTCGCGGCTGAGGGTGGCCTTCATCTTCTTGGAGTAGGTTTCGATCTGCCCGGTCTCCCAGAGTTTTTCCAGCTCTTCCAGGCGATTCAGTCGTGCGCGGATGGTGCGGAAGTTGGTCAGGGTTCCGCCCAGCCAACGCTGCGAGACATAGTGCATGCCGCAGCGCTTGGCCTCTTCTTCGATCGCGTGTCGCGCCTGTCGCTTGGTGCCGACGAACAGCACATCTTTGCCCGAGGCAACGAACTGGGTAATCAGCCGCTTGGCGCGCAGCAACCCCTTGATCGTTTCCCGGACATCGATGATGTGAATCATGTTGCGTTTGCCGTGGATGTACGGGGCCATTTTCGGGTTCCAACGGCTGACGCGGTGCCCGAAGTGCACCCCGGCCTCGACAAGCGCTTTGACCAATTCTGCTTGGGACTGAGCCATTCGAGAAAACTCCAGATTTTTCAGCGGCGCAACAAGACGGCCGTCAGCCCGGGCCACAGCGCGCCGCCAAGTTGCGTCGCTGCCGCCATGGGGCTTGTGTTGTAGCAAAAGAACCAAAGAACCATCAGACCCGCGGGGCGAAACCGGAATCGCGGCAAGTGCTCCAACGGCACGTTCAGCACCTGTCACGCCGCCAGCGACGCGGGCGGCCCTTGGCGAGCCGAGTCGTTAACTGTACTGTATTTGCGGACTTGATTCAAGCCAACCGCCAGAAAACTTGCGATCGACCGGACAATTACCTGCGGCATGGCGCGAGGTTGTACTCCGCGCAGTGTGCCCCAATGAGCCAGCTCCGGGGGAAGTCGACGACGCTTGACATTGCCGGTCTGGTTGTCACAATGCCTCGCCCGCACGGCGCCAGGCAAGCTGCCGGCAGCGCTGCGGCGGATTCAACGGAGCCGGGCAAACCATGTACGCGATCATCGAAGACAGTGGTACACAGTTCAAAGTAACCAGCGGCGATCGGATTCGCATCGATCGGCATGTCGGGGCCGACCAGAAAACGATCACCTTCGATCGTGTGCTGCTGGTGGCGGGGGAAGGCTCGCCGCGTATCGGTACGCCTACCGTCGGGGGCGCGACGGTGACGGCCGAAGTGCTCGGCGAAGTCAAAGGCCCGAAGATCGACATACAGAAATACAAGAGGCGCAAGGGGTATCACCGCAAGATCGGGCATCGCCAGCGATACACCGAGGTGCGGATCACCCAAATCAATGTCTGATCAGCCAGTCCGTCGTCGCGGCGGGCGGGGGTGTTTTCACGGCGAGTGTGGAAATTGCCATGGAGGGTATTGACACGACGTTGGGACGTGGCTAGGCTATGCCAGTCTGGATTGACGCGGATTATCGAACAATCTCGGTAGCGGGTAGTCTAAGAGCGTGATCTCCCAGACGGGGAGAGAACGATCTTGGACCCTTTTGTTTGCGCTGAGGGTAGGATTTTCATAACCCGTTATCGGGGAAGAGAGTTAAGTGAAATTCCGGCGTCGGCAAAGAATGGTGGACGCCGCAGGACAAGCCGCTTACGAAATCGTAAGGCGGCTGTTTTTGTCAGTCGAACCAAACCGGCCAGGTACGGGGGACCCACGGCAGGAGGGACGTAGGCGAACGCTTGGCCGCACCAGCGGCGACGTTCCGCCGGGTGCTTGATGCCCGCACCCCGGGTGCCAGAGCAGCCAAACGTTCGACAAAAGAGACTTGGAGCTGGAACGCCAAATCCCTTTTACGGAAAAGGACAAGCGATGCGAGTGCAAGAGGTGCGTGACTTCAGCAAGCGCGGCGACGCGCTGCCGATCCCGAACCTGATCGATGTCCAGATTACCGCCTATCAGCGGTTCCTTCAGAAAGATATAGACCCGGCCAAGCGGAAAAGCGAGGGGCTTGAAGCCCTGCTCCGCGAGGTCTTCCCCATCGAGAGCTACGACGGGAATCTGCGGCTGGAGTACATCAGCTATGACCTGGCTGAGCCGCGGTACACCACCGACGAATGTCGTGCGCTTCGACTGACGTACGGCATGCCGTTCCGCATCAAAGTTCGCCTGGTCCGCAAAGACAAGGACGAGGTGATGGAGGATTCCATCTACCTGGGCGAGATCCCGATCATGATCGGAGGTGGGGAGTTCATCATCAACGGCGCCGAGCGCGTGATCGTTAACCAGCTTCACCGCTCGCCGGGCGTGGACTTCCTGGTTGAAGTGCAGGAAGGGGACCGCCCCCTGCACGGCTGCCGCATCATCCCCGAGCGTGGAAGCTGGATCGAATGCAGCGTGACCAAGAAAGACGCGCTGGCGGTGCGGATCGACCAGTCCAGCAAGATCCCCGCCACCACGTTCCTGCGCGCGCTTGATGAGAAGTATTCCACGACCGAATCGATCATCCGAGAGTTCTACACCATCGAGACAGTCAAAGTCGGGCAGCTCCAGCCAAGCTACTACGCCGCCGCGCCCATCATCGACTCGCAGACCGGTGAGGTGCTGGTCAAGGCCGGGGCGCAGATCGGCGAGGCGCTGAGCAAGATCCAGGCCTCTTCGCTGAAGACTGTGGATGTGGTCACCAGGGTCTCCGACCCGCTGATCCTCAACACGCTGGCCGAGGATACCGCCGACAGCCACGAGCAGGCACTGTTGAAGATCTACGCTCGGCTTCGGCCGGGCAACCCGCCGCAGCTCGACAAGGCCAAGACGCTGTTCAAGGAGAAGTTCTTCGACGAAAACCGCTACCGCCTGGGGCGGGTCGGACGGTTCCGCATCAACCGCAAGTTCGACCAGAACGTACCCGAGAGCGTGATGACCCTGCGCAGCGAAGACCTGGTCAACAGCCTCAAGTACATGTTCAAGCTGCGCAGCGGCGAAGGGTACGTGGATGACATCGACCACCTGGGCAACCGCCGGCTGCGCACGATCGACGAGCTGGCGGCCGAGGAGCTGCGCAAGGGCTTCCTCAAGCTCAAGCGCACCGTCCAGGAGCGGATGAGCCTGAAGGATCCGAACGAGCTGGGCAAGATCGCCGAGCTGGTCAACAGCAAGTCGATCTCCAGCAGCATCGACTTCTTCTTCGGTCGAGGCGAGCTGTCGCAGGTGGTGGATCAGACCAACCCGCTGTCGCAGTTGACCCACGAGCGACGGCTGTCTGCGCTGGGTCCGGGCGGGCTGAACCGCAAGCGCGCGGGCTTCGAAGTTCGCGACGTGCACATCTCGCACTACGGGCGAATCTGTCCGATCGAAACGCCCGAGGGTACCAACATCGGGCTGATCGCCTCGCTGTCGATCTACGCCGACCTGGACGAGTACGGCTTTTTGATCACCCCGTACCGGGTGGTCAAGGACGGGAAGGTCAATGGAGAGGTCAAGTACCTTCGCGCCGACGAGGAGATGAAGGCGATCCTGGCTCCGCCGGACGTCGTCGAGAAGGACGGGCATCTGAAAAAGGGCATGGTGCTGGCCCGCGTGCAGGGCGACCTGGCAACGGTTCCCAGCAAGGAGATTCAGTACGTAGACATCAGTCCCAGGCAGACGGTGTCGGTGTCGGCGGCGCTGATTCCGTTCCTGGAGCACGACGACGCCAACCGCGCGCTGATGGGCAGCAACATGCAGCGTCAGGCGGTTCCGCTGCTGCGGACCGAGCCGCCGATCGTCGCCACCGGCATGGAGCGTGCCGTGGCGCAGAACTCGGGAATGGTGGTTCGCGCCGAGCGAAGCGGGGTTGTCACCTATGTGGATAGCCAGCGCATCCTCATCGACAACGCCGATGAGTACGTGCTGCGGAAGTTCGTTGGCCTCAATGAGCGCACGTGCCTGAACCAGAAGCCGATCGTGAAGAAGGGTCAGCGCGTCAAGAAGGGGCAGATCATCGCCGACGGTGCCGCCACTCATCAGGGTGAGCTGGCTTTGGGACGAAACGTGCTGGTCGCGTTCATGACCTACGACGGCTACAACTTCGAGGACGCGATCGTCATCAGTCAGCGACTGGTCAAGGATGACGTGTTTACCTCGATCCACATCGAGGAGTACGACGTGGAGATCCGCGAGACCAAGCTGGGCCGCGAGGAATTCACCCGTGACATTCCCAACGTCTCGGAGCGTGCCCTGGCCAACCTGGACGAGAACGGCATCGTGCGGATTGGGACGCGTGTAGGCCCTGGCGACATCCTGGTAGGCAAGATCGCGCCCAAGAGCAAGAGCGAGCTGACGCCTGAAGAAAAGCTGCTGCACGCGATTTTCGGCCGGGCGGGCGAGGACGTGAAGAACGACTCGCTGGAGATGCCGGCGGGCGAGGAGGGCGTGGTCATCGCCACGCAGCGGTTCAGCCGCCGCATGCACATGAGCGACGAACAGAAGAAGCAGCTCAAGAAGGAGATCGACCGCTACGAGAAGGAGATGAACCTTCGCGCCATCGCGATCTTCAAGCAGATGATCACCGAGATCAACGAGGTGACCGGGCAGCAGATGGTGGACCCCAACACCCGCCAGAAGGTCGGCGCCTCGGAGAACGTTGACGTGCTCATGGAGCAGATTGAGACCTTCTCGCCAAGCTGGATCAAAGGCTCTCGCGAGGCCAGGGAACAGGCGGAGAACACGTACAGCCGGTTCTGGCCGCGCGTGGAGGCGGTGCTGAAGGAAAAGCAGCGCAAGATGGAGCACATGAAGCGCGGCGACGAGCTTCCCAGCGGCGTGCTGGAGATGGTCAAGGTCTACGTCGCGACCAAGCGGCAGTTGTCGGTGGGCGACAAGATGGCCGGGCGGCACGGGAACAAGGGCGTCATCGCCCGCATCGTCCCCGAGGAAGACATGCCGTTCCTGGAGGACGGCACGCCGGTGGACATCCTGCTCAACCCGCTGGGCGTGCCCAGCCGTATGAACGTCGGGCAGATCCTCGAGACGCACCTGGGCTGGGCGATGATGGTCCTGGGCCAGCAGGCCATCACCCCCGTCTTCGACGGCGCCACCGAAGAGGAGATCTTCAAGGCGATCGACGAAGCCAACGCCGCGATCAAAGATCGTCGCAAGCAGCGCAAGGCCGAGGGCAAGCCCCTGGGCGAGCGCGAGCTGGACGTGATCATGCCCTACGGCGGGAAGGTGCAGCTCTACGACGGTCGCACCGGCGAGCCGTTCGAGCAGAAGACGACCGTCGGCTACATCTACATGATGAAGCTGCATCACCTGGTGGATGACAAGATCCACGCCCGCGCCACCGGACCGTACAGCCTGATCACGCAGCAGCCGCTGGGCGGCAAGGCTCGCACCGGCGGGCAGCGCTTCGGCGAAATGGAGGTCTGGGGCCTGGAGGCGTACGGCGCGGCCTACGTGCTCCAGGAACTGCTGACCGTCAAGAGCGACGACGTCGAGGGCCGCACCAAGATCTACGAAAGCATGGTCAAGGGCACCAACACGCTGGAGGCCGGCACTCCCGTCTCCTTCGACGTGTTGTGCAACGAGATCCGCGGCCTGGGTCTGAATATCCAGTTGGAGAAGAAGAAGGGAGCGGCCACCACGGAGGATGAGGAGTTGATGTAAGGCACATGCTGGAAGTGCTGCATCGCATTGGCCATTCGCGGTCTGGAGAATCGCGAGCCATTTGTGCCGTTTCAGATCGTAATGAACGGCGGTGATTGATACACGAACGAGGATCCGCAGGCGTTGGGCGATCGGCGGTGCACAGCGTTTTTGTCGCCCGCCGCGTTGAGGCGCGGACGCAAATCGCAATCGCGGAAGAGAGCGTAGCAAAGCATCGGCGTCGGTAATGCGGGATGCAGGATTGAATGTCGGTATCGACGTTGACAACCTCGGTTCCCAAGAGCGCGCAGGCTGGGACGGATGGACTCTACGTCCAATACGGTTGCGGCTTGTCCTCGCCGGAGGGCTGGCTGAATTTCGACGCCAGCCCGACCCTGCGGACGCAGCGCGTGCCGGTGCTGCGAACACTGGTGGGCGGAAAGCTCGGGCCGATTTTTCCGCCGTCCGCTCGTTACGGAGACATCCGCAAAGGCTTGCCGGTGGCGGATCAATCATGTGCGGGAGTGTATTGCTCGCACGTGCTGGAGCATCTGGCGCTCAGCGATTTTCGCGTCGCGCTGCGCAACACGCTGCGGATCCTCAAGCCCGGCGGAATCTTCCGCCTGGTCATGCCCGACCTGCATGTGCTGGCGAGCGAATACCTCGCCCGCTACGGCGACCCGGATGCATCGATGAAGTTCATGAAGGATTCATGTTTCGGACAGGAAAACCGTCCGCGCGGATTCATCGGCTACCTGCGCGAATGGATCGGCAATGCCCAACACCGCTGGCTGTGGGATTTTCCCTCGTTGGAGCGAGAGTTGAGGCAGGCCGGGTTCGCGGATATTCGGCGGGCGCAGTTTGGTGACAGCTCCGACCCACATTTTGCTGCGGTGGAAGACCGCAACCGATGGGATCGTGGATTAGGCGCCGAATGCGTTCGGCCGGTGCGGCGTTGATTGAAACAAGCGAGTAGCTGGTTTTGGACGGGATCGAAAGAGAGACAAACAATGGCTGAAACCGTTTACGATCGCATTAACGACTACGGTTCGGTTCGCATTCAGCTCGCCAGCCCGAACGATATCCGTTCCTGGTCGTTCGGCGAGGTGAAAAAGCCCGAGACGATCAACTACCGCACCTACCGTGCGGAGAAGGACGGGCTGTTCTGCGAGCGAATCTTCGGCCCGGAGCGCGACTGGGAGTGCTCCTGCGGCAAATACAAGGGGACCAAATACAAGGGAATCATCTGCGATCGCTGCGGCGTGAAGGTGACCCACAGCCGCGTGCGGCGAAAGCGCATGGGGCACATCAACCTGGCCGCGCCCATCGTGCACATCTGGTTCTTCAAGGCGCTGCCCAGCCGGCTGGGGGCGCTGCTGGACATGAAGACCAGCGACCTGGAAAAGATCATCTACTTCCAGGACTACGTGGTCACCGACCCCGGCAAGACGCCGCTGAAACGCAAACAGCTTCTGACCGAGGAGGAATACCGCCAGGCGTACGACAAGTACGGCGAGGAGTTCGAGGCGGAGATGGGGGCCGAGGCGATCAAGAAGCTGCTGAGCCAGCTTGATCTGAACGCCGAAGCGCTGAAGGTCCGCGCCGAGATCGAGAAGACCAACTCCAAGCAGAAGATCAAGGACCTGACCAAGCGGCTGAAGATGATCGAAGCGCTGCGGAACTCGGAGAACAAGGCCGAGTGGATGGTCATGGACGTGATCCCGGTGATCCCGCCGGACCTGCGCCCGCTGGTGCTGCTGGAGAGCGGCAACTTCGCCACGTCCGACCTGAATGACCTGTATCGCCGCATCATCAACCGCAACAACCGGCTGAAAAAGCTGGTTGACCTGAACGCGCCGGAAGTGATCATCCGCAACGAGAAGCGGATGCTCCAGCAGGCGGTGGATGCACTGTTCGACAACGGGCGCTGCCGTCGGCCGGTGCTCGGCTCCAGCAACCGGCCGCTGAAGAGCCTGACGGACATGATCAAGGGCAAGCAGGGACGCTTCCGCGAGAACCTGCTGGGCAAGCGAGTGGACTACTCGGCCCGATCGGTCATCGTCGTCGGACCGGAGCTGAAGCTGCACCAGTGCGGCCTGCCCAAGAAGATCGCGCTGGAACTGTATCAGCCGTTCATCATCCGCAAGCTCAAGGAGCATGGGCTGGCGGACACGATCAAGTCGGCCAAGAAGATGCTGGAGCGTCGCGACCCGGAGGTGTGGGACATCCTCGAAGAGGTGATCTACCAGCACCCCGTGCTGCTGAACCGCGCCCCGACGCTGCACCGCATGGGTATCCAGGCGTTCGAGCCGGTGCTGGTCGAGGGCAACGCGATCAAGATCCACCCGCTGGTGTGCAAGGGGTTCAATGCCGACTTCGACGGCGACCAGATGGCCGTGCACCTGCCGCTGTCGATCGAAGCGCTGGCGGAGGCGCACGTGCTGATGCTGGCGCCGAACAACATTTTCTCGCCGGCCAACGGCAGCCCGATCATCACCCCCTCGCAGGACATCGTGCTGGGCACGTTCTACATCACGTCTGAGCGTGAGAACGACAAGGGCGAGTTCAAGCTGTTCGGCTCGCCGGCCGAGGCGATGATGGCCTACGAGCTGGGCGACATCGCCATGCACGCGCGTATCTTCGTGCGGCTGGATGACCGCACGCACGTGGTCCCGGACGACAAGAGCGGGGAAGTGCCGATCGAGCAGATCTCCTGGAAACAGGCTGAAGAGCACCGCAAGCGGCTGAACCCGAACTATCAGATCCGCCCGATGCCCGAAGGCTATAACGGCAAGGTGATCCTCACCACCGTTGGCCGGTGCATCTTCAATGACATCCTGCCCAGGGAGATGCCGTTCTACAACTACGCGTTGACGGCCAAGGGCGCGTCGCGCGTGATCGCCGACACCTATGCCAAGCTTGGTCGTCCGGCGACGATCGACCTGCTGGACGAGATGAAGGCGCTGGGCTTCAAGCGAAGCACGCTGGCCGGGCTGAGCTTCGGCATCACCGACATCCGCTCGCCGGATTCCAAGGCCGCGATCCTGGAGGAAGGCCAGAAGAAGGCGGACAAGATCGAGCGGAACTACAAGATCGGCGCCATCACGGCTCAGGAGCGTTACAGCCAGCTCATCGACGTGTGGGGCCACGCCCGCAAGCAGGTGACCGAAGACCTGATGGCGACGATCCAGGACGACTGGCGCGACGCCGAGGGCCGGCCTGTGCCCAAGGGCACGCCCGGAGCGCAGCGTTATCTGAACCCGATCGCGATGATGGCCGTCTCCGGCGCGCGCGGCAACGTGGACCAGATTCGCCAGCTCGGCGGGATGCGCGGCCTGATGGCCAAGCCCTCCGGGGAAATCATCGAAACCCCGATCAAGTCCAACTTCCGCGAAGGCCTGAGTGTGCTGGAGTACTTCAGCTCCACGCACGGTGCCCGCAAGGGTCTGGCCGATACGGCGCTGAAGACCGCCGACTCCGGGTACCTCACGCGCAAGCTGGCCGACGTGGCGCAGAACGTGATCATCAACATGATCGACTGCGGCACGGTCAACGGCGTGACCAAGAGCACGATCTACAAGGGCGAGACGGTCGAGGTCGAGCTGAAGGACCTGATCGTCGGGCGGACGGCGCGCGACACGATCCGCAACCCGATCACGGATGAGGTGATTGTCGAGGAAAACCAGATCATCACCAACGAGATCGCCGACCAGATCAAGGAATTGAAGCTCGAGAGCATCCGCGTCCGCTCGCCGCTGACCTGCGAGAGCCCGCGCGGGATCTGTGCCCGCTGCTACGGCGTGGACATGAGCACCAACCAGCTCGTCGAGGAAGGCCTGGCCGTCGGCATCATCGCGGCGCAGTCGATCGGCGAGCCCGGCACGCAGCTTACGATGCGGACGTTCCACACCGGCGGCGTGGCCACCGGAGCCCTGATCGAGAACGACATCAAGGCGGTCAATGCCGGCATCGTCCGCCACCATGATGTCAATGCTGTGGAGGTCAAGGACCCCGACGGCACCAAACGCCTGGTCGCCCTGAAGCGCAACGGCGAGATCGTCATCGAGGACGCCAAGGGGCGCGAACTGGAACGCTACAAGGTTCCCTACGGCGCTACGGTGCTGGTGCCCGACGGCGAGAAGGTCAAGCCACGGCAGCAGCTTGTGGTCTGGGACCCGCACATCACGCCGATCCTTGCGGAAAAGTCCGGCGTGGTGCAGTACGAGGACATCGAGGAAGGCGAAACCGTTCGTGTCGAGGAAGAGCGTCGCGGCACCGAGAAGGGCGGCAAGCTCGTGGTCATCGAGCACAAGGGCGAGCGCCACCCGCGGATTACCATCGTCGATGCCGAAGGCAAGATCCTGGACTTCCACTACCTGCCGGCCAAGGCGCGCATTGAGGTCGAGAATGGGCAACGCGTCGTTGCCGGGCAGATGATCGCCCGCCAGCCGCGCGAGACCGCCGGCACGCAGGACATCACCGGCGGCCTGCCGCGCGTCACCGAGATCTTCGAGGCCCGCAAGCCCAAGGACCCGGCAGTGCTGGCGGAAATCTCCGGCACGGTCGAGATCCGTTCCGACAAGCGCCGCGGAAAGATGACGATCATCGTCCGCAGCGAAACCGGAATGGAGCGAGAACACCATGTCCCGCAGGACAAGGAGCTTCAGGTCCACACCGGGGACTTCGTGGAAGCCGGCGACCCATTGATCCGCGGGCCGCGCATCCCCCACGACATCCTCCGCATCAACGGTGAGGAGGCGTTGTATCAGTACCTGCTGACGGAAGTGCAGAACGTCTACCGTTCGCAGGGCGTGAAGATCAACGACAAGCACATCGAGATCATCCTCAACCAGATGCTGCGGAAGGTGAAGGTGGAGGATCCGGGCGACAGCAAGTTCCTGCCCGGCGAGGTCGTGGACAAGTTCAAGTTCCGGGCCGGGAACGACGCGTTGATGCAGAGCGTGAAGGTGGTGGATCCGGGCGGCACCAACTTCAAGGAAAACGAGATCGTGCCCAAGCAGGAGTTCAAGGAGGCAAATGAGGCCGCCGAAGCCGCCGGCAAGGAGCCGGCCAAGGGCAAGAAGCCCAAACCCGCCCGCGCCAAGACGCTGCTGCTGGGTATCACCAAGGCCAGCTTGCAGTCCGAGAGCTTCATCAGCGCCGCGTCGTTCCAGGAGACGACCAAGGTGCTGACCGAGGCGGCTCTGGCGGGGGCGGTGGATCACCTGCTGGGGCTGAAGGAGAACGTGATCCTGGGTCACCTGATCCCGGCAGGCACGGCGTTCAACCCGCACCTGAACCTTCGGATCAAGCACCTGGCCGAGCCGCCACCGGCCGAAGAGGCCGAGCCGCGTGTGGCTCCGTCGGCGGTTCGGGCGACGTTGCCCATGCCATCGGTCGCCAACGAGCCAACCCCGTCGCAGCCGGTGGGGTGAGCTGCGGTTGCCAACAATTGCGGGCACCAAAGCCCACGGACGTTGGTCCGTGGGCTTTTTCATGCTGGATGAGATACCATTAAAATCTGTAAAATAAGGGCTTATGTAAGTACGGGGCATGAAGCGAGGATCGAACCGACTTGGGGCCAGATTCGTAAGGGTTGTTACTGGATTCTGCTGATTGTCAACTGGCGGGCTTGACTTGGGGCCGATAATTGCCCAAACTTCCTCGCCCCTTGCGGCCTCGGGGGTCTGGAGATTCCCGCGCAGATTCGCGTCAGAATCATCAAGGCTTGGGGTTCGGCAGTCGATACGACCGACGGAACGCCTGGGCAACGTGTGTTTGGTCACAGACTTGGAAAAGGATGGCTAAAAAGAGCGGCAAAAACCTGGTGATCGTCGAGTCGCCGGCCAAGGCGCGCACGATCAACAAGTATTTGGGCGACGGCTACATCGTGAAGGCGTCGATGGGGCACGTGCGCGACCTGCCGGCCAAGGGAATGGGCGTGAACCTGAAGACCTTCGAGCCGCAGTACGAGATTCTCCAGAACCGCCGCAAGGTCGTGACCGAACTGAAGAAGCTGGCCGGTGATGCCAACGAGGTCTACCTGGCGACCGACCTGGATCGCGAAGGCGAAGCCATCGCCTGGCACCTGAAAGAAGCCCTTGGCATTCCGGATGAGCGGGTGAAGCGCGTCATCTTCAATGCGATCACCAAGAGCGAGATTCAAAAGGCGTTTCGCAGTCCCAACAAGATCAACATCGATAAGGTCAACGCGCAGCAGGCGCGGCGTATCCTGGACCGGATTGTGGGATACGAGATTTCGCCGCTGTTGTGGCGGAAGGTGGCGCGCGGGCTGAGCGCCGGGCGTGTGCAGAGCGTGGCGGTGCGGCTGATCGTCGAGCGCGAACGGGAGATCGAGAAGTTCATCCCGGCCGAGTACTGGAAGATCGGCGCCATTTTCGCCGCCGCCGGGCAGACAAGCTGCGCCGAACTGTCGCGGCAGTGGATCGATTTTCTTACCAATACCGGCAACGGAGAGCGAACGCGCCAGGAGCGCGACCGCTGGCTGGCCGAACACAGCGCCTTTTATGCCGAGCTGATCGAGCTGGGCGGCAGGAAATTCGAGCCGAACAACAAGGCCGATGCGCGTCGCGCCGCGGAGTTGCTCGGCTTCGTCGTGGAAAACGAGAACACCACCGAAGACCCGGAAGGCAAGGGTCCGGCCAGGTTCCTCACCAGCTACACGGGCCGGCTCGGCCAGTGTCCGCCGTTTACGATTCGCGGTATCGAGCGGAAGCGTACGACCAGCCGTCCGCCGGCGCCGTTCATCACCAGCACGCTTCAGCAGGGCGCCGCCAGCCGACTGGGGTTTGGCGCCCAGCGAACCATGCGTCTGGCGCAGTCGCTGTACGAGGCCGGGTACATCACCTACATGCGGACCGACTCGACCAACCTCTCGCCCGAGGCGCTGAACATGGTGCGAGAGTACATCGGGCGGACGTTCGGCGATCGCTACCTGCCCCAGAAGCCCAACTACTACGCCTCGAGCAACAAGGCGGCGCAGGAAGCCCACGAGGCCATCCGCCCGACCGATGTCAACTTCACCCCGCACGACGCCCACGCCAAGCTCGGGCAGGATGAGTACAAGCTGTATCAGCTCATCTGGAACCGGTTCGTCGCCTGCCAGATGCCGCCGGCGGAGTTTGACCAGACCACGCTGACGATCGTGGCGGCGACACAGCAGGGCGAAGCGGTCTTCCGCGCCACCGGACGAAAACTGGTGTTCGATGGCTTCATGCGGGTCAGCGGTGTCAGCAGCGAGGATCAACTGCTGCCGGAGCTGGCCGAAGGCGCGAGCGTCCATCCGATAGAGATCACACCGACGCAGCACTTCACCCAGCCGCCGCCGCGGTTTACCGAGGCCTCGCTGGTCAAGGAGCTGGAGCGATTGGGGATTGGACGGCCCAGCACCTACGCCAGCATCATCCAGACGATTCAGGACCGGCGGTACGTGGTGCAGAAGGATCGCCGCTTCTACGCCACGCTGCTGGGCAGCATCGTGACCGACAAGCTGATGCAGGGCTTTCCGCAGATCATGGATGTGAAGTTCACGGCGGACATGGAGACCGACCTGGACAAGATCGAGGAACAGCACCTGGACTGGATCAAGCTGCTGCGCGATTTCTACGGGCCTTTCCGCAAGGACG
The DNA here is from genome assembly GCF_050410795.1 of Fontivita pretiosa. Lineage (GTDB taxonomy): Bacteria > Planctomycetota > Phycisphaerae > Tepidisphaerales > Tepidisphaeraceae > Fontivita > Fontivita pretiosa. The sequence goes on along the minus strand of NZ_CP191258.1, from coordinate 5,443,129 downwards.
TGAAGGCGGCGATGGAGAAGCTGGAGCACGCCGGCGGGACCGAATCGCCGTACAAATGCGACAAGTGCGGCAGTCCGATGGTCTACCGCATCAACAGGAACGTTTTCTTCCTTGCGTGCACGAATCGTGCTGGATGCGGCGCGACCAAACCCGTGGACGATCAGGGCCGCCCGACCGTGCGCGAAGTGTCGGAGCACAAGTGCCCGGTGTGCGGGCGCGAGATGATCAGGCGCCGCGGGCGATTCGGGGAATTCCTCGGCTGCTCCGGGTATTCGATCAAGAACGAAAAAGGCGAGCCGGTCTGCTCGACGATCATCAACCTGGACAAGCAGGGCAATCCGCTGCCGCCCAAGCCCAAGCCCATTCCCACGACCGTCAAGTGCGAGAAGTGCGGCAGCGACATGCTGCTGCGCGACAGCAAGCGGGGTCCGTTCCTGGGTTGCTCCAGCTTCCCCAAGTGCCGGGCGACGAAGATGGTCAAGAAGCTGACCGGCGACGACCTCAAGCAGGTCGAGGCCCTGCTCCCACTGCTGAAAAATGAGGAAGCGAAGTCGCAGGAGATCATCGCCAGGATCATCGGCGAAAACCCCGCCGCGGCCGGGGCGATGAAAACCGGCCCGATCCCGACGGATATCGACTGCGACGAATGTGGCAAGCCGATGGTGATCCGGACCGGCCGACGTGGAAAGTTCCTGGGGTGCAGCGGCTACCCCAAGTGCAAGAACACCGCCGAAGTGCCCGCCAAGCTCCTGGAAGAAATGGGCCTGAACGGCAACGGTGCCAACGGAAACAACCAGAGCAAGCCCGCTGTGTCTGACAGCTCTGCTGCGGCGGCGATCGACCCGGAACCGGACGAGCAGCAGGACGCGGCGTGAGGCAGGCATTGCGCCTACCCGTGCAGCGCCAATAGCGCCATCGCCAGCACCACTGGCATGCAGGTGAGCATGATCCCCACCGACAGCAGCTTGCGGGCGGTTTCCCGGTTCCGCCGGCCGACGGTCTCGCAGATCAGGATCACCACAACCACCAGCGTGAACTTGTAGATCACCAGCCCGGGCAGGCCGAAGCGCCAGATGATCCGGTCTGCCAGCGCGTTTGCTTCCCGCCCGCCAACGTGCAGGACGACCCACGTCAACATGATGTCCAGCGCGCTGAAGAATACGAACCAGACGTAGCCGTCCGGGAACAGGACGTGGCGGCGGTCCCCGATCATGCCGAACGATTCTACCGCCTCCGGACGATCGTTACACCGAGCAACACTGCCGCTGCAACGAACAACGATGTCGTCGGCTCCGGCACCGCGGCGACAGCAAGCCGCGAGAACTCGAACGCCCCGGCGGCGCTGCCCGTGTCATCGCCGATGAAAAGGTAACTGGGCAGGTTGTACGGCAGGCCGAAGGAGCTGTAATTGCGCAGGAGCCCGCTGAGGATCGGCGTGCCATTGGCCAGCAGCGAATAGTTCGATCCCTGGATCGTCAGGTCGTACGTGGTGTTCGCCGCGGTCGTGTTGGCGGCGACGCCCTCGGCGTGAGTGAAGCTCGGCCCGGACTGCGCCCAGATTTCGTTGGTCCAGAATCCCAGCTCGATCCCCTGAAGATCCGACGAGATTGCGATGATGCTGAACCCGGCGCGGTCATTGCTCGCGTGTGTCTCGCTCAGCAGTTTCAGATCGATGCTCACGGTGTACCCGACCGAGCGGTCGAGGGTGGGAAACGCCGTGTTGACCAGCGTGCCGAGGATGGTGTGGCTGGAGAATCCGCCTCGCTCCGACGCCGACGCCGTCGAATCATACGTGGTCTTTCCGCCGGCGACCGTCTGCACGCCGGTTCCCGGCAGCGAGTAATAGCTCAACCACCCCTGCGACTGCGGCGAGGTTCCGGCGGCGCCGTCGTAGAGCGTGACGCCCAATGTCCAATCCGCCGCCAGCACTGAAGTCGCTGCAAGGAATATGACGCGCGATGCTTTGAATCCGGGTAGCTTCCTTCCCATTCGTCCCATTAGACCTCAGTGCCGTGAGCGGATCAACCATTTTTGCCGACCGCCCGTGCTCGGATCCTGTTGTGCAAGTCCGATCCAATCCCATATAACCCTTGGCGATGTCCCAGATCGAACTGCTTTTCCTCGGCACGGGCACGAGCGCCGGTGTGCCGATGATCGGATGCCACTGCGCGGTCTGTTCCAGCAGCGATCCGCGAGACAGACGCCATCGCCCCAGCGTTGTGATCAGCTATGACGGCCATCGAGTGCTCGTGGACACCACGCCAGAGCTGCGAATCCAGTGCATCACCCACGGCATCGACATGATCGACGCGGTCGTCTTCACCCACGCCCACGCCGACCACATTTTTGGTCTGGACGATGTGCGGCGGTTCAACGCGCTGCGAAATGGTCCGCTTGACGTCTGGGCCGACGCACGAACGTTCGCGGTGCTCCAGCAGTGCTACGCCTATGCGTTCGCCGAACCCTCCCCCGAGCTGAAAGTCTATCGACCGCATCTGCTTTGGCGAATGATCCAGGGCCCGTTCCAGATCGCAGGCATCACCTGGACGCCGATCCCGCTGATGCACGGCGATCTGCCGATTCTGGGCTTTCGGGTGGGCAATCTGGCCTACTGCACCGACGTGAGCTTCATCCCCGAATCGTCGTATGAGCTGCTGCGCGGGCTGGACGTGCTGGTGCTGGATGCGTTGCAACACAAACCGCACGCGACGCACTTCTCGCTTGCCCAAGCGATCCAGGCCGCCCAGCGCATCGGCGCTCGCCAGACGCTGTTCACCCACATCGCGCATGCACTGGGACACGAGCAGACCAATCGCACGCTTCCGCCGAATATGCAACTGGCCTATGACGGACAGCGCGTTCTGGTCGGCGGTTAGCGGCGCTGTCTGCCAGGAATCAGCGGCACGTGTCGCGCAATGTTCGATGCAACATGAAACCTTATCGTGCCATCGCCGAATACTACGACGCCGAAAATGAGAACCTGGACATGCTCCAGCGCGATGTTCCGTTTCTGCTGGGGCGGCTGCCTCGAAAAAGCCAGAGCATCCTGGAGCTGGCCGTCGGGACGGCCCGCGCGGCGATTCCCCTGGCCCAGGCGGGGCATCGCATCGTCGGCGTCGATTACGCCCCGGACATGCTCCAGATCGCACGCCGAAAACGGGACGGCGTCGGACTGACCGACCGTCAGCTTCAGCTCATCAACGCCGACATCACACGGCTTAGCCTGCGCCGACGCTTCGACTGGATCTGCATCCTGTTCAATACCTTCCTCAACTTCACGACGCTCAAACAGCAGGACCGGCTGCTGCAGGTGGTTCGCCGCCACCTCAAACCCCGAACCGGACGTTTCTGGCTGGACATCTTTCAGCCAAATCTGGAACTGCTGGCGCAGCCCAGCTCCGAGCATCTGGCCCCCACGGTTTTCTACGTCGCATCCCTGGATCGCACGGTTTTCCGCGAAACGCAGGTCCGGCGCGATCCGGCACGGCAGGTGCAGCATGTCACGCATCATTACCGCTGGTTCGACGCACACGGAATCCAGCATCATCAGAAGGTGGAATTCGACCTGACGTTCGTGTTCCCGCGAGAGCTGCGAATCCTGCTGGAGCGAAATGGAATGAAGCTGCGCGAGCTGTATGGTGATTACGACGGCAGCGCACTGGGCGCGGATTCGCCAAGAATGATCGCCTGCGCCTCGCCGATGTAACGGTCACTCAAGCAGCGGCCGAAGAACCTGGTGTGCAAACTTCGTACGAAGCGTGCCGAAGTGCCCGCCGTCGTTGCCAACAGAGCGCCACTGCGGGTCGTAGGCGTGCTGCACCAGCCGCGCATGAGGCTGTGTGGCGGCGAAGCCTCCGGCGCCGGGCACGATGAACAGCACATGCGGCCCCCGGGGGTTCTTCGGCGCGCATCCCGTCAGCACGAGCAGCAGGAACAGTACGATCGCGATGATCCGCCGCACGCGGTCCATGATCCGATGTCGATGTGCTACAATCTTCATTAAACCAACGCGAGCGGATACAAAGAATGACAGATATGAACACCAGCCAGCCAGCAACTCCATCGACGTCGCATTCTCCCGCGCCCGCCGCCCGAGAGCACAGCGCCTCGGGGCCGGCGGTGCAGCGGCAAGTGGTCAACTTCGCGTTCTACAGGCTCGATCCGGAGTTTCGCCGGCTGGATGAAGAACACAAACGCCGGGCACGCGAGCAGTTTGTTTCGCTGTTTGCGCAGCCTCGCCCCGGATTCATCTGCCTGTCCTACAGCACGGTCGGATTGAAGGCCGACTGCGACTTTCTTCTGTGGCGGATTTCGCTGTCCGCCGATGAGTTCCAGGCGCACAGCAGCGCGATCAACAAGACGGTTCTGGGCGGGTATCTGCGCACGCCATACAGCTTCCTGTCGATGACCAAACGGAGCATCTACATCGACAAGGTCGATCCGTTCCACACCGCCGAGAGTCGCACGCACATCATCCCCGGCCGGCGCAAATACCTGTTCGTTTATCCGTTTGTCAAAAGCCGCGAGTGGTATCTGCTGCCGCTGGAGAGGCGTCAGCAGATCATGGACGTGCACATTCGCGTCGGCAACAAATACCCCAGTGTCAAGCTCAACACGACGTACAGTTTCGGCTTGGACGACCAGGATTTCGTGGTGGCCTTCGAGACGGACGAGCCGAAGGACTTTCTGGATCTGGTGATGGAACTTCGCGAGACCGAGAGCAGCAAGTACACAGTTCGGGATACCCCGATCTTCACCTGCATCCAGATGCCGATGGCGCAGATCCTCGATCAGCTCTTTTGACGGGTGTGCGGAACTCGCCCGTCCCATGTTCAGCGGCGGCACAAAGGGCCGCGTGGCGGTGGTCATGATCCGCACAGCAATCCGTGTCGCGTCAGTTCTGGTCGTGCTTCTGACATCACTGGCGCAGGCACAATCGACGGCGCCGACCCAGTCCGCCACGCGAAGATCCGTCCTCGACATCGCCGTCGATCCGCGGGTTGAATTGACCTGCATCATTTTTCAGCTCGCGGGCAACCCCGAATACTCGCAGCCGCGCGTGCCCGCTTACGCGAAGGACGTCCAAGCCCATTTCGCCAGCTTCAAGGATCACGAGCTTGTCCGTCTGGCCCGCCGCCTGAGATCCTCCCGTGGCGTCGGGTTCGACGCGCCGATGAGCCTGGCGGTTCACCTGAAGGACATTCAGAGCCTCGACGGCGTCGTGCCGCTGGATCCACTTCCGGCCCAAGTGGACAAGCGCTGGCGGCCTGAAGACGTGCGCCAGTTTCAGCAACTGGCCCGGCGGTTCGTGGCCGAGTCGAAGTTTGAGGATTTTCTCGCCGCGCATCGTGACTTGTACGATCAGTCAGCGGCGCGGATGCGGCGGACGATCGAGGAGCACGCGAACCTGGCATGGTTCGACCAGTTCTTCGGCGAGCGCCCGGCGGCGAGGTTTCACCTGGTGATCGGGCTATTGAACGGACCGTCGAACTATGGCGTCCGTACAGTGGTTGGCGGTGGCGAGGAGCTTTACTGCATCCTCGGTGCCTGGACGTGCGACGCGCGGGGGATACCCCAGTTCTCGGCGGAAATCGTGCCAACCGTGGTGCATGAGTTCAATCACTCGTACGTGAACCCGCTGGTCGAGAAGTACCTGCCCGAGATGCGCGCCGCGGGACAGACGCTCTTCGAGCGCAACGAGCGACTGATGCGCAGGCAGGCGTACGCCAGCGGACAGACGGTGCTGGCCGAGTCGCTCGTTCGCGCCTGCGTTGTGCGATATCGTTATGCCAACGAGGGCACCGCCGCGGGCGTGGCCGAGGTCCTGCGGCAGCAGGCGTTGGGATTTGCGTGGACGGGCGAGCTTTCAGCGCTGCTCGCGGACTACGAGCAGAATCGCCACGCGTATCCGGCGCTGGAACAGTTCATGCCCCGGGTCGTCCGTTTCTTCAACGATTACGTCGCCAGCCTCCCTCCGTAACAGTGTAAACATCTGGGACCACCCGCGCTTTTCGCTCAGATTCCCAGGTGCGTGCGATGAAAGCTCAGACGAGCCAATTGTGGCATGGCCGTCCCGGCCGTGCGCGGTGAACTCGAATTCAAAAATCCGAACTCCAGGCTCGTCATCACTCCATGCCGCGGGGCACGGGCGGGACGCCCGTGACACGGGGCAAACGGGGCACACCCACCGGACCAGCAAGCCGCCGATGCGGTCATGGATGGACTTTCGTCGCTGCGGCGGCTAGGTTAAAACGTCGCCATGATCGACCTGAAGGATCTGCGTGAAAATCCCGACAAGTACCGCAAGGCCGTGGAGCTGAAGCGGATGAGCGTGGACGTGGCGGCGGTGCTGGACGTGGACGCGCGGTGCCTGGCGGCGCAGCAGGAGTTCGAGCGGTTGCGCGCCGAACAGAACGAAGCCAGCAAGCAGATCGGAAAGCTCAAGGATCCGGCCGCGAAACAACAGGCCATCGCAAAGGTCGCTGTGCTGAAGGCTCAGGTGAAAGAGGCCGAGGAGCGGTGGAAGTCAGCCGAGGCTCAGCTTCTGCCGCTGCTGTTGCAGATGCCCCAGCCGCCGGACCCTGATGTGCCTGTCGGCAAGGATGAAACCGAAAACGTCGAGCTTCGCCGATGGGGCGACGTGCGGCACTTTGAATTTGCTCCGCGGGATCACGTGACGCTCGGGGCCGAGCTGGGGATGATCGACATCGAGCGGGGCGTGAAGCTGGCCGGCTCACGCAGTTATTTCCTGACCGGCATGGGCACGCTGCTTCACCAGGCGGTGCTGCGGCTGGCGCAGGACATGATGCTCGAACGCGGCTTTGTGCCGATGACCGTGCCCGTGCTCGTGCGCGAAGAGGCCATGACCGGAACGGGATACTTCCCGCTGGGGCGCGAACAGGCCTACGCCATCACCAACGAGGATCCCCCGGTTTATCTCGTCGGCACGGCCGAGGTCTCGCTCACCGCCTATCACATGAACGAAACCCTGGACGGCAAAACCCTGCCGCGGAAGTACGTGGCCACCAGCCCCTGCTTTCGACGCGAGGCCGGCACCTATGGCAAGGACACCGCCGGCATCTACCGCATCCATCAGTTCGACAAGGTCGAGCAGGTGATCATCTGCCGCAATGATGTCGAGGAATCAAAACGCTGGCATCAGGCGATTACGGAAAACGCCGAGGCCGTTCTTCAGAAGCTCAACCTGCCGTATCGTGTGGTGTACGTGTGCACGGGAGACCTGGGCCAGGGGCAGGCCGCCAAATACGACATCGAAACCTGGATGCCGTCGCGCAAGGCCTACAGCGAAACGCACTCGGCGTCGCGGTTTTACGAGTTCCAGGCGAGGCGGCTGAACCTGCGCTACCGCGACAGCGATGGCAAGACCCGCTACTGTCACACCCTGAACAACACGGTGATTGCCAGCCCGCGGATCCTGATTCCCATCCTGGAGAACTATCAGAACGCCGACGGCTCGGTGACGATCCCCGAAGCGCTTCGCCCGTACCTTGGCGGGCGAGACCGGATCACGCGCCAGGAGGCTGCGGATGCGCCGGCCGCCACTCGTTGAGCAGTCCGGGGGCCAAGGCGTCAGCCCTGGCGCGCCAGCTCGGCCAGTCGCTCGACCGCCAGCCTCGGACTGGACAGGATAGGCAGCGGCCTGTCGAGCGGGCCAAGCGAATCGACCACCCTTGCCATCGACGCCTGCGCCAGAACGATCACGTCCACCCGCCCGGCCAGCTCGCGCAGGGCCGCGCCAACCAGGGCATCGTGTTTCGCGCCGTCGCCACTGATGACCGCTTCGAACGCGCCCTCGACCACCACCGATGTGACCTCGACGGACTTGCCTGCGCTGGCTGCCTTTGACCTGATCAGCTCCGCCGTCGGCTCCAATGTCGACGGCAGCGTCGCGATGACCCCGATACGACTGCCCGTGGCGACGGCGCGCTCGGCCATCGGCTCGTCCACGCGCAGCACTTTGGCCGACACCAGCGTCCTCGCCACCTCGACCGCCCGACCCATCGACGAGCAGGTCACCAGGATCAGCTCCGCACCCGCGCCCTCCGCCGCGATCACGTGACCCACCAGCCGCCGAGCCGTCGCCGGCGGGCACCCTTTGCAGGCGATGATGTCGCAAAGCAGGCTTTCATCAACCATATTGAAGACCTGCTCGCCGGGCAGCAGCTCGCCCGTCAGCGCCTTGAATACCGGAATCATCGCCGGCGACGTATGAATCAATGCAATCTGTTTCGGCATGCCTGGTGGCCCCTATCTGTTCAGTGGTCAGTCTTTTCCGTCTCTGACGAAGGTAAAGAAATTCTGTTTTCCGATCTGTCCGCCCTTGAAGGTGATCTGGATGCCATCGGCGGGCGAGCCGGGGGCGGTGACGCGACACAGCGGCGATCCGCGCGTCAGTTCGGCGATCATCTCCATCGACTCGATCCCCAGCGCCTGCGCCACCTGGCCGGAGGTGTCGCCGCCAGCGACCAGCACGCGCCGAACGTTCGTGCCGGCCAGCACCTGACGCAGGATGCCGCCCAGGGTCGGTCCCACCATCACCGCCATAGCCGGATCGATCTGCCGGCTGTGGATCACCACGCTGCGCCCGATTCGCAGCGCCGCGGCCGCCTGTGCAGCGGCACGGGCACGATCCGACAGATCGGACACTTCCACAAAATCGTGCTCGATCGCATGTCGAATCTGCCCGGCGGTTACGGGGGAACAGCTTCCGCAGACGGCGACGATCGGCCCGGCGTGGCCCGGGGGATCGAATGGCCGCTGCCCGTCGATGCGACCCGACTGCTGCCAGTGCGCGCACAGTGCCGACTCCACTCCCGACGATCCGACGACGAACATCGGCTTGTCGAACCGCTCGATCAGCGATCCCACCGTCGCAAGCTGCCGCTCATACAGCACGTCGATCAGCAGCACTTCATTGCCGCCGCTGCGGGCGCGATCGAACATTTCAACTGCATCGGTGCGCTCGATGTTCAGCACGTCGAACAGCCCGATCCGTCGGCGCGTCTGCTTCGCCAGGTGAAGCCGCAAGTCGGCCTCATCCATGGGCGTGATCGGATGGCGGCTCATCGAGGGGTGTCGGTCCAGCCGGTAAGGCTCGGATTCAGCGCCGCATCGTGCAAACAGATTCCCGAAGACACAATACCTCCCCAGGGAGGGCGCGCCCACGAGCACCGGCACGCACGTCATGCCAAAAACTTCGGCGCCGACATCGATCACCCGTCCGATGCTCCCGACCGTCGGCGACGAGTCGAACGTCGAGCAGACCTTGTAATGTACGATCGGCGCGCCGGACGATTTCATGGCGCCGAAAACCGGCCGCAGCGTCGCTTCCATCTGGTCCGGGGTCATCGATCGCGTCATTCCCGCCACGCCGTAAGCTCGCAATCCCGGGTAGCGGGCAAGCTGAGCGTGGTTCGGAGGCGCGGTGAACAGCACTGTCCGCAGCCCGGCCAGAGCAAGCGACTCCATCGCATCGGTCGAGCCGGTGAAATCGTCGCCGTAGAAACTGATCAGCAAGTCGTTCATACAAACTTCCGAACCACGGATGCACACCGCTGCACACAGATGTTGTGAGTTGAAGATCGATTGCTCAGCCCCAGGCTCTCTTTGCTCATCCGTGTTGATCAGTGCTCATCTGTGATTCATCCTGCCAAACTTCTCCAACTGCTGCCTCAGCTCGACATGATCGCGCGCGTAGTCGTCGATGCTGATGCCCCTGACTGCCGCTTCCCAGGCCTGCTGCAACGCACGCACGCCAGCGCCCGCGCCGCCCGGATGCGCCATGATCCCGCCCCCGGCCAGATAGAGCACATCCACCGTTGCCGTCCGGCGGAATGTCTCCGGCGCCTGAAGCCCCGTCTGCCCCGAGGAGATCACCGGCATGATGCGGTATCCTCCGAACATCGGCTTGAGGCATGACTGGATCGACGTGACCACCGAATCGTCGCTTTCCCAGAACTTGTTGGCGATTCCGTTGACGTGGATCTGATCGACCCCGGCCAGTCGCCACAGCTTCTGGTACGCGGGAAACTCGATGCCCAGCCAGGGATGCCGCGTGAGCATGCCCCAGCCGTTGCGATGTCCGTGCACCGCCAGCGCGCCCTGGTCGCACACTTTCTTCACGCCGCTGAGCCCGACGCTGTTGAGGCTGAGCATCACGGCGGTTCCACCGGCCCGGCGAACATGATCGTAATTCCGCAGCATCGCGTCGATCTCGTCGCTGATGTTGAAGGCGTACATCACCTTCTTGCCCGTTCGCTGCGCCTGATCGTTGATCACGCGCATCACCGCATCGACACGTTGTTGAAGCGGCGAGTGCGGCGGGTTGGCCATCAGCTCGTCGTCCTTGATGAAATCGATCCCCGCTTCGGCGAGCTGTTTTACCAGTTGCGCAGTCTGTTCGGGGCTGAGCCCGATGCTCGGCTTGACAATCGTGCCGATGATCGGCCGGCCAGACACACCCGTCAGTCTTCGCGTTCCCTCGATGCCGAATCGCGGACCCGGGAACACTCTCGCAAACGAAGGGGGCAGTTCCAGATCGATCAGCTTCAGCCCCGAAAACTGGCTGAGCTCGTAGAGATTGCCCTGGAGGGTCGAAACCAGCGTGGGCAGGTTGTAGCCCATGTTGTCGATCGACCAGGAGACGACGATCTGGGCGCGATGATACTGAGTTGCGCGAGCGCTGGCTTTGGTCCTGCTTCCCGGCAAACTTGGCTCGGACACACTCTGAAGCGGAGTAATCGTTTCGACCCTGGCGCGATATCGCTGGCGGAGCTGATCCGTCTCACCGGGGACTTCGACGAAAGTTCCCGACGACTGCTCGCCGGCCAGTACTTCCGCCGCCTGCTCGATCGGCAGGGGGGTTTCGACGCGATAGGTCGCGACAATGCGTTCGTCTGTGCTCTGAACCATGCTGGACATCCTGGTGGGTGTATCCTCGCAACTGCCGGTTCGCTTGTCACGTGGGCAATCGTTTTTCCGTGTGGGAAGGGCGGTTGCGACCGCTACCGCCGGCGGGTGGTCGCAAGGCGCCTGTTGGGTCCGGGCTTGCCGCGATTGATGTCCCAGCTCAATTCAACGTCGGGCCCGTTGTTTTTCACCGTCGCATCCACCGCGCGTCCCGGATAGGCGCTCGGGCCGATCAGGTACCCGACGAAACGGTTGTTAATGATCTTGCCGTTGCGGCTGGTGTTGAGGATGGCCACATGGTTGCCCGCGACGCTGTAATTGTCCTCGCACACTACATCCTGGCCACCAAGCTCGAAAATGATCCGCACGCCAGTGCCGTCGGGTCGTTCCGGCGCGATCGAGGTATTTCGCCGCACACGCGTTCCCCTGGACCGGTCGGCAATGATGGAGTAGGCGAAGGTGGACATGTTCTGCTCGAACTTTTCGGTCATGACAGGTTTTTCGTAGTAGTTGTCCTGCACGATCGTATTGATTCCGCCGCCCTGAACCTCCACGCCCATGCGCCGCAGTCCGGCGAGATAGTTCTGTTCGATCAGCAGGTTCCTCGATGCGTCCTCGTGCGCGATCACGTGAATGGCCTGGTTCCCGTTGAGAAAGTGATTGTTCGCGATCGTCAACCCATCCCAGTTGTAACCGTAGATGCCGTTGTCGCCACGGATGGGATTGAACACGCAGTTGGTGATGCGGCTGCCGCGCAGCCCGGTGGTGAACACGATGGCGTTCGTCTCGTCGCCGCTGACGTCCAGGTAAAACCAGCAGTTGTCCACTATCAGGCCTTCGACCATGGAGCCATCGGGGGTATCGCAGAAAATGCCGCGCCCATGAAAGCTGAGGCGGCTGATGGTCAGGTCTTGGCCGCGGAAGTGAAAGATGAAGTTGTCCTGCCCGGTCGCTTGCAGCACTGTCGCGTGATCGGCGACGACAGAATCCGCCTGGTAGCGCAGCGTGGTCATGCCGCTGATAACGCGTGCAAATCCGCGCGGGTTCAATGCCCGCGAAATGTGAAACGTGCCTGCGGGAAACTGGATGATCTGGCCGGGGACTCGCGCCGCGTCGATGGCTGCCTGGATCGCCGCCGTGTCGTCGATGCCGTCGTCGGGAATCGCGCCATACGCGCGCACATCGATCACCGGAATCGGCTGGGAAGCCGGCAGCGGCAGGATGCCGAACAGCGCGCTGATGAGCAAAGCCGTCACGTTCATACGGTTGATCCTATGCCAACATCAGTGCCAACTGTTCCGACAGCGCGATCATGCGGTCCAGCTCGATCGGGTCGAACGGACGCGATGAAAAGTCGATCAGGATATGCTCGTCGCAGACCAGCAGTCCCAGGTCGGCCGGCAGCAGCGTTCGAGACGCCGAATTGGCCAGAGCACGCGCCGCCAGGGAGCTGCTCGCGAGAACGACGAACCGATGCCCCAAGGCAAGGCTGGGATACTGCTTGAGGTCCAGCAGATCCAGCAGGCTTGAGGCGGCTTGGGCGGGTCGAAGTGCGGCGACGGCTATGCGGCGATGCGGAACCTTGCGCAGCAGCAGGTTCCAGCGGCCGGGGCCGGCGGGGGCATCACCGGTTCCGCCGGTTTGAAGCTGCATCACGGTGATCCGTTCGTCGCCAAGATGCAATGCCAATCGTGGCGCATGCTGTTCCAGCGGCCCGGCCAGCACCGGCGGCAAGGGCAGGCTCGTGAGCGGGCGGAACCGCATCCCACGTTGCCTGGCCCACTCGGCCAGCGAAGTCCACTGACGTTGCGTGGTCCAGCGCCGAACCAGCAGCGCGAACGTCAGCATCGACGCGCCCAGCATCACCAGCAGCGTCAGCACAATCGTCAGCGAAAATGGCGGTGGCTGCGGCGGCATCAGCCTTCGAGTCATCCTCTCATCTGCCCGCCTGTACCGGCGGCATGCCCCGCGCGCTTGTACGGGCGGAGATTTGGCCTAGAATCTGAACCCACGCAATTATGCCTCAGGAGCTTTCATGCGTCACGTGATCTCGGCATTGGTGATCAACGAGCCAGGTGTGCTGGCGAATGTGGCGGGGATGTTCGCCGCCCGCGGGTTCAATATCGATTCTCTGGTCGTCGGAAGAACCGAGAACCCGGAGTTGTCGCGGATGACCGTCGTTGTCGATGCCGATGACAACACCCTGGAACAGGTGCGCAAGCAGCTTGCCAAGCTCGTGCCGGTGGTCAAGGTCCGTGACTTCGGGGGCACGGCCTACATCGAACGCGACCTGGCCCTGATCAGCGTCGGCGTCGGTCCGGAAAAGCGCGGCGAAGTGATCGAGATCGTCAACCTCTTCCGCGGCAAGATCGTGGACGTGGCGAAGAACAGCCTGATCGTGGAGTTGGCCGGCACCGAACAGAAGATCGAGGCGTTGATCGAGCTGCTCACGCCATACGGGATCAAGGAGCTTGCGCGCACGGGTGTGATTGCGATGGCTCGGGGGACGCAGACGGCGCGGGACGAATCCGCCGCCGAGAAGCCCAGGCAGCGCAAGCGGAGCCTCGGCGCCGCTTCCGGCGCCGCGTTGCCGCCAAGCTGAGCCGCTGCTCGTTTCCACCCGCTGCGACCTGAGTCGGGATGGGGTAAGACCGCTTCCCTGCCCGGGCGCAGCGGGAGGTCGTATCGAAATCGTGGTGGGACCTCAGACCGCCTGGCGAATGATCCGCCCGCTGCCGCGCGCATACGCCCGGCACACCAGCCTGTCCACCAGCCGCGAAAACGGGATTCCGTCGTGCGCCGCCATCTCCGGCAGCAGGCTTTTGGGGGTGAAGCCCGGCATCGTGTTGATCTCCAGCACGTACGGTCGCATCTGCTGGTCCACGATCAGGTCCACCCGCGACAGATCGCGACAGCCCAGCGTCTCGTGCGCCCGTCGGGCGATTTCCTGGAGCTGACTGACCACCGCCACTGGCAGGTTCAGGTCGAAATGGTGCTGCGCGTCATTGCCGACATACTTGGCCTGGTAATCGAAAAACTCGCGCGAGGTGGTGATGCGGATCGGGCTGAGCGGTTTTTCCTCCAGGATTCCGACCGTGATCTCCACGCCGCGAATGAACTTTTCGACCATGACGGCGCCGTGACGGTCCAGAACTTCGTGGCAGCGCTGCGTAGCGTCGTCGCGCGTCTTGCAGATGAACACGTCGATGCTGCTGCCGCTGTCGATCGGCTTGATGACGCAGGGCACGCCGATGCGATCGACGGACTCGCTCACATCCGCCGGGGCAGCGACCAGCTCATGCGCCGCCGTCGGGATCCCGGCGCGTGCCCACAGCCGCTTGGCGTGGTCCTTGTTCATGCCGGCGCGCGACGCCGCCGAGCCGCTGCCCACGAACGCCAGCCCGCGTTCTTCAAGGATCTCCTGAAGCTCGCCGCTTTCGCCGAAGGCGCCATGCAGCACCGGAAACACCACGTCCGTCGGGCGCGCCAACGCGCTCAGGTCCGTCGGAGAAATGTCGCTTGGAAACACCTCGTGGCCTGCGGACTTCAACCCCTCGATGACCGCCCGGCCGCTCACCAGGCTGACTTCCCTTTCCGCACTGGGCCCGCCGAATAACACCGTAACTTTCATTGCCCGTTGACTCCTTTCAACGCAGGACCCGGTGACGCGACCGACTGGTGACAACCACCATGTGCCTTGTCACGCAACTTCCGGTTGTCAGCTTGTCACCCGATCACCCTGTCACCTTGCCATCACTTTCACGGCCAGATCTGAACTTCCGACTCCAGCTCGATCTGATTGCGTTCGTACACCTTCTCACGAATGATTTTGATCAGCCGCAGCACGTCATCGGCGGTGCAGCCCGGGTGGGCGATGATGAAATTGGCGTGCTTGGTGCTGACTTCGGCGCCGCCGACGCGCAGCCCCTTCAGCCCCGCCTGGTCGATCAGCGCTCCGGCGCTCAGTCCCCGGGGGTTTTTGAAGATGCAGCCGGCGTTTTTGGTGTTCAGCGGCTGGCTGTTGCGTTTGTACATCCAGATTTCCTTGGTTCGGCGCATGATCCGCTCGGGGTCATCCGGCTCCAGCTCCAGGGTTGCGCCGAGGATGAATGGGGCGGCGATGTTGGTGCTGCGATACTCGAAAACCAGATCATCCTTGGTCCTCTCGAAGACGGTGCCCTCGGAGTCCATGACGGTGACCCTGGCGACGACCGCGCCGATATCGCCGAACTTTCCGCCGGCGTTCATCCGCACGCCCCCGCCGATCGTTCCGGGGATTCCGGCCAGGCATTCGATCCCGGCAAGCCCCTGCCGGCAGGTGCGCAGCACCAGCTTCTGCATGTCCACACCGGCGCCCACTTCCACAAGGTTGTTCTCGTAGCGGACGCGCCGCCAGTATTCCTGATCCAGACGAAACACGGCCCCATCGACGCCGCGATCGCTGACCAGCAGATTCGCCCCCAGCCCCAGAACGTAAATCGGCACTTCGTTCTCGACGCAGCGCCTGGCGGCCTCCTGAAGCTCTTCCAGGCTCCGCGGGCGAATGTACCAGCGCGCCGGGCCGCCGATCTTGTACCACGTGTGCGGCGCCAGCGGCTCGTTCTCCGTCACGATCTCATCCAGACCGACGAAGGGGTTGAGGTTGTTCGCCAGACGAACAGTGGACATCGGTCAACACCAACTCCCCAGCACGCCATGCCGAATCCATGCCCTTGATTCGCCATGGGCGGATGCCTTTATCCAATCAGGTCTCTGCCAATCTCCCAGACATTCCCAGCCCCCATGGTCACGATCACATCTCCTTCTTCCGCTTCCTCCCGAAGATAGTCCAGAATCTGCGTGAACTGCGGCAAGTGGCGGGCGCGCTGGCCGTTGCGGTTGATCCTGGCCACCAGATCTTCAGCACTGACCCGCTGCTTTTCCGATTCACTGTCGCGCACAAAGTAGATGTCCGGCACGATCGTCTCATCCGCCTGCGCGAAGCTCGCGGCAAAGTCCTCCAGCAAAAACCGCGTGCGGCTGTGCTGGTGCGGCTGAAAGACGCAAATCAGCCGTCGCGGCTGGTATTTCTCCCGGATCGCCTTGAGCGTGGCGCGAATCTCGGTCGGATGATGTCCATAATCATCGACGACGATCGCGCCGTTGAATTTCCCGACCTGCGTCATCCGACGATCCACACCGACAAACGTGCCAATCGCGTCGGCGGCCTTCTGCGGGTCTATCCCGCACGCATTGCACGCCGCCACCGCCATCGTCGCATTCATCAGATTATGCTCACCGGCCACCGAAAGTTGCAGCGTGGCGACGAGCTGTCCCTTATGCAGCACCTGCCCGCGACAGCAGCCCTGCTCGACGCCCGTGCAGCGGGTGCTCCAACTGAAACCGTCCTCCAGAGCGCACAGCTCGATCGGAACGGTCAGCCCCGCCAAAGCTTTGATCACCCGCGGGTCCTTTCCGCCGGCGATGATCAGTCCATGGTCTGGGACCAGCCTGGCGAACTGCCGGAATGACTCGACGATCTCGTCGATATTCTTGTAGCAGTCCAGGTGGTCTTCTTCGATGTTGGTGATGATCGCGAGCTGCGGGCGAAGGTTATGGAAGCTGCGGTCGTATTCGCAGGCCTCGGCGACAAAGAAGTCTCCGCCGCCGGACCGGCTGCCCCCGCCCAGTTGCGGCACCGTCCCGCCGACCACGAAACTCGGGTCGCCACCGCACGACAGCAACGCGTGCGCGATCATCGCCGTCGTGGTCGATTTTCCGTGGGTACCGGCCACCGCGATCCCAAACCGCTCCGCCATCACTTCCCCCAGCAGTTGCGCGTACTTGATGGTGCGGATTCCAAAAGCCTTGGCGGCCTGGTATTCGGGGTTGTCGTCTCTGATGGCGGCGGATCGGACCACCAGATCGACCTGCCGCGACAACAACTCGCCGAGCTGATCACGCGAAATCCTGGCTCCTCGCCGCGCCAGCTCGAACGTGATGGCATTTGGCCGGGGTTCGGATCCGCTGACGATCGCCCCGTTGTCCAGCAGCATGCGTGCCAGCCCGCTCATCCCCGAACCGCCGATGCCGATGAAGTGGACCCGTTTACCGGCGAAGCGACTGCGACGTGTGCCGGCGGCGGGTTGAGGCTTGAGGTCTGCGGTCGTGTTCGTTGAGTTCAGCGAGTCCATTCGCTTCGGGTTCCCTGCTGAAGGTTGGTCAACTGCGGGCATGGTACAGCCTCGCACAGTGCAGTCAATTCACGACCAGAGCGAATCGCGATTGAATGACCAGATGACCAGGTGACCACGCGACAAGGTGAACAAAACGGATTGTGCTGTTACTCGTTTACCTTGACACCTGTTCGCCTGTTCAGTTTGTCCCTCGAATCATCGGCTTTGCCGGATCATCTCCATGATTACTGCCGCGACGGCCGCGGCCGCGTTCGGCTTTCCCAGTGCCCGCGCCGCCTGCGACATCAAGGCGCGCCTGGGGGCATCATACAGAAGCGACTGAAGGATCGGCCCCAGACGCTCAGCATTCTTTTTGCGATCCTTCTGGTCCTCCAGCAGCACCGCCGCGCCCGCCTCGGCCAGCACCCGCGCGTTCAGCTTCTGCTGCTGGTCCTTGTGATAGGGGTAGGGCATGAGGATCGAAGGCACGCCGCAGGCGGTGAGCTCGGCGCAGGTGCTGGCGCCGGCGCGGCTGATCGCCAGGTCTGCCACTGCCCACACGTCCGCCATGGCCGGTGTGAAGTCGATCACCGCCGCCTCGATCCCCAGCTCGCGATACTCACGTCGCACGCTCTCGGCGTGCTCCTTGCCGGCCAGGTGCAGGATCTGCCAACCTTGAAGGTTCAGCGATGCGACGCAGCCGAGGAACGCCTGGTTGACGGTCAGGGCACCTTGCGAGGCGCCGGTGATGACCAGGGTCATCACCCGCCGTGCCAGTCCCAGCCGCGCCAGCGCCTGTTCACGGGGAGGAAGATGGATGATGTCGCGGCGGATGGGGCATCCAGTTATGCGCAGCTTTGACTGCTGCGCCACCGGCACATAATGCTTTGTCGCCTCGAACTGGCAGCACATCGCCTGTACGCTGCGCAGCAGGTACTGATTGGCTCTGCCCGGAACCACATCGGGATTGAGGATGACCGCCGGCAAGCCGCGGGTGGCGGCGTACTTGACGGCGACGCCGGCCGCATATCCACCTAACCCTAGAATTGCCAATGGTTTGTGTTCTGCAAAGGCGGTCTTCACCAGATCCTTGGTTTCCCGCCAGCTCTTCCAGAACTTCAGCAATCCGCCGACCGTTCGCGTCGGTGGCACGATTGGCTGCGCGATGAATTCAAAGCCCGTGGACGAGAGGATCGTGCGGTCGATCTCACGTTGCGTGCACAGGAAGATCGGCTTAAGCTCCGGGGCCACCTCACGCAGTGCCTCGGCCACCGCGATACCGGGGTACAGGTGTCCCCCGGTTCCTCCGCCGGCCAGGAAAATGCTTTTGCTCGTCTCACTCATCTCAAATCAACTGACAGGGTGCCACAGGCGTCGCCTGCCCGGCCGTGACCCCAACGATCGCCACTCTGCGAACCTGTCATGCCCCCGGCGCGTCTGCGCCGTTGGGCTGCTTCGCCGCCAGATCTCTCCAGATCGAATCGACGATCAGGCTGGAGGTGGAGATCGGCTCCATGTCCGGCTCATGATCGAAGGCTTTGGCCGGTTCCTGCTCGTGGCGGTGGCGACAGATGCTGTACAGAAGCCCCAGGGCGGCACAGGTGATCACCAGCCCGCTGCCGCCGGCACTGACCAGCGGCAGCGAAAGCCCCTTGGTGGGGACACTGACCGTCGCCACCGCGATGTTGATCGCCGCCTGAAGACCTGTCATCGCCGCGATGCCGAACGCCAGCATTCGTCCGAAGCTGTCGCGCTTCTGCCTGATCGCCTGCCACGCGACAAACAGGATCCCCAAGTATAGCGCCACCGTCAGCAGCGCGCCGAAGAAGCCCAGCTCTTCGCACACGACGGCAAATATGAAGTCGGTGGTGTCTTCGGGCAGATAGCCGAGTTTCTGGATGCCGTTGCCCAATCCTCGTCCAGTGAAGCCGCCGGTCGAGAAGCTCAGCAGACTCTGAATCATGTGGTACCCCTCGGCGCGCGGTGCGGCCCAGGGGTCCAGAAAGGCTGTCATCCGCCTCCAGCGGTATTCCTTGTGCATGACGAACCAGCCGGCGGCGGCGACGGCGGGGGGGATCACCACCGCCAGGTGCCACCACCTGATTCGCCCGGCGATCAGCATGGTCACCGCGCACAGCCCGATCAACGCCGCCGTCCCGAAGTCCTGGATCACGATCAACAGGCAGACCAATCCGATCGGAATCAGCGTGAAACTGAACCCGCCCCAGAACCGGTCCAGATCCACCGGTTGCTCCGTCAGCCACCAGGCCAGAAACAGCACCACCGCCCACTTGGCCAGCTCCGAGGGCTGCACCTGCACGAATCCAAGTGGCAGCCAGCGTCGCGCGCCGTTCACTTCCAGACCGATGCCCGGCACCAGCACGATCACGCATGTGAATCCTGCCACCGCCAGCATCCACACAAACGGCTGTTGCCAGATTCTGGCGCCCGGCCTGACGAGCCGGGCGTAGTCGATGTGTCCGACGATGAAAAAGGCGGCGATGGCAACCAGCGCGTACAGGGCATGTCGCGTGCCGCGCTCGGTCCAGCTCCATCCCACGCTGCCGGTGACGTTCATCGCCGCCGACTGCACCATCACCACGCCCAGGCATAGCAGCCCCAGCACACAGACCGTCAGGATGTCACGCTGTCGCAGCCGGTAGATGGACACGTCCATACAAGGACGTTATCGGACGGGTACACGGCGGGGCATGAGTGGAAGCCCGTCCGGACTCGACAAACGCCTCGCGACCGTCACGCGCCTGAGCGTCCGACGAAACGATCTTGAACATCAGACAGACGAAGGTTACCTCAACTTCACCATCGCCAGCGACATCGCCGCCAGCATCGCGCCGATCAGCCAGAAACGCACCACCACCTGGTTTTCCGTCCATCCCTTGCGCTGGAAATGGTGGTGCAGAGGCGACATGAGCAGGATTCGCCGGCCCTCGCCGTACTTGCGCCTGGTGTATTTGAAATACCCGACCTGAAGCATCACCGACAGCGCCTCGGCCACGAAGACCCCGCCGACAACGAAGAGCATCAGCTCCTGACGGATGACAATGGCGATGTATCCGATCAGCCCGCCCAGCGCCAGCGAACCGGTGTCGCCCATGAAGACGCTGGCGGGGTTGCAGTTGAACCAGAGAAAGCCCAGGCACGCTCCGCCCATCGCGCCGGCGAGCACGGCCATCTGATCGGCGGCTTTGACGTAATGAAACAGCAGCGCCCCGGACCACTGGAGATTGCCGATGATCAGCGCCAATCCCAGGAAGGTGAAGCTGACGATGGCCATCGTGCCGGCCGCCAATCCGTCCAGTCCGTCAGTCAGGTTCACTGCGTTGCTGGAACCGACCAGCACGAGCATGCTCAGGAGGATGAATGCGCCCAGACCCAGTTTCACTGAGGCGATCGAGGGCTTGGCAAACGGAAAGTACAGCGTGTGCGTCTCGGGGATGTCCCGTCCATGATGGTACGTGAATACGGCAAGAACCGCAGCAAGCCCGATTTGGAACAGAACCTTTTCAAGACTCGTCAGTCCCTGTCGGCTGCCGCCGCGACGCCCCGCGGTGAGCTTCAGCCAGTCATCGGCCACTCCCACTCCACCAAGCCACACCAGACAGACCAGTGCCATCTGCACATAGAAGTTTCGCATGTCCGCCAGCAGCAGCGTCGTCAACGCGATTGCCCCGATGATCAGGATTCCGCCCATGGTCGGTGTGCCGCGCTTGGATTCCATCATCGCGTTGACCTGCGCCTGGTCGAAGTTGGGCTGATCCCCGATCTTCATCCGTCTCAGCCACGCGATCACTCCCGGCGCCGCCAGCAGCACCAGCACGAAACTCAGCATCACCGCCGCCGTGGTTTGAAAGCCCACATCCGTAAACAGCCTGAGAAATCCCAGGCCATGCGCTTCCAGCCATTCCAGGTGCGATTTGACAAGCAGGTAAATCATGGTCGGTCACGAGGCTGCTCTTTGCAGCACCTGCGGCGGGTCAAGCGGCTGTGGTCGCGATTCGATGATCGCCTGCGCCACCAGTTCCAGGTGGATTGCCCGCGAGGCCTTGAGCAGCACCAGGTCGCCGTCGCGAAGCCATCGGGGCACTTGCCGGGTGGCGCTGCCGGCATCGGGAAAGCGGCAGATCGCGCCAGTGGGCATTCCGGCCTGCTCGGCGGCGTCGGCGATCAGGGCCGCCTGCGATCCCACGCACGCCAGCACATCCAGTCCGCACCGGGCGGCGAACTGACCGATCTCGCGGTGGTATCGCTCGCTGGCCTTGCCCAGCTCGCGCATGTCCCCCAGCACCGCCACGCGACGTCCGCGCGGCTTCAGACCCGCCAGCGTCTCCAGTGCCGCCCGCATCGAGTTGGGATTGGCGTTGTAGGCATCGTTCAGCAGCGTCACGCCCCCGCCAAGCTCCTGAAGCTGCAATCGCATGTCCGGCCCGTGCGCGCTGGCCAGTGCTTCGATGATGTCCTGCTCCTCCAGGCGCATCGCGCGGGCCACGGCGATCGCCGCCAGCGAGTTGCTCGCCGTGTGGCGTCCCAGCAGCGGCACGAACACCTCCCGCCGACCGTTCAGCCGAAACCGCGTGCCATTGGCGTCGCATACCACGTCGGTGGCAAACAAGTCATTGTTCGGGTCGAATCCGAACGTGATCTTCCTGCCCGGGTAGGGACGCACCGCCGACACAAGCTCCGGGTCATCCCCGTTGACGATCAGCATTCCCTTGGGATTCACGCCCGCGATGATGCTGGCGTTCTCCTGCCGCACGCCCATCAGATCGCCCAGAAACTCCAGATGCTCGGCGCCGCAATTGGTGATGACGGCGATGTCCGGGCGGGCCATTTCCGTCAGCACCTTGATCTCCCCGGGATGGTTGGTTCCCATCTCCAGAACCAGGTAATCCTGCATGGGGTCGGCGGGGAAGATCGTCAGCGGCACGCCGATGTCATTGTTGAAGCTCTTGGGCGACATGGAGCCGCGCAGCTTCGTGCCCAGAATCGAATCGATCAGATATTTGGTGCTTGTCTTGCCGTTGCTGCCGGCCACGCCGATCACCTTCGCCCGCATCTGCATGCGCACGAACGTCGCCAGCCTGCCCATCGCCGCCTTGGTGTCCTGGACCTGGATCAGGTAGAGATTGGGCTGGGGCGGCTGCGGGGCGTGCTGAATCAGGGCCGCGACGGCGCCGCCCGCCGCCGCCTGGGGCAGAAAATCATGTCCGTCGAAGCGCTCTCCGGGAATCGCCACAAACAGACAGCCCGGCTCGATTCGCCGCGAGTCCGAACAGACCGACCGGATCAGCGGCGCCGTCTCCGGAATCGGCGACAACGCCTTGCCACCCACGGCCTGGCGGATCTGTTGGATCGACAACGGTTTCATTCAGAATGCCGAATGATGAATGCCGGATGCCGAATAACCCGCCGCGCATGCAATTCGGCATCTGGCATCCGGCATTCGGAATTGTTACCCGCCTACGCTCAGCCTCGCCCGCAGCACCCGCGTCGCTTCTTCGACATCGTCAAAGTGGTGTTTGACGGTCCCGATAATCTGGTAATTCTCATGCCCCTTGCCCGCGATCAGCACCACGTCGCTGGGCTGGGCGTCGGCCAGAACCCGCTCGATCGCCGCCCGACGGTCCGGCTCCACAATCACGTTCTTGCCACGGGCGCCGTTCTTGCCAGTATCGGATGAGAAGCCGCTGAGAATTTCATCGATGATCGCCTGCGGATTCTCGGTCCTGGGGTTGTCGCTGGTGACGTAGATCACATCGGCCAGTCGTTCCGCGACGCGCGCCATGCGCGGTCGCTTGGACCGATCGCGATCTCCTCCGCATCCGAAGACCACGCGGAGCTGGCCTCGCGTCAGCGGCCGCAGCGCGCTCAGCACGTTTTCCAGCGCGTCATCCGTGTGGGCGTAGTCCACCAGCACCGCGAACGGCTGCCCGGCTCGCACCGCCTGCAACCGACCCGGCGCCGCCGGCGCATCGCTCAGCCCCGCGGCGATCTGATGCACCGACAGCCCGAAGGCTTCCCCGACCACCGCGGCGGCACACAGCGCGTTCTCCACGTTGTGCCGGCCAATGAGCTGCGTCTTCACCTCCGTGCGGCCATCAGGACTCACCAGCACAAAATGCGTTCCGCCGGAGCTGATCGCCACGTCGCGGGCCCGATAATCGGCGCCCGACGCGAAGCCCCAGCCGATCACCCGCGCCTGCGTGTCGCGGATCATACGCCCGGACCACTCGTCCTCCACGTTCACGCAGGCCACGGCATCAGCCGGCAGCATCTCAAACAGCCGGGCCTTGGCGGCGGCATAATCGTCTTTGGTCTTGTGATAGTCCAGGTGGTCGCCGCTGAGATTGGTGAATGCGGCGGCAGCAAAGCGCACTCCGCTGACGCGATCCTGATGCAGCGCATGGCTGGAGGCTTCCATCACGCAGGCGCGGCACCCGCGATCGCGCATCGTCGCCAGAAGCCGGGCCACTTCCGTCGCCGCAGGGGTGGTCATCTCCGCCGCTCGACGGGTCTTTCCATCGTCGATCTCCACCGTCCCGATCAGCCCGCAGCGAATCCCGGCCCGCCCCAGCAGGTGCCGGATCAGATAAGTCGTGGTCGTCTTGCCGTTGGTGCCGGTTACACCCACCACACGCATCGATGTCGAAGGCTCCCCGTAAAACACGTTGGCCAGCACCGATGCCGCCGCCGGATCTTCAATCGTGACCTGCGGCAGGTCGATGCCGTCGATTCTTCTGGCCGAGACGACCGCGACGGCGCCTCTGGCCTGGGCATCGGCAACAAAACGACTGCCATCGGTCCTGGTGCCCGCGCGGGCGATGAACAGATCGCCGGGACGAATCAGTCGTGAATCTTCCTGTATCCCGCTGATCCGGATGTTGGGAACGCCGCTGAGTTTGATCCGCGGATTGACACGGCGGACAAGATCGTGAAGGGAAATCACCAGAACCTCCATGTTCCAGCACGAACGCGGACCAGACTCAGGCGAGCCAAGGCTCGCCATCGGCCGCGCGGGCAGCCATGCCCCAGGACCAGAAGGTATCACATCGATCTGTCCGGATCAATGCGGCCAGGAGGGGTGAACCCACCGTCTCACGGGCGTTTCGCGCCACGCCCGTGAGGCGGCCATTGCACCAACCCGGACCTCGACGTCGCCGTCGTTTGCTCGCGACTCCAGCAACAGGCACGCCCCGGATGAGGCGCCTTCACGTCAAGCGCGCTATTCCAGATACACCACCTGCCCAGGCTCGATCCGGCGCAGCGGAAGCTGTCGGGTCCGCAGTTGTTCGGCGCTGGTGGCCAGCAGTGGGGAGATCTCGATCACCGCATCCGGCTCGCCGTCGCGCATGGGCACCTGCACGCCCGCGGCCTGGAGCCAGCGTGCGGCTCGGCGAATCTGGTCCCGCCGCGCCGTCGCGGGAGAATCGACGCCGTCGGCGTTCTTGACCGGGCTGAACTCCTCGGCACGATCGGTCTCGTAGACGATCGCATTCTTCGCCAGAGGGATCGCGTCGAAGACGAACTGTTCCAGCTTCACGGCGTTGGGCTTGTCAGGGTTGATCCGCCGCCCGGATTCGTCAATGTACGCAACCTTCTTTTCCGCCCGGTGCCAGGGAAGCTGAAGCTGGCCGCCGGCGTTCAATCGCTCGATGAAGCTGACGCGCAGCGCGTGAATGGCGATCGAGCCGGCGTTGAATCGCAGGCTGCCGTCGGGGTTGGTCTGAACCGCAAGCGATTCCGGCAGGTCGCTGTACTCGATGACCTGAAGCACGCCGTCGGCGATGACGAAGTTGCCCACCTTCTCCAGCGCGTGGGCCTTGGGGATCATCTTGCTGGACATCTCCGAACCGGTCAGGTCGTGCAGGCCCAGAAACAACGGATCGATCGTGTGCACCAGCGGGTTATCGACCTGGAAGTAGGACAGATGCTCGATGCCGCGGCGACGCATGTCCGCCAGCGCGCCGCTTCGCGACAGCGCGCGCAATGATCCGCCATGCCCGTCAGGGCTCAGCGCCAGCGAATCCTTCTCGTCCAGCAGCATCTTTCCGTCGAAGCTGAACGCGGGCATCATCCCCTGCTGGAAAAACATGATGTTCGCAGGGTCATGGCCAAAGTAGTTGTGCCTGGCGAAAAAGGCGCGCGTGGCGGCATCGTTGATGTCGCTGGTCATGATGTACCAGGGGATCGCGCGCCCGCTGTCGCGGGAGTGAGCCAGCAACTGTTCGGCGAAGACCTGAAACAGCGGCTTGTTCTTCACCGGCGTGATGGGAAACTCGCCCTTGGGGCCGTCGTAGCCCAGACGCGTGCCCTGTCCGCCGGCGACCAGAAACGCCGCCACCTTTCCCTCTTTCAACAGTTGGTGACCGCGGCGGCGGGCATCGTCGTACAGCTTGCGATGCTCCTCGCCGGGCTGTCGCGGGTAAGGCTTGACCGGCTGAATGTCCCTGGGCAGGGGGATCGTCGGTTTGGTTTTCACATGCGTCTGGACCAGCGTCGCGATGCGGTCCAGATCCAGGGACTGAAGCTGCTGCACAAGCCTGCTGCGCGATGCCTCGTTCAGCTCGTCCCAGAAACGCAGCACATGTGCCTGACCAATCGCTTCCAGTCGTTTTCGCAGTTCCGAGATTTCCATGGCGCGGATTCTACCCATCAGCGATCTGCCGTGACAGGTCAGATCACTTTGCGGAGGACATCGGGTTCACAGCTTGGCGGTCTGCGCCGCGGTCGTGATGTCGGCTGGAGAGTCGGCGCTCGCGGCGGCGCGGGCGCCCTTGCGTACGATCAGCAGGGAGCCGGGAAGCTCGCGCGCCAGCCGTTCAGAACGGAATCCAATCAGCTTCGATTCCAATCCCCATTCCTCGGTCAACCCGACCACCACCAGGTCGTATTGCGAACCTTCACGCAGGACCACATCCACCGGCGAATGATCCTCCACGACGCGGAACGTCACCGGCGGCTGATCCGGCCCCTGATGGAAAACACGTTCCATCTCCGCCTTGGCGCCGAGTCTGGCGCGGGTGCCGGTGGGATCCACCACGTGCAGCACCGTCACCGATGCGCCCGTCGCTCGGGCCAGGCGCGCCGCAAGCTCCATCGCCAGCCGGTCGTGCGCGCTGCCCAGATACGGCACGAGGATGCGTCTGGAGTCCTCCAAGCCCCGGTCGACGAGAATCGCCACGTCCGTTGGCGCCTGCTGGAGCACGCGATGCACGATGCCGCCGAGGATCGTCTTGCTGAACACTGGTTTGTGGAAGCCCATCAGGACCAGATCGACATCGCGTGCCCTGGCGACGGCGGCGATGTCTTCGGCCACGTCGCTGGAGACAAAGCTGATCGGCTCGACGGGCAGCTTATGCTTGCTGGCTTCGGCCATGAGCGGGGTCAGCGGCGCCAGCGGGGCATCGGCCAACGAGTCATCCAGCCCGGCACGGTAGGCTTCGTGCTCGGATGGGCGTCGCAGGTGCAGGGCCAGGGCGCGTCCGCGGCCGGCGTGTTGCGCGACCAGCGCTGCCGCCAGATGAGCCAGGGCCGGTCCGCTCTCGGGCAGCGAAACCGGGATGAGCACGGTGTACCCTCTGGCGGCACGCGGTTCGCGCGCGGGAGAGACGGCGGGCAGCCGGGTGGGGAAGATCAAATGCAACACCGGCGTGGTCATCGCGGTGGTGACCAGGGCCATGATCACCATCATCGCGAACACCGCCGACGTGATCACGCCTTCCTGCAGTCCGATGTTGAGGATCACCAGTTCCATCAGCCCGCGGGTGTTCATCAGGATTCCGACCGTCGATGCGTCCGACCAGCTCAGCCCGCACGCCCGCCCGGCCAGCGCGGAGCCGCCGAACTTGCCCAGGCACGCGACCAGGATGATCAGCACCGTATCGAACCACAGCTCGACGTTGTTCAACAGCCCGATCTGCGTTCGCAGGCCGGTGTAGGCAAAGAAGATCGGCAGCAGGAAAATGACGGTGTAGTCCTCGAGCTTTTCGCTTAGAGCCCGCACAAACTGCGTTCCCTTGGGCATGATCGCGCCCATGAGAAATGCACCGAACAGGGCGTGGATGCCGATCGCTTCGGTGGTGTAGGCCGACATGAGCGTCAGCAGGAAGATCACCGCCACCAGGTTCTGCGACAGCCGCCCCTGTCGCTCGTAGACCGACTGGAGCCGCCTGAGGAATGGGCGGACCACGAAGAACATGAATGCCACGTAGGCCAGGGACATCCCCGCGGTGCGCAGGCCGGGCATCAGTCCGTCGGCGCGGGCGATGCCCACGACAAAGGCAAGCATGCACCAGGCAGTTACGTCATCGACGGCGGCGCAGGTGATGCTGATGGCGCCGATGTTAGTCTTGTGGAGGTTGCGCTCGGTCAGGATTCGCGCCAGCACGGGGAATGCCGTGACGCTCATGGCCGCGCCCATGAACAGCGCTACCGAGGTGAATTTCATGTACGGCGCGTCGTTGAACACTCGCGGGTACAGGTACAGCGTCAGCGCCGCGCCGAGCAGGAACGGCGCCACGATGCTCACGTGACTGACCACCACCGCGGTGTGCCCGCGGTTCTTCAGCAGCTTCGGATCCAGCTCCAGCCCGATCAGAAACAGAAAGAAGATCACCCCGACCTGGCTGAGAATGCTCAGGTACGGGACGCTCTGCGGCGGAAAAAGCTGCTGCGCCAGACCGGGCGCCAGCCAGCCAAGCAGGCTAGGACCCAGCATGATGCCGGCGATCATTTCGCCCATGACCTGGGGCTGGCGAAAATAACCGAAGAACCACCCCATGAACCGGCTCAGCGCCAGGATCAGCGCGAGCTGGAGCAGCAGCGTGAGGATAAGGCTATAGCCGTGCATCGATCTGGATCGTAGGGTTCGTTCTCGGCGAGATCGTATGGACAGCGGGGGTGGTGCGGGGTCCGGTTCGATCCCTGGAACGCCGTGAGTGGGGCCGCTCGACGCGCACGACCCGCCAGGTCCCGTTCCATCGCCCCCGCGCCGAAAGTGTGTAGACCTCGGCGTCTGCGGCCCCGACAAACATCAATTCCGTCTGGCCGTTGACCAGACGAATGGTCACGAGATCCGGGCCGATGCGGGCGGCATCGATCTGCTCGCCGGCCTGCTTCAGCGACATTCTCTGGCCGTCGAAGTTGATGTGGAAATAGCGACCGGACTGGTCGATGCGCACCACATGCAGCGGATCGGCGCCGGACTGCTCATCGCCGGGGGAATAGACATGCCAGAGCCCGGCCAAATCCGTCGGCGCGCGCAACAGCAGCGAGCCGAAGCTGAGGATGGCCCACAGCCCGACGGCGAATGCCAGCAGCATCAGGATGTAAACCGACGTTGCGCGTCGCATCCGGGGGCTACCTTAGCAGAGTCGAGGCAAAATTGAACGCAAACTTCCGCCTGCGCCAAGGCAAATTACCTGCATCCAGGCTTCGGATCCTCCGCGCTGTGCCGGCGCGGTTATAATGGCCCGGCGAGGAGCCGCCACCCATGGCCTATGAGCTGATCGAAAAGCAGGTGATCTTCGAGGGTCGCAAGATTCGGCTGGAGGTGCACCATCTTCGCGACCCGCAGACCGGCCGGCGCGTGGCCCGCGAGGTGTGCGTACATCCCGGGGCGGTGGTCGTGGTGCCGCTGCTGGATGCGCAAACGGTGCTGCTGATCCGCAACCGCCGTTATGCGATCGGGCAGTTCCTCGTGGAATTGCCGGCCGGAACGCTCGATCACAATGAAATGCCCATGAACTGTGCCGGACGCGAACTGCTGGAGGAGACTGGCTACCTGGCCGGGCGACTGAAGTCCCTGGGCAGCTTTTACACCTCTCCGGGCATTCTCAGCGAGAAGATGTACGCCTTTGTCGCCTACGATCTGGAAAAACAGCAGCAGGCTCTGGAGGAAGGCGAGGAAATCGAGCTGCTGCCGACGGACCTGGAGCAGGCGATCGAGATGGCCGCCACCGGCCAGATCGCCGACGGCAAATCGATCGCGGCCCTGCTGATGTACGATCGCCAGCGTCGCAGCGGCAGCGCGTGATGGAAGACTGCTCCCTCTGCGCTGCACTCAGCCGCAGAGCAGTTGCAACGATGTTTCAGGCGATCAACCAACGCATGTGTAGTTCACGGTAGTTCACGGATGGGATATCAGGACCGATCATATTACCGCGACAGCGGCAGCGGCGCGAGCAATCCGCTGATGTGGCTGCTGGTCGGCTCCGTGCCGCTGTTCACCGCCTTCGGCATCCGCGTCCGCGCCCACGCCAGTTTTCTGCTCTTCATCCTGCTGGTGCTTTTGTTCGGCCTGGGGCGAGGCAGCACCGTCGAGATGCGTGTCCAGAGCATGACGATCCTGTTCGGCGTCGTCCTGCTGCACGAGTTCGGACACTGCTTCGCCGCCCGCGCCACCGGCGGAGATGCCAGCGAGATCATGATGACCCCGCTGGGAGGACTGGCGATGACCATGTCCCGCAACAACTGGTGGTCGCGGCTGGTCACGGTCGCGGGCGGGCCGCTGGTCAACGTCGTCATCTGCCTGATTTGCGGATTGGGCATCTACCTGCTCAGCGGGGACGTGCTGCTGACGCCCTGGTCCTGGGCCGAAAACGTGCCGCGTCAGGGCTGGTTCCGCGTCTACAACTACCTGTACTGGATCTTCGTGTGCAGCTACATCCTGCTGCTGTTCAACCTGTTGCCGATTTTCCCGCTGGACGGCGGGCAATTGCTCCAGGCCATCCTCTGGAAGTTCGTCGGGCACTACAAGTCGATGATGCTGATGGTCAACATCGGCCTGGGCGGATCGGTCCTGCTGGGCATGATCGGCATCGCCACGCTGGGGACGCTGGGCGGGGGCCTGCTGCTGACGCTGATCGCCATTTTCTGCTTCATCAACTGCCTGAACACGCGGCGGATGCTCCTGGCCGCCGGGCCGTTCGATCTTGAGGAAGACTCCACGGATTACAGCGCCGCATACGAGACCTTTTCGCCCCGACCCAAGCGCCGCGGTCGCTGGGCAGCGCGGCGGGCGATGAAACTGGCCCGCGCCGAGCGAAAGGAACGCCAGCGGATCGATCAGATCCTGGCCAAGGTCTCTGCCCACGGGATGCAAAGCCTTTCCTGGTGGGAGCGTCGCGCCCTTCACAAGGCCACCGAGCGACAGCGCAAGCGCGACGCCGAGCTTACCCGTCTGCGGAAGCTGTAACCACGCCCGCAACCTGTCGGAGTCTGAGGGGCCCGCAGGGGCCTGGTGGCGAAGCTACGAGCAGGCTCGATTCCCTTGGCTGTCGTGTTGTCGCATAATCCGGCCGGATGCAGCGTCAGCTCGCGACCACTGCCCGTCAGTCGCTTGTGCCGATCGGTCTGTCCATCGGCATTTTCGCGGCGTTGTCGGTGGCGGCGGCGGTGAGCTCGGAGGGATTTCTGGAAGCCGACGCCTGCACACACTATCTCTATGCCCGCTTCGCCTGGGAGCAGCCTCATTATTTCGTGAACGTCTGGGGCCGGCCGATCTGCACCGGGATCTACGCCGTGCCGGCGCTGCTGGGGGGCCGGCTTGGGGTGCGACTGATGAGCTGCGCGATTGCGATTGCCTGCGCGCTGGTCGCTTATCGCATCGCGGTCAACCAGCGGTATCGCTGGCCGGTGCTGGCGCTGATCTTCACCCTGGCCCAGCCGCTGGTGTTCCTTCACTCCTTTAGCGAGCTGACCGAATTGCCCTTTTCGCTGCTGGTGGGGCTGGCATTCTGGGCGTATCAGAGACGTCGGTGGCCGGCGATGGCGCTGCTGGCTGGCCTGATGCCGCTGGGCCGGCCCGAAGGATTCGGCTTTATCCTGCTAGCGGCGGCGGCGCTGATGGCCCATCGCCGCTGGTGGTGGCTGCTGATTCTGCCGATCCCGTTGATCCTGTGGAACCACGCGGGGTGGCTGCTGTATGGCAAGCCCGGGCCGTGGTGGCGATGGCTGGCCGACAACTGGCCCTACGCCGGCCAGAGCCTCTACGAATCAGGCACGGTCTTCCGCTTCGTGCTGTTCCTGCCGGCGATCGTCTCGCCGATCGTGTTTCCCGCCACATGCGTTGGGATCACGAGAAGCCTGATGTCGCGCCAGCGTGAGCAGACTCTGATCGCGGCGATTCCGCTGCTGATCCTTCTGGTCCATAGCGTCCTGTACGCCGCCGGCAGGCTCGCCAGCAGCGGCGAGATCCGCTACATGCTCGTCGTGGCGCCGCTGTGGGGGTTGCTATCGGCCTGCGGGTGGCAGTGGGTCTTCGAGCGTTTCAACTGGCGGCGGCCAGTGCTGTTCGCGGGGATCGCGGCGCTGGCGCCGATCCTGGCCAATGTTTACTACAAGGTCGTTCCAGTTGTGCTGGATGAAGACTGGCATCGCGCCCGCCGGGCCGTGCTGTGGTATCAGCATTGCGGCATCGCCGCGGACTTCCCGCGCATCGCGACCGCGCATCAGGCGATCTACTACTTCATGGACATGGTGGGTACCTCGCCGCGGGCACTGGAGTGGCGGCGCGAGCTGATGGCCGACAGCTCCACGCCGGGCGTGATCGTCATTTACGATCCGATGTACTCGATCTACAACTCCGATGCGAATCGCAAGGTGACGCTTGAGGATCTGCGTGCCGCCGGCTGGATCGACGTGACCGATCGCGCTGCGACGCTGGGTCCGGGCTGGCATGTGCTGCTCAGCCGCAAGGATGCCGCGGGACGGGACGTAGATGCGCAAGCACTTCGATATTTCCCTTCCAGCCCGTGATGGGGCTGGTGACGGTCTGCACGATCTGGAATCCGGCCGCGGCGATGTCGGCTCGGACGGATTCAAGCACCTGATCGAGCTTCTCGGCCGGCAGCACGCCGCCGCGGAGCATCGATCGCGGAGCTTCATAGTGCGGCTTGATGAGCGTGACAACCTGCCCTGCCGGATCGAGCAGCCGCCTGGCGGCCGGGAGGATGGCTCGCTGGCGTGTCCAGGCGACATCGATCGTCACGAGCTGCACCGGCTCGGGCAGGCTCACGTGCATTGCGTTGGTTCGTTCCATGACCACGACGCGCGGATCGCGACGAAGTTTCCAATCCAGCACGCCATAGCCGGTGTCGATGGCATAAACTTTGGCAGCGCCTCGACGCAGCAGGCAATCCACGAAACCTCCGACGTTGCTGCCCAGATCGGCGCACACCAGCCCCGACACATCGACGCCAAACGCATTCAGGGCATAATCGAGCTTCAAGCCCGCGCGTGAAACGAAATTCGCACTGCCTGGATTCGTCATGGCCCGCCCTGATGCGTTCGACGTGTCCGTACTCATTGGAGCGTCGATTCAATTGCGGCTGGCAGGTCTGGCGCGTGGCCGACCCAGTGGATTGCTCAGATATTCCCGTTGACAGATCGGACACAGCCGATACTCGAAGCGACGGTGAACCTGGTCCTGAAGCTCCTGGGCGCTCATGTCCTTCATCTGCTCCATGAGCTGGCGAAATGTCTGGTCGAAGTCCATCTCCTCCAGGTCCTGCATGGAAAGCTCCGGCATCGAGGGATCGGCGAAGACATCGATGCGGACCACATAACAGGCATGCAGCGGAAGAAGCCTCTGGCACAGGTCGCAGGTGACGCGCTCGGGCATATGCGATGATTCTACCCGCGAGACGGATACCGTGGGACGGGCATGCAGGATGCGATCGAATTCGAAAGTCCGATCTCCGGGCTGTTCATCGCTCCACATGCTGGGCACGGGCGAGACGCCAGTGACACAGAAGACAACCGCTGTCGGAATCGCATTCCCACACCTGTATTGCCCGGCGATGCTTGATTCCCCGCTTTAACGTGTCGATAATCCTCACGCCATGATCCCTCGCCCGGTCCGAATGATGTCGATGCGATAGGGGCCAGTGGTCGGTCCACCGCCCGGTGACCTGCCCTTGCCCCGAACTGCGCAGCGACCAGGTCGGACCGGGCGATGGTCTTTTTGCAGCTTCAGCAGCCGAACATGAGCAACCGTTTCTACATCACCACGCCCATTTACTATCCCAATGCCGAGCCTCACCTCGGGCACGTCTACACCACCATCTGCGCCGACGTGCTGGCGCGGTATCACCGCCTGGCCGGGGACGACACCTTCTTCCTCACCGGCACCGACGAGCACGGGATCAAGATGGTCAAGGAGGCGGAAAAGCAGGGCGTGGATCCGCACACGTTGACGGAACGCAACGTGCGGATCTTCAAACAGGTCTGGCAGGAACTGGAGATCTCCAACGATGACTTCATCCGCACCACCGAACCGCGACACGAGAAGGCGGTGCAGAAGATCGTCCAGAAGCTGTTGGACAACGGCGATATCTATCTGGGCTCCTACGAGGGCTGGTACGACGAGGGGCAGGAAGAATTCGTCACCGAGACCGAGGCCAAGGCCAACGAGTACAAGTCGGCAGTAAGCGGCCGGCCGCTGGTCCGCTACAAGGAGCCGACCTACTTTTTCCGGCTGAGCAAGTATGTTCCGAGGGTGATCCAGCACATCGAGGCCAACCCGCAGTTCGTTCAACCGCCCTCGCGACGCAACGAAGTGCTGAGCAAGCTGCGCGCCGGCGTGGGCGACCTGTCGATCAGCCGCTCGACGCTGAAGTGGGGCGTGCCCATGCCCAACGATCCCGGGCACGTCGTGTACGTCTGGATCGACGCGTTGAGCAACTACATCACCGCTCTGGGCTACGGCTCGGAAGACGACACCCGGTATCGCCGCTACTGGCCGGCGGATCTGCACCTGATCGGCAAGGAGATCCTCTGGTTCCACGCGGTGTACTGGCCGGCGATGCTGATGAGCCTGGGCGAGCCGTTGCCGCGACGGATCTTCGCGCACGGCTGGTGGACCTCCGAAGGCAAGAAGATGAGCAAGTCGATGGGCAACTTCATCGACCTGGATCGCCTGCGCGCCCACATCCGCACTTACGGGCGGGACGCGCTGCGGTACTACCTGCTCCGCGCCGCGCCGTTCGGCAACGACCTGGACTGGAAAGAGGTCGATTTTCAGTCGGCGTTCAACGAGCTGGCCAACGTGGTCGGAAACTGCCTGAATCGCACAGTCCGGATGATCCACCGCTACCGGGGCGGGGTGTTGCCGCCCGCCACGCAGCATGAGCCGGTCGATGACGCGGTGATCGCCGCCACCCAGCGCCTTGCGGAACAGCTCGCGTCGGCCTATGCCGGGATCGAGCTTCAGCAGTGCGCCGTGTTGCCGGTCGAGCTGGCACGAGCTACCAACGCGTACATCGATTCCACCGCTCCGTTTTCCCTGGCCAAAGATCCATCGAAATCGGCGCGGCTGGACACGGTGTTGAACCGCAGCGCGCAGGCGATCTACCGGGCGCTGGTGGCGTTGCTGCCGATTCTGCCGGAGAAATCCGCTCAGGGACTGGCGCAGCTCGGCGTGGATATCAGGGGCAGGACGCTGGGCGAGCTGCTCAACGGTGAACTTGGCCCCGGGCAGGTGGTCAGCCAGGGCACCCCGCTGTTTCCCCGGATCAGTACGGGGGATTGATCGTGCGTTTTGCTACGCGACGTTCGCGGGATTTTCCGCAGCGGGTGAGCATATGCTTTCAGCAGGGCAGGTCTGGCACGCCAGGCCCGGCGGAGGATCGGGCGAGACACGGATGACGCCAGCGGAATTGGTTGCGACAAACGCGGGAAACGGGGATGATACCCACTGGCCGAACTGGGCGGCCGTCCGGTGTCAATGAGCCGTGGTTCAATCTTCAGCAGGTTCGATGAAGAACGATTCGTCGCCGAGGTCATGGAAATCGCTGCGGAAGCTGAGGAACCTGCTTGTATTTGCCGCGGTGATGGTGGGGACGGCAGCATTCCTGTGCACATCGGGATGGCTGGTCAGGCCAGACCTGTCGCAGGGGCAGATCCACTATACTCCCGAGGAGATCGCCGCCGCCGAGCGGGCAAGGGATGTCACCTTTGATCCCACGAACACTCCTTCGCTGCATCGTCATATTCAAGTCGAGCCGGTAAACGAGGCGCCGATGCTGGCCGAGCTGGTCGCCGAGGGCAAGCTGCCGCCGTTGAAGGAACGTCTGCCCAAAGAACCGGTGGTCATGGAGGGTCCGGACGGAATCGGCAAGTACGGCGGGACGTGGCTGCGGCTGGCCAACGCGCCGGGAGACGTGTTCGACACGATCACGTATCGCCTGAGTGGCGCGTCGTGGATGCGCTGGTCGCCGCTGGGCTATCCGATCGAGCCGCACGTGGCCAGGAGCGTGGAGTCCTCCGACGACAAGCGGGTTTGGACCATCACACTGCGTGAAGGAATGCGCTGGTCCGACGGGCATCCGTTCACCACCGACGACGTGATGTACTGGTGGGAGTGCGAAGCAACCCACAAGATGATCAATCCCGTGGTCGTCAACTGGATGACCGTTGCGGGTAAGCCCGGCCGGATCGAACGCCTGGGCAAATACCAGTTCCGCATCATCTTCGAGGACCCGTGCCCGCTGATGCCCGAGCGGCTGGCTCAGACCCGCGACGGCTGCGATCAGCCGGCCCATTACCTGCGGCAGTTTCATCCCGATCCGAACATCGGCAACAACGAGCTGTGCGAGCGGCTGATGCAGGCGTACAAGCAGCCCAGCCGTCGGGCGCTGTACAGCTTCATGAAGCAGGCGCAGAACCCCGAGCACCCGCGGCTTTGGCCATGGGTGTATCGCACGTTCCGCTCAACCCCGCCACACGTGTTCGTCCGCAATCCCTACTACTACGTGGTGGATACCAAAGGCAATCAGCTTCCGTACCTGGATCGACTTCAATACGAGGTGCAGTCGCCGCAGATGCTGGCGTTGTCAGCGGCCAGCGGCAAGGCCTCGATGCAGGACCGCTTCATCCGCTTCCGCGACTACACCGAGCTGATGAGCCGCCGCCAGGCTGCGGGCACCCAGATTTACCACTGGTATTCGGCGTCGCGCTCAGTGTGGGTGATCAACCCCAACCTCAACCGCCGCATCGATCCGAATCAGCCCGAAACCCGCTGGAAAGCCCAGCTCCTCTCGGACAAACGCTTCCGGCAGGCACTGTCGCTGGCGATCAACCGCAAACAGATCATTCATGCCGACTACAACGACATCGGCGAGCCGTCGCAGGTTGCGCCGGGAAAGGAGTCGCTGTTTCATCACGAGGGCGTGGCCAAGGCATTCACCGAGTACGATCCCGAGCGGGCCAACAAGCTGCTGGACGAGGTGGGGTTGAGCAAACGCGACTACGAGGGCATGCGGACCTTCCCCGACGGCAGCCGCATGACCTGGTACCTGGATTTCACGCAGTTCACCGAGGCCGGGCCGGCGCAGTTCGTCGTCGATGACTGGGCGGCGGTGGGAATCCGCTGCATTATCCGCGAACGCAACCGTCCGCTGTTCTACGCCGAGAAGGACGGGATGAACTTCGACTTCAACGTCTGGACCGGCGAGAGCGACTACATGCCGTTGATCTATCCGCGGTACTTTATTGCCAACAACCCCGAGGCGTTTTACGCGGTTGGCTGGGGCAAGTGGTTCCAGCGCGGCGGCTTGTACGGCGCGCCGGGCGCGCAGAGCAAAGGGTGCATCCCGCCGCCGGAAGGTCATCCCATGCGCCAGGCGATGGAGCTTTATGAACAGGCGTTGCGGGCGCCGACCTTTCAGGAGCAGAAGCGGCTGATGGACAAGGTGATGGACATCGCCGCCGAAAACACCTGGACCATCAACATCGCCACGCCGCCGCCGCAACTGGTCGTGGTCAAGAACGGTTTCAAGAATGTTCCGCGAAACGCGCTGTACGCGGTGATGTATTCGACGCCTGCCAACGCCGGGATCGAGACCTACTACCAGGAAAATCCGCTGGATTCCCGCGGCGCGATCGAGGAGGCGAAGAACTCGATCATCACGCCGACGCTGCGCCCGGGCGCCGCCGGGCGGGCCGACGGCTGGATGACCCGTCTGATCCGCTGGTCGCTGACGAGCATCGCGGTCCTGCTGGTAGTGCTGGCGGCGGTGCGCCACCCGTTCATCGCCCAGCGACTGCTGATCATGGTGCCCACCCTGCTGGTGATCTCGGTCCTGGTCTTCACGATCATCCAGCTTCCGCCGGGCGATTTTCTGACCACGCGGATCATCCAGCTTCAGGAATCGGGAGACGAAGCGGACATGAAACGCATCGAAGACCTCAAGACCATGTTCCGCTTCGAGGACCCGGTGTGGAAACAGTACCTGCGATGGATGGGCGTGATGTGGTTCTTCACGTTCGACTCGGCCGACAGCGGGCTGCTTCAGGGCAACATGGGGCGATCGATGGAAACCGAACAGCCGGTGAACGACATGGTCGGCGACACGATCCTGCTCACCGTGCTTCTGTCGCTGGGGACGATCCTGTTCACCTGGGCCACGGCGCTGCCCATCGGGATCTATTCGGCGGTCAGGCAGTACTCGATCACGGATTACATCCTGACGCTGGTCGGATTTGTGGGCATGTGCGTGCCCTCGTTCCTTCTGGCCCTGGTGTTGATCGCGATCTCCGACAAGCAGGGGCTTTTCTCGGAACGGTATGCAGTGCAGCCGGAGTGGACCTGGGGCAAGGTCGTTGACCTGATGGAGCACATCTGGATCCCGATCGTGATCCTGGGCATCGGGGGCACCGCCGGAATGATCCGCGTCATGCGCGCCAATCTCCTGGATGAGCTTCGTAAGCCCTATGTCATTACCGCGATGGCCAAGGGGGTGCGGCCGATGAAGCTGCTGCTGAAGTATCCGGTGCGGCTGGCGCTCAACCCGTTCGTCTCAGGGGTGGGGCACCTGTTTCCGCAGCTTGTCAGCGGCGGGGCGATCGTCTCGATCGTGCTGTCGCTGCCCACGGTCGGGCCGATGCAGATCCGGGCGCTTTTCAATCAGGACATGTATCTGGCCGGTTCGATGCTGATGGTGCTGAGCATCCTGAGCGTTCTTGGGACGCTGGTGAGCGATCTGCTGCTGCTGTGGCTGGATCCGCGGATTCGCTACGAGGGGGGGACGCGGTGACGCGGGTCGAAAACGAAAAACTTCAGGCCAACGAGCACGCCAAGCCAGCCGTCAATGACGCATCCGAAGCCGCCGAGCTGCTGGACGTGATGTCGCCGGCGCTGCTGGACGACGCAGTTGATCTGCGTGCCGATCAGTCGGCGCTGGCGAGAATGAGCCAGTGGCAGCTCATCCGCCGCGCCTTCGCCAAGCACAAGCTGGCGGTCATCGCGCTGCATGCGCTGATTCTGATGTATGTGATGGCTGCGTTCTGCGAGTTCGTGGCGCCGTACACGTCGCAGGCTCGCGATCTGGATCACCAGTACTGTCCGCCGCAGCTTGTCCGCTGGTCGCCGAGCCTGGGGCTGTACACCTACGCCATGCAGCTCACGGTCGATCCGATCACGTTTCGCAAGACATACGTGGAGCGCTACGACGTGCCGATTCGGTTGTCATTCTTCGTGCCCGGACAACCGTACAAGCTGTGGGGCTTTATCCCGATGCAGCGGCGACTGTTCGGCGTCGATCCGGACGATAACGCCGCGGCGCTGGCCCGGGGCGTGCGCCCGACGTTCTTTTTCCTGGGCGCCGACAAGTACGGGCGCGACATCTTCAGCCGGATTGTTTATGGCGCGCGGATTTCGCTGTCGGTTGGTCTGATCGGAATCGCGATCACGTTTCTGCTGGGCATGACGATCGGGGGAATCTCCGGATACGTTGGCGGACGCACCGACCTTTTCATCCAGCGTGGCATCGAGATCATCAACAGCTTCCCGCACCTGCCGCTGTGGATCGCGCTGGCGGCGATCATGCCGCAGGACTGGTCGGCCCTGCGCGTCTACTTCGCGATCACCGTCGTGCTGAGCCTGCTGAACTGGACCGGCCTGGCCCGGGTCGTCCGCGGCAAGATCCTCTCGCTTCGCGAGGAGGACTACGCGATGGCGGCGCGACTGCTGGGCGCCAGCCATTCGCGAATCCTCGTCCGCCACCTGTTGCCGGGATTCACCAGCCACATCATCGTCGCCCTGAGCCTCAGCGTCCCGGGAATGATCCTGGGCGAGACGAGTTTGAGCTTCCTGGGCCTTGGCCTTCGCCCGCCCATCGTAAGCTGGGGCGTGATGCTTCAGGATTGCATGGATATCCAGGCCGTGCGCTATTACCCCTGGCTGCTGCTGCCGGTGCTTTTCATCGTGACGACGGTGCTCAGTTTCAACTTTGTAGGCGACGGCCTGCGCGACGCGGCAGATCCGTACTCCACAAAATGATCCTCTTTATGAAACGACCAGCAATCCAACCATTCGGCCACGAACTCACGAGGCGACTGCCCGCCTCTGGACGACGCTTTCGGGTCTTCGTGCCTTCGCGGTTGAATCTGCTTTGATTGATGAGCATGGCGAGCGATCAAGACATCGTCCTGAGCGTCGAGAACCTGCGGGTGAACTTCCGCACGCTCGATGGCATCACCGAAGCCGTCCGTGGCGTCAGCTTCCAGCTTGTCCGCGGCAAGACGCTGGCGATCGTCGGCGAATCCGGCTCGGGCAAGTCGGTCACCAGCTATTCCATCCTCCGGCTCATCCAGAAGCCCGGACAGATCCTGGCCGACCGGATCATGTTTTATCCCCGCGATGGCAAGCCCATCGACATCGCCAGACTGCACGACAAAAGCGAAGAGCTGTACCGCATCCGCGGCGGAAAGATCAGCATGATCTTCCAGGAGCCGATGACGGCTCTGTCGCCGGTGCATACCGTGGGCAACCAGATTTGCGAGGCGATTCTGCTGCACCAGAACAAGACCCCGCGACAGGCTGAGGAACTGGCCGCCGAGATGCTCGCGATGGTCGGCATCCCCGACCCCAAACGCCGTCTTCAGCAGTACCCCTTCGAGTTCAGCGGCGGGATGCGGCAGCGCGTTGTCATCGCCATGGCGCTGGTTTGTCGCCCGGAGATCCTCATTGCCGACGAACCCACCACCGCTCTGGATGTGACCATCCAGGCGCAGATCCTGAAGCTGATCAAGCAGCTTCAGGCCGAGCTGGGTACCAGCGTCATCTTCATCACGCACGATCTGGGTGTGGTGGCGCAGGTCGCCGATGACGTCGTGGTCATGTGTCAGGGTCGCATTGTCGAGACCGCGCCCGTGCGCGACCTGTATCGCCAGCCGTATCATCCGTACACTCGCCGGCTGATGAGCTCGATCCCGCACGCGTCGCGCGATCCGCGGCTGAAGGAGCTGGGCCGCACGCTGGCCGTCGTCGAAGGCCTGCCGCCTGAGTATTCGCTTCAGCGTCCCCGCGGGCTGCCGCGCGGAACATCGCCGATCCTGTACCGCCTGCCCGGCGGCAGGCAGGTTCTGGTCTGGCCGACGGCGCAGGAGGCTGTGGCATGATCGACCTCCCAGCCAGAAACGATGGCGATTCCACCCGTCGCAACAACGCAGACGACGCTGCCTCCCAGCCTCTGCTGCGGGTCCGAAGTCTCTCCAAGCACTTCATCAGCGTCAGCGGCGGCCTGTTCCGTCGCAAACGCATCGACATCCTCAAGGCTGTCGATCGGGTCAGCTTCGATATCTTTCGCGGCGAGGCGTTTGGGATCGTCGGTGAATCCGGCTCCGGCAAGACCACCGCCGCCCGGTGCATCCTGCGCGCCCTGCGACCGACCTCCGGCAGCGTGCTGTTCCACAACCGCGGGCGCACCGTGGACCTGACGGCCATCCCCGAACGTCAGCTTAAGCCGCTGCGGACCGAAATGCAGATGATCTTCCAGGACCCGTTCAGCTCGCTGAACCCCAGGATGACCGTCGGCGACATCGTCGGCGAGCCGCTGCTCATCCACGGCGTCGGCAACCGCCGTGAACGCGTCGATCGCGTCGTCGAAATGCTCGAGCGCGTCGGACTCCAGGCCGACCACATGTACCGCTACCCGCACGCTTTTTCCGGCGGGCAGCGGCAGCGCATCGGCATCGCCCGCGCGCTGATCCTCAAGCCCGCGTTCGTCGTCGCCGACGAAGCCGTCTCGGCACTGGACGTCTCCGTGCAGGCCCGCGTGCTCCAGCTTCTCAAGCAGCTTCAACGCGAGCTGAACCTGACGTACATCTTCGTCTCGCACGACCTGGGTGTGGTTCGCGAATTCTGCGACCGCGTCGCGGTGATGTACAAGGGCCGACTCATGGAAATGGGGCCCACCGAACAGTTGTTCAACAATCCCCGCCACGCCTACACGCGCGTCCTGCTCAGCGCCATTCCCTACCCCGATCCAGACCGCAAGCTTGAACCCCTGCGCGTGCAGGACCTCAAACCCGAAGAGCTGGAACCCCTGCCCGAGCTGGCGACCCAGGAAGCAGATTAAGACCACGGGCACGCCACCGCGACCCCGCAACTGTTGCAATCGATCCCTCGCGTGCCTCGTTTTGTCCCTTGAAGGGAATTCACGTCGGCAGGTTTCTGCCGAAGACCTTGCCCTCGTATGCGAAGGGGTTGGTGCGCAGCGCCCGGATGAATCGCGACAGCGTCTGATCGTCCAGACTCCCGCCGTGCATCGGATGCACCCGCTTTGGCTTGAGCCGCTCCAGCCGATCCACGCACTGAAGCACCGGTTTCTCCGCGGCGAAAATGCCCACCTCGCGATACAGCGCGCACATCTCGCGGCCAAGGTCCTCACGGACCAGATGCGGCTGATCTCCCGGCTGGATGAACAGGTCGGCCGGGAACAGGCTGGCGGTCGTCTCCTCGAAGACCATCATGGAATCCCAGTGATGCACGTGCGGGGTTTCCAGGAATCGCAACCGATGCCTGCCCAACTCGATCGCCGTGCCATCGCGCGCGCCCTGCACCGGCCCGGAGTAGTCCCATCCGCTGAGGTTGATGCCCGCGCCGACTTCGCTGCACACCAGCGTAGCCTGCGGCGCTTCGCGCACGAATCGCCCCATGCCGCCGCACTCGTCGGCCTCGAAATGCGGCACGATCACGTAAGCGAGTTTGGCCGGATCGATGATCTGCGCTACCGCCTTGCGAATCCCCTCATACATCGGATGCGTGCCGGTGTGGATAAGCGCCGGTCGTTCGTCCACGATCAGGAACTGGTTGACCGTGATCCCGTACTGCGGCCAGAACTCGCCAATGCGATAGATCCCATCCGCGACGGCCTCGATGCTTTTGCCCATGCAGGTTTCTCCGGTTAGAGCCCGGCCCAACTGTAGGCGCCCGCGCAGCGCAAGGCGCGTCTGCCCTGTTTTGGGCAAACAGACTGCCTCGGCGGCGTTGTTCTGTCCTGGCTTCTCGCAGAAAAGGGGTCGGGAGTCTTTTCCACAGCCAAACAAAGACTCCCGACCCCTTTTTCAGGTGCAAACAAAGACTCCCGACCCCTTTTTCAGGTGTAGTGCAACATCTGCTCCTCGCGCTCGTGCGTGAACTGGTTGGTATACAGCTCGTAATACCGCCCACGCCGCGCCAGCAGGTCGTGATGCGTGCCCTGCTCAACGATCTGACCGGCGTCGATGAGCAGGATCCGGTCGGCCGAGCGGATCGTCGAGAGCCGGTGCGCGATCACGAAGCTGATCCGGTCTTGCAGCACGCGCTCTACAGCGCTTTGGATCGCGCGCTCCGTGTGCGTGTCCACGCTGCTGGTGGCCTCATCCATGACGAAGATCTGCGGATCGGCGATGATCGCGCGCGCCAGGGCGATGAGCTGCTTCTGCCCCGTTGAGAGCTTGTTGCCGCCCTCGCCCACCTGTGTGTCGTAGCCGTTTTCCATCTCCATGATGAACTCGTGAGCGCAAGTCTGGCGCGCGGCCTGCTCGACCTGCTCGTCGGTGGCATCCAGCCGGCCATAGCGGATGTTCTGTCGCACCGTCCCGCTGAACAGGTGCGGCTGCTGGAGCACCATGCCGAGGTTGGACTGAAGCCACTTGAGGCTGCGTCTGCGGTAATCCAGGCCGTTGATGAGTATCTGGCCGCTGGTCGGTTCGTAGAATCGGCAGGCCAGACCCACGATCGTGGTCTTCCCGCCGCCCGTGGGGCCGACCAGGGCGATTGTCTCGCCGGCCCGGACGGCGAGGTTGAAGTTGCGCAGCACGGTCTGCCCGGGCTTGTACCAGAAGCTCACCTCCCGGAATTCGATCGACTCGATTGCCGCCGAATAACCATCCGGCGCGATCCCTTCGTGCAGGTGGCGAGCAACCTTGCCAGCAACGGGCCCCGGGGATGAGAACTGTCGAAGTCGCTGCTGCACCTCCGGCGAATCGACGATCTCGGGATCGGCATCGAGCAGCCCCTGCACGCGCTCTGCCGATGCCTGCGCGCCCTGGATCATCGTGATCGTGTTGGCCAGCTCCTGCGCCGGATGCTGGAGGAATGCCGCATATTGGAGGAACGCCACAAGCTGCCCGACCGTCAGTCCGCCCCAGGTCACCTCCACGCCGCCGCGCCACAGTGCCAGGCCGATCCCGATCGAGCAGATCGAAAGCACCATCGGAACAAACACCGCCGAGTAGAGCTGATTGCTGACGGCGTGCGCGTACATGGAATCTGCCAGGACGCTGAATTCCTCGAGATTGCGCTGCTCACGCACCATTGACTTGGTCGTTCGC
The DNA here is from genome assembly GCF_050410795.1 of Fontivita pretiosa. Classification (GTDB taxonomy): domain Bacteria; phylum Planctomycetota; class Phycisphaerae; order Tepidisphaerales; family Tepidisphaeraceae; genus Fontivita; species Fontivita pretiosa. Next base: position 5,399,429 of record NZ_CP191258.1, on the reverse strand, counting down.
ACGCCCAGGATGCCTTCATTGAATGCCGCCGTGGTCTGCGAGTTGGCCTTGCGCAGCGCCCGGCTGGTCAGCAGCAGTCGAAGCTGGAAGTATCGCGATACGAACGCCAGCGGCGGCACGATCAGCAGCACGACCAGGGCGACTCGCCAGTTGAGCCAGAACATCGCCCCGCTCACGAGGATCAGCACGATCACGCCCCAGCAGATGTCCAGCAGCGCCCAGCCCATGATTCTGCTGAGGCTGCCGCAGTCGCTGGTCAGCCGCGCCATCAGCCATCCGACCGCCTTGCGGTCGTAGAACGAGAAGGGCAGCTCCTGGAGCCTGGCAAAGGCGTCGCGACGAATGTCGTGGCTCACGCCGGTGGTGATCCTGCCCGCGACGACGATGAACGTGTAGATGCACGCGACGAAGCAGAACATCATCGCGGTGTTCAGCGCCAGGTACCAGCCGATGTGTGCCGGGGCGCCGGTCTTTTCGTGAGCGCGCAGCGAGTCGATGACCCCGCCGGTGATCAAGGGGTAGGAAATATCAAACACGCCAACCAGCGCGCCCAGCATCGCCAGGACGGTCAGGTGCTTCCTGTATGGCCGGGCGAACATCAGCACCTTGCGCCACAGGGCCAGGTCGATCCTGCCGGTGAAGACGTCGTCCTCGAGAGCGTGGTCCTGAGCCATGACTTGATTGCTCTTGTGTGCCGTCGAAACAGAACCCTCACCCCTGCCCTGTCCCGGGGTACCGGGAGAGGGGGGTCAATGCCGCGACTCGCTCGCCCCGTGGCAATTGGTCCGCCAATTCCCGTGACAGATCCTCCTCCAGCGCCGTCTGAATCTGCCACAGCCGGCGATACAGGCCGTCCTGCTCGATCAGCTCGGCGTGTGTGCCGAGTTGCGTAAGCTTTCCATGCTCCAGCACGGCGATCTGATCGGCGTGCATCAGGGTGGAGAGGCGATGAGCGATGACGATCGTGGTGTGCCGTCCGGCGCGGCGCTTCAGGGCGCCCAGAATCATCGTCTCCGTGTGTGTATCGACGGCACTGAGCGCATCGTCCAGGATGAGCACGGGCGCGTCCTTGAGAATCGCGCGGGCGATCGCGACTCGCTGCCTCTGCCCGCCCGAAAGCGTCACCCCGCGCTCGCCCACCAGCGTGTCGTACTTGTTCTCGAACTGCTCGATCGAATCATGCATGCACGCGATCCGCGCGCTCTCGACAATCTCGGGATCGGGCGCGCCGTGTCGCCCGAGGCGGATGTTGTCCCTGAGGGTCTTGGAATACAAAAATGGCTCCTGCATGACCACGCCGAACTGCCCGCGGACATACGTTCGCGGCAGCTCGCGAATCTCCATCCCGTCCAGCATGATCCGTCCGTGCTCGTAGTCGATCAGCCGCAGCAGAAGCTGCATCAGCGTGCTTTTGCCCGAACCGGAAGGACCGACGATGGCCAGCGTGCGACCGGCGGGCACATGCAGCGTGATATCGTCGAGCACGCGATGCTCTGCGTGCCACAGACTTACATTTTCGATGCGGATTTCGCCGCTGATGCGATGGGGAGGCGTCATCCGCCCGTCAGAAGCGGCGTCGGTCTCGCGCGGCGCATCAAGGATTTCCTGGATTCGTCCCATGGACACTGTCGCCTTGCCCAATTCGGTCAGCACGCGTCCCATCTGCCGGACCGGCCAGAGGTACAGGTGCATGTAGGACAGGAACGCCACCAGCGTCCCGACGCTGATTTCGCCGCGATAGACGCGCCACGCCCCGCCGAACAGCACGGTCGCGCCCTGCGCGAACGCCATGAAGTCGGATGAAGCCCAGTACAGCGCCATGATTCGGAAGAGCTTCATGTTCAGATCGCGATGGATGCGGTTGCGTTCGCCGAACCGCTGCGACTCGTATTCCTGCCGCGCGAACGCCCGCACGACGCGGATGCCGGTGAGGTTTTCCTGAAGCGTGGCGGTCATCGCGCCCTCGGCGTCGTCCATCTTCTTGAACGATCCGCGCACGCGCCCGAAAAACACGATCGAGAACAGCACGATCACCGGCAGCAGCGCGATCGCGTACAACGCCAGCACACGGTCCATCCAGAACATCAGCGGCAACCCGATGAACAGCAGCATCACCGCCCGCGCGATTTCGACCGCCTGGTTGGCAAACAGCATGCGGACCGTGTCCACGTCGCTGGTGCAGCGCTGCACCTGATCGCCGGTGGGGGCCTTGTCGTGATAGCTGGCCGGAAGATGCTGGAGATGGTCATACAACCGCGTGCGCAGGGATCGAATGATGGTCTCGCTGGCGACGGCGGCCCAGCGACCTTTGAGGTACATGAACACCCCCCCGATCGTGGTGACCAGGACGATTGCGGCGCCCGCGAGCAGCAGCGCGCGGTGGGGATGGGCGGCGGCGTCGATCACGACCAGCAGTCGAGCGGCCCAGCCGGGCAGCTCGTGCGCCTTGTTGTCCAGGATCCCGTCGATGGCGATGCGGACGATCTGCGGGGCGGCGTACATCAGCAGCGTCCCCGCCGCCAGCGCCACCAGTGCCGCCAGGAACCTGCCGCGTTGTCCGCGGCTCAGTTGCCACAGGGCGCGGGTGTTCCGCGTCATGGCTTTTCCCGACGATTTGGCGTCCTTGTCCTTCCGGGTCGCGTCCGTCATGTGGACCTCAAATCAATGTGCCACAGATCCTGTCCGCGCACGCGCAACGTTTCGTCTGGCACAACGCCGCGGGCTTGAGAGCCATCAATCGATGGGATGGATAAAACAGCGGCCCGCCTGCCGGTTGATGCGGGCCGTCGGCTGGTGACCGGGCCCTGAAGGCGTCGCCTTCGGCCCGGAAGCAGTCGTCCGCTCAACCGTGGAACTGGTTGACCGAGAGGATATTGGTCGGATTCGTGCGCATCGCAACGACCTCCTCAAATGTAGCGCAGGCAGGAAATATAGACTCCGGTGGGACCAAAAGGCAAGCTGATTTTTCTGGCGAAGCGCCAAACCGGCCAGAACCCGCATCCGTTCGCATTGCCTGACGTGGCAGCAGGGGTACGATGGGGGCTGGTGGCATGGATCCAGCGGAATGAGTGAGCAAACTGCGATCATCACCGGGGCCGGTGGAGGCATCGGGCGCGCCACGGCCGGCGAACTGGCGCGGCTCGGATTTCGCGTCGTGCTGGCGGGTCGCACCGAAGCGACCCTGCAGGAGACCGATCGGCTCATCAACGTGCCGGGCAGGACGCTGATCGTCCGCGGCGATGTCGCCTGCCCCGAGCACGCGCAGAACATCGTGACGCGAACGCTGGAGCGTTTCGGGCGGATCGATGTGCTGGTCAACAGCGCCGGAACCGCGCCGCTGCGCGATGTGGAGCAGACCACTCCCCAGCTCTGGCGCGACGTCATCGAGACCAATCTCTCAGGCGTGTTCTACCTGTGCCGGGCGTGCTGGCCAACGTTTCGGCGGCAGCAGGGCGGCGTGATCGTCAACATCTCCTCGATGGCGGCGCGCGATCCGTTTGGCGGATTCGTCGCCTACGGGGCCGCCAAGGCGGGGCTGAACAACCTGGGCCTGTCGCTGGCGCGGGAAGGAGCCGCCATCGGCGTGCGCGTTCACACCATCGCCCCCGGCGCCGTGGAAACCGCCATGTTCCGCTCCATCCTTTCCCCCGAGCAGTTTCCGGTGGAGAATACCCTTTCGCCGGCGGACGTGGCGCGGGTCGTGGCCGAATGCGCGATGCCCGATGGCGCGCTGCGGTACACCAGCGGGCAGGTGATCTGGCTGAACAAACGCCCCTGATATGCGCGCCGCTGTGCAACAAACGCGCCGCCGGCGCGTCCAATGTCCGGGGTCTGATCGGAGGCTCAATGCAACTGAGATTTCCCGTGCTCGGCCTGCTGCTCGTGGCAGTCGCTTCAACCGTCAGTCCGGGAGCAAGAGTTGTTCTGCCCGGCGGCATGGTTAACCTGCCGTATCAGGTCCAGGACAACGCCGGCAATCAATGGATGATCTATCCCGGCGGGTGGCTGCGGCAGCAGGGGCCTCAGCCGATTTATGGACAGGCCGCCAACCTGATCGTCAACGGGCAAACCCCGCAATCCAACCAGAACCAGGCCAGGCTCGATGAAAAGACCGGCGAGGTCGTTTTCGACGAGATGAACTGCGGCGGGCTGATGATCACCCGCCGCATTCGCGTGAATCGCGCCGAGGGTTATGTGCGATACATCGACATCTTCCGCAATCCCGCCGGCCAGCAGCTCGTGGCCAACGTTCAGCTCAATTCGAATTTCAACTATGGGCTGAGCGCATCGCAACTGATCAGCGATCCGCGCGGCAAGGATCGCGCGATCGGTTTTGTAGGCCAGACTCCCGTGGGACGAAGCATCGTTCAGCTCTTCGCCGGCAAGGGTGCCAAGATCGTGCCGGCGCTGAATGCCCAGCCGAACAACAACGTTACGCAGGCCACCGTGCAGCTCACCATCCCGGCGGGCAAGCAGGTGGCGTTGCTGCATCTTCACGGCACGGCCGCCAGTCAGGATGCCGGCTCGCAGTTCATCCTCACGCTGCGCGAGTCGCAGATCGTTTCCGACGTGCCGGTCGAACTGCGCAAGCTTATCGTCAACATCGTCGCCTCGCAGGTCGTGGGAGAGCGCGAAGTGCTCCGCGGGGAGCTGTTCGACGTGATCGAGCTTCGCGGCGGGGACCAGCTCAAGGGCACGATCATCGAGCCTTCGTACAGGCTGGAGACGTTCTACGGCCCGATCGAGCTGGCCGCTGAGCGCGTCGTCGGGCTGATCAATGTCGGGCAGTTCAAGCCGCGGCAACTGCTGGTGACAGTGGATGGCGAGGTTTTCGGCGGGACGCTGGGCAAGGATTCGGTGCAGCTTCAGCTCTCCAGCGGACAGACGACCCAGGTGCCGTTGTCGCAGATTTCCCGACTCGGCTATCGCAAACGCCCCGGCGAACCGGAGGAATGGAAATTCGATCGCCCGATGATCATGTTGCGCAGCGGCGAGCGGATGATGGTCGCGATGCCCACCGCGCCGATCGACGTGATGACCCGCTACGGGCTGCTGAAGCTCAGGCCAGAATCGATCGCCGCGGTGACGTTCCAGTCAGACCAGCATGGAGTTCACGAGATCGAGCTGACCGACGGCAGCCACTTCGCGGGCCTGCTGCCCGCCGAGCGATTCGACATGCAGCTTGTGGGGACCAGCGCTGCTCAGAGCGTGTCGTTTCCCGCGGCGACCGTCAGCCGCCTTCAGCTTGCCGCCAGGTCGAGCGAGAAAGCCCAGCCCGCCGACGATGCACCGACGCTAGAGCTGTCCAATCAGGATCTGCTGGTCGGCTCGATCACCGGACAGCTCAAGCTCGACACGACGTTCGACACGATCACGATCAACGGCCCGGAGCTGCGCGAGCTGTCGCATGCGCCGGAGGCCGGGCTGGACGTGCAGGTCACGTTGTGGGATCAGACGACGATGAGCGGGCAGCTTCACCAGCCGCAGATCACCTGCGCGCTGCAAAGCGGAATCGAGATCACCGTTCCGGTGGCGCTGATCGAACGTTACAGCAACCCGCTGCCGCAGCCGTCGGCGACGATGGTGGATCGGATCAAGGCCATCGTCGCGGAGCTGAGCGCCGACGACTGGCGGACGCGCGAGCGCGCCGAGGCGCAGCTTGTGAGCATGGGATCGGGAGTGATCAGCGTGCTGAAGGAACTGGCCCCGGCGCAGCCCCCGGAGGCGCAGCAGCGGATCGAGTCGGTGCTCAAGCAGCTTGAGAAATCGAGGGACGCGGCAGGCGCCGGCGCCGCAGCGCCGGGCGCGGTGATTGAGCAGTAACGGACGTATGTGGTGCGGAGATCAGTGCTGCGATATCCCGCGGCTGCGCTGCGCTACGCCGCGGCGTAGCGCGCGCAGCCGCGGGATCGATTCGGATTCACGCTACCTCGTGCCCGCGCGCATGTCCATCGATGCCACGCGCGCCAGCTCCTGACGCATCTGCCGCATCGTTTCAGTCTGCGACAGAATCTCCAGAGCGCGCTCCAGGCCGTCCAGCTCGCTCTTGCTGATCAACACGCTGATGCCTGCTTCTGAGCGAACCTGGATCCGGCTTTGCTCGCGAAGCACCTGCGCATGCAGCCGCGCCATCTGCCCGTTGGTTTGTTCAACGTCAATCGTTTGAAATGTCCGGGACGCCATCATCGCCGCCGCAGCCGGGACACACATGCCTTCGCTACCGTCTACCCCCGCCCATGCATCACTCATACAGGTCAATATGCCGCGGATGAAGAAAGGTTCGGCAGGCGCCGTGGAATTGCCGCGAATGCAACCACGACGGTGAGACCGGCCACTGCCGGACCGAATCAGCCTGGCAATTCGTGAAAGGATCTCCTCATCGATGAGTGATGCGGCTAACGATGCACGACGGCTGAGCCAGAGTCTTCGCTGAAGTCGGGCGCGGCCGTCGGATCCTGCGCGGCGCGACCGACCAGCCGATTGAACCGTTTCACCGTCAACCACAGCACCACAGCGGCGACGAGCACGTGCGCCGCACCTGTGACCAGAAGCATCTTCGTGTAGTCACCCACGCTGACGGAGTAGCCCCACCCGGGCAGCCACATGCGATCGTCATAGTTGTAGAACTGCCTCGGTTCCAGCCGATCGACACTCTGCGCCATCCACATGTAGGGCAGGTACCAGGTCATCGCCTCGGCCCAGTCGTCGTCGCGGGCGATCAGCTCCCCAAGCACCAGCAGCGCGATCGGCACCGCCACGAACAGCACGACCGGGATCATCAGGTTGACGATCACCGCCGTCGTCACCTTCTGCATCCGCAGCGACAGGTACACACCGCTGGCAAGCCAGACCGTGTTGAAGGTGACCAACACCCACATGACATGCAGGAATGCCGTCCAGGAGATGACGCGGCACATGGCAAAGACCGCAAAGTGGGCCGCGACCAGCACGGTCGGCCAGACCATCCGCCGCGCAACGCCCATCACCTTGCCCAGGATGATCGACTCGGACGACAGGGGAGTGGTGAGCAGCAGCGTCCAGGTATCGCTCTCCTTTTCCTGGGCGATGGCCGTGGCGGACAGCACGGCCACGAGCAGCCAGTACAGAGCGTTGAAGACACATGCGTAGCCTATCTGAAGCTCATGGTCGTCAAGCACCTCCAGCGCGCCGAACGCGCAATAGCTGAGCAGCAACAACCCCAGCACGATGGCGACGGCAAGCCCAGCCCAGCGCTGCACGACCAGCGGGCGGCGAAATTCGCGCCAGGCGACGGGGTTGTCGCCGACCACGCAATGGTCTTCGCCTGCGCGCGCGCTCGACGAGTGCTGCACGGCTGGATCAGGCTGCTGCGTTTCGTTGGGCGCGACCTCCTGCATCGGGTTTTCCGCGCCGAGCGGAGCGGGGATGGGTGGAAGCTGGGCAGCGGGCCGGTCATGCTCGCCGCCGCGTCGTGCGTAACGCCGCAGCACGATCGCGCTGCCGCTTACCAGCAGAGTCGTCAGCGAAAGCTGCACGATCAGCCCGGGGATCCATCCGGCGCTCAGCACGGCCGGGCTGTCGGGCATCGACAGAAACGCCACGTTCGCCACGGGATTCGACGCGGCGAGGATCGGAAAGATCGTGCTCTCGCGCACCCTGCTGGCGGCGGCGAACACGCCAATGATGACCGGCCCGGCCAGGTACATCACGAACATCGTCCCATACGACAGCAGGATCACCGCATAAGCCCGGTTCAGCAGGGTCGAATAGAACAGCCCAAGGGCCGCGGACGACATGGCAAACGCCGTGCACAGACACACGACCGCGAACATCTGGAAGGTTTCCACGCCGCCCAGCAGTCGCACCACCGCCAGCACCGGCAGGCTAAGCCCGATCAGCATCAGCGCCACGAGCAGTCGTGAGAACAGCTTGCCGGAGATGATCTGCCAGCTCGTGATTGGCGTGATCAGCAGCACGGGCAGCGTCTTGCCGAGGCGTTCGGCGCTGATGGCGGTGCTGGTCAACACGGGCGCGATCAGGCCCATCGCGATGACACAGAACATCGAGAACGTGGCGAAGAAGTTTTTGCCAAGCTGGTTCTGCGCCTGCACCCGCGCAGCCACGCCCCCGCTGCCGCCGTAGTAGTACCCATAGCTGCGTGTGGTGGCGTAGATCATCAGCAGAAACAGCAGCAACCCGCCGAGGTAGACCACGCGCAGCCAGTGGTTGCGCTTTCGTCGCGCGGTGATCCGCAGCTCCTTATCGAAAATCGGCCCGAAGGGGTTCAGGCCCGCAAGCCGCGCCAGGTGCAGAGGCATGAGCGGTAGTGTAACCGATGCGACCCTCAAGGTGGGCGCGACTCATCACTCTTGAAGCGAGAGCGGCTCAAACTTGATCGCCTTGCTGATCAGCGGTCCGATGCCATTTTCGATGGGCTTGAGCAGGGCCTCGACCAGATCGGTGATGGTCAGATACTCCTGCGGCAACCACCGGTCGGGATCGGGGTCATAGCGGGTGATTCGCGAGATGCGGTACAGATCGAGGTACTGCGTTCGTATGGCTGCGAAAGAGGCGTTGTTGCGCACCTGATCGTTGCGCTGCTGGTGGTCGGCGACCGTCACGCCGAGGCTCGCAAGTGCCGCGTCGATCACGTGCAGCGCAGTGTAGAAGATGACGTTGATCTGCCAGTCACGGAACTCGGCAGCTATCGTCTTGGCAAACCGCCGATTGTGACGCCACTGATCCACGTGCTGTTTTACACGTCGCTGATGCTCCGCGTCCACTGTGCTTGTGCGCATTTGCCAATGTGAATCAAGGCGAAATCTCGCCTTGGCCCTCATGAGACCACACCAGAAGTGATCCGGGGCCAGCGAAGCGTTCGAGCGAACGGACCGGAACCTGGAGCGTTTCGACGTAACCGATCCCAGCGCTGCCGCCGAGCTCCACCTCCAGAGCTGTCATTTCGCTGCCAAGGCTCAGGTCGTAACGATCCGACTGCGGCACAAAATAAAACAACACTTTGTTCGAGCGGATCTCAACCAGCGCGATCTGGAGTTTGTCTCGCAGCCGATTGCACCATTCGCGAACGCGCTCAATGGTCGCGCTGAAGTTGGCGATCCAAAGGTCGGTTTTGCTCAGCAGCTTGCTGCCCTCGATCAGCTCTTTTGCCGTACGTTCGATCTGGGTGTTGTCCAAGTCTATCAATTTGTAGCGGCGGAATGACTCGTGCTCGTGAATCTCGGGGACCTTGGCAGAGGAATCAGAAGGTGAGCTGATTGCGTTGGCCTGTTGTTCCGTCATGATACCCACCAAGGCGAATCGCGTTCATCCCCTCTTTGCAGTCCATTATAACTTGAACGATACCACAAGATCCGCAGCGGGTGCAACCGGCATCTATTATACGATTATACGATCATATGTTCGGTCAGCAGTGGGTGCGCCAAGCGGACATCAAGACTCACCCCATCTATTTGTCTCGGAACTTGACGGCCATCTCGTGCTTGCCGTTGCTTAAAGGTCGGGAGCGGACGACCTCGCACAGGTGTGATGCACGACTGCCGCTGCTGCCGTTGCTCAGGATGTCCAGCCGGCAGACTTGCCCGATGGCCAGCGGCTGACGGAGCAGGAATGATACTCCGCTAAGCGACAGGTCGCGGGTCATGATCTCGTGGGTCGTGTTGGCCAGCGGGCCGTCCAGTACGGTCAGAATGGCCTTGGTCTGAGCGAGCCGGCGCATTTCCCTTCGCCGCTCCGAGCCGATGCGGATGGTGGCAGGGTTGCTCGGCGACGGGATCCGGCCGGGCGGTTGCGTCTGGCCAGGCGATACGCTGGGGGGCTGGTTCGCGGGCGCAGAGCTCATACAGCCTCTATATCGTCGCGAGGACAAGCCGGGCTTCAGCCGGATCGCATGCGATGGGCTGCCGCCGGCAGTGCTGACCTGCACGGAAGCAAGGCGATAGCCAAAGTCGCTGCCCACGGGTAAAACCTTCAACCGTCATGGATGAACTGCTGACACTGGAGTTTGACGGGGGCAGCCGAGGCAACCCCGGACCGGCGGGGATTGGCGTGGTGATCCGCGCTCAGGACGGCACGCCGCTGCTTACGCTCGGGCAGTACATCGGCAACGCCACCAACAACATCGCCGAGTACCGCGCCCTGATCGCCGCATTGGAGCAGGCAAAAAAACTGGGCGCGCGTCGGGTTGTAATTCGCGGCGACAGCGAGCTGGTGGTGCGCCAGATGACGGGGGCATACCGCGTCAGGGATGAAAAACTTCGCCCGCTGTACGAGCAGGCGCAGTCGCTGCTGCGGCAGTTCCAGGAGGCGCGGATCGAGCACAACCTGCGGCATGGCAATCGCCTGGCGGACAAGCTGGCGAATCTGGCGATGGACCGCCGCGCCGACGTGACCGACGCCGACATCGGGGAGTCCGGCCGCGAGGTTGACGCGATCGATCAACCCTCGCCCGTTGCCACGAAGATCGGGCAGCGCTTTGGCTGTCCGCGCTGTGGCTGCCAGATCCAGGTGCAGCGTCCGTCCGGTATCCGTCCGCACCAGCTTCGGCCTTTTGTCTGCCAGTGCGGAATGAAGATGCAGCCGATGTGACAGTGCGTGCGAGGGTGCGACGGGGACGGCCGGTTCAGGTCAGCCAGCGCCCGCCGTCCAGACGGATCACCTGCCCGGTGATGTACTGGCCCTGAGTGATCAGGAAGTGGACCAGGTTGGCCACATCCTGTGCGGTGCCGGCCCGGCCGAGGGGGACACGCCGCAGGTACTCCTGCCGCTGGGGTTCGGGGAAGTCATCCGGCCACTCAACCACGCCGGGGGCGATGCCGTTGACGGTCACTTCCGGGGCCAGCTCGCGCGCCATGCTCAGGGTCAGATTCCACAGGGCGGCCTTGCTGGCGCAGTAGGCGGCGTACTGCGGCCAGGGGCGCTCCGCCAGCAGATCCAGCATGTTGATGATGTGTCCGCGCGAGGCGCGAAGCTGCGGCGCCAACCGCTGAACCAGCAGCAGGGGGCTTTCGTAATGGATCGCCATGAGTCGGCGCATCTGAGGCAGACCGGTGGAGTCGATGGGGCTGGGCTGGTAAAGCGAGGCATTGTTGACCAGCACGTCCAGACGCCGGGCGCGGATGGACATCGCCTGGGCGATCTGCTCGACGGCGCTGGCCGGATCCGTCAGGTCCGCGCGGATCGCCTGGCCGGCGATGCGCCCGGCCAGTTCCTGTGCCTCGCGCTCGCTGGTGAGATACGTAAAGGTCACATCGAAGCCTGCTTGCGCGAGCTTTTCGACGATGGCTCGCCCGACCCGCCTGGCGCCACCGGTGACCAGAGCCAGCGGTTTTCCGTTGGACATGGCAGCGAGGATACCGCAAAACTCCCGTCAATGAGTAGAATCGCACGTTGGGTAAACGTATGACCAACACCATCGGGGAACCAACTGTCTCATCGCCAGCCCCCAGCGCCAACTTATCGTCGGGGGGGACGGCTATGGTAGCGCCGCCGATCGTCCTGCCGGCCGACCTGCGCCAGCGGTTTGACGGACAGCTCGACGGCGAGACGATCGTCGCCTGGGCGCAGTTCGACCTGGACTCATCCAACCGCTACTGTTCGCATTTTGCGGTGCTGACCGAACGGAACCTGTTCGTACTTCAGGACAGTCAGGCTGCTCAGGCGATCGCGCTGTCGAGCATCACCGAAGCCAGGATCGTCGAAGGACTGGGGGTCGATCGGCTGCGGATCATCGGGCACGGGCGGGTGCTGACCGAGCTGCGCTACACGCGGCGGTTCCGGCGCGACGTCACGCGACTGCATCGCAAGCTCTCGCGGCGAATCCCCGACAAGCAGGGCAAGCCCCCCGAAGAACGACCCGACTGGCTTGAGCTGGTCGAACGACAGGCCGAGCAGCAGGAGCTTTGCCCCAAGTGCGGGCAGCTCATTCCCGCCTACGCCGAAGGCGTCTGCCCGCAGTGTCTCCAGAAGCGAAAGATCCTGTGGCGACTGCTCGATGTGGCCAGGCCCTACCGCGCCAAGATCTGGGGGGCGCTGGCGCTGACGCTGGTGGTGTCGGGTCTGGCGACGCTGCCGCCGATCTTCAACAAGCACGTGATGGACGACGCGATCGCCAAACTGGATCTGAGCGCGTTGTGGCTGTGGATCGCGCTGCTGGCGTGCACGATCCTGGCCAGCGAGGCGTTCGCGGGCCTGCGGCTGCGACTGCTGGCGATGGTGGGCACGCAGGTCACCGCCGACCTGCGGCACATGGTCTACGCGCACCTTCACGAGCTGAGCCTGCGCTATTTCGCGAAGCGCCGCACCGGCAGCCTGATCACCCGCGTCACCAACGACACGGATCGCCTGTGGGATTTCATCGTCTTCGGCTCGGTCAACCTCGTGCGCGACATCACGATGATCGGCTTTTTCGCGATCGTGATGTTCTGGTTGAACTGGGTGCTGGCGATCATCGCGCTGGCGCCGCTGCCGCTGCTGGGGGCGTTGACGTACTACCGCGGGATGAAGATGCAGCGGCTGTTCGGGCGATTGTGGACCTACTGGTCGCGCATGACGGCCGTCGTCGGCGACGCCGTGCCGGGCATACGCGTGGTCAAGGCTTTTGCCAACGAGCAGCGCGAGATCGAACGCTTCGACCGCCGCAGCGACGAATACACCGCCAAGGAGCAGGAGATCCATGTCATCTGGACGCAGCTTCAGCCGGCGGTCAGCGCGCTGATGCGCTTCGGCGCGCTGCTGATCTGGGCGGTGGGCGGATACCTGGTGATCCGCAACGGCAACACGGGCAAGTACACGCTCGGCACGCTCGTGGCGTTTACGCAGTTCGTCTGGCAGTTCTACCAGCCGATCATGGAGCTGGCCAACAGCAACCGGATGGTGACGCGCGCCGCCAGTTCCGCGCAGCGGGTCTTCGAGGTTCTGGACACCCCGCCGGAGATTTACTCGCGTATCGGCGCCGTTCGCAAGGATCGGCTGGAAGGCCGTGTGGAGTTCCGCAATGTCAGTTTCAGCTACGAGGGCGCGCAGCCGGCGCTGCGGGATGTCTCGGTCGTCGTCGAGCCGGGGCAGATGATCGGCCTGTGCGGACCCAGCGGCGCGGGAAAGAGCACGTTCGTCAACCTGCTGTGCCGTTTTTACGACGTCACCGACGGGCAGATTCTGATCGACGGCATCGATATCCGCGATTACGACGTCAAGTGGCTGCGACGGCAGATTGGCATGGTGCTCCAGGAACCATACCTGTTCCACGGCACGATCGCCGACAATATCCGCTACGGCAACCCGCAGGCCAGCGAGGCCGAGATCATCCGCGCCGCAAAGGCCGCCAACGCGCACGATTTCATCGTCGGCTTCCCTGACGGCTATGACACGATGGTCGGCGAGCGAGGGCAGTCGCTTTCTGGCGGCGAGCGCCAGCGCATCAGCATCGCCCGCGCCATCCTGCACAATCCCAGGCTGCTGATCCTCGACGAGGCCACCAGCTCCGTCGATACCGAAACCGAAAAGCAGATCCAGCAGGCGCTGGATCGCCTGGTCGAGGGAAGAACCACCATCGCCATCGCGCATCGACTCAGCACGCTTCAGGCCGCCGATCGACTGCTCGTGCTGGAAAAGGGCCGGATCGTCGAGCAGGGGCGGCATGAGGAGCTGGTCAACAAGCCCGACGGCGTCTACGCCAAACTTCACAAGACCCAGATGGAAATGGCCAGCATGGTGGCGATCCGGTGATCCAAAGGGTCGCGGCTTTGTCACACACTCGGGGATCCACACAGATGATCGAACCGTTCGAGCTGTACGAGGATGAGCTGGGCAACCTCTGTCTGCGCCGCTCCGGACAGGAGGATGCCAAAGACGTGCGCATCCGCCGCGCGTTTCCTTGGTCCTGTCCCACACGCTTTGTCAGCATTCGCAGCGCCGAGGGCAAGGAGCTGGTCCTGATCGACGACCTGGAGCAGATCGACCCGGCACAACGCGCGATCATCGAGCGATGGCTCACCGAGTACAGCTTCATCCCCAGAATCACCCGGATCGAACAGGTGGATGTGCGTTTCGGGCATCAGGAGTGGCGGGTGCAGACCGATCGAGGCCCCGCGCAGTTCCGCGTCCAGGAACGGGAGGACATCCGCTTCATGCCGGATGGACGTTTCTCAGTCAAGGACGCCGACGGCAACGTGTACGAACTGCCGCGACTGGAAGAGCTGGATGAATCCAGCCGAAAGAAGCTTGAAGCGCTGTTGTGACAACCGGCAGACAGAAGCCAGGAAACAGAAGGCAGGCGGATAAAGTCGATGAGCTCGAGCGCTTCATCCCGTTGCCTTATCCTTCAGCTTTGATCCTTCGTTTCCAGGATTCGCACGGCCAGCGCCTCCATCGCGCTGCCGGCGGCCCAGGCATTGTAGCTCCACCAGGTGCTGGCCGGCTCGCCGGTGTCGGCGTATCGCTCGGCCAGCAGGCCGTCGCTGGGGCAGGTTCGCTCCGACAGCACGCCATAGCGGCCATAGCCCATCACGTCCGGGTACAGCTCCATCGTGTTCATCAGCCAGGCGATGCCGTCGTCGGCGCGGGATTGGTGGTACAGGTCGCCTGAGAGCCTTGCCAGGTACTCCAGGTCGCTGGTTGCGACCACGCCCATCGGGTGAATGTGGGGATTGGACACCGACGTGATCGTCCCGCCGCAACTGTTCCAGTTGCTGTCCCGCAGGGGCGGGCACTGCGGTCGCGTGCGGAATCCATATCGCCAGAGGTACTCGTAATTCGCCCCGGACTCCAGCAGCGGCAGATATCGCTCGTCGCCGGTCAGCTCGTGCATCAGCCGCGTGGCCCGGATGAAAGCGAGATTGCCTTCGGAATCGATGCTCTTGAACGTGTCCATCGGGCTGCCCCAGCAGGCCAGCTCGGCGACGAACCGCGCGTAGTACTCGATTGCCCTGGCCGCCGATTCACGATAGCGCGTCTGCCCCGTGATCTGCCAGGCGTGGATCATCGCCGGGACGAACCAGCACCCGGCAAAGCCGTCCCAGTCGATCACCTTCCGCTGCGTGCTGGAAAAGATGTATCCGAACGCACCGTCGTCGCGTTGAAGCGACATGGCCGTGTCCAAAACTCTGAGCGCCGTCTGGACCCACTGCTTCGGGTCCTTGCCGCCATCGCTGCCCCTGGGTGTTGACGGAGGCAGCGATGTCCGCAGCATGTAGTACGCCGCGTGTGCATTGGTGTAGGCGCAGTGGTTGTCGCGTGTCTGCGGCAAAAAACCGCTCCACCAGCCGTTGATCGTCGAGCGGTTCCATCCCTCGGGGATATCTCTGGTGAACTGGTTGAGCGCGGTGTCGTTGATGAACCCCGAGACATCGTTGTAGCCGGCACAGATCTCGTCGAAGATCCGGCTCGCTGACTTGGGCAGCCGCAGGTCGGGAAAGATCTGCTCGGCCAGCGCGAACGGGTACGCCAGCATGCTGCCCCCGGTCCACCCGATCTCCACGATCGCGCGCCATGGGCGAAGCGTCCGGTCTACTGGCACGCGGCACTTGCGGTTGGTGTACTGCTGCAACTGCTCAGACCAGTTCACTTCCGCGAACGCATCGGCCAGCGCCCGAAGCGCATCCCGATACGATCGCGCATGCACCGGCCGCTGGCGAAGCTCATCGTAGAGGGCGCGGATGATCCGGTGCGCCTCGGCGCGGCCTGAGCCGCGCAAAGCCCAGATCGCGCCGCGCGCCGAGCTTCCGTGAGTCGTATCGCTGGTGGCCGGCAGGAATACGGTCTTCTCCGAGAACGTCAGTGGATCATTGCCGTATCCCAGCGACACGCCGCAGGCATCGGGAAGGGCCGCAAACACGCCATTGCGGATGAAGCCTTCATCGGCATCGTCGCAACTGGAATACGGCTCGATCGATACACCCACCGCGCCGCGGGCACAGCAGAGGATCGAGACCGGATGCGACGCGCGATCGGCACGGAACTCCCAAAGCGGGGCGCAATTCCGCTCGTGCGGGCGGGAGCTGCTCAGCACCGGAAACTCCCCCGGCCGAACGTGCGCCGCGTTGTTGTCGCCGTGAATGTTTCCCGGAATCAGATGGAAAAGGTCGGTCTGATCCGGCAAACGAAGCCGCAACCGCAGCCGCGTGCGGTAGGGGGATGTGAACGACAGCGTATAGCTGATCCGTTCGGCCCGCTGATCATCGAAGATCAGATCGGCGTGCAACTCATCATGGTCCGCCGTGAAACCAAGGGCGGTGGGATGCAGTTTCATCGGCACCCAGTGCCCGTGGCGAAACAGGTGCAGCGACAGCTCGATCGAAAAGCCGTTCAGTTCAATCGTCATTGCGGGATCAGCCAGCAGAATGCCGAGGACAGAAACGGCACAGGGCAGAGGCGGCCCAACGCCACGCCGCTCTCTGCCCTGTGCGGTTCGCCGTTGCTCATTTGGCCGCGGTTTGCCGTCTGGCCAGCGTGTCCACGTTGTTCTTCGGATCGGTCCAGTCCACCTTCCTGGTCGGATCGATGTTGAAGATGTACTTCTCGATGTTGGTGTATCCGTCGCCATTGAGATCGCCACTGGCGTCGGAAGCGTCGTTGGGATTCAGCCCGTACTTGCTTTCCCACTCATCGGGCATTCCATCGGAGTCGCTGTCCTTGTACGGCTCGCCGCGGTACTCGGGGTATCCGCCGACCTGGCTGATGTCGGTGATGATGCCGTTGCCCTCTTTGTATGTGGCCTGGCCGGTCCGCACCTCCTGGATGATCCGCTGGTCCACCGCGTCGCGCCGCGGCAGGGTCGCGCCGACGTTGGCCAGCACGTACTCGTAAGCCTGCTCGGCCGTCGTCGTGGTCACGTGGGCCATCGGGAATGGCTTGTCCACCCTGATTTTCGGCAGGAACTCATCGAGGCTGACGCCTTCGTTGAGCTGCACGCCGCCAGCCCAGTTGTCTTTGGTCACTTTCTCGTTGCCTTCCACGACATTGCCATTCACGTATGCCTTGCCGAAGTTCAGCGGGATGTTCTTGCCGCGCTGCGCCTCGGGCTTGAGGATGCGATGCGCGATCGGCGCGTCCTTGGGCGTCGTGGGACCGGGCTTGAAGTAGTTGTTGATGATGTTGAAGTAGCTGAGGTGATCTCCGCCGTCCACCGTGCGGTGCCGCCAGTTGTAGATCACGTTGTTGACCAGCGCGAAATCGCCGTTCATTCCCACCGATGGATTCCGCCCCGTGTTGTTCGCCCACAGGTTGTGATGGAAGGTGCTGTTGTACCCGCCGATCGTCGAGCCGAAGGCATGATTGTACGTATTCAGGCATTCGCTGAAGATCGAGTTCTGGATCGTGATGTTGACGGTGGGCAGCTTCAGGGCCGGCGTCTCGGAGTTGTTGTCGTGGTCGTACATGTGCCGGTACATCGACATGTTCTCGTCCAGCCCCCAGCTCGCCGAGACGTGGTCGATCATGATGTTGCCGATGGGGTTTCCGCCGATCGAGTCGTCGCGGTCACCGACGTTGGTTTCGCCGCGGCGGAAGCGCATGTGTCGGATGACCACGTCATGGGTATCGACAGCGACATTGGCGCCGGCGATGCACACGCCGTCGCCCGGCGCCGTGTTGCCCGCGATCGTGATATAGGGAGCGCGGATGCGCACGCGATCCTTCAGGCGGATGATCCCCGCGACATTGAAGACGACAATTCGCGGCCCGGCGGCCTCGCAGGCCTCGCGGAACGTCCCCGGTCCGCTGTCTTCAAGCGAAGTGACGACGAAGACCCTGCCGCCGCGACCTCCGAAGCTGTATGCTCCGCCTCCCTCGGCGCCGGGGAACGCCGGAATGCTCGCCTGCGGCAGATCGCCAGGCGTCTGTGCCCAGGGGATGTACGGCTTACCCTTGCCGGCCCATTCCTGAATGATGGGCAGCGCCTTCTGCCAGGCGACATCCGAACGGGCATTGGCGGCGGCCTTGGCGCGGTTCGACGCCTCAGCCACTTCCGGCGGAACCGTTGGGTACTGCGCCTGTGCCCGCTCGCCCGCCGACATCATCGCCACCGCCGCCATCGAGGCGGCCACTGCCATCGTTACTGCCACACGTCGCCTGGTCATCGTTGATCGCTCCTGAAAAACACTTCGGGTTTGCAGTCTGGGCACCGTCCGCCTGGGCGCTCACCGCGCCCTGGCGGCCATTACCTGGTCGTAGCGCCGCTTTGCTGTTGCTGCCGCGCCTTCAGCCGCTCCTGCCATTCCTTGCTCGCCTTCTTCAGATCGTATCCTTCCTTCGAGAGATAGTTGTTGATCCGCCCCTTGTATTTGCCGAACCAGGCGTGCTTTTCCTCGGATGTCCCGCCGGTCATCGCCTTCTCACGCGCTTCGGTGAGCATCTGGAGAATCGTCGCCTTCTGCGTCTGGGTCAGATCCGGCAGCATGTCCAGAAACCCGCGATAGGTGATCGGCAGGACGTTGTAGGTCATCTCGTTCTTGACGATCTCGACCTGTTCGGGCGTGAGCAGCGACGAGAGCCGCCCGACGAACTCGGCGTTGAGCTGATCGAGTTGCGCCTGCGCCTCATCCTTCACGCGATTGACCTGCTCCGGCGACGGCCTGGTGGTTGGCCCGGCCTGCTCCTTGAGCTGCCTGAGCTTCGCGTCGCGTGCGTCGTGAACCTGCTTGAGACTGCGATACTGTTCGATGAGCAGTTGCTTGATTTGCTGGGCCTTGTCGGCATCGGCGAGGCTCAACGCCGCGACGATCTTCTCGGCTCGCTTGTTGAGCATTTCGGTGTAGGCCGCATCCTCGCCCGCGGGCGGAGTCTGAGCCGCCGACGCAACCCACGGCATGACCAGCAGCAGGGGCACGATCCATTTCAACCCGTTCGGCATGAACATGGTGAACATCTCCTCAGGCCAGCAACATTCTCATGGTACCGCACGTCGCCAGTATCGGCGACTGCACATCTGCCTATACCACCGGCGGGCCGCTTTGCTACCGGAGGTTGCCAAATGTGCAAAGGTATTGTCGTTTCATGTAACCGATGCCACGTGCAAAGCCAGGGGTAACAACGGATAGAATGGCTGTCCGGCGAATGGAGTTGAGGCGCGGAGGCTTCTATGAATCGTGGCAAACGCATCGCTGGCAACACGTCTGGCTTTACTCTTGTCGAGCTTTTGGTCGTCATCGGCATCATCGCGGCGCTTATCGCGATCCTTCTGCCGGCCCTGAATAAGGCCCGGGAGAGCGCCCGGCAGATCCAGTGCCTGAGCAACCTGCGGCAGATCGCGACCGCCACCGTCGCGTACTGCAATGACAACAAAGGGCTGTACCCCGGACGCGCCGGGCAGGGCATCGATTCCGGCGACGGCGGCGTCGATCCCAAACGCTACTGGGGATGGATCGCCTGGCGAAGGCGCATCGACTACGTCACCGGGCAACTGTATCCGGGCACATGGGACCAGAACATCACCTATTCGGCGCTGGCCAAGTATCTGGGCGCGCGGGTGGTGGATCACAATCCCAACAACGGAACGTCCGCGGAAGACTATCGCCGGGCCCACGAGGTCAATCCCACTTTGGAGAAGATCTTCCGCTGTCCGTCGGACAACCTCCAGCAGCGGGTGGCGTTCGCGGCTGATTTGAACGGCGGGCGGGGAATCTACCGCTACAGCTATTCGATGAACATTCTGTTCGGCAACAAGACCGTCGCCGAGCAACCCGACGGCTCGCTGTATCTGGGCGACCTGAAGCATCAACGCAAGATGAACCAGGTTCGCCGCCCGTCCGAGGTCATCCTTTACATCGATGAATCGGAAAAGACGGTCAACAATGGCGAGTACAACCCCACGGTGGTGCTGGGCAACGCCGATGACCCGCGGAAGGATTACACCGCCATCGCCGAACGCCACGAACTGAAGAACAAACGCAATTCGCAGAATGCGCGGGGCAATGTCGCCTTCGCCGACGGCCACGCCGAATTCTTCAACCGCAACGATGTGTTCAAGCGCAAGTACTTTGATCCCGACATGAAGTGAGCTATCGTCAGGCGGGGCGGCAAAGCAGGGGACCAGCCCGGCACGGACCCGCGCCGGGGCAGAAGCTGGTTGCGATGGAAAATAAACAGGATATCTGGATTGACATATCTATATTCTGGGGGTATCCTGCTTATCATGCGGCCCAGGATCGGGCACATCGCGCTGATCCTCTTCCAGACGCTCTGGCTGAACGTCATCCTGCCCGGGCACACCCGAGGCATCGTCACGCTGCCCGGCGGGTCGGATGATCCGGCGAGCGGAAGGGTCGCGTGCTCCGGCTGCTGTGGCGGGGGCGGCTCGGACTCCTCGCCTACCGACAAGCCCACGCCCCGCGACCGCGCACGCTGCGCCATCTGCTTCTTTGCCGCCAGGCTTACGGCCCCGCCCGTGGTCGATCTGCGCCCGCCGCCGCTGGAACTCACGGCTTTGGTGCCGATCCCCAGGCCTGTTGCCTTTGAATCACTCCAGCTCATCCCCGCCTACGACAGTCGCGCACCACCGGCCCTGGGCTGAGCCGCTGTGCGCGCGGTCACCATGATCGAACATCAACTTCTCAGTGTCATGGCCGTCCCGGCCATGCCGGACCCGTCCATGACCAAACGTTGGTCGTAGCCAAACTCGCTTTCTTCGCACGGGCCAGGCGCCGCTGACACGGTCGGCCCGAGCGGCGCACAGCGCATCAGGCTCACAGTCTGTTGATCAATCTTCGCCGCCAGTCTGCGGGAGATCGGCCGGGACGACAGACCGGTCTGGAGGAACACCAATGAACGGCATTTGTGCGTGGCCGGCGCGACGCTCGCGCCCAGTCCGCGCGTTTACTCTGGTTGAGTTGTTGGTTGTGATCGGAATCATCGCAATGCTCGTGGGCATCCTGCTGCCGGCGATGACGGCGGCGCGCGCGCAGGCCAAAGCCGTCGCCTGCACGTCGAATCTGCGCCAGCTTGCCACCGCCGCTCTGATGTATGCCCAGGACAAGAAACTGTACGTGACCTTCATCCCCGCGATCGGAAACACTCCGCCCAGGGATCGCAAGGAGCTTTTGTATCCGTATCTTCGGCAGGGGCGCAACAACGCCGACAACGATGCGAATCAAGCCTGGCACTGCCCGGCGAACGATCGGGTTTCGGTCCAGGCCAGCTATGGCTTCAACACGAACCTGAACGGCGTTCGCCTGAACCGGATTCGCAGATGGAGCGAGACGGTGGCGTTGTGTGACGCCGGGCTGATGGACTCGCCCGCAGGCGCGCCGTCGCTGGCGACACACTGCTGGCCGCCGTCGCGACCCGCCACTTCCAGTTCCTGCCGCCCGGACCATCGGCGTCACCCGCGGCAGACCGTCGGCGTGGGGTTTGTGGACGGCCACGCCGAGCGCCTGCCCATGCGCCCGCCGTTCTACCCCGGGCCGACCGGAACCTACATTCCCAACGGCATCACCAACGTGTTTGACATCAACTATCAGGATCAATTGTGGAATCTGCAATGAGAATGACACGCATCAACATCGCACTGGGGGCTGTTATGGCGTTGCTGGTCGGCGCCACCTGGGTTGTCGCACATGACTCCTGGGTGCAGACCAACACGAATCTCGTCCGCGTGGGCGACGTCGTGTTCTTCGATCTGATGCTCGGCAATCACGGCAACGAGCATCGCGACTTCAGGCTGGCCGGCAAGGTCGATCTGGCCAGCAGTCGCCTGGAGCTGATCGAGCCGGACGGTAGCCGGCATGACCTTGAGCCTTCGCTGGTGGATCAGGGCATGGCCCCGAAGGAAGGGTACTGGGCGGGCAGGTTCCGCACGAGCAAGCCGGGGGTGCACATGATCGTGCAGACGTCCGAGCAGGTCGTGAGCTATGCGCCCAAGCGCTCGATCAAGAGCGCCAAGACGTTTTTCCTGGCCAGCAGGAGCCTTGATCAGGTGCCGCATGACGCGGGCGGCTACGATCGTGTTCTGGGGCACGGACTGGAGCTGGTTCCGTTGACCAATCCAGTCACGCCGATGGGCCCGGGCTCGGCGATTCGCGTGCAACTGCTGCGCAACGGCCGGCCGCTGGCGAACGCGACCATCTCGTTCATTCCGCGCGGGCAGACGCTGAAGGAAGGCTTCGATGAAAAGTACCAGCGAAAGACCGACGCCGATGGCATCGCCAGTTTCGAGCCTGACGACGCCAATTACTTTCTGATCGTTGCCCATCACGACGACGACACGGAAAAGGGCAGCGGGTATGATTCGACGAAGTACTCGGCGACGTTGACGGTGTACGTGCCGGCGATCTGTCCGTGTTGTCCGGAATGAGGGGCCTGCATTGAGATGGGTGTGTCTGACGTGCGCGGCGGTGTGGCTGTTGGGACTGGCCGGGTGCGACCGCCCGCCGCGCACGTCGCCCCATTC
Source organism: Fontivita pretiosa (assembly GCF_050410795.1). Lineage (GTDB taxonomy): Bacteria > Planctomycetota > Phycisphaerae > Tepidisphaerales > Tepidisphaeraceae > Fontivita > Fontivita pretiosa. Next base: position 5,377,051 of record NZ_CP191258.1, on the reverse strand, counting down.
ATCCGCCACTCATACGGCCGCGCCTGCCGTCACGGTCGAGCAGCTTTACCGAGTGAGCACGGCGGTGCCGTTTCCACGCGGGCTTCAGCTCGTGGATGGCAGGCTCTACGTGCTGGCGCGGGGACGCGTTCGGGAGTCCGGCGGGGCGGACGGCGCGATCGACGACCAGGCCGGCACGATCTTCAGTGTCGATCCCGACATTGCCCAGCCTGTGACCGAACGCCACGTCTCGCCCGCGGTGCGGGCGAACGGGGTCGTCTACGCCGCGCCGACCGAGCCGCCTTTCAAGCTGTTCGATCGCACTGCCGTGCCTGCGACGAAGGACCGCCAGACGGATCGACCGTACTGCACGCTCCGCTACGACCCTGTTACCCGCAACTTCTACATTTGCGCTTTCAGTGGCATCGACAAGCCCGAACAGCCGGGCACCGGCGGCAGCTTTAGCAAGAACGTCAACGACGCCGTACTTCGCTATGACACGCGCAGCGGAAAGTGGTACGAGGTGGAGCGTCACAGCCTCGAGGCCGGCGGGAACTATCCACACCACGACCCGCAGACCTCACCGCCGCCGCACGGACGGCTCAATGGCCCGGACAACTGCCTGGTCGTCGGGCGCTGGCTGTACTGCGTGGCCAAGGACAACAGCCTGCTGGTGCGTTACGACCTGTCGCAGATTGCGCACGACCCCGACGCGCCGCCGCCGCAAAGCTGTTGGGTCATGGACGACAGAATCCGCATTCGCGGTTATGGAGTGCAAAGCCACCTTGGACACAGCATGCTGGCCGAGCGCGACGGCTGGCTGTACATCGGTTTTCGCACCAGCTCGACGATTGTCCGCATCCGGCTCGATGGCGAAGGCCTGCCGGTGCAGCCCATCGAGGGCGAACTGATCGCGCGGTTTGACCCGTACGATCCGCTGACCCGTCACAGCGCCAACCTCACGGATATGGTTTTCGGCCCGGAGGGGGATCTATACGTCATCTCCTCGCAGCCGGCGCGGGTCTATCGTTTCAGCCCGGATCCGAATCACGTCTTCGATGGCCGCACGGGACAAGCTGCGCCCTGGGCCGATCTGGCGGCGCTGACCAACAACCCCAGGATGAAGAGCGAGAACGTGCTGGTCGATTCGGCCGGAAGGGTGTTCGTCACCTCCGGCGATGCGTATGGCGCCGGCTACGGCATCGGCGGGGCGATCTATCGGATCGATCCGCCGCAACCGGCTTCGTTGCGCCCCGGGTGAAGCCGCTGCGCAACGCGGCAGCCGCAAAAATCGGCGACGGGGGTTCCGTGTGTGCCTGATCCGGCTCAAATCAGTTAGGCCGGGCGAGGCTGTTGCGCCGGATCTGGATCAAATGCGCACCAGGGGTGGCAGGGGCGGCGCAGTCTACTGCTCTGAGCCGGACGATGGGTCGGGCCGGGGCATCCATGACTGCATACGCACGCTTGAAGGACTATCATGCCTCACATGAGCCGCCTTGCCCGTTTACTTGATGTCATCCTCACGGTCGCGACGTTTCTGCTGGCCATTGGATTGCCGCTCGGCGGCGCGTCGGATGCGATCGGGCAGGCGGCGGCGGATCGCTCCTGGACGATCGGCACTGACGATCCTCCCGCCGGGCTGTGGATGGACAAGGCGTATGGAACCCGCGTCAATGACCACACGTGGCGCACGCCCGACGGGGTGGAGGTCCGGGCGGTGCTCAGCACGCTTCAGCCCGACCGGATCGTCTGGCAGATCAGCATGAGCGGCGACTGGACCCGGCGGCACGAGGCGCCGATCGAAATCCATCTGCCCTGGTTACAGACCGCGCCGCGCGACTCGCTGCGCGTCTACAGCCCCTATTTCGGCGGGCGAATCGTGGATTGGAATCTTCCACGTGGGCAGTGGCAGCACGGCAACGCCGGCGCCTGGCCGGGTTATGCCTATTCACCGCTGATGATCTTCTACGACGACCGCGACGGCAGCGGAGTGGGGGTCACCGCCTGGAACGATCAGCTCGTCTTCACCCACATCAACTGGGTGATCAGCGGCGACGGACAGGCCGGCCCGTTCGTCAGCTTTCACCCGTACCTGGATCGCGGGCAGACGCTGAACGCCGTCCTTGAGATCCGCAAGTACGAAAAAGGCCTGCCCGATGCCCACCTGCACCACTACCGCCAGGCGTTTTTGCTGCCGTGGATGGACAAGCTCAAGATCACTGAAGCCACTTGCGACGTGGTCGGGCCGTGGACCAGCAGCGATTGGCCGAGCGTGGATGGCAGGCAGTATCGGCGAGGGGACCTGTGCCGCATCGTACGGGGTCTGATGAACAACGGGGCGAGGGGCTACATTCAGTGGTCCAGCGGCGAGCCGCGCCCCGAGACGTATGTCTTCGAGCCGGATCATCGCAAGTACCCGTGGTTCGCCGAATACGCCGCCGCCAGCACTCTGCTCAACGGCAACTTCGGTTGCCTGATCGCTCCGCAGTTCACGGGGATGGATGGCACGCCGGCCAACTTTCGCGCCGCCCGGCATCGGCAGTTCATCGACAAGCTTCGCGCCGACCTGAAGGCCGCGGGCGTGCGCTATGTCTACTGGGACGCAGCCCAGTGTCCGCAGGGAACCTGGTGGTGGATCGAGCCGTTCGACTGGCTTCAGTTGATGCTCGATTGGCGTGCCGAGGGGATCACCGTCATTCCCGAAAGCTCCTCCGATGTGGCGGTGGTGGCTTCCGGCGCCACGCTGTTCTATCCGGCCGAGCTGCACGACCAGCGCATGCCCGGGATCATCACTCCACGGGGCAAGATCTTCATGCTCAATTCAGCGCGGATCGACTGGATCCAGCCGGCGCTGGAACGCGGATTCGTGCCGATCATGGACTGGCGTCAGTTCCGACAGTGGAAGGCGGCCACCCGCCCGGCTTCGACCACTCAGGGATTCCGCGACCGCTGACCGCGGGCAGCAGGTCTTACAGGCTTTCCAGGCGCTGGCGCTTGTCCAGCTCCAGAAGGGCGTCGATGAGGGGGTCGAGCTGGCCCTGCATGATCTGGTCGAGGTTGAAGTTTTTCTCCCCGCCCTCGCCGCCCAGACGGTGATCGGTGCATCGATTCTGAGGGAAGTTGTAGGTGCGGATTCGTTGCGAGCGGTCGCCGCTGCCGATCATGGCGCGGCGGGCGCCGACCTGGGCGGCATGAAGCTTGGCCTGCTCCATTTCGTAGAGTGTGGCCCGCAGCAGAGCCCAGGCGCGTTCGCGATTCTGGGCCTGGCTCTTGTGCTCGGTCATTTTGAATCGCAGCCCGGTGGGCTTGTGCAGCAGTTGCCAGCCAGTCTCGACCTTGTTGACGTTCTGCCCGCCGGGCCCACCGCCCCGGCAACCGCTCTCCTCCACGTCCCTGGGATTGATCTCGATTTTGACATCGGGCATTTCCGGCAAAACCGCGACGGTGGCGGCGGAGGTGTGGATGCGACCCTGGGCCTCGGTCTCGGGGACGCGCTGCACGCGGTGCCCTCCACTCTCGAAACGCAGGCGGTGATACGCGCCGGGGCCACGGATGTTGACGATGACTTCCTTGAACCCGCCGCGATCGGTGGGGGAGAAATCGCTGACCTCGAACCGCCATCCCTTGCTTTCACAATATTTGCGATACATCTCGAACAAGTCGCGGACGAACAGGGCCGCCTCTTCTCCGCCAGTGCCGGCACGGATCTCCAGAAAGAAGCTGTCCACGGCGCTGTCTTCAGCTTCCAGGAACTGATCCTTCAGCTCCTCCAGCAGGCGCTGGGCCTTGCGCTGTGCTTCGGGCAGCTCGGCTTCGGCGAGCTGGGCCATCTCCGGATCGGATTTGTTTTGAATGAGCTTTTGCAGTTCTTCGACGGCGGCGGCGGCGCGCTGATACTCGCGGAACTTGCGGACGATGGGCTCGAGCTGGCCGGCCTCCTTGCTGACCGACACGATCCGCTGGGGATTGGAAAGGACCTGCGGGTCGTTCAGCATCGCCTGAAGCTCATCGAATCTGCCGGCCATTTCGGCAAGTTTCTGGATGAATCTGGAGTTGTTGCCGTTCTGCGACATCGCGGTAAAGCATAGCGTTATCGGGCCGGGATGGCGACCGTGCCGGACCGGCGTGGCACACGTCTCACCCGCGAGGTACTTGCAGGTCCTGCAAAAACCTGTGCCGCTGTCGCCGCCGGACCGATATTCAGCCTGTGACAGTACTTTCGGCACCGACATTTGTGCTGGGCTGGCAGCGCGTGGCCAGGCTGAAAGCGGCCGTGGCATTGCTGACGACTGCCTGCCTGCTGACGGCGCTGGCGGGCAGGCTGGCGTATCTGGTCCGGCCGTTCGACCACGACGCGGCCATGTTCGTGTACCTGGGCAAGAGTGTGTGCGATGGCCAGCGCTTCGGACACGACATCATCGACAACAAGTTTCCCAGTGTGGGGCTGATGACCAGTCTGGCGTGGCGCGCGTTCGGCACCTGCTGGCCGGCTTACGTGCTGCTCCAGACGAGTCTGGCGCTGAGTGCAGGATGGATGCTGGCGCGCTCGGCGGCCAGAAACGTTGGTGAACAGGCACGCCTGCCGACCCTCCTGGCGGCGGTGGTGTACCTCAACTTCAGCGTCGGCGTGTTCGGCGGCTTCCAGCTCGAAACCCTCCAGAGTTTTTTTGCGATCCTGGCGGCATGCGCGGCGATGGAGGCGATCCGCCTGCGCTGGATGGCCGATGCGTTCGTGGTCGGGCTGGCCGCAGGCTGCGCCGCGATGCTCAAACCGACCGGACTGGCGCCATTGGGCGCGTTCGCTGTCGTGATGCTCGTGCTGCGTGCCCGCCCGCTGGCGCCGTTTGCCAGGATCGCCGCAGCGACTGTGCTGGGGCTGTCGATACCCGCCGCAACTGTGATCATCTATCTGGTCTCAACTGACACTTTGCGCGACCTGCCGGAGCTGTATCGCCAGATATCGCTCTACGCATCCCAGACACCGCTGGTCTGGCACGAGGACGTGCTCAAGCCGATCACGGTGCTGGTCCTGGCGGGGTTTGCGATCGTGGTCAGGGGTTGGGTGCAGCGTCGCGACGCGACCGACCCGTGGCCTGCGCATGCCCAGGTGATCTTCGCGATTGTGTGGCTTGTGCTGGAGTTGCTGGGCGCGGTGATGCAGCGGCGGATGTATGCGTATCACTTCCTGCCGATCGCGGCGCCGGCGGCGCTGCTGTTCGGGATGATCCCCCGGCGAAATGATCCGGTCCGTCTGACGGCGGCGTTGGCGCCTGTGATGATCCTCTCACTGATCGGCTCGATGGAAGTGCTGAAGCATCCCCAGCCAACGGTGCTGCCGGTCAGCCGGTATCTGCTGGAGCGCGCCTTGCCGGGGGATCGCGTCTGGCAGGATTCGATGCCGCGGCTGCTGCTGGAGACTGGCCTGCGACCCGGGGCACGCTATCCGATCATGTTCATCTTCGGCAATCACGACACGGCGGCGCTGGAGTACACGCCGCTGTTGCTGGGCGATTTCGAGCAGCGTCGCCCGCACTACATCATTCTGCCGACGGATGTGGAAGCGAAGCTGCGAGTGGAGACCAGCCAGTGCCTTCACCTGATGCGCTCGCCCGTCCGCGCCGAGAACTTTCGCCACGCCTGGCGGCAAATTGAACAGTATGTCAAGGATCGCTACACACCCGAATCGCAAATCGGGCAGGAAACGATCTGGCGAAGAAGATAGTCAGCGAGGAGTGCTACTGCGCTGGTTGGGAGATCTGAATCGTCGCCAGGGCGAGCATGACGTTGTCGGCGAACTGGAAGACCTTGTCCAGGCCGGTGACCAGGAATGTCCCCCAGACCTGCGTGCTTACGCCGCACAGGACCAGCCTGCGGTCCGTGTTGATCATCTGCTTTCGCAGCTTCAGCAGGCGGGCGATGTTGGAGGAATTGATGAAGTGGACGGCGGCGAAGTCGAGCACGACGTCGGCGGGCTTGGAGCTGAGCTGCGCCTCAAGCGCCTGAAGATCGTCCGTGAACTGCGGGTCGTCCGCCAAATGCAGCACGTTCACTTTGTCCGACCATTTTTCCAGCGGCATGGCTGGTACGGTAGCGGCAAGTAAGCCAGGTGACAAGGCGTGAAGCCAGGCAGTGCAGGGGACGACCTGAGCCGGGGTGACAGGGTGACGGGCTGTCGCGATTGCGCTTCAGGTTGTCCCATCTGCCGGTCGTCCCGTCTGCTGATCATCCGCCTGCCGGCGCGCTGCCGTCGAGCGTGAACTTCATCGCGTAACGCAACAACTCCGTTCCGTTCTTGAGCTTGAGCTTGTCCTTGATCCGCTCGCGATGGGCTTCGACGGTCTTGACGCTCAGATAGAGTTTTTCGGCGATTTCGCGCGTGCTCTGGCCCTGGCCGATCAGCGTGAGGACCTCAAGCTCGCGGTCGCTCAACTCCGCCACTGGCGGCATCGAGCCGGGTGACGAGTTCACCACCTGGTCCACCAGCCGCGTGGACATCGCCTCGCTGAGATACACATGACCGGCCAGCACCTGGCGTATCGCGGCAATCACCTTCTTGGGCACTTCCTGCTTCATAATGTACCCGCGTCCGCCGGCACGCAGCACCCGCAGCGCGTACATCGCCTCGTCATACATGGACAGCGCCAGGCAGGGCAGTCCGGGGCGCTGGGCGACGATGTCCTTGATCAGCTCCACGCCGTTGCGGTCGGTCAGGGAAATGTCCACGATGACCACGTCGGGATTGGTGCGGTTCAGCAGGTCCAGGGCTTCAGAGGCGGTTGAGGCTTCGCCGCAAACGCTCAGGTCACCGGCGGCGTTGATGAGCTGGGCCAGTCCCTGTCGGACGATGGGATGATCATCCACCAGCAGCACGCCGAAGACTCGCTGGTGTGGTTGTGCGGTGCTGGTATCCATTGCGGTGGTAGTCGGTACAGGCATCGAATCGACTCCGAAATCAACTGCGTGCGCTGCTCGCCGGGCCGTTCAGCGGGCAGCAGCAGGTCACGACTGTTCCGCCGGCTTCCGAGGCCCGTTCGACGGTCAGCGACGCTCCCAGCATTCTGGCGCGATATTCCATGATCCGCAACCCCAGTCCCGGGTTGGCCGTGGTCTTGCTGGACAGGCCCGATCCATCGTCCACGATGGTAACGGCCAGCAGGTCTCGTTGCGGGCGGCGAAGCGTGATGCGGACGTTTCGCGCCTTGCCATGGCGAATCGAGTTGTTCACCGCCTCCTGGACGATGCGATACAGGTGCTGCGAGCGGGCGCGATCCAGCACAAGCTGCGGCTCGTCGAAGTCCGCCGTGCAGTTGATGTTGAACAGGGCCGAAGTCATCTCCGCCAGTTCCTCGAGCGCTGCCACCAGCCCGTCGCGCTCGAGCGTCACGGGCGAGAGGCTCTTGGCCAAATCGCGGGTGATGCCGACCGCCTGGCTGACCAGCCGAGTGATGGTTTCGACATTGGCCGGGTCCGGTTGCCGTCCGGACTGGAGCTGTTGGGCCATGGTCTCACTGAGCAGCGAGATGCCGGTGAGGTGCTGTCCCAGGCCGTCGTGCAGGTCATGACCGATGCGTCGCCTCTCGTCGTCGCTGATCTCCAGGACCTGTTGTTCGAGGCGCAGATTGGCTTCCAGGCGTTGGCGTGCCTTCAGACGAGTGCTCCGCAACGCGCCGCCGACGGCGCTGACCAGCAGGCACTGGATCGCCAGTGCACGAAGCTGGATGGTCTGCGCAGCGGGCAGGATCTGCCAGGCGCTGACCAGGGCCAGGGCAGTGGCCACAAGCCCCGGCCCCAGCCCGCCGATCGCGCTGGCGGCCAGAACACCAACGAACAGCGGCAGCGCGATCTGCTGCCCGTCGGGCGAAGCTCGCCCCAGCATCGCCAGTCCGCCAGCCAACACCATGATCCCCACCGCAATGCCGTAGCGCGCGTACCACCGCGCGGTCAGGCGATCAACAACCGCGTGCGTCTGGCGAAGGATGATTCGGGGGGTGGGCATCGGCCGATCGCGCCTTAAGTTATCTCATTGACATGCCGCCTAGAAGCTCAGGGACTTCCCGACATCCAATCGGGGATCAGCCAGTGCAAATGCGGTGATCCTCTACTTGGCCGGGAAGCCGATGCGTATCGATACTGCTCGACCCACAACCAGCAAGAAGCATCACGGACAAGCTCACCAGGGAAAGCAAGGTTATGCGTAGTTTGACGGATCGACAGAAGTTGCAGAAGTGCCAGCATCGACGGACATCCGCATTGCAGGCGGCACTGATCGAAACTCTGGAGTCGCGAGCGCTGTTGGCCGGCACGAGCCTGACCATTGCCGCCACCGACGCGACCGCCTCGGAGACGGATCCACTGCGGTCGGGCCGCGGACAGTTCGTGATCCAACGTCCCACCGGGCCGATTACCGAGCCGCTGACGGTCAAGTACACCGTCACCGCCGCCAGCACCGCCACCCAGGGATCCGACTTCTACACGCTCAAGGGCAAGGTGCTGATTCGCGCCGGCGCGCGCAGCGCCCTGGTTAACCTATACCCTCGAAACGACAGTCTCGTCGAGGGCGATGAGACCGTCATTATCCGCATCGTCAACAACACGTTTCCGCTCGTCAACCGCCAGACAACCATTACGATTCAGGACAACGACCCGGAAACCGCTTCTCCGCCGCCGGGCTGGTGGAATACCAGTTGGCATTTCCGCACCCCGATTTCCGTCAACGTCGGCGCCTTTTCCCGCACGGACTATCCCGTCCAGCGTCCGATCAACTTCACGACGATTCTCAGCCGCCTGGGACGAAGCGGCGCGCTGATCGAAGAGTCGATCCGGGTCATCGAATATGCCTCGGATGCAAAGACCGTCATCGATGAAAACGTGCCGTTCCAGTTCGACAAGGCGGCCGGGTACGACGCGGCCTCCAATGCCTCCGGTACGCTGGTCTTTCTGGTCAAGGGGGAGACGGCGGCCAATGCCGTGCGGCGTTACCAGGTCTATTTCGACACCACGGGCAGCTTCAGCGCGCCGACTTTTACGCCTCTGGTCAGGACCACCGACAATGTTACGGATGAGGGCTTCGAGTCGGTGCGGATCGAAACCCCCGTCGCCACGTACTTCTACCAGAAGGCCGAGGGCGGGTTTTCCAGCATCGTCGATGTCGACGGCAACGACTGGGTGAGCTGGAACTCCAACTCCAACCCCGGCTCGGCAGGGGGATTCCGTGGCATACCGAACATGGGGCCGGCCGGGTTTCATCCCGGCGCCGGCCACGACGTTACCACCGAGATCGTTTCCCGGGGTCCGCTGCGGACCGTGCTGGAGTCCACCGACTCCGACGGCAACAGGGTGCAGTGGGAGTTTTACCCCACCTTCGCCCGGCAGACAGTGCTGTCGATGAACCAGCCTTACTATTTCCTGTACGAAGGCACGCCCGGCGGAGGGCTGGACGCCAACGACACGGTGGTGCTCAGTGACGGCTCTGTGCATTCCATCGATGAAACCTGGAGCGACACCGACGGGCTCGGTTCGGACAACGGCGAGGAATGGGTCTACTTCCGGGACAGCGATGTGGGGGCCAACGGCCGGTACTTCTACTTCGTACACAATACGCCCGATCAACTGGAGGATTCGTATTTCAATCTGGAAGATAACATGACGGTGTTCGGGTTCGGGCGGCACAACAATCCGGGCGCCCCGCCGGATCAGCTTCTGACGGCCGTGGCCAACGTTTTCACGATGGGGCTATCGGAGTCGGGCGACGGCGGCGCCGATTTCGCCGCCGCCAGTGAGATGATCAACGGCGTTTACCGACCACTGAGCGTGACGGTGGGCGGCTCACAGGCTTTAGAGTGATGCGCGCGGTTCGCCGCCTGCTGGCGCGGCCGCTCAAGCGTGTCTTGCCGCCGATGGCTGCTGCTTGAGCCAGTTTGGCGGCTCCAGCTCGTGGCGCTGGTACCACGCCAGCGGATCACGCTTCAGCGACTCGACCATCTTCGGCAGAGTGTCGCGCAGCGAGCGTTTCGGCTCCCAGCCGAGCAGGTTGCGCGCGCGAGTGATGTCCAGCTCGTAATGATCGGTAGCGCGATCGATCATCCAGGGCTTGATGAATGCCTGGCCGGGGAGCTTGTCCTGCACCCACGCGCCGACCTTGGCCAGCGTCTTGGGGACGCGCTGCGTCTCGAAGCTCGCGTCGGTGCCGTGGATCTCTCGTGCGAAGGTGTGCTGAAGCTCGTCGTAGCTGAGCGTGCGGTCCTCGCCGATGAGCAGGACGGTTAGCGGCGGAAGGTGGCGGCGATTCTGCACGGTCAGCCAGATCGCCTCGACGACATCGTCCAGATGCACGAATGCCTGCCCGTGGGAAGTGCTGCCGGGGTAGACCCGGCCGGTGAGCTGTCTTTCGAAGATTCGTTGCATCTGGTGCACGAGCGGGATGGAGTTGCCCTGGTCATTGTAGACCCCAGCGATGCGCAGCAATACCGCCGGAATGTCGCCGCGCAGTTCGCGTATGACCTGCTCGGTCCGCACTTTCGACCTGGGGTAGTCCCATTTCGGATCGATCGGCCAGTCTTCGTTGATCGCCTGTCCTGGCTCGCAGGGGGCGTGCACGAGCATCGTGCTGGAGAAGACGAATTGCTCGACAGTGAAGCCAAGCTCGCGGAGTCCGTTGAGCAGGCGTTCGGTGCCGCGGACGGTAACCTGTTCGTAGAGTGGGCTTGGCTCGCCGGCAAAGTCATAGTACGCCGCCAGATGGATCACCGACGCCAGCCGCTGTGCATCGTTGTCGAAGACGTGCCGCAGGGCGTCGCGAACGCTGTCGTCGGAGGCAAGATCGATGTCAACGGCGTCGGCCTCCTCCGGGGGTTGGGGCAGGCCCGGACGGTCAAAGCCGATCACGCGGTAGCTCGACGCCAACCGCCGCACTACCGCCGCACCGATCAACCCGCTGCTGCCGGTGACGGCGACGATTTCACGGTGGTCATTGGGCTGATTCATCATCGGGTGATCTCCTGGTGGTCGTCGAAGTGCAAAGCAGGCGCCGAGGAGCGGTGAAAACCGCGGGTTTTGGCCAATTATCCTGCAGGATTTGCCCGCCAGAGCTGCAACCATCCCCCGCCAAAGCGTTTGTTCAACCGCCCGCGGATCAGGGACATGGCGGCGACGATCGCGCCGCCGACGATGCTGTGGGCCATCGCGATCGGCGGATGCGACAGGATGATCGGCGAGACGATCAGCCACAAACCCAGCAGCAGGTTGACCCACCGCAGCGGGCGGGTGACCTGCCAGAGGGCGATGACGGCGCAGGTGGCCACGAGCGGCCCGACGATGTGGTGGTTGTTCGCCGCGGCGCGTGAACCGGCGTACCCCAGCACGTCCGGCGCCGCCATGAGCCAGATCCCCACCAGCGTGCTGATCCATTGCGCCCACATCGTCTGTATATCGATCGAAGCAAATCAGACCCGCCCCCAGAATGCCCGCCATATCGAGCCTCCACGACGCTTTTCCTGTACGACGAACTGGAGGCTGGCGAGCATCTCGTCCATCGCCGGGCCGATCATCACAACCGAGATCACCGCAGTAGCCAGGCAGATTGCGCACCACGCGTCGAACAGCACCGGCTGAAGAATCACGAGCAATACGCTGACGGCGCCCAGCGGACCGACGAACACGCCGAAGACGATGACCATCCAGGGCATGGTCCTCCAGCGGCGGGGTCCGCCGATGGCGCCGGTGATGGCGTCGGCCAGGTATCCCAACGCCCCAAGGAACGCATCGGGCACGGGAAACAACTCCGAGACCCAGGTGTTCAGGATTCGCTCGCTGCCGTTGCGGTACTGTTCCAGCGGCGAGGCAAACAGCGGATCCCACACGCCAGCGATGATCCGCCACTGGTATAGTGACAGGTACATCGCCAGCACGAAGCCAACAACTGCGGCGAGGATGATGGGCCCTCGCTGCGGCCAGGTGGAGGGGTTATAGCTCCAGCCTGGCGGCACGCGGCCAGGCGCGGATTCTGCCAAGCGGTTCATACCCCCGGGCCGAGCGAGACGGATGCCAGAGCTTCTGGCTGGGCGTGAGTGATTGCGAACAGGCATGGCGCTTGAAGGCCAAGGGGGTTTCGACTACTGTTGTTCTGGCGGCCGAGTTGGTGCCGCTAGAGCGCGCGCCTGGGGCGGCGGCACGGGCGGTCAAGTAGTGTTGAGACAGTAAGACGTTGATTGGCAATTGGTTAGGTGATTTATGGCTCATAAGAAAGGTCAAGGCTCGACCAAGAACGGGCGCGACAGCAACCCGCAGTACCTTGGAGTAAAGGTGTACGGCGGGCAGCACATCCGCGCCGGATCGATCATTCTTCGGCAGCGGGGCACGCGGTTTGTGCCCGGGTTCAATGTCGGACAGGGCAAAGATGACACCCTGTTCGCGCTGTGCGACGGCGTGGTGGAGTTCCAGGGAAGAAAGGTCCACGTTCGCGAGTTGCCGGCGGCCGTGCCCGCCTGACGTCGGCGTGACGCGCGCCGGCGAGTTTGGCGGTTGCCAAACCGGCGCAACGGGATATCATTGGCGTGGTTTCAGCCACCGCGCGGCCTCGCGCGGTGGTTCGTTTTTCTCCAAGTGCGAGCGTCGCAGTCTTCGCGGTTCGAGGTTGCCGCAAAGTCGATGCGAACGTGACCCTCTGTCGGAGCCGTGGCCCATGCAGATCGTCAGTGCCCAGGAAAAGGCCCAGCTCGAAGCCAAGCGCGAGCAGCTCTACAAAATGCAGGTCGAAGTCCAGGAGCGGATTCGCAAAGCCGCCTCGCTGGGCGATCTGTCCGAAAACGCCGAATACCATTTTGCCAAGGAGGAGAACCGAAACATCCAGCGGCAGATCGCCGAGCTGGAGGCCAAGCTCAGAAATGTCTCGGTGGTCTCCAATGAGCACGTTCCGCAGGACGTGGTCTTCCTCGGGCACACGGTCAAGCTGCTGGACCTCAGCGACGACAGTGAGCAGCTCGTTCGCCTGGTCGGGGAGGCGACAACCCCCGACCCCAACAGCGACGTGCTGCCGGTCTCGGTCAACAGCCCGATGGGCGAAGCGCTGATGAAGGCGCGGGTCGGCGACACGGTGAAGGTCAAGGCGCCGCGCGGGACGATGGAGTTCAAGATTCTGGAGATCCTGTAGGCAGCCTGCGTTCAGCCGCCCGCCTGCCAGGCGTGAGCGATGTCACCGCGAAACGACCGCATCGACGATATAATTGATCAGGTGTTACCGCCACGATAGCTCAGTTGGTAGAGCAGCGGTTTTGTAAACCGCAGGTCGTCGGTTCGACCCCGACTCGTGGCTTGCTGTTGTGGGTGAGCACATCTGTTTGGCGTCGGCGCGCCGGCATCCGGCAATCGGTAAATCCCGGATTTGGTCGTGTTGGCCCGAGAATCGACTTGGGGGCGGTTCAAGCGCGCGTCCGATAGCGTTGGCCGAGCAAGAAACTGTGTGAAGACGGGCACAATCGGTTAACTCTGCCGGCGAAAATCCCGATGCGTAGCGGGGGTTGTTTTCGCGGCGGAGGAAAGACGTGCGCGTGGCAGCAGGCTCATCTTCCGTATGCTCCTCCCCTACGGGCGTGACGGCGGGCAGTTCCACCGGACACAACTATCGCGCGCAGCTTGCCGACAAGCGTCGCCGCGAGCTGGAGCAGCAGGCGGCGTCGCTGGATCTCTTGCCGACCACCTTCGCTGTGCCGATGCACATCCTCCGCCTGCACCGCAGCCGCAGCGCCGCGATGAACGATTTCGCCAATGCCATCGGCGCCGACCCGGGACTGGCCAGCAAAGTCCTGGCGCTGGTCAACAGCGCCGCGTTCAAGCCCACCAGTCGCGTGACACGCATGTCGCAGGCGGTCTCGATGATCGGAATCAAGAACCTGCTGCCGCTGGTGTTCGGTTTTTCGCTGGCGGGGATCTTCAACAAGCTGTCGCTGCCTGCCGCGGAGCGCGCGGCGATGTGGAAGGCATCGCTGCTGAAGGCGGTCACGGCGCGAGAGCTGACCGCGTCAGCGCAGAACCTGCCGCCGGCCGACGCCACCTCGCTGGCCGAGGAAGCCTTCCTTTGCGCGCTGCTCCAGGACATCGCCCTGCCGGTCATCTACGCCTCGGACCGCTCCGCCTGGCCGGAAATCAGCGCCATCCTCCAGCTCGACAATCCCGATGAGCGATGCGACCGCGAAAAACGGATCAACGGCGTTGATCACGCGGAACTGGGCGGGCTGGTTGGCAAGGCGATGGGGTTGCCACAACCGTTCTGCCGCGCCATCGCGGTGCATCACTGCGGCCTGGCGGCGCTCAGCGAGGCGCTGGAGTCGGACCCGGCGATGGCGCGTGCGCTGGATCTGGCGAGCTGGCTGCCGCACAAGCTGGCGCAGCTCACCCCGCAGACAGCGCAGTTGCTGGCGCTGCGGCTGCGGACTTCGGTGGGGCTGAGCAATCCCGCCGCCTGCAACGCCATTCTCAAGCAGATCGGTGCCCGCTTCGGGCAGATGCTCCAGACGTTTGGCGAGGCCGACGAAAGCAGCGTGGCGTTCCGGGAGTTTCTCCAGGCGCTCAGCCACGAGATCGCCACGGCGATGGAATCGGCGGTGTCGGCGTCCAAATCGGAGATCGGCGAACTGAAGCAGCGCGAAGGGGAGCTGCTGGAAAAGGTGGGGCTGCTTCAGCAGCACGTGGTGCAGGCGGATTACGACGAGCTGACCGGGGCGCTGAACCGGCGAGGCTTTTTCACCCGCGCCGCGCGCATCCTGGCACTGGTGCGCGAGTATGAGAGGCCGTGCATGGTCGGCTTCGTGGACATGGATGATTTCAAGTCGGTCAACGACACACACGGTCACGCGGCAGGCGACGCGGTCCTGGCCGCCGCCAGCCAGCGCATTCGCGATGCCCTGGCCACGCGCGGTATCGTCGGACGCATCGGCGGCGACGAGTTCGCCGTGCTGGTCGTCGGCGCCGACATCGAACAACTCCAGGCCGACGAGAGACGCATTACCCAGAACCTGGCGAGCTTCCTGGTGACGACGCGCTCGCTCACCTCGGCTCAGCCGCTGCCACTGTCCGTCACAGCCAGCGTGGGGCTGGAAATTGTGGGGATTCCTTCGGCAGAGACGACGATCGACGCGTTGCTTCGGCGTGCCGATGAGCGGATGTATGCACAGAAGCGCAACCGCCGGCTGCGTCGCGAGGATCGCCCCGCCACCTGAGCCGCGGAGGGCTCATCATGCTCCTCACCGCTGATCGTTTCGAGCAGATTGTCGCCACGCTCAAGTCCGATGCCGCGCGATCCAGTGACAAACGGCTGGCTCCGCGCGTGGGTCTGCGGACGCAGTTGGAAGTCATTACGGGCGCGGAAGGCAAGGCTGGCAGACGGCATGTGGTGTGGCTGCGGAACCTGTCCAGCGAGGGGATGGGGTTCGTCAACAACGAGCCGATTCCGCCCGGAACCCCGGTGATTGCATGTCTTGCCCGAGGGCGCTACCAGGTGCTGCGGATCGCGTATCAGGTGGTGCACTGCACTCGTCTGGTGGATGGACAATACATGGTCGGCGCCAAGCTGCTGCGGGTATTGGAGCCGACGTCGGCTGCGGCGGCGCCCAAGTCCGCAAACCAGTCTTCGGCCAGGGCACGGGCACGCGGCTGAATTGTCCAGCTCATCGCCTGCTCAGTTGATGTCCCGCCCGCGAACCCCGTTGACGGTGAGGTTGGGGTTGGGCTTGCCGTCGTTGGCGGGGCGCATGTCCTTGGATGAAACCGCCTGGACGTGTCCATCGGCGAAGAGGAAGACGCGGCTGCCGCCCGGCGGGCCGAACCATCCGCCGTCTCCGCTGAACGGCGCATGATTGGACAGCCACTCACCAGCCAGCACCTTCTGAGCGGCAAACCGCACGCGCGAGGCCTTCTGCGGGATCGGCGGCAGGGGATCGGTGTAGTTGGAGGCGACGCTGCTGCGGGTGTCGATCTGCTCGGGACTGTGATAGAAGCACATGGAGTACGCGTAGGAGGTACTGTCGTACTTGCCGACTGCCGTTTCGTCCGCCGGACACCAGAAGACCCCGGGGTTGCCGCTGCTGCGACGGGCATACGGCTCGAGCACCGGCCGCCAGCCACGCCCCATCCACAGCCACACATAAGGCGTGGTGGAAACCGGATCCTGTGCGGCCGGATAGATTCCCCTGTGATCAATGAGATACATCTGGAAGGCCGCGCCCAACTGGCGGAGATTGCTGGCGCATGCGGTTCGCTGGGCGGCGCGCCGGGCGCCGACCAGCGCGGGCATCAGGATCGCAATCAGCACCGCAACGATGCCGATCACCACCAGCAGCTCAACCAGAGTAAACCCCCGTCCGCGCCCCTTGTCGGCTGTGAGCGACAACAGTTTCATCGTCGTGTTCCCGCAGAAGGCAACCAGTCAAGAACGGAACAGCACCCAGGACAGCGACCGTCGATTCGATCGAACGATCAATGAATTGATTGGCCCAGTGTTACTGGCTTCAGTCGCGGCGCGTGCTGGTGTGATCCGCCGGAGCGACGAATTTCCACGCGGCGGGCAGCGCTATTGCTGCCAGCAGCACCTTGAGCACATCCCCGGGCAGGAACGGCACCACGGCCAGCGCGAACAGCTCCGCGGCGCGCACCTGCCCGCTAACCAGCCATGTGACCCCGGCCAGCCAGCAGAACCCGCAGCCGAGAATCACGAAGCTGCCGGCGAACAGAGCGGCGGCGGCGGTGAAGAAGCGGCGGTCCCAGCCACGCCGCGCCAGCAAGCCGCTCACAGCCGCGGCGGGCACGAAGGCCAGCAAATACCCTGCGGTTGGACCGATGATCACCGGAAGCGCCGGCAGGCTGCTGGGGCTCCAGGCGCTGCGTCCGCCGGCGAACACCGGCAGTCCCGCCAGTCCCTCCGCCAGGTACGCCGCCATCGCCATCGCCCCCAGCCTCGGCCCCAGCAGGGCGCCGATCAGCAATACGGCAAATGTCTGTAGCGTCACCGGCACTGGTGTGTACGGTAGCGGGATACTCACCTGTGCGCACACCGCCACCAGCAGCGATCCAGCCAGCGTCAGGGTTGCATCCCGCAGCCACGGGCGGCTGAAAGTGTCGGTGCGGAGAAGAACGGCCCGAGCCAGTGTCATTCGGTTCACAGTCATAGTGGCGGACTCCTTTAGCAAACTCGCGGCGATTGTCAAAAGAGTTGCTGGTTCGCTGGCAGCCCTCCCGCGGAATCGGGCGCGCCCATCCAATCCGCAGCGCGCCAACGACGCCGCGGTTGAGGTAGTGGTTGGTGCAACAGATTTTGTGTCACGGGCGTCTCCGCCCGTGCGAGCGGCCAATGCACGGGCGGAGACGCCCGTGACACGCTTGAGCCAACTGTGGCATGGCCGTCCCGGCCATGCGCGGTGCGCTCGAGTTCGAAAGTCTGATCTCCGGGCTCTTCAGCACTCCATGCCGCCGGGCACGGGCGCGACGCCCGTGACACGAAGAAAAACCATCTTGGGAATTGCCGGACAGGCTCAAAGTGCCTCCCACCAGCACCGCCGCGCCGGCAGATCCGGACACATGCCCTGTTGCCGATCAAGACGGCGCAAATTGGTGGCGGCGGGGTTGTCGGCGATACTGCTGTGGCTATGGACATGCAACTGATCGCGGCGTGGGTGTGGCTGGGCGAAGATTTACATCAATACAACCAGGCGGTTCTGTTTCACAAGGCGATTGAGATCGACGGCGTGCCCGCGGGGGCGCGGCTGGCGTTTTCGGCAGATACCGAAGCACGCATCTTCGTCAACGGCGAGTGGATTGCCGATGGCCCGTGTCGAGGCTGGCCATGGGCTTATTACTTTGACCTGGTCGATCTGAGTGGCGTGCTGCGCGCCGGGGAGAACCAGATCCTGGCCGTCGCGCGGTATTTCGGGTCGGGGACATTTCATCAGATTCCGCAACAGGCAGGGTTTCTGTTGCAGCTTGATGTGAAGGACACGTCTGGACGGTGGCGGACCGTGGCGGCGACGGACAGCTCCTGGCGGGCGGCGCCTTTTTGGGCCTGGCGACAGACCAGCCCCAAGATGTGCGTGCAGATGGGACCGGGGGAGTGGATCGACGCGCGCCGGGGCGACGCCTGCCTGCCGGCCATCCAGCAGCCGATCGATCAGCAGGTGAGCGTGATCGCGCCGGCGCACGGCGGGCCGTGGGGATGTTTAAGGCCACGCGATGTGGCGCTTCCGGGGCGATACCAGGTTACCGTGCCGCCGGTGACGGCCGGACGCGCGGTCAAAGCTGTGTCACAGCTTCCCTGGGCCGTGCCGGTGCGGCGGCTGTGCCATCCGGGGGTCATCTCCACCAACCGCTACGCCAGCCGCAACCTGGGACTGGCCACTATCATCCATGCCGACGGCGGCGAAAGCCTGCCATGGCGCTGGCCGGACTGGATCGCCTTCGTGAACGGCCGGCGATGCGACGGCGTGCTGGAGCTTCATCCCGGCGCCAACGCGATGTTGTGCTTTGTCAGCGCGTTGTTCGACCATCGACATGAAGCGGTGCTGGACGAGCCGCGAGGCGCGGGCCTGAGGCTGGAAAATCCGATTGATCCGGGCGCGGACTCGGCCTGGGCGATGATTCTTCTGCCCGAGTTCGACTGGGTCGAGGATGACATGTGCTGGAGCGAGCCGCCGCGGGCGGATCGCGAGGCGATCAAGCGGCAGTATCACGAATTCTGCACCGCTGCCGGAAGCGGCGCCAGTGTGTCGGTGGAGTCGTTGCGGGCGTGGCTGCACGAGCGTGGCGCGCGCCCGGCCAGGCGCGAGCAGATCGCCTGGGATGACCCGCACGCGGCGTTTGCGAGGCGAGAGCCGCTGCGCGTGTTGCCAGCCATGCAGGGAAGCCGCTTGCCCCTCACGCTCGCGCCCCAGGCCGACGGCGACGTCGAATTGCACATCGACCTGGGCGATCAGTACTGCGGGTATCACGAGATCGACGTCGAGGCATCCGACGATGGCGCGGCGCTGGATTTGTTCCTCGTCGAGAACGTCGCGCCGGATGGCAGGGTGCAGAACACGCCAGGCGCGCGAAACGGATTCCGCTACATCTGCCGCGGGGGCCGGCAGCGCTATCGCTCACTGCTGCGTCGATCGGGGCGGCACCTGTTTCTCACCGCGCGCGGCCTTGGCTCGCCGATCACGATACACGGCGTCCACGTCACCGAATCGCGTTATCCGGCGCGCGTGATCGGCTCGTTCAATTGCGATGATGATCGACTGAATCGCCTGTGGAACATGGCCCGGCGGACGCTGGAGCTGTGCATGGACGACGTGTACGTCGATTGTCCGCTGTACGAGCAGACGCTGTGGATCGGCGATCTTCAGCCGGAACAGCTTTACGGGCTGTGGACGTTCGATGCGCGAGACATTTCGCTGCGAAGCCTGCGGCTGGCGGCGCAGTCGCTGGCGCGGCTGCCGATGATCGGGGCGCAGGTGCCCTCGAGCTGGGACATGATCCTGCCCGCCTGGAGCTTCCTCTGGGGCATCGCGGTGTGGGATTACTACCAGTACAGCGGCGAAAAGGAATCGCTGGCGGAGCTTTGGCCGGCGGTGCGGATGAACCTGCTGTCGGCGCAGACCTACCTGAACGATCGTGGCCTTTTCGATGCGTGGTTCTGGAACCTGTTCGACTGGACGCCGCTTCGACAGCAGCATCGTGTCGTGCTGCACAACTCGATGTTCATGATCGGCGCGATCGACGCGGCCATCCGCTGCGCCGATGTCCTGGGGCACGTCGAGGATGCCAGGTGGCTGGGCACGATGCGGCAACGGATCGCCCGCGGCATCGATTCGACGTTCGATCCGCAGACTGGCGGATATCCCGACGCATACGATGAATCCGGCAAGCCGGTGGGGCTGTCGCAGCATCCGCAGTTTTTGGCGTTGTTGTACGACGCCGCAACACCGCAGCGAATCGAGAGTCCGAAACGACTGGTTCTTTCCCCGGCGCCGGAGGTGACGCGTTGCGGCTCGCCGTTCGCCCTGCACTATTTCTATGGCACGCTCCAGAAGCTGGGACAGGGCAGGATGCTCATCGATGCGATGCTGCGGGACTTCAAGCCGATGCTCGACGCCGGTGCGACCACGCTGTGGGAGATGTTTCCCGAATCAAAGTATCACGAGCCCGGCTGGCCGACGCGCAGCCACTGCCACGGCTGGTCTGCCTCGCCGCTTTACTATCTGCCGCGGGTGATTCTGGGCATCTGCCCGACGGCGCCTGGCGGCAGAGAGTTCCACATCGAGCCGAACCTGTGCCACCTGAATTGGGCGGAAGGGACCGTCGCCACCCCGCACGGCCCTTTGCGAGTGCGCGTCGAGCGCCGTGATGACAAAGTTCACGTCGATGCCCGGCCGCCTTCGGATGCAGTGCGGGTGATCACCGGTTTTTAGCCGCGGCGGGGTTCAGCCGTTCAGCACCCGCGCCGGCAGCGCGCCCATTCGACGCGCGACCTCCGACAGCCGGTGCTCGTGGAACATCGCCACAGTGCAGTGGATGCGATCGTTGAATGGCGCCAGCCATCGCGGCTCGAGCTTGCCGGGACCATGGAAAGCCCCCAGGATGGACCCGGCGGTGGCGCCGAAGCTGTCGGTGTCGTTGCCCTGGCTGACCTGCATGCAGATTCCCTGGCCGATGTCGCGGGCGAAACGCAGCGTGTTGATGACGGTGCCGATCTCCTGGTAGATCTGGCAATGATCGTATTCTCTATATTTGTTATGGATGCGGGCGTAGCCGTCGAGCCAGTCCGACGCCTGGCGAACCTGTTCGATCGAATCCTGCACGACCTCGGCGAAGCGGCTGCGGCGGGGGACGTACTGCACGGCGACGCGGAAGATCTGTTCCCAGTCCCTGGCGACAAAGGCGGTCGCGATGGCGGCGGCGGTGAACATCGTGCCGTAGATGCCGGTGCGGCGGTGGGTGTAGCTGGCGTCGCGCCAGGCAAGCTCTGCGGCCAGCGCGGGGTGTCCGGGGCAGGCATAGCCGTAGGCGTCGGCGCGGATCAGCGCGCCGCAGTACTCGTCGCGGGGATTGAGCACGCTGACCCATTCCTCCAGCGGCGGCTTTTCGCCCTGAGGCAGGCGCATCGACCACATCGCCGCGCGCACGTTGAGCGTGCGCTCCGGGCCCCACTGCCAGCCGGCGGGGAAGTTGACGAACCAGAACTGCCGGACGTGATCGGTGCTCAGGTCGCGTCCGAATTGTTCGAGCAACAACATGCCGGCAATTTTGTAGTTGATATCGTCGTCCGGCGCGGCGTAGGCGATTCGCCCGCGCACGCATTCGGCCCAGGTGTTGTGCCGCCGGCCCAGCGCCGCGAGCATCGCCTCGCTGACGTAGTCGTTCAGCGGCCATTCGCCCACCGCGCTGGCGGCGGCGCGGATCTGTTCGAGTGTCGGGCGGACCTCCAGCGGTTTGCCCAGGATGCACCCGCAGACGGCCGAGAGGAACGCGGTTTCAACGCGCGGCGCGATGTCGCGCACGTCAACCGACGCGATCGGCCCGGTCGCGCGGTTCGGGTCGCATTCGGCCCAGATTTCGTCCAGCGCATTGGGCTCGACGAAACGCCAGTCGGGGCGCATCGGAAGGCGCGCCAGCTCGCGGGCGAAATCCGCCATCGCGTCGTAGCTGTCGGGCAGGCCATCCAGCCGCTCGTTCAGCCCGCTGGTCACGTGCCCTTGCCGTTGTTTGTCGATGATGATCTGTTTCAATGACTGTCGCAGCAGATCCAGAGGCGGTAGCATGGGGTGTTGTCCTGGCCGAGTCCGTGGAAGCAGAGCATATACGATGGGCCGGTGCTTCGCCACAAGCCTGACGTGCGTGTTGCTGGTGCTGATGTTGGGCGGCGATGCGTTGGCGGCAGGCGGGGGTGCGACGACGCGCGCGACGGACCGGGGGCAATGGTGGCAAATCCGGGGCGATCGCGACCTGATCGCACGCTCGAAGTTGCGAGGCAACATCACCTCTCCGGCGATCCTGTGGAAGCACCGACTGGCGGCCAGAGAAACGCTGCTGACTGCAAACCGCCACGCCGGGCAGATCCAGCTTGCGCTGCCGGCAGAGGATGTGTCCGCGAACATGTCGGTCGATCGGCTGTTCGCCGCGTGGGGTGCGGCCCCGCCATGGCACGATCTCGATGGCGATGGAAAACTGTGGTCGGAGTCGTGGTCGGGCTTCAACGTCAAGCTCGGGAAAATGCTGCCCGATACGCCCGGGCTTCAGGCCGTCATCTGCGAAGCGCTGAACTATCCCGACCGCGAACCATACCTGGGCAAAGTCACGCTGAAGTTCCGCCAGAACCGCCAGTGGGCGGTCAAGTGGCAGACGACCACGGACACGCTGATCTGGGTGGCCGAGCCGATTTTCGGCGACTTTGACCGGGACGGGCAGACCGAGATCGCACTGCTGCCGTGGTACAAGCTGAACCTTCTGGATGCCCGCACGGGCCAGCTCAAGGAGCAGGCCCAGTTCAAATTGCAGGAGGAGGCGCCCGAGCTTGGCGGTCGGGCATACGGATGGTTCGGCGCTGTTGATCTGGACGGCCAGGGGCGCGACGAGTTCGTGATCATCGACGACTTCGTGCATCACATGGCGGTGATGGGTTGGCGAGACGGACGACTCACCCGCCTGTGGAACTGGATCATACACAAGCCCGGGCAGCACATGCCCGCCGCCGAGGACACGGTGGCCGTTGTCGTGAATCCCGAGCCGGTGCAGGATCTGGACGGCGACGGTCGGCGTGAGATCGTTGTGAACGTGTACAACCATGAGCGTGACGGGTTGTGGCACACGCTGGTGCTGGACGGGATGACGGGCCGGCGCCTGCACGATTTGGCAGGCTGGTTCATGGCCGGGTCACGCGATCTGGATGGCGACGGTTCGGCGGAGCTGTTGTGCTGGCAAGCGCCACGGGGGCTGCGCCGGCCGGATCCGGCGCCGCTGGCGGTCTTCAGCTTCAAATCCGGACGGGCTGAGTCGATGTGGACGCAGGAGTCGGCGTCGTATCAGTTGGCCGACCTCGCACAATTCCCGGATCATGTCAACAGCGGGGCGGCCGAACCGCGACGCACCGTACTGTGCGGTGCGATTGAGCCTGGAGGCCGGCCGGTGTTCTTCACGCGCCGGCGGGTTGCGGACCAGACCATGCAGATGGAGCTGACGGCCTGGCAGCACGACGGCTCGGGCATTGCGCCGATTGGGAGATTGACCGGGCCGCGTCTGGAGGCGCTGGCGGTTGGCCGCCATTCCGCCGACGACCTCGATCCGCAGCCCGCGAGCATTTTGCTTCGCGCCAATACGCTGGAGGGCGAATCGGATGCGTCCGTGAGCAGCGAAGGATTTGCCGCGCGGGTCGTAGTGTCCCGGATGACCGCGGCGCTGATGTCGCCGGTGGTTGTGGGGCGAATGAAGCCAGAGGCGCCGGCGACGATCATCGCCCAGGGCGCTGCCGAGACGATCGAGGCGATTCGCCCGCGGCCGGACGGGACGGTTCAGCGCCTGTGGCGAATCCCGGGCCGGGCCACAACGTGCAATAACTACTTTGAGGGAGCGGTACTGGCGGATGTGCGGGGGGATGGATCGGCCTGCGCGATCGTCGGCACGCGCGGGCCGGGCGATTGCGCCCGGCTGCTGGTGGTCGATGCCGACGGCCGCGAGGTATGGCATCGCGACTTCGAGGAGTTTGCCGGCACCCCGCCACCGTGGAACGTGCCGGGACTGATGTACTGGCAGGGGGGCTATTTCCGTGATCGCCAGCAAATGGACATCCTGGTTCAGCTTCGGCGCATCGGCGGGGAAACCTGGCTGCTGGACGGTCGCAGCGGCCAGCCGGTGTGGTTCCGCAGTCATTCCACCGATGAGCGGGAATTCGGCCGCGCATGGTTCACGATTTTCGACTACAACCGTGACGGCTGCGAGGACGTGTTGAGCAACTACCCCGACGTGTTCTGCGTCGCCGACGGTCCCAGCGGCCAACTGCTGCTCAAAAAGCACGCCCGCGATTTTGCCAACGGTCAGGGATATTACGGCTGGTCGATAGCCGGCGATCTGCTGGGCGATGGCGACGTGCAGATCCTTTACACCAACGCGAACGGTCACGTGATGCTGTGGCGTGACGGAACCACGATCTGGAAATCCAGCTTCGATCCGGATGATCCTCGTTATCCCAACTTCGGAAGCGACGTTCGGTGCGTTCCGGCGGACATGGAAGGTGACGGGCAGCTTGAGCTGCTGGTGCCGGGCGCCCGCGGACCGGATGGATTGCGCCAGCTTCAGTGCCTGGACATCGCCACCGGTGCAGTCAAGTGGCATCTGTCGTTGCCGGTTCAGGAGAAGCCGACGGATCCGGCGGCGGCGGACATCGACGGCGACGGTCGCGACGAATGCATCTTCACGATTGCCAGCACGCTGTACGCCGTTGGCGGCGGCGCGGACGGCCGATCGGGCGCCATCGAGTGGACACTGTCGCTTGCGAACTACGCCAGCCCCGTTGCCATTGCGGATGTCTTCGGAGATGGCTCAACACAGATTATCGTGTGCTGTCAGAACGGTTGGGTCTATGGAATCGGACAGCGGCCCTGACACGGCGGCGGGCTGTCAACTCGCATTTACAGGAGCCAGTGATGGAACAACCACAGGTCGTTGTGAACGAGCATTGCCAGGTCGGCGAAGGCCCGCTCTGGGACGAACGTCGCGGACTGGTCTACTGGACCGACATCGATGGAGGCAAGCTGTTCTGCTGGGACATCGCGACACGCACACACCGGCAGATTTACAACGGCGAGCCGGTCGGAGGTTTCACGCTTCAGGAAGATGGCTCTCTGCTGCTGTTCCGCGCCAACAACATCGCGCTGCTGGGCGAGGATGGCTCGACGGCCGTGATCATCGACAACATCGATCCGCAGATGGTGCGGTTCAATGACGTCATCGCCGATCCGGAAGGCCGCGTCTTTGCCGGAACGATTGGCGAAAAGCTCAGCGGAGGACTGTATCGAGTGGATCTGGACGGCCGGGTTACGCTCCTGGAGCGGGGCACGGATTGCGCCAACGGCATGGACTTCAGCCCGGACCTCAGTCGCTTCTATTGGACCGACACGTCAGCCAACTCGATTTTCTGTTACGACTATGACCGCGGCAGCGGCCGGATCAGCAACAAGCGAACGGTGGTTCGCGTGCCGCAGGGTCAGGGCGTTGCGGACGGGCTGGCGGTCGATACCGAAGGCAACCTGTGGTCGGCGCGGTGGGGCGGGTTTGGCGTGTGGAAACACAGTCCCGACGGGCGGGAGATCGGCCGGGTTGCACTGCCGGTGCAAAAGGTCTCTTCGGTCATCTTTGGCGGCAAGGATCTGGATACGCTGTTCATCACCACCGCCGCCGAGGGGCTGCCGACAACCCCGGATTCCCTCGACGGGGCATTGTTCTGCGTGAGGGTTGCCGCCCGCGGGCGACCGTCATTCCGTTCCAGAATCATGATGCGGAGAGGACAATGAGCGGGCAATCGATCAATCCGAATCTGAATCGGCGAGAGTTTCTCAAGGCGGCGGGCGTGGGGGCGGCGGCGTCGCTGGCCATCATGCACCCGCCGGGCGCCACCCTGGGCAGTATGCTGAACCCGAGCGCGACACCCAGGCGGTTGTCGCCCGGCGTGCAGTTGTTCATCGACGACGAACTCATCGAGCACCTCAGCAACGTAAAGCGCGTGGTCAACCCGCCGACTCGCTTGCCCGAGCCGATTGTCACCGCGGAGCAGGACAAGTGCTTCCAGCCGTACGTGACGGTGCTGCGCGATCCGCAGACCGGGCGATTTCGGATGTGGTACAACGCCATGACCGATCCGCCTCAAAGCTCCCGATCGCTCATCGGCTACATCGAATCGCAAGACGGCATTCACTGGATTCGACCGCATCGGGTGCTGCCGGATCCGGGCGGCATCGCGGTGGGATTCGGGGCCTACGTGGTCGATGACGGACCGAATTTTCCGGATCGATCCAGGCGTTACAAACTGGCATTCGAGCGGAACGCGCTGTACACGGCGTTCTCGGCCGACGGGCTGAACTGGACGGATTGCGCCAAGCGCGATTTGGACGATTTCGGCGACATCATTTCGCTCAGCCGCGATCCGATCCGCAACCGCTACCTGCTGCTGTGCAAGGTGCACTCCCGGCCGGCAGATGGATACAAAGGCAGCACGCCCAACGCCAAGGAGGGCTATCGGCGGCTTGTTGGCCAGAGTGTCAGCGAAGACTGCATCCACTGGACGCCGCCCAGGCGCATTATCGTCGCCGACGAAAAGGACGAAGGCATCACCGAGTTCTACAGCATCGGTCAGGTGATCGCGCGCGGGGGGCTGCTGATTGGCCTGCTGAAGGTGCTTCGCGACGACCTTTCGCCCGAGCCGGACGGGGAAAAGACCGGCATCGGCTACACATGCCTGGCGTGGACGCGCGATGGTGAAACGTGGCATCGCGACCGCGAGCCGTTCATGGATCGCAACCCCCAGCCGCATACGTGGGACCGCGCCATGACCTGGGGCGACTGCCTGCTGCCCGTCGAGGATGAGGTATTCATCTACTACGGCGGGTACGCGCGGGGGCACAAGGTCGAGCGGTTCAAGGAACGCCAGATCGGCTTTGCGCGGATGCGGCGAGATCGGTTCGTTGCCCGCGTCGCCGATGCGCGGGGCGGCACGTTCCGCACGCCGGTTGTTACGATCGAGGGGTCGCGGCTGACGGTGAATGCGGATGTTGCAGGCGAGCTGCGCATCGCAGTGCTGGACGCGGCTGGACAGCCCATCAGCGGCTTTGCCGCCGGCGACTGCGCCCCGATCACTGGAGATTCGCTGGCGCACGCCGTGAAGTGGAAGCAGCCCATGGAGTCGCTGAAGGGCAGGCCGCTGCGGCTGGAGTTTCACCTGCGCGACGCGCGGGTGTATGCGATGGAAGTATGAAAGTCCCTGGGTGCGGCGGGGGATGGGCATTCTCGATGAGTCTGAATCGCAGGAAGCGTCGATTGCATGAGCAGATCAATCGCGCATGTGCGTGATCCCGAAGGGATGTTGTCTGCGGGAGCCGACGATCGGGCAGGGCTGCCAGACGCTTGCGGCCGAGGTAGATGCGATCCTGCCCGTTGACTTGTGAACGCGCAGGGCAAGGGTCTTGACAGGGAACGCGGCGGCCACGGCCGTCTGCTCAAGCGGACCTGCCACCGGCAGGCTGCCGCGGCAGGCGGTACGCGGGATAAGGCGCCTCGCCGCGCATTGCCGCCAGCATCGTGTCGTAAAGCTCCAGGATGCGGTCTTTGGTGCGGTAGCAGCCATAGCGTTGCTCGTCGTTTCGCTTCACGATGGGAAATGTGTCGAGGATGTGGCTCACCGCGTCCCGTGGCGTGGGGAAGTGCCGCTTCAGTTCGGCCAGTTGCTCGGGCGTTTCATCCACGACGGCCCCGTCCGCGCGTCGGGCCGCACGCCACTGCCCGTCGGGCGTGCAGGGCAGGTAGAGGTGGAAGAATGCGGCGTCCAGCTCACAGCGAAGCTGAAAGCGTCGCTCCACGTCCCACGCAAATGGCGGGCCGTCGTAGCCCATGTCGCGGGCGAAGGGGGCCAAATCCCAGGCGGTGTAGACCAGTTCCAGCACGCGGGGCTTGAGGAAGTCGGCTGATCATTTGGCGAGTCTGCCTTGGTGTCAGAACTCGTCCTCGAGTTACAGCTTGGTCCATTCTCTGAATCCTTGAGATCATGATGGAATCGGTGCGTTTGGCCCCAGTCGATAGCCATGTTGCACGAGTTGCCAAAACAAATTCTGGCTGTTTACGCGAAACTGATATTCGGAACGGTAACCGCCCCCCGGCCGCGACTCGACGGTGTACCCAAGCGTTCCAAGACTCTCTGCTACCCAGTGAGGCGCGTCAAAGTATATGCGGCACTCCAAACCCCACTTGTTGTTCTGCACTTTGTAGTAGTCGCTTGTGACGGGGTTCTCTCCCGTGATGGCCTTGTAACGATCGTCGAAATCTGCCCGACTGGTTGGCGCAAGCTCGACCTCAAGGAGGAGGCGATCAAACTTCCCGAATAGCGTCAGGTCCATAGTTGGCTCCTTGTTCAATCACAGCTTCACCAGCGGGGCTTGCGTCCCTTGCTGATGGCTATCGCAAGATCTGACGGTACACCAAATGCCGCATACACAACGTCGTTAAGCTGGCCCCATAGGGCCTTGTTCCGCGGTTCTTCGGAAAGGGCCTTTCCGTGTTGGTCGAGGATTCCGAACAGGTCGGTCTTCGGTACAGGTATCTTCCTCAGAAAATACCCATCGAAGTGCATAGTCCGCACCGCGCGGTTGTAGATGCACACATAAACGAACCAATTCACGATGTCGCTCATCAGAAAAGCCGCAATCGCCCACGGCGATACATCGGAGCTTAATGGTGTAACGAGATTTACCGTATCGAGGCAAGCAACCCTGTCGGTCACAACGCATCCGGTAAGTTTGATGTGATTCTCAGGGCGAGTGATGTGAGCCACGATATTCTGGAAGACCGCGGTAGGCCCCTGCGTGAGTCGCACAGGTGCCCTAGCGAGGATGTCTTCAGTGATGAAACGCTCGATGGGTCTAAGCTCGAAGTCGGCTATGTCCCTTCCCGCAAGCACCGGTATCGTTCCATCGGTTACGACAAGGCTCTGCAAACCTGTGCCCCGCTGGGTCGCACAGATGCGGTCAAGTAACCTATCTGAGTTGCGAAGCATGGCAGCAACTATTTGCGTATCGCGCTCGGTCAATCCCGTTGGTATGATGCCAAACCGCTGAACGGCCTCAGACGCTTCGTCCACCGCCCATTCAATGGTGCTCCCGGTCATGCGACCAAGCCGCTGTGTCGGAGCATTGGTGTCAGATAGCCGACTTGTGTAGGTCACCAAGACCTGTTCGAGAAGTACTTCCTCCCATGCTTCACTAACGTCGATAACCTGTTCTATCGAGGGAAGAAGATCGTCGCGAACAGGAACCCATGAGAAGGAGTAGGTGAGCGACTTGGGAACGACCAAGCCTACTCTGCGATTTGGGCGGATCGCTCGTTGGCACAACAAAAGGAAATCGGCGGCGCTATTCGCGGTCGCAGAGCCTACCGGCTGGATAGAATTGAGTAAGAGCCTCTCTCTGTGTGACTGTGCAGCACCATAGGGTGGGTTGCCAAGTATCGCGTCGAAGCCGCCTGACCAGCCGGTCAGCTCATCTTCGTCGATCTGGTCAGTAGGCTTGGGCTTGAAGACCTCGGGGAAGGCCAGGTGCCAGTGGAAGAACTTGTACTGCTCGCGCAAGGCGAGCAGTTGGTCCTTCTGGGCCGGGGTGATGTGGTGGGGATTGGCTTCCCAGCGGCGGAAGATGGCCTGGGTGATCTCCAGCGGCGCGCCGCCGCGTTTTTCACAGACGAAGGCGGCGCACCAGGCGTCGGCGAGCAGCCAGGCGTTCTCGTAGGGCGTCGAGCGCACAAGTTCGACGAAGTGTCGTTCCTTGGCGGCAAGAGCCTGGGGAGTGGAGTCGTCTTCGGCGGTCAGGTTGGCAAAGGACTGCACGAAGTTGCCGAGCTTGAGCCACTGCGGCTGGTCGAAGGCCAGTTGCCCCTGGCCGCGGCGTTCATCGCGGTTGCGACGCTTGAGTTCGGAGCAGACAGCGCGGTCGTCGCCCTCGATGGGCTTGAAGGCGTCGTCGGGGATGCCTCGCTTCATCAGGGCCGGGGTGGTTCCGAGCAGGCTGTTGCCGCAGCGGATGTGGTGATCGAGGAAGCTCAGTGGCCGACCGGGTTCCAGGGCTTCGAGCCAGAGGTTGATCTTGCACAGTTCCACGGCCATGGGATTGACGTCCACGCCGTAGATGCACCGGCCGACCACGTCGCGCAGGGCGTGCTGGATGGACTCGGGAGCGGGTTCATCTTCGCCGGCGCGGATGGCCGCGAGGCGCTTGGCGATGCGGTGGGCGGCGGCGATGAGGAAGTGGCCGGAGCCGCAAGCCGGATCGCAGACCTTCAGGTCGAGAAGCGCCTGCTCGGGGTCGGGCTTCTGGCAGGCTTCGTCGAGGACCGGGTCCAGGGCCGAATCGAGCAGGCAATTGACCAGGCTGCTCGGGGTGTAGTAGGAGCCGGTGGTTTTGCGTTCAGAGCCGGCGGCGACGGTAAGGGTGAAGCGGCCAGCGTCGAGGTTGACGTCGGGGCGCATCTCCAGGAGGGATTCGTAGACGCTGCCGAGCTCCTCGGGGCCGAGGTTGCGGTAGTCCACGGAGCGGCGGACATTGTTGTCGGCCGTGAAGGTGAGATTCCAGACGGCGACGAGCAGGTCGGCGTTGGCGATGTCGGCATCGTCGAGGTCCGGGGTGGAGGTGGGGGCGAACAGGTACGACCCCAGCGCCGGCAAGGCAAGTTGCATGCAGCCGGAATGCAGCTTGGCGAAGACCAGGCGCAAGGCGCGGTAGAGGTCTGCGTGTCGCGCGGAACGGCGCCGTTCAGCCAGCCGGCGAAGCCGTTGAGTGGAGTAGTAACGAATGTAGAGTTCGCGAGCGTCGGCGAGGCGTGGATCTTCGCCGGCCGGCAGCAGCAGCAGGTCGCGGTCTTCGGCCACGAAGAGGAACAGCAGCCGGTAGACGACGCGCAGGACCTGCCGGTAGTAATCCTGGGTGGAGAGTGTGCCGGCGCGGAGCTTGTCGCGGAGGGCGGTATTGGCCGGGTGGGAAAGGAATCCGCCGCCCAGGGCTTCGATGGCCTTTTCCACGCCATCGCGAAGGTGGTCCAGGACGCGGGTGCCTTCGCGGAGCGAGGTGTTGTACCAGCGCTCCAGCCAGCAGTGCTCAATGGTCTTGCCTTCGGGGACCTCGACGCGCGACTGATGGCAGAGCAGGAACAGAAGGAAAAAGTCGCTGTAGACTTCGCCTTCCATCATCGACTGAAGGTCAAACTCAACGCAGGCGGCGCGGGTGAGCGAGACGTTGTCGCGGAGCAGCCGCAGCCGCAGGCCATTGGAGACGAAGCCCCAGAGGTAGCCTTCGCCGCGGTTCAGAAGCTCCTGGAGCAGGCTGTGGGGGCTGGCGCGCGAGGCACCGCGGGCGCCGGGTGAGCGGCGGTCGAGTTCCTGTCGGAACGAGACAAGATGGATCGGCACGGACTGCCAGATGTGGCTGACGGGATAGGTCTTGCCGTGGATTTCAATGCTCTTGGCCGTCTGGAGCCGGCCGTAGCCGAGTTCCTGGAAGAGAATGAGCAGCCAACGCTCGCGGGTGAGGGTTGTGCCGGCGTCGGACTCGGGCAGCTTGTCCATGCCGGCGCGGAAGCCTTCCCATGCGCCCTGGAGCCGGTTCCATGCCCGCGTGGCGGCTTCGTTGAGTCGCTCAGACTTGGCCAGGTGGTAGGTTTCCGGCGTCAGGCCGTCGATGGAGCGGTCGCCTTCGGCGATGCGGAGAAGCAAGTCAGCGGGCAGAAGCCCACCGTCGGTTCGGATCGTGGTAAAGGCATTGCGTCGGCTGATCTGCATGGCTAAGCCCCCGCCGGCAGAAAGACGTAAATGCCCAGCACGTCAGCCGGCAGCTCGGGTCGAATCTCATACCGCACGCCGCGCATGCGCGCTGCCTCGCGGACGCGGCGATGGGCATCGAGTAACTCCTGACCCCGTTGGCGGGCGAACTGTTCGATCCTGGGACGGAGATGCTCGAAGCGGTCGATGACCTTTCGTACGAAATCCGCCGCCTGTGACGGTGTGATGTTCTGCTTTGGCTCGGCGTACTGGAGCTTCTGGGTTTTTGCCGCGTCGAGCCACTGGGCCTTGTCGGGCGCACCGGCAAAGGCGAGAAGCTGGGAATCCTCGGCCAGGAGCTGCGTCGATTGCTCGCCGCGGTGTGTGACGATGTGATAGCGATAGCGAAGCAGCAGCAAGGTCGTCCAGCGGTCCACGGCGTCGGTGCGAATGGCCCCGCAGCGACGGGCGACGTTGCCTTCGCCGTCCAGGGCGGCGTTCAGCACGTACTGGGCCAGCCCTTCGACGATGGGGTGCGTGCGGCCGAGGTAGAGCACGCCCGGATCGACGGGAAGCTCGAACTTTGCCTTGAAGCTTTCCACGAATCCACATGTTTCGCGTAAGGCCCGCGGTATCTGTCGAAGGTCGAATTCGACGAAGCCGGGCCGATCCGTCACGAAGGCACCATAGGCGCGGAGCGCGTCCCGCGTGAACGATTCGACGTCACGGGCCGAGCCGATGGCGGATCGGACGGCCTCAAGCTCGCGAGCGACGTCGCCGACGCGCGCCTGAATGCCTTCCTGTGCAAACATGGTCCGCGAGCGCTTTTCCTTCTGGCTGGCGTTCTCCCAGTCGGTGTGCAGCCGGGCGCGCTCGTCCTGGAGGTATTGCTCGAAGCCGGGGAGCAAGTCATCGGCGCGTGCGCCGGCGCGTTCGCGCAGGAGAAGGCCTTCGAAGATCGCCTCGACCACGGCGTTGGTGTCGGCCGGCACGGGCACGGAAATGCCCAGCGAGCTGCGGATGGCCTTGTGCTTGCGAAGCAGCACGTCGAGAACCAGGCCGTCGATCTGGTTGTCAATGCCGTAGTAGATCAGGGAGCGGACGGTGGGACTGGCCTGCCCGTAGCGGTCAACGCGGCCGTCGCGCTGCTCATGGCGGGTGGGGTTCCAGGACAGGTCGTAGTGAACGACGGCGTTGAAGTACTGCTGGAGGTTGATGCCTTCGCTGAGGCAGTCGGTGCAGACAAGAACGCGGGGCGACGATTCGGCGAGTTGGCGGACGCGAATCTCGCGTTCTTCGGGCGGCAGAAGCCCGGTTACGGCAGTGACGGCGACCCTGTTGCCGAGCCGCTGGCGCAGCTCTTCGGCCAGGTATTCGGCGGTCGGAATGAAGCGGCAGAAGACGATGGGATTGTAACCGTCGTGGATGATCTGCTTAAGCAGGGACACCGCCTTGGTCAGCTTGGCGTCCTTGTCGCCGGCAAGCTTCTCGGCTTGGCGAGCAAGCTCCAGAAGCCGGCGCGACCCGTCGCTGGCGGCTTCTTCGCCGGGGTCGCTGCCCGGGGCAACGTCGGGAGTTTCGGCTGCTTCGTGGTCTTCCTGGTCCAAGACCATGCGCTGGCCAACTTCGTCGGCTTCCTGCCAACTCAGGGTTTCGGCCGACGCCGAACGCGAGCGAAGCGTTGCCGCGGCCGCGGCCGGGCTGGATGCAAGTGAACGAAGCAACGCCAGGGCCGACCACCAGCGAACGCGCATCCGGTGCTGCCCGCCGGTCTTGTCCGCCACGATCTCTCGGGCATAGTTCAGCACGCGATCGAAGAGGTCCTTGTATTCTGGTGTGAGCTTGTAGTGTTCCTCGCGGTCTTCCCGGCTGGGGAAGACGGTCTCTTTGTCGAGGAAGTGCCGGATGTCGGCGCGGCGTCGTTGGACGAAGTGCGCTGCCAGTCGCCGGCGATAGGGCTCGTTTTCCGGTCCGCTCAGTTCGTCGGGGAGGTTCGCAAAATCCTTGTTCACAAAGCTCAGGAGCGAGCGAAAGGCGGCCTCTTTGCCGCTGTGCGGCGTGGCTGTTACAAAGATCATGTGGCGGTTTTCATCTGCCGCCAAGTCCTTGACCAGAGTGTATCGCTGGTGTCGTCCGGCGCGGGAGTCTTGTTCCCAGGCGCAGGAGTGGGCCTCATCCAGGATGACAAGGTTCGGGCAGGTACGGATGAACTCGTCGCGCCGGCGGTCGGACTTGATATAGTCGATGGAAACGACCGTGAACGGGTGCACGTCGAAGATCGACTGATTTGCACGGCATTCCCGCTCAAGTCGATGCACCGTGCTGGGCAGGACAAGCCGCGCGTCGATGTGGAACTTCTCGGCCAGTTCGCGCTGCCACTGCTCGGCCAGGTGCGGCGGGCACAGAACACAAAGAGCCTGGCATTCGCCACGATCCAGAAGCTCGCGTGCGATCAGTGCCGCCTCGACGGTCTTGCCGACCCCCACGTCATCGGCGATCAAAATCCGCACCGGGTCGAGTTGCAGCGCCATCAGAAGCGGCACGAGCTGATACGGGCGCGGCTCAACGGCAATCCGGCCGAACGAACGGAACGGTCCTGCGCTGGACCGGAAGCCCAGCCGCAAGGCATCGCGGAGGAATCGACAGGAGCGGTAATCGCCGACCTGCGCCGGATCGGGCAGGTCAAAGCTGGCTGGCTCGACGCTTTCCAAGGCGGTGCAGACGCCAGCGATTTCATCATCCGTGCCGCCCAGAGGGCGTAGGAGAAGCAGCTCGTCGCTGGACTCGGGAAGGACCACCCATTCGCGGCCACGGGTACGCACCAGTGATCCGATGGCGTATGTCATTCGTGCCCCCTGAAGATGTTGGGATAGCGATCCAGAATCGCCTGCCAGTCCCCATCATGGCCGAAGCGCACGACCGTCCATCCTTGCTCAGCCAGCGCCGATTCCTGTTCGCGGTCGCGCTGGGCACGCTCGGGGAACTGATGGTGCGGCCCGTCAACGTAGATGGCGCAGTACTCATCGCGGTAGAGGAAATCGGGGCGGGTATTGCACGCACTGATTCTCGCTTGCGCATGGGTGGGTAGCCGGCAGTTCCGCTCATCAATGAACCGCAGCCACTTTCGTTCCAGTTCCGATCCCGCGAGTCTCAACAACTGTTCCAGATGTGCGGCCCTGGTAACGGGGCCGGCCGACGCCCGCACGGTGCAGGCGGCAAGCTGCCGCAGCACGTCGCGGATCGACTTGCGGTCAAGCAGCTCATGGTCTGGCTGGTTCGTATAGCTCATCAGGCAGTCGTAGCAGGCCGCTTCGCAGTCCTCCTTCGCCACGGCGCTTCGCCGCAGGTCGTCACCGGTGGCTGGGTCGAAGTGACAAAGTCGCAAGGCTACTTCGGCAACCTGCCTTACTGCTGACTCGTCTTCGACGAGCCTGCGCAAGACGCCAGCGCCGCCTTCAGCCGACTCGTAGAAAAGCAACGACCGCCGATCCTGCGGCCTGGGCATCGGTTCGCTCGCAAGTTCACTGTCCTCAAGCTCAAAGCGAACCTGAATAGCATTCTTCAATGCGGCCTGGAGCGAGGCCATCGCGCCTGCGCCAAGGTTGCTTGCCGGCTCGAAGATCAGACAGTTCCGTCGGTCCTCAACGAACGGAATGACTCGAAGCTGTCGAGGACTCATCGGATCGTCGGCGTCAGGGGTTTCGTCATCGCTGCGCGCCCAGTAGCCGCGTTCGATATCCAGGACGAACCCCGTCTGGTCCTGATTGCGTCGCCGTCTCCAGCCCATGTTGATCCGCCACAGCGTAGCGGCATGGCCGTAGTACAGGGTCGCCAACGGCCGGCCGTCCGCCTCCAGGGAGGCAACCCTGTAAGAGGCCGCGCCTTCGCGCTCGGCGAACCGGATGGCAGTTCGCAGTTCGTAACCATGCCGTAGCCGTTCTTCTTCGTCGCAGCTGATACGGTCGCGGCGCTTGGTCACCACGTTCTGGAGTCGGAAAAGCTGCCGAAGAGGCGAGCCCAGGCGACAACGGCAACGCTCGCAGATGTCGGGGCCGGTTCCATCTGCTCCTGGATGCATGTAGCCGCAATGAGGGCAGATGAAGGCGACTCGGGTGTGAATGTCTTCGCCTTCTTCCTGCACCGGCAGGATGACCTGATTGATGATGTACCGGGAGCCCTCATGGTAGACGATGGCGCGTGGGCCGAATTCGGAAATGGCCAGAAAGCGTGGGCGTGAGACGAATTCATCGCGGTTCGCGCGCAGCCGGCGGCCTGGGATGTAGGCGGATAGCGGCAGGCGGGGGAAGTTGTAGCCGGGAAGGAACCCTTCACTGGCGAAGTAGCGGTAACTGTAAAAGTCCGACTGGACGATGTTCTCTGCGTCCATCAGCAGACGAAGCTGCGCCTCAGCCTCACGCCGCAGCCGTTGAGCTTCCTGCTTGTCCTGTGGGCTGCGCGACGCGTCCAAAATGATCTGGCTTTGCTTCTGTGCCTGCACGTAGGCCGACCGATACAGTCCACGCCACCGATCGCAAGCACGGTTAAACTCCGTCCCAACATGCGAAAGGACCATGTCAAGCCAGGCGGTGTCGAAGCGAGCTGCTTCCGGGTCCTCCCTGACCATCTTCAGGACATGCTCGGCACGGTGGCGAGCCCGATTTCGGGCGTTCACGTCGTTGACTGCTGCTTCAACGTGCGGCAGCAGAGCCAGCGATGGCGGGTCGCCGGTGAGATCAAGCAGGTCACGAAGCGAGACTCCGAGGGACAGGCCCGTTTCAGATAGCCAGATGGCCTGAACGTGAGACCGGATCAAGTCCTCGTTTGCCAAGTCGATTTGCGGCGGGGAGACCACGCCCGCCACCATCTTCTCCGACTGTCTGTAGAAGTACTGGTCGTGCGGGCTGCCCGAGGCGCAGTAGGTGAATACCAGGGCGGGCTGACCGCTACGCCCGGCACGGCCGCTGCGCTGAGCGTAGTTGGCCGGCGTGGGCGGGACATTCCGCATGTTCACCGCGTTCAACTGCGCGATGTCGATGCCGAGTTCCATCGTCGGCGAGCAATAGAGCACAGGCAATCGCCCCTCACGGAATGCTTCTTCCCTTTTCTGGCGGTGCTCGTAAGAAACCTGCGCGGTGTGCTCTCGCGCCTCAATGCCGTGGGTGAGGCGGGCGACGTCCCTGTAGTACTGTTGAAAGAAAGGATTCGGCCGCTTGCCTTCCGCCGACATCGTCGGCTGGCGGATTGGGTCGTAATAGCCTCGCGTGCCATCGCCGGCTTTCCAGACCATGCTGTCGGCCAGTAGCTGATAGCCGGGGACATCGTTGTCCGCATGTGGCTCGTGCACCACTGTCAAGATGCCGCCTTGCTGCAATGCCCTGAGCAGGTCTCTGATGATGCGTGCAGTGTCGTCCAGCGTCAGCCGCCCAGCCTGAAGCGTGGTCGGGCGACGCACGTACTGGCCGAAGCCACTGTACGATGACAGAAACAGGTCGCCGCCGTAATCCTGCCCCGGACGGTAAGCTCGTGGGTAAAGCACCGCCGCATGCTCCAGGTCGCGGACCTGATCGTTTTCGTCGAAGCCCCAAGGCGGGATAAGGCGCTGGCTGCTCTGGAGCAGGAGACGCTCTTGGAACTGCTGGTCGAGGTACTCCACCTTGACCGCCAGGCTCCGGCGCATGAGGTCGAGCAGGACGCGGGACACTTCCATGCGCTGCTCAACGCTCGCGTTTGCCAACGACGGATGGGCGGACTGCCAGATGTCCGTCGCCTCGCACACCTGTCGGAGGTAGGGATAGTCAATGACGAGCAGACCGACTTGCTCAAGGTTGGGCGCGGTGACTCGCCAGCCGCGCAGCAGGTCACGGTAGAGGCGATAGCCCAGGACGTGACGCAGGACGCGGTTGGTTTCATCGCGAGCTTGGAAGCGGGCAGACGGATCGCTGGCGTAGTCCTCGAAGCGCAGGCCGAGCGCATCGAATACCTTCATCGCCAGTTCATCATGCCGCAACCCGTCCGCTCCCGCACGGACCGCTGCCAGATAGAGCGCTGCGCGAAGTCGCCCCACCTCGACGAAGTCGTTGAAGTGACCGGCTTGCAGCGATGCGTCCTGCCGGTTGTCGGTGAAACTGAGCAACTTTCTCGCCTCACGTGCAAGCGGCATTTCGCGCAGGTGAACAATCGCGGCGAGGCTAAGGATCGTTGTTGCCGTGCTTCGGCCGCCGGAGCCGAGGGTGCTGAGCTTCTGAAAGTCCGACCTCTGGCGGGTGCCATAGGACACGCCGCAGCGAAGGCAGAATCGGAAAGGGGCCGGAAGATACCAGGCACGCAGGCCGGTTTCGTCAAGACGACCATCGGTCGTGACATTGACAGCTTGCGGCAGTTCCTTGCGGCGGCGACCCAGGATTCGGCCATCCGCATCGAGCCAGTCTTCGGGCAGACGAGCGAGCATCTCTTTGGCTTCGTCCGGCCAAGGATGCTGCGTGCTGACATACAGGAAGCCCGGCTTACTGTCGTCCTCAGGCCGTGTATCGCGGAGGTCGCGCGGCAGAAACCTCTGTCGGCCGGAGGTCTCGTCGGGCTCCAGGCGGACACAGTAGTACTCCTGTCCGCACTCACGGCAAAATGCCAAGGGGAGCAGTACCTTGCGTCGATCTCCCGGCACGTACTGCTGTCCATGAAGTGTCACGTATCGGTGCTGTTCCGGCTCAAGGGACGCATACGCGGTGTCGCCACCGCTGATGAACTGGTGAACCCGGAAGGCAAAGACGGGGAAACCGGTATCTGGATTCAGGCAGGTGTATCCAGCCAGCAGCATCTGCTGAATCGCGGCGACGCAGCGCTCCGGCGGCTGACCAGTTAGCCTGCTCAGTTCTTCAGCCGCTCCGCTCGGCCCGGTAATGCGTCGGGGGTCTTGTCGCACGAATCGCCCGCTTTCAGGCTCGCGACGTACGCCGAATGTGCTTTCGATCCACGACGCCAGAGGATCGTTCAAGAACTGCTCGAAGCTCTCTGGTACGGCTGACGGCTGCGACACGCGAGCGGCCAGCCGGGAGAGAAACATCGGATCCTGACGGTTCTCCTCGGGGGTCATGCGGCGCAACGTTTCGCCGATTACCCCTTGCGGTTCAACCGTGGCACCCAATATCTGAGATGCGACCCTTGCGACCTCCGCTTGCTGGTCCGCCCATCTTCCGCCACTTGCCAAGGTCGCTGACGTGCCGACGCACTGAAGCGTGTCTGCCGAGAAGGCGTTCCGAGCGCGACGAACCAGCATCGCCACATCCGCGCCTTGTCGGCCGCGGTACGTGTGAAGCTCATCAAGAACGAGGAATCGCAAGCCGGACGCGGCTCGGACCAGGGGTTTCTCGTGGGGCCGAGTGAGCAGAAGCTCCAGCATGACGTAGTTGGTCAGGAGGATATCCGGCGGGTCGGCAACGATCTGCTGTTGCTCTTCCGCAGACTCTTGCCCCGTGTACCGTCGGAAGGTCACCGGTCGCTGGTCATCCGCATAGCCGAAGTGAATAAACTTCACCAGCTCGTTGGTTTGGCTGTTGGCCAATGCGTTCATCGGATAAACGATAATCGCCTGAATGCCGCGACCCGTGCCGTTCCTCAGCACGTGGTCAACGATCGGGATGATGTACGCAAGGCTCTTGCCGGACCCCGTGCCGGTGGTGAGCACGTAATTTCCCCCCGACGCAGCGACTCGTACGGCATCGGCCTGGTGCCGGTGGAGCCGAAGGGGCTTGCCTGTGTCGGTGGGGCCGGATTTCAAACGGAAGATGCGGCGGCACTCATCGTGAAGAACGCCCTGGTCGGCAAGCTCGTCGATGGTCTCGCCCGGCTCGAAGGACGGGTTCAATTGGACGAGCGGGTCGGGCCAGAGAGCGCCTTCTTCAAGCTCGTGATCCACGTACTCCGCAATGCGTGCATCCTGGATCGCTATGAAGCTGCGCACGAACTTCGCGTAGTCCCTGATCAGACGGTTCCGAAGGTCAAAGACGTCCATCTACGCGCCCTCACGTTCACTGTTGTTGCGAAATGTCTTGTTCGCGTCGTTACGCACCGACTGATCCGCCGCCGCACCGTAACCGTACAACATGGTCCAACCTTCCAGGGTGGGCAGCCTGCCTTCCTGGGACACACTGTACGTGTAGAGCGTGGACCGGAAAGCCTTCAGGTATTTGGACAACTCGGCGATGGTCATCACCACATCCGGCGACCAGCCCATGTCGGCCCCCTCTCTGTTGGAACCGTGCTTAGACGTGCCCCGAGCGCGTCTCACCCATTTAGCAGGCATTCTTACCTGGTGTCAATGGACGTCACGACCCTCGTACGCGATTGACGTAAGCATTGGCTTTGGCGGCGCCCGGTAGCGCCGCCACTGCGGCGCCATCGGCGAGTGCCGAGCGTGACTGTGGGCGCAGTTCGAGCGACTGCGGTCCGCGATGACCAGGAGCATCTGGCCGCTCTGGCCGAGGCGACCGCCGTGCCTGCTTCGGCGTGGGGAAAGCTCGCGCCGGGCTGGGCAGCGGGCTACGACCTGCGGGCGCTGCCCGCCGGTGGGGACGGCTGCAAAGAGAATCCGCCGAGCGGTGCGTGCATCTTTCTTGAGCATGCAGGCGACGGGCGGATCGTCGGGCTGAGTCTGCGGGCGCCGGATCGGCGGAAGGGATCACCGGCTGGGGCGAAGCGCCGGCTGGTTGTATCGGCCAACCGGCGAACGCAGTTTCAGCGGATCATCCACCGCGCGCACCGGTCGCCCTGGCCAAAACGCTGCTGCAACCGGCGGAGAGGCAGGCAGACCGAGTTGATGCGGGAATACGACCTGGCCACGGTGTGCAGGTGGATCGGCAATTCGCCCGCCGGGGCCGCCCGTTACTACGCGCTGTGCGTAGACCCTGGATGCCGACTTCCAGCGGGCAAGCGGACGTGGGAGCGTACACGAACAAAAGGTTTGCGCGGCACAGAATCCGGCACAGTATACGGCGGAATCGGGCAGAATGCCGCGGAAAGCGGAGACCACCAGAACGCTGGAACCATCGAGGTTACAGGGAGACGCGGCGGTATGCAGCTTGGTGCGAGAAGGGGAAATGGGCGATACAGGACTCGAACCTGTGACCTCACGGGTGTGATCCGTGCGTTCTAGCCAACTGAACTAATCGCCCGGGCATCTACGACAAATCTAGGGTGGATGGGGCGCAAAATCAATGGGGAATGACCCGAACGACTCAACGGTCTTTGGACGCGGGGCGTCGGCGTGGGGTGGGGGAAGCTTTGGATCTGGACGGTTCACGGCGAGCGGCAGAGGCAGTCGTGGCGTGACGATGATCGACACGCTCGACGGGGAAGACGGCCTCGGCGGCACGCGTGGCGGCGGCGGGGTCGGTGGGCAACGCGCCCAGCGGAATGCTGGTGGTGGGCTCGGCCAGCAGGTCGGCGATGGTGGAATCGCGGAACGCCTGCTCGACCATGGCCATGGCGTTGTCCAGGCGTTTGTGCAGGGGGCACAGGGCCGAGGCGTGCGAAGGCAATCCGAGCGGGCAGATGGCGATTCTGGGCAGCGGGGCGATGGCGTCGATCACGTCATAGACGCTGAGTTGTTTGGGGTCTTTTGCCAGCACCGAACCGCCGCCCAGTCCGCGCTGCGAGCGCACGATGCCACGTCGGGCCAGATTCTGGAGAATTTTGGACAGATATCCTGAAGGGACACGAGTGGCGGCGGCGATCTGCGCGGTGGTGGCGGGGCGCCCACGCAGTGTGCCGAGGAACACGACGATGCGCAGCGCATATTCGGCGGTGAGCGAGAACACGTTTTTCAAGACTCCCGAATCGCGGTGAAGCGGATCAATCAACCGACGGTGTGGGCATGCTATCGGACAAGCGGCTTTGACGCCAGCGGGCAAATCGCGCCGGAAATGTTAATCGCGTAACTGCAGTTCGTGCAGGGATCTGGCAGCGGCGGGGTAAAAAAAGTGATTGGGAGGGCTTGCCTTGCCGAGGAGTTATGGATATAAAGGTCCAGAACTACTGATTTGGCAGGAGTCGCCCGATGACCATGACGCTCAATGCCGCCGAGACAGCCAGCCAGGCCAGCCAATCGGAAGCGGCGGCGACAGGCTGTAGCGGCGGGCGCGAGGGGCCGGACCTGCTGGCGGGAGCGGCGGCGGTGCTGGTGCCGCTGCTGACGCTGGGGCTTTGTGCGGCGGTGTGGATGGGCCTGCAAGCCAGGCAGCGTCAGCAGCAGTCATTGGCTGAGGCACTGGCGCCGCGCCCGGCGAAGCTGGACGCGGCGGCCTACGCGCGCGGGCAGCAACTGTACGCGATGGCGTGCGCCGCATGTCATGGGCCCAACGGGAGCGGCGTTGCCGGGTTGGGAAAGGATCTGACCAGAAGCACGTTCGTCCGCAGGTTGAGCGACGCGGAGCTGGCGGCGTTCATCACCGAGGGCAGACCTGCGGATCACCCGCTGAACACGACGAAAGTGCCGATGCCACCCAAAGGGGGCCGGGCCGATTTCAGCGACCAAAACATAGCGGACATCGTGGCGTATTTGCGTGGCCTGTCGGATCCGCGTCGGATTCCGAGCGGGCCTCTGCCGCAGGTAGAGCTGGTGATCGGCCAGCCGTCTGCGCCACTGGCGGCGCAGCAGGCGGAGTCGCTCAGCCTCGGCGGTGTCGAGTCGGCCGCGGGCAAGCCGACCGCCGCATCACACGCGACATTCGCGCTGGATCCGCAGGCGGTGGCGCGGGGCAAGAAGGCGTACATCTCGTGCATGGCCTGCCATGGGAAGGACGCCCGCGGCATCAAGAACATGGGCAAGGACCTGGTCAACAGCGAGTTCGTGGCGAAGTTGAGCGACGAACAGCTCGTGGAGTTCATCAAGAGGGGTCGAGGCCCGACCGACCCGGAGAACACCACGAAGGTTGCGATGCCTCCCAAAGGCGGCAACCCGGCGCTGAAGGACGAACAGATTCGGGACATCGTGGCGTATCTGCGATCACTTCAGAACCCGGCAGCGGCGGGTTCAGCGCCTGCGGAAAAGACCTCGGCGGCCAGCCCCTCGCCCGCACCTGAAGCAAGCTCTGGCGTTTCTGCGACCGCCAGCACGACGGACCGACCGACGCCGACAGCGGCGGCGATATCAATGGCGGCGCCTG
This sequence comes from Fontivita pretiosa, assembly GCF_050410795.1. Lineage (GTDB taxonomy): Bacteria > Planctomycetota > Phycisphaerae > Tepidisphaerales > Tepidisphaeraceae > Fontivita > Fontivita pretiosa. Next base: position 5,334,394 of record NZ_CP191258.1, on the reverse strand, counting down.
CGGGTTCGGCAGTGCCCAATCCACAGTCCGCGGCCGCTCCCGCCGCCAGTGCTGGCGATCCGGCGCGGGGCAAGAAGGCGTACATCTCGTGCATGGCCTGCCATGGGAAGGACGCCCGCGGCATCAAGAACATGGGCAAGGACCTGGTCAACAGCGAGTTCGTGGCGAAGTTGAGCGATGAGCAGCTTGTGGAGTTCATCAAGAGGGGTCGAGGCCCGACCGACCCGGAGAACACCACGAAGATTGCGATGCCTCCCAAGGGGGGCAATCCGGCGCTGAAGGACGAACAGATTCGGGACATCGTGGCGTATCTGCGGTCGCTGCGTCAGTCGGCCAACGTGCAGTAGCAGATCGCGCAACAGCAGGCAACGGGAACCATCGAGGGCAGCCTGGCCGACCCTCGCGAACACTCACGGAAAGGACCTGAGCCATGTGGCGAGACATGAAGCAACGGATCAAGGGCGCGGCCCGATCGGCCGCGGTAGCAGTGGGCGTGGCGGGGTTGTGCGGGGTAGTGGCGGCACAGGATCCGCCGGCGAAGGTGGAGCTGGGCAGCGGGCACGTGGCGCAGCTTCAGAAGATCGCTTCAGAGCGCGGGCTGAACGTGGATGACCTGATCGCGGCGGCCAAGACATACATGCCCAGCGGCCGCCACGACGAGTACATCACGTTCGCTTCGGGCGGACACAGCGGGCAGATCTTCGTGATCGGCGTGCCGTCGATGCGCCTGCTGCGCACGATCGCGGTGTTCACGCCCGAGCCCTGGCAAGGCTACGGCTACGGGGCGGGCGAGCATGTGCTGGCCGGCGGGGATCTTGATGAGAAGCACAAGATTCGCTGGGGCGACACGCACCATCCGGCGCTGTCGGAGACCAATGGCGAGTACGACGGACAGTTCCTGTTCATCGGCGACAAGGCCAACGCGCGGATCGCGGTGATCGACCTGCGAGACTTCGAGACCAAGCAGATCCTGAAGAACCCGATCACGCTCAGCGATCACGGATGCGGGTTCGTCACTCCGAACACGGAATACATCATCGAGGGCGGGCAGTACGCCAACCCGCTGGGCAACAGCTATGCGCCGATCGAGGACTTCAAGAAGCAGTACCGGGGGATGGTGACGCTGTGGAAGTTCGATCGCGCCAAGGGTCGGATCGACAAGGACCAGAGCTTTGCGCTGGAGCTGCCGCCGTATCACCAGGATCTCTTCGACGCGGGCAAGTTCGCCAGCGACGGGTTGCTGTTCGGCAACTCGTTCAACGCGGAGGCGGCGTATGGTGCCATCGAGAAAGGCCAGCCGCCGCTGGAAGCCGCCGCCAGCCAGAGAGACATGGACTATCTGCACGTGGTGGACTGGAAGAAGGCCGAGCAGCTTGTGAAGGCTGGCCGGGCCGAGACGATCAACGGTTTCAAGGTGCTTCGGCTGGACACGTCGGTCAAGGAAGGCGTGTTGTGGTTCATACCGGAGCCCAAGAGCCCGCACGGGGTGGATGTGACTCCGGATGGCGAATACATCGTCGTCTCCGGCAAGCTCGATCCGCACGTGACGGTGTACTCGACGGCGAAGATCAAGGCGGCGATCGCATCGGGCAAGATCGCTTCCCGGGACGAGTACGGCGTGCCGGTGCTCGACTTTGATGCCTGCAAGGAAGTGCAGGTGGAGCTGGGCCTCGGGCCGCTGCATACGCAGTTTGACGACAAGGGATACGCGTACACGTCGTTGTTCCTGGACTCGGCGATTGCCCGCTGGACGCTGGGTGGGAAGCTGGCCAAGCACGGGCAGCAGCCGTGGAAGGTCGTCGGCAAGGTCCCGATGCACTACAACATCGGGCATCTGGTCTGCGCCGAGGGGGACACGGCGTCTCCCGACGGCAAGTATATGATCGGGATGAACAAGTGGTCGGTGGACCGTTTCTTCCAGACCGGCCCGCTGCTGCCGCAGAACTTCCAGCTCGTGGACATCAGCGAGGGGGGGGACAGGATGCAGCTCCTCTACGACATGCCGATCGGCAGCGGCGAGCCGCATTATGCCCAGATGATCAAGGCCGACAAGCTCCAGCCGTGGGCGGTGTATCCGGAGGTGGGCTGGAATCCGGAAATCAATGCCGTGGACCCCAAGGCGCCGATGCCCGGAGACGAGAAGGTGGTCAGGGAGCCTGATGGCAAGGTGCACGTGTACATGACCGTCGTTCGCAGCCACTTCACGCCCGAAAACGTGGAAGTGGAAGAGGGCGAGACGGTGGTCTGGCACCTGACCAATCTGGAGCAGGCGCCGGACGCAACGCACGGCTTCTGCGTCGGCGGCTACAACATCAACCTGAGCCTGGAGCCGGGCGAGTATCAGCAGATCGAGTTCAAGGCCAGCCGGGCCGGAACCTATCCGTTCTACTGCACGGAGTTCTGCTCGGCGCTGCATCTGGAAATGATGGGCTACCTTCAGGTCAAACCGCGGGCCGGCGGCGCGGCGCCCGCGGCGGATGCCCGGTAGACATACGTTGCGCCTGCTGAGGATGTATCGCCTGCCCGCGACGGCGGGCGCCGAAGCGCCCGCGTGGCGCGATGGCCCGCCGTCGCGAGGCATGGCCAATCGTGGAGTTGAACCATGAGCATCATCACCCGTATTTTCGGTCCGCGGATCCCACCAGAGGAACTGACGCGCCACCCGGGGCGATATGCGCTGCCCACGATCACGCTGTCGGCAGCGCGGATCTGCCTGCTGGCTTCCCTGTTCCTGCCCTACTGGCACATGAAGCTCGAAGCGCCGCAGTACCCCAAGGGACTGTACCTGACGGCGTACGTAAACCGCGTGGAAGGACACGTTCGCGAGATCAATGCGCTGAACCACTACATCGGGATGCGCCGACTTGAGGAAGCAGCGCCGCTGGAGAAGACCATCAGCGTCTGGGCAATCATCGCGATGGTGCTGCTGGTCGAAGGCGCCACGTTCATCCACTCGCGCTGGGCGGTGCTGCTGGTGCTGCCAACGATCCTGTTCCCGGCGGCATTCCTGGGAGACATGTACTGGTGGATGAGGGAGTTTGGACTGAACCTGGATCCGCATGCGCCGTTGTCCTCCAGCGTCAAACCCTTCGTGCCGACGATCCTGGGGGTCGGGCAGATCGGGCAGTTCAGGACGATCGCCTGGATGGGCTGGGGGCTGTACCTGGCGTGGGCGGCGTCGGGACTGTCGCTGCTGGCGCTGGTGTTTCATCGGCTGGCATACAAGCCGCTGTTCGAGCGGGCCGTGCAAAGCGCCGCTGGCGGGCAGAAGGGTGTGCCATGCGCGACCTGAGCGTCGCTATCTTCCTGAGCCTGTTCATCGCCGCCGTCACTGCCGCCCAGGACCTTCAGGCGCGGATCGACGCGGCCGAGCCCGGCGCCACCATCGAGCTGGGGCCGGGGGTGTACCGCGGCGGCATCGTGGTCAGCAAACCGATCAGCCTGGTCGGTCATGGCTGGCCCACCATTGACGGCGGCGGCAGGGGCGACGTGATCATCCTGGCCGCGCGCGACTGCCGGGTCAGCGGGCTGGTGATCCGTGGCAGCGGCGACAGCCTGGACCACGAGAACACCGGCATCCGCGTGCTGGCGGCCAACGCCGTCATCGAGGACAACCGCTTCCAGGACGTGCTGTTCGGAATTGACCTGAAGCTGGCCCCTGGTTGCCGCATCAGCCGAAATCACATCAGCTCCAAGCCACTGGACATCGCGCGTCGAGGCGATGCGCTTCGCCTGTTCCGCTCGGACGATTGCGTGATCGAGCAGAACGTGATCGAGAACGGACGCGATGCGCTTCTGTGGTATTCAAACAGGGTGATCGTCCGGGACAACGTCTCGCGAAACAACCGCTACGGCTTTCACCTGATGTTCGCCAACCAGGTCACGCTCGAGGGCAACCTGCTGTGCGACAACTCGGTGGGCGTGTACCTGATGTACGGGCGGAGCTTCACACTTCGGGGCAACCGGTTCGTGGGCAACCGGGGCCCCAGTGGTTACGGCGTGGGGCTGAAGGAGATCGACGCCTACACGATCGAAGGCAACCTGTTCAGCGGCAACCGCGTCGGCGTGTACATCGATGGCTCTCCGTACACGCGCCGGCCCGGCAGCGCCGTGATCAGCGGCAATACCTTCGCGTGCAATGACATCGGGATGACGGTTCTGCCGGCGGTGCGCGGCAATCGGATCGTGGGCAACAACTTCATCGACAACATCGAGCAGGTGGCGGTGCAGGGCCGCGGCGGCATCGACGGCAATGAGTTCGCACACGGCGGGCGTGGCAATTTCTGGTCCGACTACGGCGGCTACGACGCCGACCACGACGGCGTTGGAGATCAGCCCTACCGGGCTCGCAAGCTGTTCGAGAGCCTGATTGATCGCGAGCCGAAACTGCGGCTGATGCTGTTCAGCCCGGCGCACGATGCGCTGGAGTTCATCGGTCGAGCGCTGCCGGCGGTGCAGCCGGAAGCCAAGTTCGCCGATCCGGCACCGCTGATGCGACCGGTCGAGCTGGCGGTGGCCGGCAGCGGGCAATCGCAGCGCGGCGCGCTGGCGGCGGTTGGCGCGGCGATGGTGTGTGTGGCGGGGATCATCGCGATGGCTGCACTGGGAGTGCCTCGCATTCGCCATGCTCCTGCTCGGCCATCGGTTGGCGTTGTCCCCATTGTCGGAGGTGCCGCATGATCAGCATCGAACACCTGACCAAGCGATTCGGACGAGCCATCGCGGTGAATGATGTGTCGCTGACGATCAACGCTGGCGAGGCGGTGGCGCTTTGGGGACAGAACGGCGCGGGCAAGACGACCATCATCCGCTGCGTGCTGGGAGCCTTCAGATACCAGGGACGCATCCGAATCGCCGGGCTGGATGCCTGGAAGCAGGGCAAGCTGGCGCGGCGGCTGATCGGATACGTCCCGCAGGAGCTGGGTTTCCAGGATGAGCTGCGCGTCGGCGAGGCGGTGAGGTTTTTCGGACGGCTCAGGGGCTTACAGGTGGACGATATCCAGCCGGTTCTGGAGCGCGTGCGGCTGGGGGCAGATCAGCACAAGCGTGTGCGGGAATTGTCCGGCGGGATGAAGCAGCGTCTGGCGCTGGCGATCGCGTTGCTGGGCGAGCCGCCGGTGCTCGTTCTGGACGAGGTCACCGCCAGCCTCGATGCCTGCGGCCGCGCGCAGTTCATCTCGCTGTTGTCGTCGCTGGCGCGTTCGTCCAGCCGCGCGATTCTGTTTGCTTCGCATCGCCCCGAGGAGATCGAGGCGCTGGCGACACGCGTGGTCACGCTGGATCGTGGGGTGAAGACCGGCGACCTGCCCGCGGCGCAGTTCATCGCCGCCCGCCAGCAGCAGACCCTGCTGCACGTGCAGCTTGATCCATCGCGAATTGGGGCGGCGATCGAGCTGCTGAACGCCAGCGGGTTCGCCGCACACCGCAACGGGCGCGGAATCTATGTTGTCGCCGAGCGGACACGCCGCGCCGAGGCGCTGCATCGTCTGGAGGCGGCGGCCATCCGGGTGGAGGACTTCGACATCGTCGCCAGGGCTGCTGATCGCGAGGTGCCGCAATGAAAACGAAAGTCGCCGCAGCAAATCAACCTGTCTCGGACCCGCTCGCCGCGGCGCTGTCGCGCGGTGCATCGACACTGGAATCGATCCTGCTGTTCGGGCGGCGAGAGCTTCGCGATGCGCTGCGCAGCCGGTGGTTCATGCTCTACACGCTGGCGCTGGCGGCACTGGGGCTGGGGGTCTCGTATGCGTCGGCGGCCAGCGCCGGCGGGGGCATGAGCGGCTTCGGACGCACCAGCGCGGGCCTGGTGAATCTGGTGCTGCTGGTGGTGCCGCTGATGGCGCTGACCGCCGGCGCCGCCACCATCTCCTCCGAACGTGAACGCGGGATGCTGGCGTACCTGCTGGCCCAGCCGGTCAATCGCGCCGAGTTGCTGCTGGGCAAGTTCCTGGGGCTGGCGGCGACGTTGCTGGCATCCATCTGCCTCGGTTTCGGCGCGGTCGCGGGCGTGCTCGCCTGGCAGGGCGCTGCGACGCATCCGGCCAGCCTGGTGCTGCTGGCCACGCTCACGTTCGTGCTGGCGCTGGCGATGCTGAGCCTGGGGCTGCTGCTCTCGACGATGGCGCGGCGAACCAGCGTCGCCATCGGCGCGGCCGTATTCCTGTGGCTGACGCTGGTCTTCGTCAGCGATCTGGGTCTGATGGCCGGCACGCTCAGTCTCCGGCTGCCGATCGAGCGGCTGTTGGCGCTGGCACTGCTCAATCCGCTTCAGGTCTTCAAGATGTGGTCGCTTCAGTCGGTAGGTGCATCGCTGGACGTGCTGGGGCCGGCCGGTCTGTACGCACAGCAAACCTACGGGCAATGGCTGAGCCTGATCTTCAGCAGCATCCTGGCGGTCTGGACGTTGACGCCGCTGTGTCTGGCGGCGATCGTCCTGAGGCGGAGATCCTCGGTATGAGGCGTGTACTGGCCTGGTTGGCGCTGACGGTGGTGACGGGCTTCGGCTGCTCGCCCCAGCCCGCCGACGGCCCGCCTCGCGTGCGCTACGGCTCGGATGAATGCGTGCACTGCGGGATGATCCTGAGCGAGGAGCGGCACGCCGCCGCCATGCGGGTCACGGACGCCGACGGTGCAGTGCGTGATCTTCTGTTCGACGACATCGGTGACATGATCGCCTACGAGCGCGCCCATCCCGAGCTGCGGGTCGTCCGCCGATATGTTCACGACTACCAGAGCCTGCAATGGCTCGATGCCGCGCAGGCGCACTATCTGTTGAGCGGGCAATTCCACACGCCGATGGGTTCGGGGATCGTGGCTTTCGGGCAGGAATCTGCCGCCCGCGCCGTGGCGGCCGAGAAGGGAGCAGGCGATCAGGTCCTGTCGTTTGCCGCCTTGACCGCCGCGGTTGCTTCCGGGCCAACCACAGGCCCCGGGTCGCAGCGCAACCCTGATTGACGGGCTGTTGCAGGCTCCCTGGCTGTGTTAGAAATGTGGCGTTGCGCGCCTATCACCCGTTGGCGAGGTTCGCTCGCGGCCAGGTCTGCTGACACGTGCGCAGCACCCGCGACGATCGCCACGACCAGGAGCATGCCGTGAATCCCGGCCCTGACAATCCCACGACCAATCCGACGATTTTTCTGCGGCTGAATCAGGCGGACCCGGTGCCGCGGGAGATGGCCTGGGAGGAATTCCGCGCCCGTTACGCACCGGTCATCGCTGGATTCGCCAAACGACTGGGCGCCCGGCCGCAGGACGTGGATGACGTGATCCAGGACGTGATGCTGGGTTTCTACGCCAAGTCGCCAACGTTTGTGTATGACCCGAGCAAGGGGCGTTTTCGCGGGTATCTGAAGGTCTGCACGTTCCGGGCGCTGCGACGACGCATCGGCAACGAGGCCCGTTTGCAGGGCAAGCCGCTGGACGAGATCGATCCCGAGGCCATCGCCGTCGAGCAGGTCTGGAGCGATGTGTGGGAACAGCAGCAGCTTCGCCGCCTGCTGGAGGAAGTGCGTGAGACGATGGGCCACACCAAGACGTTTCGTGCTTTCGAGCTGTTTGTGGTTTTTGATCAGCCCGCACAGGCAGTGGCCGAAAAGCTCGACATGCACATCAACAGCGTTTACCGCGCCAAGGAACAGATCACGCGGCTGTTGCAGGAGAAAGTCGCCGCCCTTCGCGAGACGGAGTAGCCAGCGGATCAGTGGTGCGCCATGTGGATATCAATGAGCCTCCGGCACTCGACGCTTCGCCCGGCGGCGCACGGCGGTGGGTCAGCTTTGGGGCTTGACCGATGCCAAAGCGTTGAGGATCACTTCGACATGCCGCTGCGTGGCGCCCCGGGCGGCGCGGACCACCTGCTGGGCGCGGCGGCCCATGGCTTTGGCTTCGGCGGGGGTGCTGATCAGCACGCGTACCGCCTGGTTCAATGACTCGCCATCGACGACCTCCAGGACGGCGTCGGCGGCTTTGAGCAGTCGCATGGGCTGCTCGAAGTTGCCGGTGTGGGGTCCGACGATGATCGGCTTGGCCAGTGCGGCAGGCTCGATCATGTCGCTGCCGTGCTGTCGGGGTCCCAGATCAACCAGGGATCTGCCGACGAAGACGATGTCGGCGATGCTGTAGAACTTTCGCAGCTCGCCCATGGTATCGCCGAGGATCACGGGAGGGACCGGGGGGTCGATCGGGGGGGGCAGATTGCGCGATCGCCGCAGGCACGTGAAGCGAAACTGTTCGATCAGAGCCGCGACCTCGTCGAATCGCTCGGGTTTTCGCGGCACGATCACCAGCCGCAGCCGCCGGAACGTTGCCAGCAGATTGCGGTATTCCCTGAGGATGATCTGCTCCTCGCCGGGTCCGGTTGAGCCACAGACCCAGATGGGTTCTGCGCCTCGGTTGAGTCCCAGCGCCCAGGCGAGCGTGGCGTCGCCGCTGACGCTGTCGGCGACCTGCGCCGTATCGAACTTCATCGTGCCGGTGACGAGGATGCGATCTCGCGGCACGCCCAGCGCCTCGAACCGTCCGGCATACGTCTCATCCTGCGCGCAGACCATCGCCAGCCGCGAGAACATGCTCGCCGCGATCGGCCTGACCAGCCGGTATCGCCGGAAACTGGAGCTGGTCAGCCGGCCGTTGGCCAGAATCACCGGGATGTTTCGCTTGCGGCACTGCTGCATGAAGTTGGGCCAGACCTCAAGCTCCATCAGGACAACCAGGCTCGGTCGCAGCGAATCGAGCACGCGCGTGACGGCTGGGGTGAAATCCAGCGGATACCGGATGAGCGTGACGTGCGGCGCGGCGCCGTACAGCTCCTGTGCGCGCTGGTAACCGGTTCTGGTCGTCGTCGAGATGATGATGTGCAGGTCGCGCCGGCGGAGCCGCAGCTCGTGGACCAGCGCCCGGGTGGCGTTGATTTCCCCGACGCTGACCGCATGGATCATCACCGCCGTGGCGTCGGACTGGCGGCGGGCGACATCGCCCATGCGCTGGCTGAACGCCGAGAGCACCTTGCTCCGCGCCGACGGTTTGATCACCCAGTACGGCGCCGAAACCGCCACGCCCAAACCATACGCGATGTCGTAGAAATTGATCATCGGGGCAAGCACCTGAAGCCGTTGGCACGCAACCTCGCCTCGTGTGCTGTGTGTTTTAGCGGTTGTGCCGGTCGCAAACAATCGCGGCGGCCGCTGCTCGCGCCGTCGCTGCGGTTGCAAATCGGGGCACAGGACTTTAAGGTGCTTTCGGTCTTTTTCCCGGGTGGAACAGGATCCGCCGGACAGAAACCCTGACCAGAAGGACATGCTCATGAGCAGCACCGCACGATCGCAAATCGCCTGTCAGATGTACACCCTGCGCGAGTTCACCAAAACCCCGGCCGACATCGCCAGGACCCTGGCCAGGGTCAAGAAGATCGGATACGACGCGATCCAGGTGTCGGCCTTCGGGCCGATCGAGGCCAGGGAGCTGGCCAAAATCCTGAACAACGAAGGGCTCGAGTGCTGCGCCACGCACATTTCGCTGGAGAGGATGCGAGACCACACGGCGCAGGTCATCGAGGACCACAAGCTGTGGGGCTGCCGTTATACCGCGATTGGGGGATACAACAGCAAGGAAGGCCGCGAGGCCGACTGGCACCAGTTCGCCCGGGACTATAGCGCCGTCGCCGACAAGTTCGACGGCTCGGGCATCAGCATCGGCTACCACAATCACAGCCACGAGCTGTTCCGCTTCGGCAGGAAAACCGCCCTGGACATCCTCATCGAAGAGTGCTCGCCGAAAGTCTGGTTCGAAATCGATACCTACTGGATCGTGGCCGGCGGAGGAGACCCCATTCAGTGGATCAACAAAGTCAAAGGGCGAATCCCCTGCGTGCACCTGAAGGACATGAGCGTCAGGCCCGACCGCACCCAGCTCATGGCGGAGATCGGCGAGGGCAATCTCAACTGGCCCGGCATTCTCCAGGCGTGCCGCGAGGCCGGGGTGCAGTGGTACATCATCGAGCAGGACCACTGCAACGGCCGCGATCCGTTCGAGTGCGTCGAACGCAGCCTCAAGAACCTCAGGGAAATGGGGATCAGGTGAAGATCCAGACGCTTCGCCGGCTTACCTCAGCCAGATCGCCATCTCGATGATGCCCATGAGCAGGCCGAGGATGGTGACGAACAGGGCGGCCAGGGGTTGGGTCTCCTGATCGTGCACGTGCTTCTGCCGCACGCCGCCGACGATCGCGACGACCAGGCCGATCGCGGCCAGGATTGTCGGCAGCGGCGAGAGGATGAAGACCGCCTCGAAGTTGAACAGCGCGACGACGAAGACGGCCAGGGCGATGCAGACCGCGGCGATGCCCAAGGCGCCGCCGACCTGTACCAACGAGCTCCGCCGCCGATCCTGGGTCGTGTCATTCATGGCCTGGATGATTCTCCTGAAAGGCCAGCCTTCTGCCGGAGCGGCGCTGCGCAATCCGAATCGGACTGACTGAAGGCAACCCGCGCCGCCGACAAGGGCTGACTTTCGTCAGCGCTTTTTATCCGCCGATTCCCCTCGCTTGTCAAAGACGTGCCACTGCCCGTCGCGCCGCAAAAAAGCGGACGCCGAGGATGTTTCACCTCGGCGTCCGTATGGCGAAGTGCTTCGAGATGCGTTCCCGCATCCCGATCACCAGTAGCGGGGGAGGGATTCGAACCCTCGACCTCCGGGTTATGAGCCCGACGAGCTACCAGGCTGCTCTACCCCGCGATCTTGAGATTCTGATTCTAGGCATCGCCCCGATGCTGTCAAGCAAGGGACGACAAAGTTTTGCTCTGCGCCGGCAGCGTCGCGCGGCGCAAAACATCCTGTGTTATTGTTACGCCTGTCTCAGGCAACGGTTCACTCCGCCTCGGGTGGGGGCTTGCAAAGCCTCGGCGGATGTCGAAGAATCAGCCGGGACATCTTACTGAAATACCGGCAGTCGCGGAAAATGCGAGCAACGGAGCATGGACCATGGCCGAGGAAAACCCATCGCTACAGATCGACACGGACTGGAAGAAACAGGCGCAGGAAGAGAAGCGTCGTCTGGCGGAGGAACAGAAGCGACGTGAACAGGAACAGCAGCGTCAGCAGGCGTACACGGCCGGGGTGGGGGACATGGGGGCTGGGCCGCAGGCGGCTGCGGCGGGCGTACAGGCCGGTCGCGGCCGTGCCGAGATACCCCCGGCAAGCTTCGCCACCCTGGTGCACTCGCTGATGACCCAGGCGCTGTTGTACCTGGGGGATCTTGCCCCTCGCGGCGGCGAGCCGGTGGTCAACCTGGACATGGCCAAGCATTACATCGACACGCTCGCGGTGCTGGAGGAAAAGACGGCCAACAATCTCACGCCGGACGAAAAGCGACTGCTGGACACGGCGTTGTACGAGACGCGCATGCGCTACGTGAGCGTGGCGTCGCAGTTCATCAGCTAGCAGCAGCAGCCATGTGCTGCGGGGGCCGGGCGGTGCAGATCGATCGACCGGGGGTGGATCGATTCTCGGGGAACCTTTACCCAGGCCTGAGCTGCCTCTAGGATTGTCGCGGCATGAAGCAGATGAGCAAGACCGTTCCCGATGCTGTCGGGCGGGTTGTTGCTGCGCCGGAGCTGCGCCAGTTGGCGCGGGCGGTGGATCAGAATCGCGCCGTGACCGTGTCGGGGCTGTGGGGCAGCTCGGTGGCGGCGGTGGTGGCGGCAGTGCGCGCCGAACTGGCGGATCGCCCGGTTTTGCTGATCTGTGGGCATATCGACGAGGCCGATGATCTGGCCGACGACATCGAGCTGTTCACGGGCCGGCGTCCGGATGTGCTGCCGGCACTGGAGCTGGGGGGCAGCCTGGGACAGGTCAGCGAGGAGCAGGCATCCAACCGGTTGCGGCTGATTTCACGGCTGGCGGCGGCGGGCAATCCGCCGGGCGTGATCGTTGCCCCGATCCAGGCGTTGATGCAGTCGGTGCCGGCCAGCAGTCAGCTTGCGCATCTGGTGCGCACCGTGCGCAAGGGGCAGATGCTGGAGCCGGAGAAGCTGATCGTGTGGCTGGCCGAGCACGGATACAACCGGCTGGACCAGGTCGAGGTTCCGGGGGACTTTGCTGTTCGCGGGGGGATCATCGATATCTACCTTCCCGGCGAGTTCGATCAGCCGGATTCGCAGACGGCCGCCAGCGGCGAGACGCAGGTCGGCATGACGGTGCGGATCGACTTCTTCGGCGACCAGGTGGAGTCGATCCGGCGGTTCGATCTGGACAGCCTCGGATCGCTGGAAAGCCTGGAGTCAGTTGAGCTGATGGACCTGAAGGGCAGCCTGCCCGAGGTCAGCGAATCGACTCACCTGTTCAGCTATCTGGACCGCCGGACAATCGTGATGCTCTGGGCGCCGCTGGAGATCGCCGAGCAGTCCAAGAGCTATCTGGACCGCCTGCCGGAAGTGAAGGGGATCTATCCGCTGGCGGCGCTGCTGCGGCTGGCGGGGGGATTTGCGCGGGTGGAGATGAGCCAGTTCGGCCAGTCGAGCGGATCGATGCCGAGCTTCGTCAGCGGCGAGCAGGTGCAGCACTTCGATCTGCCGGTGCGCTCGCTTCAGCGATTCGAGACCGAGCCGAAGAAGGCGATTAGCGAGCTTGCCGAGCTTTCGCTGGATCACGACATCGCGGTGTTCTGCGAAAACGAGGGCGAGGTCAGGCGGTTGCGTGAACTGCTGGATCAGGACGCGCCGGGCTTGGCGCAGAAGATCGAGATTCCGATCGGCTATCTGCATCGGGGTTTCGTGTGGGAACCGCCGCAGCATCCGCACCGCGCAGCAGGCGCGCGTCCGCTTGCCGTGCTGGGGCACCATGAACTGTTCCACCGCTACGAGCAGCGTCGGCGTGTCAAGCGGGTGATCGCCTCGCGGCCGGTGGATTCGTTTCTGGACCTTCAGGTCGGGGACTACGTGGTCCACGTGGCGCACGGGATCGCGAAGTTCATGGGGATGCAGACGATCAGCAAAGACGGGCGTACGGAGGAGTACCTGTCGCTGCGGTTTGCGGACAACGCGACGCTGCACGTGCCTGCGGCGAGGATCAACCTGATCCAGAAATACATCGGTGGTTTCCGGGGCACGCCGCAGCTTTCACGGCTGGGATCCGGCGCGTGGGAGAAGCAGAAGGCGAAGGTCTCCGAGGCGGTCATGGACATGGCCGCGGAGCTGATCGAGATCCAGGCCGCGCGCAACGCCGAGCCGGGGGTGGCCTATCCGCCGGACACGCAGTGGCAGCGCGAGTTCGAGGCGGAGTTTCCGTATGAGCCGACGCCGGATCAGATCACCAGCGCCGAAGAGATCAAGCAGGACATGCAGAAGCCTCGCCCGATGGACCGGCTGCTGTGCGGGGACGTGGGCTACGGCAAGACGGAACTGGCGATGCGGGCGGCCTTCAAGGCGGTGGAGTACGGCAAGCAGGTGGCGGTGCTGGTGCCGACGACGGTGCTGGCCGAGCAGCACTATCGCTCGTTCCGCGAGCGGATGGCGGATTATCCGTTCGAGATCGAGTCGATCAGCCGGTTCCGTACGCCACGCGAACAGAAGGAGATCCTGCGTCGCACGGCCGCCGGCGAAATCGACATTCTCATCGGCACCCACCGGCTGCTGAGCAAGGACGTGAAGTTTGCCGACCTGGGGCTTGTGGTCATCGACGAAGAACAGCGGTTCGGCGTCACGCACAAGGAGAGGTTGAAACAATTGCGACGGACGGTGGACGTGCTGACGATGTCGGCCACGCCCATCCCCCGGACTCTGCACATGAGCATGCTGGGGCTGCGCGACATCAGCTCGCTGACGACGGCGCCGCAGGATCGGCGAAGCGTGGTCACGGAGGTGATGGCGTACGACAAGAACCGGATTCGCCTGGCGATTCTGCGGGAGCTTCAGCGCGAGGGGCAGGTCTACTTCGTGCACAACCGCGTGCACAACATCGTCCAGATGGCCGAGGAGATCCAGTCGCTGGTTCCCGAGGCGCGGGTAATCATCGGGCACGGGCAGATGCCCGATGGGGAAATGGAAGAGGCGATGGTGAAGTTCATCCGGCACGAGGCGGACGTGCTGGTGTGCACGACCATCATCGAAAGCGGGCTGGATATCCCCAACGCCAACACGATCATCATCAACAACGCCGACCGCTTCGGGCTCAGCGAGCTGCACCAGCTACGCGGGCGGGTGGGGCGATGGAAGCATCGGGCGTATTGCTATCTGCTGCTGCCTGCGGACCGGCCGGTGACTCCCGTGGCGGCCAAGCGGCTGAAGGCGATCGAGGAGTATTCCCACCTCGGAGCGGGGTTCAAGATCGCGATGCGCGATCTGGAGATCCGCGGCGCCGGAAACATCCTGGGACCCGAGCAGTCCGGGCACATTGCCACCGTCGGCTATGAGATGTACTGCCAGCTTCTGGAGCAGGCGGTCAGGCAACTGAAGAACGAGCCGAAGCCGACGACGCCGGATGCACACGTGGACATCGGGATCACCGCGATCGTGCCCAGGACATGGATCCCCAACGATCGCCAGCGCATGGACGTGTATCGACGGCTGACGCGCTGCACGAGCCTGGAGATGCTCGAGCAGCTTACCAAAGACATCACCGATGCGTTCGGCGAGCCGCCGCGGCAGGCGCTGGTGCTGTTCGCGCTGACGGAGCTTCGCTTGCTGGCGGGTCTGTACGGCATCGAGAGCATCATCCGCAAGGAGCCGGATGTGGTGCTGACGGTGCGCGATGCGGGCAAGGCGCAACTCGTGCTCAGCGGCGCACCGGGCACACTGCGGGTCATCGATGAGAAGACCGTCTACCTGCGGATGCCCAAGACCTACCTGGAACCCGAGACGCTGCTGATGGTGCTGAGAAACCTGATTCGCTCGGCCCACGAGAAGCTGATGCGGGGCGAAGCGGTGGTGGATGCCAGGCCACAGGCCCCGGCCTCCGCGGGGACCGCCAGCGCCGCTAGGTCTTCCCGATCGCCCGTAGCACCGAAGCGATGATCGGATCGCCCGGGGCCAGGCATTGCGCCAGGAGCCTTGCCAGCGGCGGGTTGGAGATCGCTATCGCCGCGCCGCGACACACCGGCCCGCGCCAGCCCCACAACTTTCGGTATTCGGATCTCAGTTGCTGGACATCGACACGGTGATCGCCTTGAACGGCGGCGAGGATGTTGCCGGCGGCCAGCTCGGCGCTGCGCATCGCCAGCCCGATGCCTTCTCCGCCGATGGGTTCGATGGCGGCGGCGGCGTTGCCGACGGGAATGACGCGGTCGGACCAGTCATCGCGCACGGCAGATCGCGGCAGCGGCGAGACCAGCCAGTCGCTTGTTCGCCTGGCACCGGACATCCATCTGCCCAGGTGCCGATTCTCCAACATGATGGTTTGGAGCAGTCGGTCGTAGTTGTGCGCGAAATGCCGGATGCGGGCGGCGGGAACACTGAACGCCAGGTTCCAGCGATCCGCCTCGATCGGAGCGATTCCGCCGTAGTGTCCCTGGACGCCGAACAAAGCGATCGTATCCGGCGGGGCATTGACGCCGATGAAGTGCGCCTTGACGCCGAAGTCGCCGCTCGGTTGCCCTCTGCCGTTGGCCAGCACGATCAAATCGGCGTGGAGTGTTTTGGTGCGGTTATCGTCGAGAGTCCGCAGGCGAAGTGGTTTGAGCGACTCGCATCGTGCGGGTTGGACGATCCGCGCGCCTGCGTCGCGCGCGGCCTGAAGCAGCAGGTGATCCAATGCGCGACGGGAAACGCCCAGCATCGGCCGAGGCAGGGCAAGCTCGATGCTGCGGGCGTCGGGCGGGAACAACATCACCCGCCGCAGGCTGCGCGGGGCAAGGTGTTGCAGGTCGGCCAGCAGTCGCAGGCGACTGAGGACATCGATTCCCAGGGTGCTCAGACACTCTCCGCAGACCTTGTCACGGGGAAAGCGATGTTGCTCGATGAGGGTGACATCGATGCCCGAGCGTGCCAGCAGCAGCGCCGAGACGCTGCCGGCCGGTCCGGCGCCGATCACAGCGACATGAAACATGCTGCCCGTGCAACGCCGCGCGGCGTGGTTAGACCTGGGCTTCTTCGGGTTCCAGCCCGGCGGCGCGGGCGCGGAGCAGATCCATCATCTCGCGCACCTCGCGCGCCATTTGGGTATTGGGGAAGTCGCGCTGGATCACCTCCGCCAGACGCAACGCCTCGTTCCAGTTGTGGTCCTGCACCGCCACCGAAAACTGCGTCCGCAGGATGTTGAGCTTTTCCTTGAAGATCCCGCGGGCGGTTTCCTGGAAGCCCTCGGCCTCGGCGGGGGTCAGGTACAGGTCCAGCCGCTTGAGGATTTCGATGGCGCCGTCGATGTCGTGTCGCGCCACCGCGTCGTTCCAACTGTCGATGAGCTGTTTCTTGTGCGCCTCGCGGCGTTTTTCGACTTCGGCGGGCAGGGAGTCAGCCAGCGGGTGGCCGGCGAACTGCGCCGCGATCCGCTGCGCCTCTTTGTAGGCCTCGGCCCACATCTCCGCCCGCGCGTGGCGGTCGATGACGGCAATGGCGTCGTTGATTTGTCGGCGGATCACCTCCTGACGTCGCTCCTCGATCTGGGCGCGGAGCCGGTCGGCCTCCTGCTTGTAGCCGAAGGCCGTTTCCATCTCGTTGGCCAGCGACATCGCGCCTTCCCAGTTTTGCTTGTGAATTTCGTCCTGGATGGCGCGGCGGAGGGCGTCACTGTCTTTCTCGCGGAACGCCACCGCCTTGGCCCGGTCGCTGAGCAGTTGTTGCTCGCTGATCAGGTTCAGCATGATCGAGAACTGCTCCAGCCGCTCATTCAGGGAGCTGAGGGCGCGTTCGGCAAGGTCGCGACTGCTCAGGTAAGAGTGTCGAAGCTGAAGGGCGATGGGCCAGGTGACCAGCACGCCGACGATGCTGGCGCAGCCTGCGGCGAGCATCGCCCAACTGTCGCGTGTCGCCGCCAGGTACACGCCTGCCCCCAGCACCGCCAGAGAAATCACCAAAACGATCCAGTAGAGCCAGACGCAAGACGGCGGGGGGGCATTTTTGTTGTCCACAGTGCACCTCGCAAGAAGCAGCCGCGTGCCTGTGCGTTGGCCCGGCCGCACGAGATGATCTTACGGCTTGTCCAGTACCTTCAGCGCAGTCTATTCCTCTTATCGACAGGCGTCAATTTATGGGTTAATGCATTGCTGTGATTCGGCTCGGATGGTCGTGTCTAAAACGACGGGCATTCGTTTACCGGATGCTTATAATTCGCCCGGCATGCCGGACCTGCGACAGCAGCTTCAGGATCTGTTCGGGCTGGACGATTTCCGTGCGGCGCAGCGCGGCGTCATCGAAGACGTTCTGGCCGGGCGGGACGTGCTGTGCGTGATGCCCACCGGGGCCGGCAAGTCGCTGTGTTATCAGTTTCCGGCGGCGGTGCAGGGGGGATTGACGCTGGTGGTCTCGCCGCTGATTTCGCTCATGCAGGACCAGGTCCAGCAGCTTCGCGATGAGCAGATTCCCGCGGCTCTGCTGAATAGTTCACTCACTGCCGCGCAGCAGCGGATGGTGACCGCTCAGGTGGTCGATGGTTTCAATGGGCTACTGTATGTGGCGCCGGAACGCTTGTTTTCTCCGACGTTCGAGCCGATCCTGCCGCAGTTGAAAGTAAAGTTGCTGGCGGTGGACGAGGCACATTGCATCAGCCAGTGGGGGCACGATTTCCGTCCCGAGTATCTGCGTCTGGGCCAGGTAAGGCAGCGGCTGGGGATGCCTGCGACGATCGCGCTGACGGCGACGGCGACCGAAGACGTGCGGCTGGACATCATCCGCGGGCTTGAGCTTCGCCAGCCGCGGATTGTGATCACCGGCTTTGATCGCGCGAACCTCTCGTACCAGTGTCGTCGCGTTGCAAAGGTGCGGCAGAAGGATGCCGAGCTGCTTGCACTGCTGCTGGACGAGCCGGGCAGCGCAATCGTGTATTGCGCCACGCGCAAGGCGGTGGACGAAGTGAGCCTGATGCTGCGACAGAACCTGAAAGGGCGGGCGGTGTTCGCATATCACGCTGGGATGGACCAGTCGTCGCGCACGACGAATCAGGAACGGTTCATGCAGACCGGCGGCGCTGTCGCGGTGGCTACCAACGCCTTTGGCATGGGGATCAACAAGCCGGATATCCGGCTGGTGGTGCACTACAACCTGCCCGGGACGCTGGAAGCCTATTACCAGGAGGCCGGACGCGCCGGTCGTGACGGCCTGCCGGCGCGGTGCGTGCTGATGTTCAACTATCAGGACCGGGTGCTTCAGGAGTTCTTCATCGAAAAGATCGGGCAGGAGCGCGCTGACGTCAACGAACAGGTCGTGACTGAACTCAGGCGTCGCGCGACCGACAAGCTGGAGCTGATGTTGAGCTACGCTCAGATGCACCGCTGCCGGCGGCGCGCGATCCTCGATTACTTCGGAGATCCGGCGGAGGTCGATGGCTGCGAGTGTGATGTGTGTGCCGCGCAGCCGGGACGAATCGTCCACCAGGCATCGCTGCCAAGCGTGCCGCAAGAGCTGGAGGTTCTGATCCGGCAGATTCTGAGCGGCGTGGCTCGGCTGCGGGGTAAGTTCGGAGTCGGCGGGGTGGCCGAGGTTCTCACCGGCACGCGCAGCGAGCGCACCGACCGCTGGCAACTGGATCAACTGAGCGTCTTCGGGCTGCTGCGGCATCATCCGTTGAAGCGCGTGATTGTAATGGTGCATCGGGTGATCGAATGCGGGCTGGCGCGGCAGCGCAATGTCAGCAAGAGCGACAGCCCGGTTCTTGTTGTCGAGCTGACGGCGGCGGGGGTCGCGGTGATGAAGGGTGAGCATCCGCCGCCGGCGTCTTTGGCGGATCTTGCGCCGCGTGCCGGGGCCGAGCCGTCGCCGCAGCGCCCGCGCAGCAGCACCCCGTCGGCGGATGAGTCCGAGTCGCCGATCGATCCCCGGACACTGGAGCGTTTCGAGAGGCTCCGCGCCGCGCGACTGGAGCTGGCCCGGGATCAGCAACTGCCACCGTACTGTATCTGTCACGACAGCACGTTGAGGCTGATTGCCCGGCAGGCGCCGGACTCGCTGGCGCGGCTGGAGCAGATCAAGGGGATGGGGCCCTTCAAGGTGAAGATGTACGGGCGGAAGCTGCTTGCGGCGCTGAAGGGGGCATGAAGGTCCAGCCGCCCGGTGGCTCTCAGATCTGCCGGTCCGGAGGTCAATTGCGTCGCTTGGCGCTATGCGCTGCGTGCGCGTAGACTCCTGTGCATGCCCGATTCTTCCCGCCACATCGTTGTCATTGGCTCGATCAACATGGACCTGGTATGCCGCACCCCCAGTATCCCGCAACCGGGGCAGACGATCCTCGGCTACGACTTCATGACCATCCCCGGAGGCAAGGGGGCGAATCAGGCGGTGGCGGCGGCGAAACTGTCGCGCCCGGGCAGCAAGGTCTACATGGTCGGGCGCGTCGGCGATGACGACTTCGGGCAGCGACTGCTCAACGGCCTGGTGAACCACGGCGTGGATACGACGCACGTGACAATCACCGAAGGCCTGGCCAGCGGCGTGGCAATGATCCTGGTCGATCGCAAGGGAGAAAACTCGATCGTTGTCGCGCCCGGCGCCAACGCCAAGCTTACTCCCAGGGATGTCGATGCCGCCGAGGGCGTGATCAGCTCGGCCGCGGCGGTGCTGATGCAACTCGAGATCCCGCATGAGACGGTGATGCACGCGATCGCGATGTGTCGGCGGCTGGGAGTGTACACGATTCTGGATCCCGCGCCGGCGGCGCGACTGCCGCGGGCGATGATGGAGGTGGACCTGATCGTGCCGAATCAGTCCGAAGCGGAGATTCTGCTGGGGCTGGATCGCAGCATCACGCGTTTGAAGCGTGTGAAGCGAAAAGGGGTGATCGATCCGAAGCAGGTCGCCTCGACATTGTTGGCGAAGGGACCTCGTGCGGTGGTTCTGAAGCTCGGAGCAAGAGGGTCGATCCTGCTGGAGCGCGACGGGACGATACAGACATTCAAGCCGTTCAAGGTCAAGGTGGTGGATACGACCGCGGCGGGGGATGCGTTCGCCGGCGCGCTGGCAGTGGCGCGGGCCGAGGGGATGCAGATGCCCGAGGCGATGTACTTCGCCAACGCCGCGGGGGCCTTGTGTTGTGAGAACTTCGGCGCGCAACCGGCGCTGCCTTCCCGGCAGGCGGTGGAGAAGTTGCTCGCGTCGCGTTGATCTATAATGCTGAGCCGATGCCCAATCAAAGCCCGCAGCCGCGAATCAAGAGCCACGTAACCCTTGGGTTCTGTACGCTGCTGCACGCATTCACGCACGCCTACTGCGTGGCCCTGGTTCCGCTGTACCTGATGATCGTCAGCGATCTGAAGCTCAGCGGGGTTCGCGCTGCTTCGCTGATCGTGACGATCTACGGGCTGATTTATTGCATCGGCAGTTACGCTGCTGGTGTGCTGGCCGATCGGTTCAACCGCAAGCTGCTGCTGGGGGTCGGTCTGATCGGCAACGCGATCGCGATCGCCGCCATGGGGATTACCCGGCAGTACGAGATGCTGATCGTGCTGGGCGCGGTGGCGGGAATGTTCGGCACGATCTTCCATCCCTCGGCCAATGCGCTGGTGCCGGCACATTACCCGAAGCATCCGGGCATGGTGATCGGGATCCTGGGGATGGGCGCCGGGTTCGGTTTCTTTTTCGGGCCACAGTACGCCGGATGGCGCGCCCAGACCGCGGGCTGGCACTGGGGAATGATCGCGGATTGGCAGCGGCCATGCATTGAGCTTGGAGCCATCGGGATCATTGTGGGCGTGCTGTTCCTCATTTTCGCCAGCGAGCCGCGAAAGACGCGCAAGCCGCGCAGTGCCGACGAGCAGGCGGAGGATGGCGTGTTGCCGAATCGGGTGGCGATCGAAGCCATCGTCACCGAGCTTCGCACGGAACATGCGCGGCAGCATCCGAAGCTCACATGGGACACGCGCCGCAAGATCATCAAAGTGGCGTCGCTGCTGATGTTTCGCGACTTCGCGGGCATTGCGTCGTTGTCGCTGCTGAGCATCTACCTCCAGAAGGCCCACGGCTACTCGACCAAGCAGGCCGGGTTCGTCGTCGGGGCCATGATGCTGTTGATGAGTATTGTCGTCAACCCGCTGTCGGTGTGGATCAGCCCGGGCAAACGCCGCCTGCCGACCCTTTCGGGCGTGCTGATCATCGGCGGGTTGATTCTGCTGGCGGTGCCGATGCTGCCGGTCTCGTGGGTGTTGCCGGTGATGTGCGTCTTCCAGGCATTCCAGATGGGCAGCTATGCAGTGAGTGATGCGGCGGTGCTGGAGCGGGTTTCGCCGGCGATCCGCGGGCGGGTGGTGGGGCTGTTTCTGACTCTGGCCGGGACGTTCGCGTCACTTTCGCCTTGGGCGGTGGGATACTGGACGGACCTGCTGCGCGATCGTGCCCGCGAGCCGCATGCGTATCTGCCGATCTTCGCGACTTTGAGCGCGATGATGTGGATTGCCAGTTCCGCGTCGCCGCTGATCGCACGACTGGGCGAATCGGTTGCTGCAAAGCCGCAGGCGGCGCCTCTTACGCCGACGGTCGCGACGATGGAGCCGGCCAGATAGGAGCCTGCTCGCTGCGCTGCTCCAGCAACACGCGGTCATTGTTCCGGAGCCAGCCGTCAATGAAGTATTGCTTTCCTTCGTGGGTGTATTGAATCGTCAGGTGAGTGGGATCGCCAGGATCGCGAAGTCCGAACAGCACCTGCGACTCCGGCCGCAAATCGACCATGAATATTCTCCACACGAATTGCCCGCTGGTGGTTGCGCTGATCTCGTCCGACGCAAACCTGGGTGAGCGGATCAGGTTCCCTGGGACGATCACGCGGCAGATCAGGCCGACGGTGTCGCGCTGCCCGGAGATCGACCACGTGCAGGTGTCGATGGCCACCAGCCGCCGCGCGCCGTCAGGACGTTGCAGCCATCCCAGATACACGGTTCCCCTGGAGTTGTGTCCGGGCGGCGAGAGCATCGAGTAAAACCTGGACCAGGCAACTGGCACGTCCGCGCGGCCGGAACGCAGGTACAGGTCCACCGCCTGTCCCGGGGCAGGCACATAGTTCACGCACCGCGACTGCCAGTAGATCAGTTGCAGGTGCTGCATGGTCGTTGGAACCCACAGCACGGCCGCATACACGAGCGGCACCAGCGCCAGAGTCATGATGATGCGATAAGACCGTTTTCGCCGATGCCACGGCGGCGGCGCAGCGTAGTCGAGCGGTGGAAGTTGAGCGGCCGGATGCGACTCCATTGTTCTCCAGCGGCAAGCATAGCTGCCGGCCTGGCGGGGCTGTCAAGCCGGCGGTGCACGATCAGGCGCCGTGCGGAAGATCGCCTGGAGCCTGGCCTGCTTTCTCGACGGATCGACGCGACCGCTGAAACAGTCGAAGGACTGATTCGGCTGTCCGTGCCAGAAGCTGGGGGGCCTGGCTGATCGCCTGCTCGACGGTCATGGGCCCCTGGGTGATGGTAAACCAGGCGTCCAGCCCCTGGTCGGTGGCCGGCTGGACGCCTTCGCCGACACTCCCGGCCAAAGCGACGCACGGCACGCCCCGTTGTTTGCACAACCTCGCCACGCCGATGACGGTCTTGCCCGCCAGCGATTGCGAGTCGAGCCTGCCTTCGCCGGTGATGCACAGGTCAGCCTCGTGCAATCGCTGGGGCAGCTTCACGGCTTCGATGACAATCTGCACGCCCGGACGAAGCTGCGCGCCGAAAAATGCCATCATTCCAAATCCCAGCCCTCCGGCGGCGCCGGCGCCCGGGCGACTGGCCAGTTCCCACAGGCCCGTCTTTTCCACCAGCCTTTCAAGCCCCAGCTCGAGCTGCTCGACCTGTTCGGGGGTTGCGCCTTTCTGCGGGCCGAAGATCGGAGCTGCACCGTCCGGACCGAGCAGGGGATTGCCCACATCACAGGCGACGATGAACTCGATACCATGAGTCTCCAGCGGCAGTGGCGACTCGACGGAACGCAGGTGGATCAGGTCTCCGCCGGTGAGTCGGCGTCCGTTGGGTCGATAGATCGTACCCGTGCTGAGGGTGAAGCTGGCGCCCCACGCCTGGGCGCAGCCGACGCCGCCATCGACCGTGGCGCTGCCTCCGATGCCCAGGATGATGCGCCTGGCTCCCAGCTCGGCTGCCTCGCGCAGCAATTCGCCCGTGCCGTAGGTCGTCGTGCGCGTCGGATCGCGCTGCTCGGGACGCAGCAGATGCAATCCACTGGCCGATGCCATTTCGACCACGGCGGTCACACCGTCGCCCAGCAGCCCGATGGGCGCGTCTACTTTCATTCGCGGCAGCGGTCCTGTCACGCGGCGGGTGACGATCCTGCCCCCCGTGGCGGCGACCAGCGCCTGAACCGTGCCCTCGCCGCCGTCGGCCATCGGGCATTCATCAATTTCGGCATTTGGATCGGCGTGTCGCAGTCCCGTCGCAATGGCGCGCGCCACCTCGTCGGCCTTCAAACAGTCCTTGAACTTGTCGGGAGCGACCACGACTTTCATGATCAGATCAAGGCAGAAGGCCACTGTGAAAACGAAACATGCCGGATCAGCTTCTGTGGCCGGCTGAAAAGCATCTGCGATGGATTCATAGTCCTTGCGCGCGGGGATTGGGGAAAATGTTGTCGTGGCCGGGCACGATCAGATCGGCGATCTCATAGACTTCCTGCATCGACTCCTGTGCGGCACGAATGTCGTAAGCGTCGGGCAGCACCTGGGCGGCCAGAAAGTGATCCAGCGTCGGCACGGCGTCGCCAGCGATCAGCAGCGTCATCGTCGGCGCCGACACGAGCAACCCGCAGGTGCCCGGGGTGTACCCAAACAGCGGATACAGATCCACGCCCGGGGCCAGCTTGTCCTCGGCCGGGCGAATCGTCTCCAGCAGCTTCAGCTCGTTCTGGAAGTGCTGGCGATCGTGGTCCTGCTCCGGGGCCTGCTCGATCAGCCTTTCCAGGTCGCGCTGCACGAACTCGATCTCGTTTTCGTGCATCAGGATTCTGGCGTGCGGAAACAGGGACAAGCCCGCGCGGTGGGCGGGGCGAAAATTGGTCAAAAAGACCGTGTCGATCTGGCTGGGCTGGATGCCGGCGCGCTCGAAGAGTCTGGCCTGAAGCGCCACGCCGGGCAATCCGGGATCGACCAGGATCATCCGCCCTGCGGTGCGGATCAGCGAGGTCGTCGCGTGGGCGGTGCGGACCGCTTCGGTTTCGTTCCACAACCTGTTGCGACTGAGCGTGCCGATACTGATGATGTCTACCCGTGCCGAGGCCATATCCAGAGCGTAGGATAACTGGCGGAAAAGGCAACGGAACAGGCGGCGTTGAGCCAACGCCGGGCGTGTGGTCGGCGTCGTGGAACCAGACGAGGGAGCAGAGCACGTGTTTGCGCGCAGGTGCCGGGCAGTTGCAAGACCGGGCGCGGTGATCGCTGCGCTTGGAATGTTGGTGATGCTGCTGGCGGGTTGCGCGCAGCGTGAGTCGGGCTCGGCCGGCGGGCGCGAAGCATCTACAGCATTGTCATCGCCGCGACGTCTGGTCGTGTCTGCCTGGACGTTCGAGGGCAAACCCGGCACGATCATTCAGACCGAGCACTACCTGATTCGCACGACCATCGACGATCCTCGCTACCTGGCTGCCCTGGCGCAGGTTCTGGAAGGCGCATTCGTGCACTACCAGCGGTTGACGCCCGGGCTGACGCCCTCCACCCGTCCGATGGAATGCTACATTTTCAGCCGCCGCGGGGAGTGGGCGCGTTTCACCGAACAAAACACCGGCGAGGATGCGACGGTGTACCTCCAGATCAACCGCGGAGGGTATACCGTGGGGGACTGGTTCGTGGCGTATGACATCGGGGACGTCGGGACCTTTGCAGTGGTGGCCCATGAGGGGTGGCATCAGTATGTCGCCCGACACTTCCGCTCGCGGCTTCCGCCGTTTCTGGAAGAGGGCATCGCCACCATGTTCGAGAACATCCGCTTTGCGGCGCCGCACCGTCCACCAGTGTGGAATCTGTCGATCAACCCGAATCGTGCTCAGAAGCTGAAAACGGCGATCGAGCAGCAACTGCTCTGGCCACTGGATCAGCTCTGCATGATGCACGCGGGGGACGTGGTGGGGCTCAGCGGCGAACGGATCGAGACGTTTTACGCGCAGAACTGGGCCTTTGCGCAGTTTCTGTGGAACGCCGAGAATGGCAGGTATCGGGCTTCGTTCCAGCGGATGCTCAGCGAGCTTGCCAGCGGACAGGCCGAGCAGTTGATCGGTCGGCGTCGAGGCCCGCCGGATACGTGGGATCCGCGCACGGTTCGTCCGATGCTGGAGCACTACCTGGGTTTGAACATGAAACAGATCGACCAGGCATACCAGGGATACATTCGTCAGATCGCCTCGGGCGTTCGCGAGCAGCACGGTTCCTAGCCGCCGAATCGCAACGGGCGTATTCCCGGGGACAACAGACCAGCAGGCCATGAATCGTCGAACCGTTTATTACAGCGGACATGTGCAGGGGGTGGGATTCCGCTACACGGCCGAGAATCTGGCCCGGCGATACGCCGTCAGCGGATACGTTCGGAACCTGCCGGACGGGCGTGTGGAGCTGGTCATGGAAGGGCCGGACGATCAGATGGATATGCTGATGGCGGCGATCCAGCAGCGGATGGGCCAGTACATCCGCAAGACGACGGTTCAGACATCGCCGGCGACCGGAGAGTTCAGCGGTTTTACCATCCGGCACTGACAGTGCGTGAATTGGGCGTGGGGCTTGACAAATGTGTTAGCTTACGCTAACTTTCTGCCCGGAGCAGCCATGAACAGCCAATCCCGCCACACCGGCAACGAGTCGGAACTGAAACAGCTTCGTGAATCCATCCAGTTGCTCAGCGAGCGGCTGGATCGGTTGGAGCGCCGCGTCGGGATTGACGGCGGGGGCCAGCGATTCGGGGATCGGCCGGTGTCGTCGCCCCAGCCGCATCCGTCGATCACGTCGGCTCCGGTGGCGCCGATGAGCAATTCGCCCGTCAGCGCCGCCGAATCGCGTATCGCCGCGACGTCGGAACCCGTTGCCTTGCCGGTAGAACCGATCCCGTATTCTGCGCCCGCTTCCACGACCGCCGTGCCCGTGGAAGTGTTGCCAGGGGATGAGGATTCGTTCGGCGCCGCCGCACCTCAGCATCGCAACCTGGAGCTGACCATCGGGCTGAACTGGTCGGGCTGGATCGGGGCCGTGGTGGTTGTGTTGGGCGTGTGCTTTTTCATCAAGTACGCCTGGGATCAGGGGTGGATCAACCCCACGCCGACGATGCGGATCATCGCGGCGATTGTCACGGGCGTGATGCTTGGCGCGATCGGTGAATGGATGCACCGGCGGCGCGTGCGGATATTGGCCGCGACGCTGCATGGGGCTGGTTTGGCGATCGTGCTGGCGAGTTTCTTCGGGGCGTACGCGCTTTGGCCGCAGAATCCAGTGCTTGGCGTCGGCGCCGCGTTCGCTGGCGTGGCCATCACCGCCGCTGTCGGCGTCATCCTCTCGCTGCACATCAACTCGATGGTGCTGGCGATCATCGCGTTGGTCGGCGCGTATCTGGCGCCGTTCGTCCTGGATAGCGGACAGGATCGCTCCGCGGAACTGCTGGCGTATCTCGGCGTGCTTTCGGCTGTGGGATGGGTTTTGTCCTGCTTCAAGCCACGATGGATTCCGCTGCGCAAACTGGCGTGGACCGGCACCATCGTTTCCTTTGCCGCCTGGTGGAGCGGCCCGGGCCGACGCAACGACCATCAGTCGCTGGCGACGACCTGGTTGACCATTTACTGGCTCGGATTTTTCGTGGAGATGATCCTTTCGCTTTGCCGCCAGCGCGGCCAGGTCGTCGAGCGCATGCTGGATCCGGCTTGCGCGATTCTGTCGCTGCTGAACACGGCGGCGATGTTTGGGCTTCTGTGCGTGATCTATCCGCGTCCCGAGCATCGCCCGATGCTGGGGGTGGTGTCGCTGGGACTGGCCGGGGCGCATGCGGCGGCGGTGGTGCTGGTGCGGGCGCGAGGATTCGCCGCCTCCTCGCTGCTCCAGAGCGCGGCGCTGGTTACCCTGGCCTTTCCACTGCTGCTGGATCAGTTCGCCATTACTTTAGCCTGGCTGGCGCTGGCGGGCGTGCTGGCGGCGCTGGCGTGGCAGCTCAACCTGCCCGCGGCCCGCGGCTGGGCCATCGTCCTGCTGCTTCTGTCGGTCTGGAGGCTGGTCTCTTTTGACTCCGGGCTGCGGTCTGAGGTGGTCTGGTCCATCGGTTCGTTCACCGTTTCGCGGTGGATGCTGATGGCCTGGGCGTCGGCGATCCTGGCGCATGGGATCGCGTGGCTGAGTCCGGGCGGAACCGGGCTGCTGCCGGGGCTGCAAAGCCGAATCGCCGAACTGCTGCCGACTCCAAAGCGGTTTGCCGGTGCAGGCGGCGCGCTCGAAGGCGGCGGGGCAGGTGTGTTGGACTACGCCACCGCGGCCACAGACGAATCTCACCTTCTCCGCCGTTTGGACCCCGTTGGCGTGTTCGTCTCGGCCTGCGGCACGCTCTGTTACGTCGCCGCCGTCGCCAGCGCGTACCAGGGATCAGCCCTGACGCTGCTGTTGATTGTGTGGACGGCGGCGGTCGTGGCGCTGGGGGGAGTCGATAGGCGGCTGGGGTATCTGCCTCATGCCGCGGTGCTGGCCGGTCTGGTCAGCATCAACTGGCTGCTGGTCGATGCTCTGGCTCCGATCGTCGAGCACTGGAGCTATCCGCGTGCCAAAGGTCTGCCGCTGCCGCTGATCAACAGCGTCGCCGGTAACGGTGCACTGCTGAGCGCGACGATCTGGGGTTTGTGGATGCAGTGGCGACGCAGCCGCGCTGCCACTGCAAGCCAGACGCATACGCTGATCGTCTGGGCCGCGATTCTGCTGCTGGTCATGCTGAACGTGGAGGCCTGCCGGTTCGTGGACTGGCTGGTGGTCAGCGGCTCGGCAGCGATCAGCGACGTGGCGAACGTGAAACAGGTGGTGATGAGCGTGCTGTGGGCCACCACGGGCTTCGTCGCCGTGCTGATCGGCTTTCGCCGAAATATCGCCGCGTTGCGCTACGCCGCGCTCGCGCTGCTTGGCCTGACGCTGCTGAAGATTCTGGTGATCGACATGGCCGAGGTGAAAGCGGTGTGGCGGATTCTGTCGTTCGTGGTGGTGGGCGGATTGCTGCTGGCGGTGTCGTATCTGTACCACCGCCAGAGCGAAGGTCGCGCTCCAACAAACTGAGACGATCCTCCTGGTCAAAAAACAGCGCACAGAAGCCCTGTCGCGACACGGGTAACTGGCCAGGCGGCGCTATCCTGCCTTGAGCATCTTTCGCAGCACCGTCTGGAGAATCCCGCCGTTGCGGTAGTACTCCAGCTCAACCGGCGTGTCGATGCGGCAGGTGGTCACGAAGGTCTTGTCGTCGGCCTTGACCGTCACATCCTGCCCGGGCTTGAGGTTGTCGTCGATCAGGATCTGGTAGACTTCCTCGCCGCTCAGACCAAGCGAAGCGCGGTTCTGGCCCTTCTTGAAGACCAGGGGCAGCACGCCCATGCCCACCAGATTGCTGCGGTGGATGCGTTCAAAGCTTTCGGCGATGACCGCCTTGACGCCCAGCAGGAACGTTCCCTTGGCCGCCCAGTCGCGCGAGCTGCCCATGCCGTAATCCTTGCCGGCCAGCACCAGCAGAGGGACATTGAGCCGCTTGTACTCCATGGCGGCGTCGTAAATGGGCAGGATCGTGCCGACGGGGATTTGCGAGGCCTGGGTTCCCGCGGCCGGAGTCGGCGGGCCGAGGAACCGCGTCACGCCGCCTTCGGTGCCGGGCGCCAGCAGATTGCGCAGGCGGATGTTGGCGAAGGTGCCGCGGGTCATCACCCGATCGTTTCCTCGCCGCGAACCGTAGCTGTTGAAATCGATCGGCTTGACTCCGTGCTCGATCAGGTACTTGCCCGCCGGCGAATCCTTCTTGATCGAGCCGGCCGGGGAAATGTGGTCGGTGGTCACACTGTCGCCAACCATCACCAGCACCCGCGCGCCGATGATCGGGCGGATGGGATCCGGCGTGGGCTTCAAGTCCGCGAAGAACGGCGGCTCCTGAATATACGTGCTGTTGGGGTCGAACTCGAACAGCTCCCCGCCGCGCACCGGAATCGCGTTCCACTGCTCGTTTTTCTCTCCCACATTCGTGTACTGGCGAATGAACATCTCCGGAGAGATGCTGGAGGCGATGGCGTCGTTGACCTCCTGCTGGCTGGGCCAGATGTCCTTGAGGTAGACCGGCTCGCCCCTGGCGTCGGTCCCCAGCGGCTGGCTGGTCAGATCGATGTCCACGGTGCCGGCCAGCGCGTAGGCAACAACCAGCGGCGGGGATGCCAGGTAATTGGCCTTCACATGCGGGTTGATTCTGCCTTCGAAGTTGCGGTTGCCCGACAGCACCGCCGCCACGACAAGGTTGTTCTCCTCGATCTGCCTTGCGATGTGCTCGGGCAGCGGGCCGGAGTTGCCGATGCACGTCATGCACCCGTAGCCGGTCACCTGGAAGCCGAGCTGATCCAGGTAGTCCTG
The DNA here is from genome assembly GCF_050410795.1 of Fontivita pretiosa. GTDB lineage: Bacteria > Planctomycetota > Phycisphaerae > Tepidisphaerales > Tepidisphaeraceae > Fontivita > Fontivita pretiosa. Next base: position 5,304,730 of record NZ_CP191258.1, on the reverse strand, counting down.
CAAGCCGGATTTTTCAAAGTAATCGGTGACGACGCGGCTGCCGGGGCTGAGGCTGGTCTTGACCCACGGTTTGACCTTCAGGCCCTTCTGGACGGCGTTCTTGGCGACCAATCCCGCCGCCATCATCACGCTGGGGTTGGATGTGTTGGTGCAGCTTGTGATGGCCGCGATGACCACGGCGCCGTGATCGAGCTGTGTGTCGGTCTTCTCCAGCACCGCCACTGCACCGTCCGAGGCCGACTGCGCGCCGCTGGCGGTCCCAGAGCCTCGCGAAGCAAGCTGATCTTTGAACGCGGCGAAAAAGCTCTTTCGCACATTCGCCAGCTCGACGCGATCCTGCGGGCGTTTCGGCCCGGCCAGGCTGGACGTCACCGTGCCCAGGTCCAGTTCCAGCACCTGCGTGAACGACGGCTCGGTCTGCTTCTGTCGCCACAGACCCTGTTCCTTGCAGTAGCGCTCGACCAGGTCGATCTGCTCTTTGCTGCGGCCGGTCAGACGAAGGTAGCTCAGCGTCTGCTCGTCCACGGGGAAAAAGCCGATCGTGGCGCCGTATTCCGGGGCCATGTTCGCGATGGTCGCGCGGTCGGCGACGGACATGCTGGCCAAACCCTCGCCGAAGAACTCCACAAACTTCTCGACCACGCCGAAACTTCGCAGGATCTGGGTGATCGTCAGGACCAGGTCGGTGGCGGTGGCGCCTTCTGGCAGCTTGCCGTGGAGCTTGAAGCCGACGACTTCAGGCGTGACCAGGTAGATCGGCTGCCCGAGCATGCACGCCTCGGCCTCGATTCCGCCCACGCCCCAGCCGACGATGCCCAGCCCGTTGATCATCGTGGTATGCGAATCGGTGCCGACCAGCGAATCAGGAAACGCCACTCCGTCTCTGGTCGTTACAACTTTGGCCAGGTATTCGAGGTTGACCTGATGCACGATGCCGGTGGCCGGCGGAACGACGGTGAAATTGCGGAAGGCCTTCTGTCCCCACTTGAGGAATTCATAACGCTCGCGATTCCGCTCGAACTCTTTCTGGGCGTTGACGAACAGGGCGCGTTCGTTGCCGAACTCATCGACCTGGACGGAATGATCGATGACCAGATCGACGGGAACCAGCGGGTTGATCTTCTGGGGATCGCCGCCGAAGCGCTTCATCGCCGCGCGCATCGCCGCCAGGTCCACCACGCACGGCACGCCGGTGAAGTCCTGAAGGATCACCCGCGCCGGCTTGAAGGGCACTTCGGCGCTGAGCGGTTTGGCGGGGTTCCATGCCGCCAGGCGCGTCACGTCCTGCTCGCTGACCTGGAAGTTGTCGGTGTTTCGCAGGCAACTCTCCAGCAGCACCTTGATCGAGAACGGGAGCTGATCGAGCTTGGCCAGGCCAAGCTGCTCGAGCCGCTGGAGCCGGTAAATTCTGAACTCACCGGCCTTTGTGGACAGAGACGATTCGGCGCCGAACGGGTTTTTGCTGGATGCCATGAGTCTGCTCTGGGTAAGTGACAAGTCGCGGATCTTATGCGCCGCCTGCGGATGGCTCAAGGCGGCGGAACTTTCGTCCCCGCCCGGGGTACCGCGGGCGGTGAGTCTTCCGTCCGGTAATGCGCCAAACTCCGCCGATTGTGCAGATTGTACAGACCAGCCGCCGTCGGAGTGTCGAATCAATTCATTCCGGTGCATTTCCCTGTCACGTTTGGCGTTGCCTGCACCTTCTGTCAGTCCGATCAGATCGTTGGAGGGCGACTGACGTGAAGACGCTTTCGGTGATCGTGCCAGTGATGCAACAGATCGAGCCGAGACGACTGCTGGCGACGGTGTATCCCACCGCCTTCGAGCAGTACATGGTCGAGCTGTACAACTGGGCCAGAGCGAATCCCAGCCAGGCCGCAAGCCGGTACGGCGTGGCGCTGAACGAAGGACTTGCCGATGGCACGATCTCGGCGGATCCCAAGCAGCCCCTGGCGATCAACCCCTACCTCACCGACGCGGCCAGATCCTACGCGCAATGGATGATCGACCATGATCGTTTCGGACACTACGAGGACGGCCGCTCACCGGCACAGCGCATGGCGGACGCGGGATACGTCTTCGCCACCCCCAGCGGCTGGGCGGAAAACCTCGGCTACACCGGCGGATCGATCGGGTCGGACCTGCTCCCGCTGATCGATTCGCACCACCGCGGATTCTACGTCGATGCGGGCATTGTCGGGCGAGGGCACCGCATCAACATGATGAACCCGGCCTGGAAGCAGGTCGGCTCGGGGATCGCCACCGGAACCTTCAATGGCCTGAATGCCTTCATGTCCGCGCAGGACTTTGCCTACAGCGGGTCGGGCAGTTTCCTGACCGGCGTGGCGTATCGCGATGAATCGGGGGATCGGTTCTACACGCCTGGCGAACAGCTCCAGGGCATTACCATCCGCGCCGTGCGCAGCTCCGACGCGGCCGAGTTCTCCACCATCACCTGGAACAGCGGCGGATACACGCTGGAGCTGCCCGATGGAACCTACACGATCTACGGCTCGGGCGGCGCGCTGGGCGGGGTTGTCCGATACGACAACGTCGTCATCGCCGGCCAGAACGTAAAGCGCGATTTTCGTCCGGACCTTGTAAACGTCAACCCCGGCAACGATCCGCCGCCGTGGGCTGTGCTCGCGGGCGGCAGGCTCAGCATCACCGGCACGGATGCCGATGACCTGATCACGCTGGCGCTCAGCGGCGGCGGGACGCTGGCGATCATCCGCAATGGACAGACCGCCACCTTCATCAACGCCCAGGTCATCTCGATCAGCATCTCCTGCGGCGATGGCAACGATAGCGTGACGCTTGGACCCGGCGTGCGCGGGTGCAACATCAGCGCAGGCAACGGAAACGACACCATCGTCTGCGCCGGCGGCGCAGATCGCGTCTACGGCGGCGAAGGAAACGATTCGATCCTCGGCGGCGACGGCGCCGACATCCTCCTGGGCGAAGCCGGCGATGACACTATCTTCGGTGGCACCGGCTCGGACCGCATCTACGGCCAGGCCGGAAATGACTCGCTCGATGGTCAGCACGGCAATGATCGGATTCTCGGCGGCGATGGGAATGACGTTCTGCTCGGCGGGACGCACAGTGACACCCTCTACGGTGAAGCGGGACTGGATTCGCTGTTCGGTCAGAACCAGAACGACCTGCTGGATGGCGGGCCTGGCGCTGATTACGCCAGTGGCGGCTATGGAACCGACACGATCAACTACGCCTCGCGCACGGCGCCGCTGTACATCGAGTTGAGCAAGCGGTACGAGCTTCGGACCGGTCGCAGCGGCCAGGCTGGCGAACGGGACAACATCCTGAACGACATCGAGACGATCATCGCCGGCAGCGGGGATGACGTGATCGTCGGATCTTCGGCGCCCAATCTGATTCGCGCCGGAGCGGGGAACGATACGATCAACAGCTACGGCGGAGCCGACACAATCCTGGCCGCGGACGGAAACGACGCGATCCAGGCTCGCGATAACACCAGAGACCACATCGACGGCGGCGCAGGCACCGACACCGTCTGGGCCGACGCAGCACTTGATCTGCTCCTGGCGGTTGAAGCATAAAGTGCAAACCCGCCCTCCACCTTGAGTCAGGACTGGTCTAACTCGATGTGGTTGTGGCGCGGCTCAGGGTTACGGGGCCGAACAGGCCGCAGACGAACTGGTCGGGGGACCAGCCGCGGGTGGGGCTCCAGGTGGACAGGAAGTTGGCCAGGGTGTTGGTGAGCAACAGGTCCAGCTCGTTGGTTCCGGGGCGGATGCAATCCGGCGGTATCTCAAAGCGGTAGGGAGTCATAAACCGCTGGCCGAGCGACTGGCCGTTGAGCATGGCCTGAACGGTGCCTCTGACCCGGCCCAAGTCCAGCATCAACCGCCCGGATGGATCCTGGCCGAGGCCTTGGATGAAGAATCGCTGTTTCATGCGAATCGCGCCCGAGTACGATCGCAGACCCTGGCAGAGCCACGAGCCGCAGGCGAGCCGTCCCTGGGCGAAGGTATAGCTGAGCGGTCCGCTGAACACGCCGCCGCCAAGCCGACGGCTGCGCACCCGCAGACACGCCTGGCGTGCGGGAGTCGGCCCGGCGGGGCGCAGATCGACGCTTGCACCGGCATCCACTGCAATCGGCTGGCCGTCGATGTGAAGCGAGACGATTTGCACATCCGCTTCCAGTGGCAGGCGAAGGGTCTGCGCGCCCGGAGGTATGGTCCATTCGAGGATCTGCACGACGGGCTGCGCGTCGATGGGGCTGGCGTCGAGTTGCAGCACGTCCGATGGCTGGGGTCCGTTCAGCCAGCTTGATTGCGGCAGCGGATGCGCCCCGGGCCGAAGCCGCCAGACCGCCGCGTCTCCCTCCGGTTTGCTGTATAGCTTGACCGGCACGGCCGGCTGGTCGTCGCGGCTGACCGTCCACTGCGGGCCGGAAAGCAGCCGCAGCTCGCCGCCGGCCTGGTAGCGTCCGCACAGATCCACCAGCAGCGGGGCGCCGCCTTGCGGTTCAACCAGGTCGATGCGGATCTGGTGTGATCCGGGCGGCAGCGGCGGCAGTGGATAGACAACGCTGCGCGTGTGCAGTCGGTAGGGGTCGAACCCGCCCTGGTGGCCGAGCAGTTGATCATCAACGTATACCGTCGCGACGGCGGCGGCAGTGACCTGAGCACGTGCTTCGGCCAGCGGCGCGCGGATCACGAACGTCGCGCGGTAAGTCAGACGTGAGCCTTTGACCGGAGGATCAGGCGGGATCATCCGTTCGGGGCGTCGGAACCGCTCGGCGGCTTCAGGCTCCAAAAGACACCAGTATGCCCGCACGCGGCCGTCCCTTTCGGCCGTGAGCGACAGCTCGATGCCGATCTGGCCGGCGGGAAGGACAAACGGGGCCGTCAGCCAAAGGTACGCGCCGTCGTCGGGTTGCTCAAAGAGCTGCCCGGCGAGCAAGGCACGCTTGCGGGCGTTGGCGCCGACGGCCAGAACCACGCTCCGCTGTGTCGGCAAACACACACTGGTGGTGATGGTCGCGGTCTGGCCTGTCTGTAGCCGACCCAGATCGATGAATTCCTCGGGCACGAAGCCCTTGGGCCCCAGCGTATACAGGTGGATTTCATCCTGGGCGATGCCGAACTGAGGCGAGTAGACAAGTGGCCGGGGCGGCTGATCGGCGATGCGCGCCCAGCCGCCGATGCCGAAGGTGGCACGCACGGTCTGCGGCTGGCTGTCGGTGCGATCGGCAATTCGCCAGGTGAACTCCGCGGTATGCGGCCAGCGCAGTTCCGGTCGGCCAGGGTCGTAGATGTCGGCGAAGGTCTCGGGCAGGGTCGGGACGTACTCACAGGTCCAGGCGTCGGACAATGTCAGCAGGGTAGTCCGGCTGGGAGCACTCGCGTTGGTGGACGCAGTGAAAGATCGCTGCTCGGAATCGGACCAGATCAGGATGGCGAACGGCGCGCCTTCGAAATCCAGGTGCAACCGGCCGTCCGGCCGGACGTTCAGCGCCTGGCCGCGATTCTCGACCGGATCGTAACGAACGACTTGTTTGACGGAGTCGGGCAGAACCAGATCGACGCACTTGAGATAGCGATCCGGATCGATTGTCGCTTCATCGAGGCTGGCGAACCAGCCGGTCCAGCGGACGCGGGTATTCTTCCCGGCGCAAGCGGGGATGAACAGAATGTGCAAATCGTCGCACTGTCGGTGGAGGAACGGAACCGGCGATGTGATCTGGCGCGGCGTGGTGCGCAGCGCCTCGGTGAGCGCATCGACGGATGCAACGACCAGGGCATGTGGCAGAGCAGCGATGTCGAGCACGTCACCGTCGGGGGTTTCGATCGTCGAGGAACCGACGGCCAGGATACGTCCGCCGGCGCGGGCGAAGGCGCGCAGCTTGGCCACCGTCGCGTCGTCCAGCATCGTGATGTGCGGCAGGATGAGCGTGCCCAGAGAAACGCCATTGAAGTTCATCTCGCCCTGCGTGCAGGCAGAGACAGAAGCGGCCTGAATCGTCGGCTCATCGAGGATATGAAAGTCGATCGCCAGCCTGTCGAGCACACCCAGTTCGGCCTCGTGCCAGCGCATCGAGCCGAGGATGTGATACAGCGTCTGGTCGGCGGCGGCGGCATCGGCAAATGACTGGGTGGGGCCGAGGTTGGCTTGAACGGTGGCCGTGGGGAACACAACGCCGACGCTGGCCTGCTGCACGCCCTGGCTGAGCAGCTTCGTGAGCCGGCAGATCATCTCTGCGAAGCCACGGTAGTGCATGGCGTACGGCTGCCGCCAGCAGGTGCTGGGCGGCGCCCACTCCCACCAGCCCATGCGTGTGGAGTAGTAGACGGCATGCGGGTTGTAGAAGTTGGCGCCGGACTGGAGAAATGGCATCAGCCAGTCAAACGTGTCGGCGATGCTGCCGCCCCAGCCGGTGGAATGAAACCCTTCGATCCAGACGCGTGGGCGGTTGTACATAAAGGCGATCGAGGAGTGGAGCCTGGCGTTTCCGTGCAGGTCGCAGCCGGGGATCGCGTACCAGCGGTGGGTCTGGATGTAGTCGGCATACTTCTGCACGCAACCCAGCGCCCGAGCCTCGCGCGCGGGGCTTTGCTGGTCGAAGCCGCACGCAAGGCCATGCTCCTGGTGCCAACGGAAAAAGGGCTTGAAGAATGCTTGCTCGGCGAGATTGGCGCGATGCTGGTGATAATGCAGTCGCGTGCGACGCGCCTCGGCGTCCCCCGGCTCAAACAGGCGATGGATCACCTGCTCCAGGCGATAGCCGAATGCATCGGCGAAGCTGTCAGCAAACGTCCGGCCCCACGTCGGCAGGTCGGGCAGCTCATCCTGAAAACTGCCGACGATCGTCGTGCCGATATGCTGTGGCAGCCGGCGTTCGAACTGGCGATGGACGGTGTCCAGCAGCTTGTCGCACGCGGCGGGATCGAAGTAGTCGTAGCCCTGACGAAGCGAGTAGACCAGACACAGCTTCGATCGGGTTGATGCATCGACGCAGGCGGCACGATCACTCACTGGCACATACCGGACCTGGTTGTCGGTCACCACATACGCCGCCAGCGGCGTCGCGGCGCCGGGGCACTCGACCCGCAGCGCGCCGGTTCCCTCGGCGGTGGCGATGCCAAGCTGCTGGCCAGAGAACTCCGGATGCGCCGCGACCAGTTCGGCCTGGTAATTCGCGCCGCTGAAGCCGATCTGGTCGTAGAACCAGACGAACATACCGATGTGGCGCGCGTGGTCACAAACCTTGGCGAAGATCGTCCACCACGGTTCGGACAAGAAAGGCGGGTCGTCGGCGACGCTCCCGAACAGCGGCCCGTTCGGGGCCAGGTTCAGGACTACCACATTGCGGATCCCCATCGCGCGGAGCTGGTCCATCTGCCAGCGCATACGGTCGACGGACAGCTTTTCGCCGCTCCACCACCAGATCGGGGCAGGGGAGTATCGCGGGTCGGGTTCGCCACAGGTCTGTTCCAGAAATTGCAGGGTCTGCATCAGGACTGCCATCCTATCATGACATGCTACACTCACTGTGAAAATGAACCGATAATACCGGTGTCTATGTCCACCTCACTGAAGCGCATCCTCGTGACCGGCGGGGCCGGATTCCTTGGATCGGCCCTGTGCGAGCGGCTGGTCGAGCAGGGGCACGATGTGATCTGCCTGGACAACCTGTTCACCAGCCAGAAAGACAACATCGCCCATCTGCTGCACCGGCCGAATTTCGAGTTCATCCGCCATGACATCGTGCATCCGATCTGGCTGGAGGTGGATGAGATCTACAACATGGCCTGCCCTGCCTCGCCGCCGCATTACCAGTACAACCCCATCAAGACGATGAAGACCTCGGTGCTGGGGTCGATCAACATGCTGGGGCTGGCGAAACGCGCCCGGGCCAAGATCCTTCAGGCCTCAACCAGCGAGGTCTACGGCGAGCCGAAGATGCACCCGCAGTCGGAGGACTACTGGGGCAACGTCAACCCGATCGGGATTCGAAGCTGCTACGACGAAGGCAAACGCGCCGCTGAAACACTCTTCTTCGACTACCACCGGCAGAACAAGGTCAATATCCGGGTCGTGCGGATCTTCAATACCTATGGCCCGCGGATGCATCCCTACGACGGGCGAGTCGTGAGCAACTTCATCGTCCAGGCGCTGACCGGCCAGGACCTGACCATTTACGGTGACGGCAGCCAGACCCGCTCGTTCTGCTATCGCGACGATCTGATCGAAGGCATCCTGCGGATGATGAACGGGCCGGATTCGTTCATCGGGCCGGTCAACCTCGGCAACCCCGACGAGTTCACGATGAACGAGCTGGCTCAACTGGTGCTGGAATTGACCGGCAGCAGGAGCCGGATTGTCTACCTGCCGCGTCCGGCCGACGACCCCAGCCAGCGCCGCCCGGACATCACCCTGGCCAAGAAACAGCTCGGCTGGGAGCCGAAGGTCCCGCTGAAGGAAGGTTTGATCAAGACGATCGAGTACTTCAAGAGCATCGACCTGAGGCATTTCCGCAAGCCGACGAACCACACCGCGCACAAGTCGATGGGGTTGTGAGGCGTAAAGCCCGTGAGCACGAGAGTGACGGGTGTCCGCCGACGTGTAGCAGGCATCCGTCGTGTCACGGGCATCCCGCCCGTGCCCAGGGGCAGCGAGCGCCGCGCATGGCCGGGACGGCCGTGAAACGAGGCGCGCTCTGTTCGCCTCATTTTCCGCGATACAGGCCGTCGTAGCAGACCACAAGAGCCGCCGCGGCGAAGGGAGTGGCCACCAGCGGATCGTCCTCCTTCAGTCCCGAGGCATCATTCGCCCACGAACCGTCCGGCCGCTGGCGCTTGAGCAGCTCTTCCGCCAGCGAAACCCGCCAGTCGATCCTGCCGCGCGCGGTCTGAATCTCCCGCAGCCCCAGTCGCGTCATGGCATGCGAGGCCGACCAGACCCAGTAGTAGTAGCTCGAATCACGAAGGAACTCACGATCCGTGTTAAAAGTGCCCGGGTTGCGCGTGACGTCGAAGTTGGTTGCCAGCCATCGCGCCGCCGCGACCACACGCGGATGATCGTGCCGCCGGCCGCACACGAGCATCGCGCGCACGCCGTCGGCGGTCATCGTGCCATAGGAGTGATATCGCTCGCCGGCGCCAGGCTTGCCCGAACCCGGCACCGCGCCGGGCTTGTTCCTGGCCGCGTCGGCGGGCATGAAGAAGAACCCGCCGTCATCGTAGCGATCGTCGTGCCTGCCCGGATCGTCCTGAAAGTTCTGGCAGCGATCGATGAAGACCAGCGCATCGCGCCAGGCCGGATCGTCGTGCGCGACGCGCGCCACCCGTAGCGCGCCAAGAGCAAACACTGTCGCCGACAGGTTCGAGTCCACCATCAGCCCCCGCGCGCCGGAGGGCAATTTGTGAGGGATCAGCGGCGAATAGCCCCACCCGCCGAACTCTGCGTCCTGCGGGTTCCACCCCAGTGCCGCATTGAGTTGCCGCTCGCGCAGCCGCGAAAGCCACGCCCGCTCGATCGCCGGGTGACGCATCCGGTCGCACATCGCCAGCACCCAACTGATCTCGGCACTGGTGTAGACGGGAAAGTTGAGCTGCGAGAAGCCCGGACGTAACCGACCCTGCTCATCAGTGATCGAAAGCAGGAACTGCAAACCGCGCTCGATGCTTTCAGCCGCTGGCGGATGCTCGCTGGCCAGGAAGTACAGCGTGGTCATGACGTGAGGAGTAAGCCCCACACCATCACGAAACGAACCATGTACTCCGCTATGCCAGGCGCCGTCGGGTGATTGCCTGCCCAGCAGATACCCGCCGGCCGATTCCATGGCCCGCTCGAGACGGCGCTGCAATGCCGGGTCGGCCCCCCGTGCGTAGGCAACGCCGAGCAGCACAACCAGCATCGCCAGTCGCTTGATCATGTGCACAGCTCAAAAATGACCGCGATCCGCGGATGAGTCAGTGCTGCTTCAACTCGCCCGACGCGGCGGCCTGCGGGGCGCGATCGACCATCAGCACCAGCAGGGCGCTGGATGTGCAGAATGTCTTGCCAGTGATGCAGTGGTGGCCGCTCCAGCTTCCGTCGTCATTCTGGATACGGTTGAGGTTCTCGGTCATCTGCTTGTCCCATTTCTCCCAGGCCTGGCCGCCCTGGGCGACCAGTGTCTCGCCAATGTTCATGTAGCTGAGGAACTCCTCGCCGCCGTTGGAGCCGAATCCGGCGACGAACTGCGGATCATCCAGGCGCTGGACGACCGCCTGCGTGGCGGCGGCGAGCTGCGAGCGGTTCTCCTGAATCTGTACGAGCTGCGCCTGGGCCTTGGCGACTTCGTCGGCGGGGCGAGTGGCGGGGGCGGCGACGATCTGCCGAAGCTGGTCCTCGACCAGCCGATTGGCGGCATCGGCTTCCTGAAGCGAGTTGACGTTCGACGCCCGGGCGTACAGCTCCACGCCCGCCGCCCCTTCCATCGCCACTGCGCCCGAGCCGGCCTGGAAGTTGCTCTGTGCGTAGCGATCCGTCCGCATCTTCAGATCACCGGAGACGGCATACCCGCGCTGCATCGCGCGGTTCACCGCCTTGCTGCACAGCCCCTGGGCGATCGTCGGCGCCCAGCCGGCGTTGGCGAAGCCCCCGTCGGCCTGCTGGTTCTTCTCGATCTTGTCCATCACCTTGTCCAGCGCCGCCAGCACCCGCTTGTTCAGGACTCGATCCCCCATGCGATCCTTGACTTCCGCCAGGAGCAGAGCGGCGGCGAAGGTATCGACATAGGTGCCGAGTTTGCTCTGAAGCCGCGTGTTGCGGATGTCGGTGATAAACAGGGAATCGGCGTCGGCCTTCTCGACGTGAGCGCAGACGAACTCGACGCCGCGGCGGATGTGGGTGGCGTAGGGGCCATCGCTGGGCGTGCTGCCGCTGCGCAGCAGCGCCAGGCACGCCACCGACGTGTCGGCCACATTAGCGCTGCGTTCGATCTGCTGGCCGCTGGAACGCATGTGCTGCGACTCCTCGCCGGCGCCCCAGCCGCCGTTTTCGAGCTGCTGCTGCGCAAGCCAGTTCAGTCCCCTGCTGGCGTTTTCGCTGAGCGGCTTGGCCTGGACAGGCCGGGTCGTCGGCTGTGTCGCGGGGGCTGTGGTTGGCGCGATCGCGGCGCGTTGGGGTGTTTCCTGTGAGCACACAGCGGAAACCGCGACGCCGCCAAGCAGCAGCGCCGCCAGCATTGCTGATCCAGCTCCGGTGATTTGTCTCATGGTTCGACTCCTCTTGCGGGTGTCGGTCGAGTGACGAATTAACGGATTGGACGCAGCCGCTGCATGCAGGTTCCCGCAGGTTGTTTTTCTTCAGAACCAGCCGGCGGATCGTGGCGGGCCTTGGCTGAAGTCACGGTGCTGGTGTCTCATCTCTTGCCCGCCTTGTTCAGGCTTTCCAGAAGTCCGGCGATGGTCATCTGGAGAGTGGGGTGGACGACATCAGGGGCTATTTCACACAGCGGTTCCAGCACGAACCGCCGCTCGTGCATCAGCGGATGCGGGACGATCAGCTCCTGGCTGGAGATGATCTGGTCGCCGTAGAGAAGCAGGTCCAGGTCGATCGGGCGGGGGGTCCACTTTGCGCCGGCGCTGCGCTCTCGGCCAAGCGATCGTTCGATCTCGATCATGCGATGAAGCAGGGCGTGCGAGCCCAGTGTGGTACGGATTTCGGCGACGGCGTTGAGGAACGGCGGGGCGTGGTCGCCCATTCCCTGGGCCGGGTTTTCCAGCAGGCTGGAGACGCGAGTGATCTGGATGCCCGGGGTTTCAGCCAGCGCCTTCAGGGCGTTGCGGATGTTCTGTTGGCGATTGCCGAGGTTGGCCCCCAGCGCGATGTACGCGGTGATCTGAGAGTTGAGCCGCATACGATCGGTCCTTCTGTGGCCATGCTAGAGACAACCTCTGGCTGCGCCAAGCAGCGCACAAAGAGCGTGCCACCGATGCCATCGCCTGCGCGAATAGCGCTTGCACGGGCGAGGACGCCCGTGACACAAAGGTCTGGTCTACAGGGCCGGTTCCGTGGACAATGCGCACCTGCCGCGTCAACTGGTCGTTATCTATGATGAGGATACCACATGAGTAGCGGCACAATTGCCTACTTCTCAATGGAGATTGCCCTGGAAGCCGGGATGCCCACGTATGCGGGTGGCCTGGGGGCGCTGGCGGGCGACACGATTCGCGCGGCGGCAGATCTGAAGCTTCCTCTGATCGCCGTCAGTCTTCTGCATCGCAAGGGCTACTTCCATCAGCGCCTGGACCCCGGCGGCTGGCAGCGGGAAGAGCCTGTCGAGTGGCCAGTGGATGACTTTCTAAGCGAGCAGTCCCAGCGCGCGAGTGTGACCATCGAGGGCCGGACAATCCATCTGCGCGCCTGGCGGTATACGGTGCGCGGAGTCTCTGGTTTTGAGCTGCCGGTCTACTTTTTGGATGCCGACCTGCCTGAAAACAGCGAGGCGGACCGGACGCTGACGCATTACCTGTATGGCGGGGATGCCCGCTACCGGCTGGCGCAGGAGATCATTCTCGGCATCGGCGGGGTGCGGATGCTGCGCGCACTGGGTTACGAGGAGCCGGCGCGATTCCACATGAACGAAGGGCATGCCGCCCTGCTGACGCTCGAGCTGCTCAGCGAGCAGGCGCGCAAGGCCGGCAGATCCGCGGCCAGCGTGGAGGACCTGGAGGCCGTGCGGCAGCGGTGCGTGTTCACCACGCACACGCCCGTGCCAGCAGGGCACGACAAGTTTCCCCTGGACATGGTTGACCGTGTGCTGGGGCATCGTCCGGAATTGCAGGCGCTCAAGAACGTGCTGTGCTGCGACGGCCAGCTCAATCTCACGTATCTGGCACTGAACCTGAGCTGCTACGTCAACGGCGTGGCCAAGAAGCACAGCGAAGTGTCCCGGCTGATGTTCGCGGGCTACGCCATCGATGCGATCACTAACGGCGTGCATGCTGCCACGTGGACGGTGCCGTCGCTACAGCAGTTGTTCGACCGTTACCTTCCGGGCTGGCGGCAGGACAACTTCAGCCTTCGTTATGCCGGGAGCATCCCGCTGCCGCAGCTATGGGAAGCCCATCGGCAGGCCAAGCGCCGCCTGCTTGGGGAAGTGAATCGGCGGACCAATCAGGGAATGGACATGGACGTGCTGACGCTGGGTTTTGCGCGGCGTGCGACGGCCTACAAGCGCGCCGACCTGCTGTTTACCGACCTGGAAAGACTGAAGCAGATGTCGCAGTCGGTTGGACCCGTGCAGGTGGTCTACGCCGGCAAAGCCCATCCCCAGGATCATGAAGGCAAGGAGCTGATCCGGCGCGTTATCCAGGCCGGGCAGGCGCTGCGCCCGCACGTCAAGGTTGCCTACATGGAAAACTACGATGTGGAGCTGGCGAAGCTGATCACGGCGGGCGTGGACGTGTGGCTGAACACGCCTCAGCCGCCTTTGGAAGCCTCGGGCACCAGCGGAATGAAGGCGGCGCTCAACGGCGTGCCGAGCTTGAGCATCCTGGACGGCTGGTGGATCGAGGGACACGTCGAGGGAGTGACCGGCTGGGCCATTGACAGCGGTAGTCCCGCTGGTGGTGATGATCGGTCACGGGATGCCCGCGCCCTGTACGACAAGCTGGAACAGGTGGTCATTCCGCAGTTCTATCGGGATCGAGAACGGTTCCAGAACGTCATGCGCCACGCCATCGCGCTCAACGGCTCGTTTTTCAACGCACACCGCATGCTGCACGAATATGCGATCAAGGCCTATTTCTGTTAGTGCGTGCTGGCGGCCCGGCGGACATCGCCTGGGCGGAACTCACCGGCTTTCGATGATCGTCTCGTGCTCGATCTGGCGGTTGGGGGCGCCGCTTTTGTTCGCGGGCGGTGTCGGGGCGTAGTGGAAGATCGTGCGGAACTGAAATCCATCGATGGGGCGGGCGATCAGGTCGGGCAGAGGCGCGCCGCCACGCGGGCTGAACAGAAGCTGCTCGGAGTTCATCAGTCGCCCCTGGGCGTCCAGGAAATAGACTCGCGGGTCGGTCTCGGTGCTCCACTGGACCTGGCCTTTGCTGTAGCGCAGGCGCAGTCCGCCGGCGATCAGGTAGTCGCGGAACTGAACCGCGTCCTCAAAGCGCTGCTCTCTGGCTTCGAGCATCACCAGCATGTCGCCCAGAATGCGCTGATATTCCAGGAAAGTGGCTTGGGGCGTGGGCTGAAGCGTTCGGGCGTATTCCACGAAGCGATCCTGGAAGCCGTCAATGTTGTCGGAAAAGGCGGCGACGAAGGCGTCGGGCGCACTGTGCCCGGCATGCAGCAGCCTGAGCATCTCGACCAGCCTGGCGCGGTACTTGGGCCGGCCGGATTCGTCCGGGGCAAAGACCAGGAAGTGGACCATGCCCCAGGCCTGACTGTAGTGGATCGCGGCGCGGGCAGGGTCGGCCAGTGCCTGATTCCACTGCTGGTCGGTCATGGTGAGGATCCTGCGGAAGTCGATGAGATTCTGGTTGGCCAGATCGTGCTGCAATTGCCGCAGGCGTCGAGGGGGCACCTGTCCAATGATGAACTGACGGCCGGTCCAGAGTCCTTCCTCGAAGACCTGCGCGATGCCCTCATTCAGCCAGGCGGGCAGGTTGGGGCCGATGACGGTATAGGCAAACTGGTGGAAGGCTTCGTGCTGGAGGGTTCTTCGCAGGCCGTCGCGTCCCTGGCCTTCGAGGAAGCCGGCGAGCAGGTTTCGCCGGGGGATGAAGACCCCGCCGGTGTTGGGCAGCCGATCTCCGGTGAACTCTGAATAGTCGCTGCGAAGCGTGAAAAGATAAACCTGGAAGCGGTTCTGGTTGGGCGTATCGGCGCCGAAGCTGGCCAGCCGAAGCGAGTACTCGCGGTACATCGCTTCCATCCGCAGGGCAAGATCCTCCGCCAGTCGCTTATCCAGGTCGGTGTGGATGCGGTAATGAGGCGTATCAAGCGTCCGCATCTGCGCCCACGCGCAGACCGGCCACAGCAGACACACGGCACACACCCGGCGAATCAAAGCGCGAAGGTTCTGCGATGACTGCATCGGTAATGCCTTTGTATCCTTGCGATCCCTGTGGCCGTTGTGTACCTCGGGTCTTTCGTTTTTACGCTACAGGATTATCATCGTCCAACTTTAGCCTCAGCGTTGGTGACCATGCAGGAAGCAAGTGAATCGTCGGACAATCCCCGCAGTGAGGGAATCAGCGAATACGAGCGCGAGCGGCGGGCCAAGCTTCAGAAGCTGCGCGAGCTGGGAGTGGACCCGTACGGCCAGCGTACGGACGGGATCCGTCCACTGGCCCAGATCAAGGCATCGTACCGCCCGGAAATGGGGCATGATTCGGGCCCGGTGGTCAAGGGGGCCGGGCGAATCATGCTCAAGCGCGACATGGGCAAGCTGAGCTTTCTGACCCTTCGGGACGAAAGCGGCGACTTGCAGGTGGCGCTGGACCGCAAGCGGCTGGACGACAGGGCCTGGCAGGTACGCAATCTGCTGGATCTGGGCGATCAGATCGTCGTGGAGGGTCCGCTGGGCGCAACCAACCGCGGGGAGATCACGATCTGGGCTACGGCGCTGATGCTGGGCGCCAAGGCGCTTCTGCCCCCGCCGGCCAAGTGGCAGGGGCTGGAGAACCTGGAGCTGCGTTATCGCCAGCGTTACGTGGACCTGTGGGCCAACCCGGAAGTGATGCGGACGATGAAGCTGCGGATCCGGGTGGTGGAGGAGATCCGCAACTTCCTGCGCGGGCGCGGGTTCGAGGAGGTCGAGACGCCGATGATGCAGCCGCTGCACGGCGGAGCCGCGGCGCGGCCATTCGTCACCCACCACAACGCGCTGGACATCGATCTGTACCTGCGGATCGCGCCGGAACTGTACCTAAAGCGCTTACTGGTCGGGGGATTCTCCCGGATCTTCGAGCTGAATCGCAACTTCCGCAACGAGGGCATCAGCCCGCGGCACAACCCCGAGTTCACCATGCTGGAAGCCTACGAGGCGTATGGCTCGTGGGAGACGATGGCGGAACTGGTCGAAAGCATGATCTGCCACATCGCCCAGAGCGTGTTCGGCACGCTTCGGATCCGGCACCCCAGCGGACGCGAGATCAACCTCGAGGGCGACACGAGCAAGCCGCCGGGCTACCGCTGGCGACGCGTGCGAATGGTTGATCTGGTGGAGGAGCGGACAGGCTGGCGGTTCGATAAGCGCCCGTTGCAGCAGGTCAAACCCGAATTGATCGAGCAGTTTCGTCATAAGGGTCAGAAGGCGACCTTCGACGTGGGCGCGCGGCCAGTACCCACGTCGCCGGCCCCCAAGGACATGCCGATCCTGGGCTACACGCCGGCCGAACAACTGGTGGAGGTGTATGAGAAGCTGATCGAGCCGACGCTGATCGATCCGACGTTCGTGACGCACGTGCCCAGCGTGATCATCCCGCTGGCGAGGGAGAACCAGGAGGATCCGTATTTTGCGGACGTGTATGAGCTGGCGATCAACGGGGTGGAGATTTCGCCGGGCTACAGCGAGCTGAACGACCCGGACAAGCAGCGGGAGCATTTTGCGCATCAGGTTGGGGAGAAGGAGGAGCAGCACAGGGTCGATGAGGACTTTCTGACGGCCCTAAAATATGGCATGCCTCCCGCGGGCGGGATGGGTTTGGGCGTGGACCGGCTGATGATGATGTTCACCGGCGCCCAGAGCATCCGGGACGTGATCCTGTTCCCCCTGATGCGCCCGGACGGGCGCGACCCGTGAAAGAGGCGAGTCGGATCATCCATGCATGCGAGTTGACCGAATCGGAGCAGCGGCAATTGCGCCGGCGCAAACGAGGACGACGATGAAACAACCAAAGCCCAGGCAGCGATGGGGCCGGGTGTCCGCCGCCGAATTGGCGGAGGCGACCCGGGAGTCTGACACACCGCTGTGTTTTTCACGTCCAGGACCGCTGAGCAGTGAAGAAGCCGCTGTTGAGTCAGCTCGTGAAGCGGGGATTGCGACGCGAACTTGCCATCACCGACTGAGTTCGGTCCATTGATCGATGTACAAACTCCACCTCATTCTCAAATACCTCCGCAAACGCCGCATCGCGTGGGTTTCGCTGATCGCAGTGATGCTCTGTACGGCGATGGTGCTGGTGGTCATCTCCGTGATGGGCGGATGGCTGCGGATGTTCAAGGAGTCGTTTCACGACATCACCGGCGACATTGTGATCTCGCGACGATCGCTTACGGGATTTCCGTACTATCAGCAGATGATCGAGCGGATCGAGCAGCTTCCGGAAGTGTCGGCGGCGGCGCCGACGCTCCAGACCTTCGGACTGGTCAACATCAATAACAGCATCCGCGACGGGGTTCAGGTGATCGGCCTGCCGCTGGAGAAGATCCAGAACATCACCGGCTTTCGCAGGTCGCTGCACCGGCAGTACGAACAGCTCATCGAGCTGGCCAACGACCCGCGGACCACTCCCGCCGAGCGCGCCGACCTGCTGAAGCGCGCCCAGGCGCCGGCGACATTCGACAAGCCCTATCCGCCGGAGTTTTACAGAAGGCTCATGCCTGATGCGAAGGTGGACGTTGCCCGCTGGCCGGGGATGATCGTCGGCGCCGGGGTCGTGGGGATCGGCAAGAACGAGAAGGGCCAGATCGAGCGCCCCGAAGGTCTGTATCGGGCATGGGTGAAGCTGGGGGTGCTGGGATTGTCGGATGAATCGGCGTCGCTGGACGTGAGCGACAAGGTCGAGCGCGCCTACTGGATCGTGGACGACAGCCGCACGAAGGTCTGGCAGTACGATTCCAGCACGGTGTACGTTCCGTTCGACGTGCTTCAGAAAGACCTGCGGATGGACGAACAGACGGTGACCGACGCAACGACCGGGCGAACGATCATCGAGCCGGCGCGCACGACCGAGATTCGTGTGGGGCTTAAACCTGGCGCAGACCTGTGGGCCGCCAGGGAAAAAATCGCCCGCATCGTCGATGATGTGATGGCGGAAAAGGAGATGGAGTTTGCGATGGATCCGGTTGTGGTCAAGACCTGGCAACAGCAGAACGCCAAGTTCATCGGCGCCGTCGAGAAGGAAAAGGTGCTGGTGACGTTCCTGTTCGGGATCATCAGCATCGTGGCGATTTTCCTGATCTTCTGCATCTTCTACATGATCGTGGTGGAGAAGACCAAAGACATCGGGATCATCAAAAGCGTGGGCGCGACCAGCGGCGGAGTGGCGCAGATCTTCCTGGGCTACGGGCTGGCGATCGGGATCGTCGGCAGCGCTCTGGGACTGCTGGCCGGATACCTGATCGTCCACAACATCAATGAGCTGCATACGTGGATGGGCCGGGTGATGGGCGTTCAGGTGTGGAACCCGGAGGTGTATGCGTTTGACATCATTCCCAACACGATGAATCCGCCGGAAGTGGTGGTGATCGTGATCGTGGCGGTGATCGCGTCGGTGATCGGGGCACTGGTACCGGCGATGCGCGCCGCGAGGCTGCATCCGGTCGAGGCGTTGCGGTGGGAGTAGAATGGGAACCTCGGATGAACACGGATAAGCTCAGGTGTTCTGCTTGCCTCTCACGACCGTCGCGTTCGTGCCGGGGCGGGCGGCACGGGCGCGACGCCCGCGACGGGACCTGCATATCTGTGTCCATCAATGCTCGTCCGTGGTTCAATTGAATCGATGTCGCAACTTGCAGCACAACCCTCGCAGGCGATTCGCAGCGACGCGACGATTCTGCGCGCCGTGGGCGTGAAAAAGACGTTCCGCATGGGCGAAAGCGAGGTGCGCGTGCTCAAGGGCGTGGACCTTGCGGTGCGCAGCGGCGAGTTCGTGGCCATCGAGGGCCGCTCCGGCTCCGGAAAGAGCACACTGCTGCACCTGCTCGGGGCGCTGGACGAGCCCGACGCCGGCAGCATCCTTTATGATGATCAGGATATCGCCACGCTCAGCTCCACCGCCAAGAGCCAGCTCCGCAACACGCAGTTCGGCTTCGTCTTTCAGTTCTACCATCTGCTGCCGGAGCTGAACGTTCTGGAGAACACGCTTCTGGCGGCGATGGTGGAGCACTCGTGGCTGGCGTTTCGCCGCAACCGGCTGGCGTTGCGACAGCGGGCGATCGAAGTGCTGGAACAGCTTGGCATGGGGCATCGGCTGAAACATCGTCCCAGCCAGCTCAGCGGCGGGGAAAGGCAGCGTGTGGCGATCGCGCGGGCGCTGATGAACCGCCCGCGGGTGTTGTTCGCTGACGAGCCGACCGGTAATCTCGATGCCGAAACCGGCAGGCAGATCATGAAAGTGCTGGAGGATCTGCACCGAAACAGGAACCAGACGATCGTGATGGTGACGCACGATCGCACGATCGCCCGGCAGGCGGATAGAATACTGGTATTGAAAGACGGCCGGCTCGCAGCAGCGGATTGAACTTCAGCCACGCGGCTCCACAGAGCAGGCGATCAGCCGCCTGATCCGCAAATGGATGTGTCAGGGTCATCCATCCGGGCGAGTTTCCAGCCTCTGTGGGTCTGTGGCTGCTTATTTGCATCCAGGGAGTTTGAACATGACCACCGCGCAGGCGCCCGACAAGAAGACCGCCGCGGCCGAGCAGCCGCAGCGCATGCTCAAGATCTGGATCGACGGACAACTCGTCGATAAGGCCGACGCCAGGATCAGCGTTTATGACCACGGACTGCTCTACGGTGACGGCGTTTTCGAGGGCATCCGCGTGTACGGCGGACGAATCTTCGAGTGCGAGGCGCACCTGGACCGGCTGTGGGCCTCGGCCAAGGCGATTCGCCTGACGATCCCCATCTCGCGTGAGGAGTTTCGCGCCGCGATGGAGCAGACCGTGAAGGTCAATGGCTTTGTCGACTGCTACATTCGCGCGTGCGTGACGCGTGGCGTGGGGTACCTGGGGATCAGCCCCGCCAACTGCGCCCGCCCAAGCGTGTTCATCATCGCCGATACGATCACGATGTATCCGCGCGAGATGTACGAGAAGGGGATGGCGATCATCACCGCCTCGGTGATCCGCAATCATCCCAACGCCCTCTCGCCGCGGATCAAGAGCATGAACTACCTGAACAACATCCTGGCCAAGATCGAGGCGATCGACGCGGGGGTGCCGGAGGCGATCATGCTCAACCACCAGGGCAACGTGGCCGAGTGCACGGGCGACAACATCTTCATCGTTCGCGGCGGGCAGGTGCAGACGCCGGGCACCGCCGACGGAATCCTCGAAGGCATCACCCGCAAGGTCGTGCTGGAATTGTGCCGAAAACAGGGCATCCCGTGCGTGGAAAGGACGCTTCAACGGCATGACCTGTACATCGCCGACGAGTGCTTCCTGACCGGTTCGGCCGCCGAGGTCGTGCCTGTGACCAAGATCGACGGGCGGACGATCGGCACCGGACAGGTGGGGCCCGTCACTCGCCGTATCATGGATGCATTCCACAAGCACGTCAGAAGCGCTTGAGCAGAGCTGTGGGGAACAAACTTCGCATCATCGTCGGCGGGATGGTGGGGCAGTATCCGCTCGGTGGCGTGGCGTGGGATTACTTCCACTATGTCCTGGGGCTGCACGAGCTGGGCCACGAGGTCTACTACCATGAAGACACGTGGGTCTGGCCGCTGGATCCGCTCAAGGGTTATCCGGTCGATACGCCGGACCACAGCGTCCGCGTCATTCGCGATTTCTTCCAGACGTACGCTCCGCAACTGGCCGACCGATGGCATTACCTGCTGCTTCACGAAACCAGCTACGGCATGACGCGCCGGCAGTTCGATGAGGTCGCGCGCACGGCCGACGTGTTCCTCAACGTCTCCGGGGCCTGCTTTTTCCCCGACGAGCTGAACCCCAACTGCATCAAGGTCTTCCTCGATACCGATCCAGGGTACAACCAGATCGTCATGCATGAGCGTCCGGCCTGGTCGCACCATGTTGACCGCTGGATCAACCAGGTTCGCAGCCACGACCGGCACTTTACGTATGCCGAGAACATCCACGGTCCTGACTGCATCATTCCGCGGATGGGGATCAACTGGATTCCGACCCGCTGCGTGGTGACGCTGCCGCAGTGGGAGAAGATTCGCAACACCCCGCCGCCGAAGGATGCTGCCTTTACCACGGTGATGAGCTGGAGCTATTTCGGCGGGCCGCTGGTATACAAGGGGGTGGAGTACGGCGCCAAGGCGCCGGAATACGAGAAGTTCCATGATCTGCCGAAACACGTGAAGGTGCCACTGGTGCTGGCGGTAGGGGGATATCATCAGGATGCCGAACGGATCAAGGCCGACGGGTGGCGATGGCTGGACGCGCGGCCCATGAGCCTCACGCCTCACAGCTACGCCAAGTTCATCGAGCAGAGCCTGGCGGAGTGGTCGATCGCCAAGAACGTGTATGTGGCGACGCGCAGCGGATGGTTCAGTTGCCGCACGGCCTGTTATCTGGCAGCGGGCAGGCCGGCGGTGGTCCAGGAGACCGGCTGGAGCCGGTTCATCCCCAGCGGCGAGGGGGTGATCGCGTTTGAGACCAAGCAGCAGGCGGCCGACGCGATCCACGAGGTCGTGGCGCATCCCGAAAAGCATCGGGCCGCCGCATATGAGATCGCGCGAGAATACCTCACGCCGCAACGCGTGCTCACGAAGATGATCGACCAGATCTTCTGCCCCCCGTCACCGCCGCCGACGGCCAACCAGCAGCCGGACTTTCAGCAGGGCGGGCAATGAAGATCGTGCTGGGCGGCTACATCGTCGGCTATCCGCTGGGGGGCATGACCTGGCATCACCTCAATTACATCCTGGGACTGGAATCGCTGGGGCATGAGGTTTTCTTCCTTGAGGACAGCGGCGACTGGGCGATGCCGTACAACCCGCTCAAGCAGAGCTGCGAGCCGGACAGCACCTACGGGCGGGAGTATCTGCGGCGCAGCTTCGCCGACTTTGGCGTGCGGGCGCGCTGGTGTTACTACTCGGAATTTGAAGACCGATACTACGGCGCGACGCGCGATGAGCTGCATGATGCGCTGCGGGAGGCTGATCTGCTGTTGTGCGTCAGTGGTGTGACGCCGCTGCGGCCACAGCGCCCGCGGCCCAGGCGAACGGCCGTCATCGACACCGATCCGGTCTTCACGCAGCTCAAGCTCGCGCACAACGCGGTGCTGCTGGACTACTATCGCAGCTTCGACGCCGTCGCGACGTTCGGGCGGCTGATCGGCTCGGCGCACTGTCCGCTGCCGGCGCATGGCCTGCGGTGGATCCCGACGAATCAGCCGGTGGCGCTGGACCATTGGCCAGTCGTGCCGAACAGCTCGCGCGCGTTCACGACGATCGGCAAGTGGGAGCACGCCAGCGGGCGACACGTCGAGCTGGCCGGGCGAACCTACCTCAGCAGCAAGAGCGAGTCGCTGCTGGCGATGATCGAGCTGCCGCGGCGGGTGAGTTGGGATATGACCCTCGCCATCAAAGGCATGCCCCAGGACATCGAAAAACGGTTCATCGACCACGGGTGGAAGATCATCGATCCAGAGGCCGCCAGCGCCGACTGCCAGGCGTTTCGACGATTCGTGCAGTCGTCGGCGGGGGAGTTCACGGTGGTCAAGGGGATTTACAGCGGCATCCCGAGCGGATGGTTCAGCGACCGCGGCGCCTGCTACCTGGCCAGCGCCCGCCCGACCGTCTATCAGGACAGCGGCTTTGAGCGGTGGCTGCCGACGGGGCAGGGAGTCTTTTCGTTCACGTCGATCGAGCAAGCGGCCGACGCGCTGAATGCCATCGCCGCCGATTATGATGCTCATGCTCGTGCCGCGCGCCGCATCGCCGAGGAGCATTTTGATGCCCGACGCGTGCTCAGCGAGCTTCTGGCCGCTGTGATGTAGCCAACCGCGCAGTCGCGGACGCTGCCTGTTGAGGGCCTGTGCCTGCATCCGACGTGCTCAGGCGTGTGGCTTGAGCACGACCTTGATGCATCCATCTCGCTTGTGCTTGAAGATCGCGTAGGCGTGCGGGGCCTGATCCAGCGGCAAGGTATGCGTGATGACGAAGCTGGGGTCGATCTGGCCGGCGAGGATTCGCTCCAGCAGGGGGCGCAGATAGCGCATGACATGGGTCTGTCCGCTGCGCATCGTCAGCGACTTGTTCATGAACGGCCCCATGGGGAACTTGTCGATGATGCCTGCATACACGCCCGGGACTGAAACGGTGCCGCCCTTGCGGCAGCAGTTGATGCACTGCCGCAGCGCGTGAGCCTTGTCGCTGACCATGAAGGTCTTGACGGCCAGGGCGTCGTACCAGGCGTCGAGTGTGGCACCATGGGCTTCGGAGCCGACGGCCTCGATGCAGGCATCCGGCCCGCGTCCGCCGGTCAGGTTCAGCAGTTTTTCGTAGATGTACTCATCATCCATGTTGATGGTGATCGCGCCGGCCTGCTCGGCCATGCGCAGGCGCTCGGGGACAGAGTCGATAGCGATCACTCTTTCGGCGCCCAGCAGGAAACAGCAGCGGATCGCGAACTGTCCGACCGGGCCACAGCCCCAGACCGCGATCACGTCCCCGCCGTGGATGTTGCAGTTTTCCGCCGCCATGTAGCCGGTGGGCAAAATGTCGGAGAGGAAGATGGCCTTTTCGTCGGGCAGTTCGGGCGGGACTTTGATTGGCCCGACGTCGGCGAAGGGCACGCGCGCGTACTGCGCCTGCCCGCCAGCGTAGCCGCCGGTCAGGTGGCTGTAGCCGAAGATCCCCGAAGGGCTGAAGCCCATGACCTTTTCAGCCATCCAGGCGTTGGGATTGGTGTTGTCGCAGCAGCTCCACAGCTCGTGCTTGCAGTACCAGCAGTTTCCGCAGGCGATGGTGAAAGGGACCACGACGCGGTCGCCGACGTTGATCTTCGAGCGATCCACGCCTGGGCCTACTTCAACGACTTCGCCCATGAATTCGTGGCCGAGGATGTCGCCTCGCCGCATGGTCGGGATGTATCCGTCGTACAGATGAAGGTCGGAGCCGCAGATGCACGTGGAGCTGATCCTGATGATCGCGTCGCGGGGGTTGGTGATCTTTGGATCGGCGACGTTCTCGACCCTGACGCTGTTCTTTCCACACCAGGTGACGGCTTTCATGGGATCGTCCTTGAAATGGTGGTTTGCGGGTTGAAGCTGCTGATGAATCGGATGGCATCATCGACAGGCGCCG
Organism: Fontivita pretiosa; assembly: GCF_050410795.1. GTDB lineage: Bacteria > Planctomycetota > Phycisphaerae > Tepidisphaerales > Tepidisphaeraceae > Fontivita > Fontivita pretiosa. The sequence continues at coordinate 5,280,518 of NZ_CP191258.1, read as the reverse complement.
CGCGGCTGTCCCTGGGTGGTGGGGATCTCGCCTGCCTCCATCAGTTGTTTGAAGCGGCGGAGGTCCTGCCGAATCTGTTGCTCGGGCGCCTTGCCGAAGAGGCTGGCGATGAGGGAGCCGAACTTTCCGGCGGGCGGAATGTAATCGAGCACGACGTGCACTTCGGTGCCGCGATCACCGGGCGCGCTGACGAAGCGCACCGAGCCGGCGTTGTCCACATCCGTCGCGCCCAGCGACCGCCAGGCAATCAGCGTGTTCGGTTCCTCGTTGATGATCTGCGCGTCCCATTGCACGGTGAATCCTGCCGGCGCCCTGGCCACCCACTGCGAGCGGCTGGCATCCAGGCACTTGACCGATTCCAGGTGCTGCATGAATCGCGGCAGGTTCTCGAAATTTCGCCAGAACTGAAAGAGCTCCTCGGCCGGGCGGTTGACGGTGACACAGTGCTCGACGTGGATGCCATGGGTGAAATACTGCTCGGGTTCGGCTGGCCCCTGGGACTCGGCGGAGTTTCGTCCGATGGCGGCGTTGAGCGGGCAGTAGCCGGTGAAGCCGCGGTACAGCAACATGCCTCCCAGCCCTGCCAGCGCCAGGCCGCTGAGCCTGCCGCGTGCCAGGCCGAACAACGCCACAGCGCTGCCGCCAATCATGGACCACATTCGTTCCGTGTTGGACACATTGATCTGACGCGACTTGTCCGGTTGTTCGTGCTCGATCCCGGGCTGTGCGAGCAAATCGGCGACAGTCGTTGGACGCTCGGTACTCAGCGTGGTCATGTCTGTTGCTCCTGATCGGACGCGGTCAGGCTGTCGCTGTCCCGCGTGCATTCTGTCGGTCCGGTGCGGCGCGGCGACGCAGAACACAGCCACCGCCAGGGGCGGCGTGTTGGCAGAACTTGGCCAGCAAATCGCCGACCAGAGTTGCAGGACGCGACTCGTTGGCTGAGACGCCGGGGACTGGCGGATGCCTTAAGAGGCGGCAGTCGCTGGCAACAAGTTGCGCAGGCGATCCCAGTACATCACCACAAGCACGATGATCAGAACGAGGATGCCTATGGCGATCCATCGTCCGGTGTGGTGCTCCGGGGGAAACTCGCCGCGATGCGTGCTGTGTGCAGGATGAGCCTCAGGAGCCTCGGCCTGGGGCTGCTCGCGAACCTGTTCGATGTGAAGGACGTCGATGCCCGCCTGATTGGCCTGCCGTTCGGCGGCGGCGCGGCTGGTGGCCTCCAGCTCGATGGTTACCCTGGCTCCGGTGTCGTGCCGGGCCCCGCTGATCCGGTATTTCATGTCCGGCCTCCGATGCGATAGGACCCATCAGGATACTCGCGGCGACGGGTTGAAGGAATCGGATTGAGACGATCAGCCGCAGCCGGCAGAGCGGCGAAGAATCTTGACAGTGCCGTCGGGGCTGTGTAACACTACCCCATGGAACACCCCAAGATCATCTACGACGCGATCACCTTCGATGATGTCCTGTTGATTCCTGCGCGCAGTGATTTCATTCCTTCCGACGCTGATACGCGCACTCGCCTGACCCGGGCCATCGAATTGAACATCCCGCTGGTCAGCGCCCCGATGGACACGGTGACGGAGTCGGCGCTGGCGATCGCGCTGGCTCAGGAAGGCGGCATCGGAATCATTCACAAGAACATGTCGGTGCAGAACCAGGCCAGGGAGGTGGAAAAGGTCAAGCGTTCGGAGAACGGCGTGATCGTGGATCCGATCACCTTGCCGCCGACGGCGACGATTGGAGAGTGCCGGCGGATCATGCGCGAGTACAACGTCAGTGGCATCCCGATTGTCGAAGGCGGTTCGGGGTTGCGGACTGCCGGCCCGGGCGAGAGGCCGCGACACGATGGCCAGCCGCCGCGGCTGCTGGGGATTCTGACCCGTCGCGACTTGAAGTTTCAGGAGGACGATTCACGCCCCGTCGCCGAGGTCATGACCAAGGAGAATCTGGTCACGGCCCATCCGGATACGACCTTGGACGAGGCCGAACGCATTCTTTACAAGGCCAAGGTCGAAAAGCTGCTGCTGGTCGACAATCAGAATCGGCTGGTGGGGCTGATCACGATGCGTGACATCGACAAGTTGCATCAGTTCCCCAACGCATGCAAGGATCGTCGTGGTCGCCTGCGGGTGGGGGCGGCGACGGGGGTGCACGACTATGAACGGGTCGAAGCGCTGATCCGTGTGGACGTGGACGTGGTGGTGGTGGATACGGCACACGGGCATTCCAAGAACGTTCTGGAGACGGTGCGAGAGATCAAAAAGAACTGGAAGATCCAGGTGATTGCCGGGAACGTGGCTACCGCCGAAGGCGCCAAAGATCTGATCGACGCCGGGGTTGACGCGGTGAAGGTGGGGATCGGTCCCGGGGCGATCTGCACGACGCGGGTGATCTCGGGAGTGGGGGTTCCGCAGATCACGGCGATCATGAACGCGGTGAGCGTGGCGGATCCGGCGGGCGTGCCAGTCATCGCCGACGGCGGGATTCGCCATTCCGGGGATATCACCAAGGCCATCGCCGCCGGCGCCCATACCGTCATGATGGGCTCGCTGTTCGCCGGGCTGGATGAATCTCCGGGCGAGCTGATTATCCATCAGGGACGGCGCTATAAATCCTACCGCGGCATGGGTAGCATGGGCGCGATGATCCAAGGCTCCAAGGATCGCTACGGGCAGGCGGATGTCGGGTCTTCCAGCAAGCTGGTGCCTGAGGGCGTCGAGGGGCGCGTGCCTTACCGGGGGCCTCTGGGAGATTTCGTGTATCAGCTCGTCGGCGGGCTTCGGGCGGGGATGGGGTACTGCGGCACGCGAAACATCGAACAGCTTCGGCGGGAGTCGCGCTTCTGCCGCGTGAGCAACGCCGGGGTGATCGAAAGCCATCCGCACGACATCACGATCACCAAGGAATCGCCGAACTACACGGTCGAATACGCCGACGAGGCAAAGATGCGGTGAAGCCGATGCGAGGCAGCACGAAAGCAAAGCATCAGGCGGAAATGGGCGGATGCCGCGGTGGACAGCGCGCGCACGCACCGCGGCGGCCGTTGATGTCATCAGCTCACCGCTTGCTGGGTCCGATAGCTGTTTTGATCTGCATGGTTTTGCCTGGCTGCGCCGATAGTAGCAAACCGACGACCCGGCCAATGACCATGCGCCAGCGTCAGGATGCCGCTCTGCGCGATCCGTTCAGCTACGGGCCGAGCGTCAACGGCAAGACCGCCGAGAGCGGCAGCAACAGCGAATGGCCAACGGTCACGGGCGGCAAGACCGGCGAGTTGGATAAAAAGGCGCTGAAACGGGATCTGGATCGCGTGTTCAATCCGTGATGATCCGTGCTCAGGAGTCGAAATACACAAACAGACGAGGGCGTCGTATGGGAAGCAGGCGAATGGTCTCAGCGGGCGTGGCGATGGGGTTGGCAGGGATACTGGTGTGCGGCGGCTCCGGGTGCAAGGGCGACTCAAAGATGTCCATGCCCGGGATGTCGATGAAGTGCCCCGTGCAGCGGATTCGAAACGCCCCGCCAGACATGCCCGGCGACGCGCCGCTGCTGGTGGACCAGGCGATGCAGATTCGCGACTGGGATCGTTCCACCGCGCTGTACGCCAACGGCGACACCATCGCCGGCAACACCGGATTCTGGTATCAGCCACGATGGTATCAGCCTGAGTGGGTCTACCCGATGATCGAGACGCCGTTGTTTGTCGGCCAGACGCTGGCGTTGCCGGTGACGCTGGCGATCCAGCCGCCGTGGAAACAGGTGCGTTACACCGGCGTGACGATGGAGCCGACGTACACCGCGATGCCGCCGCTGCCGCAGCCCGGCGGTGTCAATGCGTCGCCTGCCGAGGCTCAACCGCAACAGTCACCACCGACGCAACCGTGAGAGCGACGTGTTGCGCCACTGAACAGCCGTTGAAGACTTGCTAGACTATCCGGCATGACTCGCGAACAGATCTGCGCGCTGACCAGTGCCAAGCTTCTGGATGCCCTGCCGAGGCTCAAGCACATCAGGGCCACCATCGGGCTGGACGGGTTCGTCGATGAGATCGTCGAGGTCGTTGACAAGCGACATGACACGTCTCACTACGAGCCGGTGCGCACGATCGAAGCGCTGGCGCGGAAGATCCAGCAGGCGGCAGGGCAGTCCAGCAACTACGAGCTGGTCGTCAAGCAACGCAAGCTAGGGGGCAACGGGCCGATCATGGCCAACGCGCTGGCGTGCATGGGGCTGGATGTGACGTACATCGGCAACCTTGGCTACCCCAAGATCCATCCGGTTTTCGAGGAGTTCGCCAGACGCGCCAAAGTCATCAGCATCGCCGAGCCGGGACACACCGATGCATTGGAGTTTGAAGACGGCAAGCTGATGCTCGGCAAGCACGAAAGCCTGTGCGAAGTCAACTGGGACAATCTGGTCAACCGCGTGGGCCGCGAGAGGCTCAAACAACTGATCGACGGCTCACAACTCATCGGCATGGTCAATTGGACGATGCTGCCGTACATGAGCCGGATCTGGGCCAAGTTGCTGGATGAGATCATTCCCGGCAACGAGCGGCACTCGCGGCATCTGTTCGTGGACCTGGCCGATCCGGAGAAGCGCACCGCCAGCGACATCCTGGATGCGCTGCGCCTGCTGAGCCGCTTTCAGGATCAGGTGGATGTAACGCTGGGGCTGAACCTCAAGGAGAGCATCGAGATCGCCGACGTGCTGGGGCTGAGCGGACGCGGCGACCCGGAGGCGGCGATCGAAGACAACGCGCGGGCAATCCGTGAGAAGCTGAAGCTGGCGTGCGTGGTGATCCACCCCCGCCGATCGGCCGCCGCCGCCACCGAACAGCATTCGGCCACTTTCAAGGGACCGTTCGTCAAGCAGCCGAAGATCAGCACCGGCGCTGGCGACCATTTCAACGCCGGCTTTTGTCTGGGACGCGTGCTGGGCTTCAGCCTGGAAGAATGTCTGTGTCTGGGCGTGGCGACCAGCGGCTTTTACGTGCGCAGCGGCGAAAGTCCAACGGCCCAGCAGCTCGCCGAGTTCGTCAAGGAGCTTCCGCCGCCCCAGGCGTAGCCTTGCCCGTGCCTCTGCCGGTCCGTTGAGCTTGGCCCTGCCACAGCACGAGGGTTCGAGCGGATGGCTATGGGCGCACGTGCTGGAATTGAGCCGAGTGATCCGATAAAACAGTGACCTGAAGCTGGCGGCGGGCTGGACGGAATCGGCCCACAGCGGTTCGCCAGTGGGATCCACGACACCTTCACGCAAGAGGCCAGGGATGGCACGGATCGCAGATTCCTTTCCGTTGTTGTGGCAAGTCAGCATCAGTAGTTGCGGCGTGAGGAAACTGCCGTTGGCCGCGGTGGTGTGGTCCATCGCGTCGATGCTGATTGGTTGCCGGTCGAATCAGGGGGTGGTTGAGCACCTGCCGCCGCCTAATTTCAGCGGCCCGGTGGTGACGGCGCCGCCTGCTGCGCCGCCGGTGGTTGCCAGACCTCAGGCCAGTGCTTCGCCGCCGCTGGCGCGATCCAGCGGTCCGGGTGGTGAGCGGGGCTGGATCCCCCCGACGTCGCCGCGGGAGTGGCGATGGATCGTCATCCATCACAGTGCCACGCCCGCCGGCTCGGCTGCGGTCTTCGACAAGATGCACCGCGACAAGGGCTGGGACGAGCTGGGATACCACTTTGTCATCGGCAACGGCACCGACAGCGGCAATGGACAGATCGAGGTCGGGCCGCGATGGCTCAAGCAGAAGTGGGGTGCCCATGCCAAGACCGCCGACAACCGCTTCAATGACTACGGCATCGGCATCTGCCTGGTCGGCAATTTCGATATCGAACGCCCAACTGCTCAACAGATGCAATCCCTGGCGAAACTGACGGCCTGGCTGATGCGAACCTATCACATTCCGGCCGGTAACGTGCTGGGGCATCGAGACACCAAGCCGACCGACTGCCCGGGCCGGAATCTGAATGTGGCGCAGGTTCGGCGAATGGCGGCGCAGATGCTGGCGGGGTCGGGGCAGGTGAATGGACAGGAGGCGGCAGAAGGATTGGCGGCGGGGCCGGACTCTGCCGCCAACCCGCCGCTCTCGGGTGCCGCAGCGACGCCTGTTCCTGCAAGCCTGGCTTCTCACGCATCCGCACCAGACCCTGGAAGTCTGACGCATTTTCTAAAAACGAAGATGCAAGAATGAAATACAATTCCCTAGTCCCAGTCCCTGTCAACAGGTAAGAACTAGTACATCGGGTACAGGGCTGATTGAGCCGGTACCGCTCACGTCCCAACCACGGAGAGGAGAGAGAAAATGCAGCATCTGCTCCGCTCGCGCCTCACGGCGCGCGTTATGTCATTGGCGACGGCGGGGGTCGTGTCGTCGATGGCCTGCCTCAGCTTCGGCGCCGTCCTGCTGAACGATTCGTTTACCGATGGCAGTCGCCTGGAAACCAATCTGCCCAACGAGTCGGCCGTCTACGTCGGCGTCTCCGGTTCCGATGGAGGCAGCTTCTCGGTCGTGCCGGGCGCACTCCAGAACATCATGGGCACCAGCTCGCGGAAGAACTGGACCTATTTCACCGCCGACCTGAGTGTGCCGGATGGCAATCAGCCCCACAATGCCGTCACGCAACTCAACGTTGGGGAAATCCTCAACGCATCGATGTCGTTCCGGCTGCCCAACGGGGCGACCAACAACCCGGGCAGTGCCGGGCGCGATTTCCGCTTCGGCATCTTCCACGATCCGACCGACCCGCGGGTGCAGGTTGACGTCAACAGCGACGGCGGAGGCGGCACGGCGCCTTGGACCGATGCGCTGGGATATGCCGTGCAGATTCCGCTGAACAGCAACCCCACCAACACCACGGCGCTGTTCCAGGTCGGCAAGCGCACCACGAGCAACACAAGCCTGCTTGGCAGCGGCGGGGCGTATACGTTCGCGCCGACCGGCGGGGCACCAGTTGCCGTCGCGGCCAACACCGAATACACGCTGGAGCTTTCGCTCAGCGTCGTCTCGTCTTCTCAGCTTGACGTCACCGCGTCGCTGCGCCAGGGCTCGACCGTCCTGTCCACCTACACGGTCAGCGACACGGGCACGGCCTTCGGAGGCACCGCCATCGGCAGCGGCCTGCTGCCCGGCAGCCAGGGCATCTACCTCAACTTCGATCAGTTGTTCTTCCGCATGTCCAGCAACACCACCGCCTCGCAGGTGGACATCACCAACTTCCGGGTTGAGCTGATCCCCGAGCCGGCGTCGCTGGGCTTGATCGGCCTGGCAGGTCTGGCGCTGGGTCGTCGTCGCCGCGCCTGACCGGCGGTTGTGTGGTATGTTGTAGCAGTTTGATCTCTCGCTCCCGGCTAACCGACTCCCCAGCCGGGAGTTTTTTTGCGCTACGGCTGCGGTGTACGTTGATACACGCGCACGTAATCGATCAGAAACTTTTGCGGGAAGATGCTGTCATCGATTCCACGCCGGCCGCCCCACATCCCTCCGATCGCCAGATTAAGCTTCAGGAAAAAGGGCTGATCGAACGGCCAGGTGTCGGCATTGCCCTGGCCGTCGTTGTTGAAAGTGAAGTACTTCTGATCATCCACGAAGAAGTCGATCTTCTGCGGGTCCCACTCGATGGCGTAGACGTGGAAATCGTCGTAGGGCCGGTCGATGGTGATGGATCCGCCCTTTTCCGTGCGTTTGGTGTGGTTGTAGGCGCGGGTGTGCACCGTGCCGTGAATCTTGTGCGGGTCGTAGCCGACATTTTCCATGATGTCGATTTCCCCGCACGCCGGCCAACCCACCGTCGAGATCGAATCCGAGAGCATCCAGATGGCAGGCCAGGTGCCGCGCCCGGTGGGCAGCTTGGCGCGAACCTCGATACGTCCGTAGAGCCACTGTGCCCGGCCGCGCGTGTGCAGGCTGGCGGAGGTGTATTCGGCGAACGTGTCCGGTTTGCCGGGGATTGGGTAATGCTCTTTCCTGGCCTCGATCACCAGGCATCCGTCTTCGACGCGTGCGTTCTGCTGGCGACCATCGGTGTAATACTGCGATTCGCGATTGCGGATGTAGCCGACTTCATACTTCCACCTGGCCGGGTCCGGCGCCCCCGGCACGTCAAATTCATCGGCCCATACCAGCTTCCAGCCGGCCGAATGAGACGGCCCGGAAGCGGGCATTGTCGCCGCCGCCAGCATGGCGCCCACGGTAAGCAGGATCAAGCTCATCGTGAGGATGATACCCGATCGGCCCCGGAAAGCGACGCGAAGGCACACGGGGACCTGCGCGTACCGAACATCGCCTGCGCCTTGAATCTCCCAGGTGTGTCGGGATGCCGCCACCGACCAGGCCGGCCTGCAAAGGCCGGCCTGCGGGTGTGTCGCTTGCGGGCGGCGAAATGAATGGCACTGGTCATGCGGACTGGCTATGGGTTTGACAGCACCCTATCACGTCCACAAGAATCGTGCTGAACCCATGTCGCAATTGCCCATGCCGTCGGATGTGCGGAAGGAGCTGAGCGCGTCGTCCGCACCGCAGCAACCGCTCAGCGCAAGCGAAACGCTCGAGCCGCCGGGCGTGAAGCTGATCGTGCGGCTGTTTGTGATCCCGCTGCTGATCGTATCCGTGGCGGTGGGGGTGATGTTCGTGATCGGTCTGCTGGCGGGGCGCGAGCCAAGCATGGAAGAGGCGCTGCGGCGACTGCGAGCACCGGGCGGCGAACGGACGGCCAACTGGCTGGTCGGCCCGGCCGCCAAGCAACGCTACCTCGACGCCAAGACCCTCGTGGACAAAATGAAGTCGCCGCAGGGGCTGAGCCAGGCGGATCGGATCGCACTGTCGTCGCAGCTCATCGACATCCTGGAAAACCACACCCAGCCCCACGAAGGCGAAGTCCAGCACTTCGTGCTCTTGGCGCTGGGACGCAGTTGGCAGAAGCATCCTTCACAGGCGGAGATGAACTCGCCGCAGGCGATCGAATCCCGCCGCAAGACTCTGGCCACGCTGCTGAAGTACTCCGACGCACCCGAGCTGGCGACGCGGAAGGCGGCGGTGCTGGCGACGGTATATCTGTCGGCTCACCCCGAAGCCTCCGAGGCGCTGCCGAAGCTGGTGCAGAAGTTGAGCGACCCGCGCGAGGACATCGACGTGCGCATCGCCGCCGCCACCGCGCTGGGGCCGCTGGCGGAACCTGCGCGCGATCCTCGCGCGATCGAAGCCCTGCGCGCTGCCATGCGCGAAAGCGATCCGCGACACGTCGAGCTGGTCTGGAGCGCCGCGCTGTCGCTGGCCCAGCTCAACCAGCCCGAAGTCGCCGACACGATCTTAAAGCTTCTCAGCCGCCAGGAGCTGTCGAAGCTGGAATACTACGATCGCGAGAGCGATCCGCAGAATCCATCGTTCCGCAGGCTCAGCGATCAGGAACAGCAAAGGATCCTGATCAACACCATGCTGGGTGCGCGGAAGCTGGAGGTTGCCGCGGTTCAGTCGCGTCTGCGGCAAATCGCCCAGAGCGATCCTTCGCCCAGGGTTCGTGCCGCGGCGGTGGAGCTGCTCAACGCAGCCGCCGCCGAACACGGCCTCGCACCGCAGTGATCAAATCGTCGTAGACGCCAATCTGCAGCAAAATATGGCAGACGATCGCTCTTCGGAGACGTAAGTCTTTATTTGGCAAATCATAACAATCCTATTGCGAATGAGACTGAATCTATTTAGATTCCGTGCGTCACCCTTCAGGCCGGAAGTGCGGATATGCCCGAAACCCACACGATCGTCACCAAGGTCTGGATCGCCCCGGGCTGTATCGTCTGCGATTCCTGCGAGAACGACTGCCCGGAAGTGTTCGATGTTCAGGAAGAGACCTGTGTCATCCGGCCTCAGGCACAAAGCGCGGATTTTCTGCGTCCGCTGACTCCGTCGATCATCACCGCGATGGAGGGTTGCCCCGTCGAGGTGATCAAGGTCGAGACCCGGGAGGTTGAAGGCCCGGCGCCGTGGACAGCCGAGCCGGCCGGCGGACCCGCCGCGGCGGGCGGCGCGGCGGAGACTCATGCCCGCGCCCCGGCGGCCAAGGCGCCCGCGCCGCTGGGGCCTGCCGATCCCAAATGGCAGGCGCTGCTTTCCACCAGCCGGATCAGCCCGTCGCTGTCGGCCGGACTTGCCTCCACCATTCGCCGCAGTCCTGAAATCAACCAGGCCGAGCAGATTCTTCGCGCCGTGCAGTTGCCGCGGAACGCGCCTGCGGATCAGCGTCTGGCGATGCTGGCGGCGGGGGGGGCGTATCAGCCGGCGATCCCGCTGGCCGAGCGGGTGCGACAGGCGACCGCCAGGACCGGACGCATCACCCGCCGACAGTTCAATTTCGCCCTGGCGGTGGCCTGGGGCACGATCGCCGCCGTCGGCGTCACCTTCGCCGGGATGTTCCAGGATTTCTTTGCCCCAAAGGTCTTGAAGGAACCCAAGAAGATCTACCGCGTCGGGCGCCTGGACGAGTTCGCACTGCCCGGTGTGTACGAACAGTATAAGCCCAATGAAATCTGGCTGGTGAACCTGGCCGACGAAAAGAAGCTGATCGCCCTGAACACCGTCTGCACCCACCTGGGGTGCATTCCCAACTGGCTGGCGGGAGAAAACAAGTTCAAGTGCCCGTGTCACGGGTCGGGATACTACCCCAACGGCATCAACTTCGAGGGGCCCACGCCTCGTCCGCTGGAGCGCTTCGCCATCTCCAGGGATGCCGATGGGTATGTCGTTGTGGACAAGAGCAAGATCTTCCGACAGGAGCTGGGCGAGTGGGACAATCCCGAGAGCTACCTGCCACTGGCGTGATGGAGGAAAGGATCATCCTTCAAGAACTATGGGCCTGATCAGCGCACCGCTCGATTACATTCGCAATTCGCAGGTTTGGAACTCGATCTTCCGCCATGGCGTGCCGCGCGATCGGCGGACGCGCGTCATGGCGATCATGTCCAACGTCTTTCTGCACCTGCATCCCGTGGCCGTGCGAAAAAGCGGCATCCGCCTCAGCTTCACCTGGTGCATGGGCGGGCTGACGTTCTTTCTGTTCCTGGCGGAAACGGTCAGTGGCGTGCTGCTGATGTTCTACTACCGCCCGGTGATTGAGTACGCGTATCAGGACATCCAGGACCTGCGTGCGCACATCACGCTGGGGGTGCTGCGCGAGATCCATCGCTGGGGCGCACATGCGATGATCATCGCAATCTGGCTGCACATGATGCGCGTGTTCCTCACCGGTTCGTACAAGCCGCCACGCGAGTTCAACTGGGGCGTGGGCGTGATCCTGCTGGTGTTGACGATGCTGCTGAGCTTCACGGGGTATCTGCTGCCGTGGGATCAGCTTGCAATCTGGGCGATCACGGTGGGCAGCAACATGGCCAAGGCCACGCCGCTGGTCGGCGCCGGCGGGCCTTTCGCGAAGGTGATGATGTTCCCCGGAACCGATGTGCCGATGATTCACGCCGGAAGCGACGCGCGGTTCTTTCTGCTGGCCGGCACATTCGTCGGAGAAAACGCGCTGTTGCGTTTCTACGTTTTGCACTGCGTCTTTCTCCCGCTGATCGTCAGCGTGCTGATCGCCGTGCACTTCTGGCGGATCCGCAAGGACGGCGGAATCTCCGGGCCGATGTGAACGTGAACCGCGCAGGGCGCAGCGACGCGCAGGAACTGCCACATGATTGCCTCAGTCTCCGTTTTCCCATTCGTCGCCGCCAGCGGCGGCTTCTTCGACACGCTCAAGGAAGCGGTCAACGCCGCCACCAGGCCGGCGCCGTTCATCACCATCTCCATCGTCGTCTTCGCCCTGATGTTCATCCTCTACAAGTGGTGGACCCGACCCTGGATCTTCGGCGTGATCTTCGGGCTGTTCATCCTCGGCTACTTCGGATCGATGGCCGACGAGAACTTCCGCAAGATCGTCGCCAAGCCCGACAACGTCCCGATCACCATGATGGTGATCAGCGTGATGCTGTGCATCTGGCTGGCGTTCAGGCGAGCGGCGCTGAACGACCAGCGACTGGCCGCCGGGCATCCGCTGCTGGAAGAGGATCGCGACGACAAGGTGCTGGTCTGGCCGGACCTGGTGTACACGGAGCTGATCTGCCTGGTGCTGGCCACTGCGGGGCTGACGGTCTGGGCGATCGTGGCCAAGGCGCCGCTGGAACAGCCCGCCAATCCGGGCTACGCCCCCAACCCCGCCAAGGCTCCCTGGTACTTTCTGGGGCTTCAGGAAATGCTGGTGTATTTCGATCCGTGGATGGCCGGGGTGGTCTATCCCGGGTTGATCATCTTCGGATTAATTGCCCTGCCGTACCTGGATACCAACCCGCGAGGCAATGGCTACTACACGATCCGCCAGCGCCCCTTCGCCATCGTCACCTGGCTCTTCGGGTTCCTGATCCTTTGGGTGGTGCTGATCTTTTTCGGCACGTTCCTGCGCGGCCCCAACTGGAGCTTTTTCGGCCCTTACGAGTTCTGGGATCCGCACAAGGCCGAAGCGCTGAACAACCGCGACATCAGCAACGTCTTCTGGAATCAGATCATGGATCGTGGCCGGCCCACCGCCGACGACAATCCGATCCCCGCATTGCCGCACTGGCTGGTGCGGGAGTGGCTGGGAATCCTGCTGGTGGGGGTGTATCTGTTTGTTTTGCCGGCGATTCTGCGCTTCACCGTCTTCAAGCGCATGTACGAGCAGATGGGCGGCATCCGCTACAGTATCATGGTCTTCCTGCTGCTGCTGATGGCGATGATGCCGATCAAGATGGTGCTCCGCTGGCTGTTCAACCTCAAGTACTTCATTTACCTGCCGGAGTTCAATGCAAATCTTTGATCGCCCCGGGGCGGCGGGCCGGCCTTGCGCCTTCGGCCGGGCGGATTCCCCGTAGGCGCTGCGATGCACGCGAGGGTAGCCTGCATGGGTGCCGCGAGTCGCGCGGGCGACGCAGTCGCACGTTGCGATGCCGGATACATCGCAGAAAGGAGTTTGTCCATGGCTGCCACCGTCGCCACCTCTATCCACCGTGTGCAGCAACAGACCGAACCCCAGATCAATGAGCGGATCCGTCGTCAAACCCACGCCAACATCGCCTACTACGCCGAGCATCCCGAACTGATCGATCAGCGCCTGCGGGAACTGGATCAGGAGTGGGATGTGGAGCGATGGCTGGAACTGAACTCGGCGGCGCTGTCGCTGGCGGGGATCGTGCTGTCGATCCTGCGGGGACGGAAATGGCTGATCCTTCCGCTGGCGGTGCAGGGGTTTTTCCTTCAGCACGGTATCCAGGGCTGGTGCCCGCCTCTGCCGCTGCTGCGTCGCGCCGGCGTGCGGACGCAGGCGGAAATCGAGGCCGAGCGGCACGCCCTTAAGGCGCTGCGCGGGGATTTCGGCCCGCAGGCACAGGGAGAAGCAGCACTGCTCGCCGCCGAGCGGTGATCGTGTTTGCCCGCAGCGCAACTCAGCAGTGAATCGATCCGAATAGTCAGGAGTTCAACCATGCCAACCCCCACCTCCGATCGAGTTCGACTCAACACCTCCGAGCAGGTCGATTCCGAGCTGCATCGCCAGACCGAGCGGCGGATCGCGTTCTACGCGATGCACCCCGAGCTGATCGAGTCGCGTCTGCGCGAGCTGGATGAAGAATGGGACATCGAGCGGCTGATCGAAACCGAAGCGCCGACCGTGACGCTGTTTGGTCTGCTGATGGGCGCGCTGTTCGGCCGCAAGTGGCTCATCCTGCCGCTGTTCGCTCAGAGCATGGTGTTGATGCACGCGGTGCAGGGGTATTATCCGCTGCTGCCGTTGTTCCGACGGTTGGGCTTCCGCACCGAAAGGGAAATCGCCGCCGAACGGTACGCATTGAAGGCGATCCGTGGCGACTTCAAGCCGCTGTCGGAAGGCCCGGCCGGCGGAAATGGCCGGCGGCGGGCGGATCAGGCGTTCGAGGCGACGCAGGTGTGGCGATAGTGGGGGGGAACCAGGATCAACTGCCGCGCCTGAGTTATCCCGCCAGCGCCTTCGCCGCCAGCGCCGCCAGTGCCGGCACGCCCAGCAGCATCGGGATCGCGGCGCTGATGCCGGTGAGCGTCCGCCCCAGCGTGAACCCCATCGCACGAGTGGGCGTGGCATCGACCAGCTCGTAAAACATCCATCCAGTCGCAATCGTTCCCAGCAGCAGTTGCCCGAAAAGCATCATCAGATGAACGCCGGCGGCGACGAGCCACCCGCCCTCGCCTGCCGGCACCAGCGGCGTGGTGAACGCCAGCAACGGCAGGTGCAGCGGCGAGAGGATCAGTGGGGCGGCGACATAGTGGGCGAGCGTTTCTGCGCGGCGGACGACCGGCGAGTTGGTCCCCCTGATGAACGCGATCGGCTCCAGAGAAACGGAATTGAGCCAGACGACGATGGCGGCGATGTCGAAGGGCAAGGCCCACAGCGCCGCCGCCACGCCCACGGCCCGGTGCGTCAACGCGAACGCGACCACGCACAGGCAGGCGCTGGCGATGATCAGCACGATGCGGCGGTAAAGCCGGGCCGGCGATGCGCCAAAGCGGACCGGACTCCAGACGAGCTTGCCGAATCTGTGCGGCGCGAACATGACCAGGCCAGTCGTGCCCAGGAAGCTGCCCAGCGTCTGCTGTTCGTCCCAGGAGATGGTGTCATCCGAGGTATTGATCCCGCCGATCGACCCGCACTCGGGACAGGGGGCATCCAGCGGCAGACCGCGAAGGTTGTACCCGCAGTTGCCGCAGGGGCGATCAAAGTCGAAGTCGGCGGCGATGTCCGGCCTGCGCATCCGCGGCCAGAAATCGCGCCCATAGGGAGGTTGCGGTTGCCGGTACGACATCATCACGCCTGAGCGGGCCAATTGTTGCGACCAGCACTTCTCGCTGGCGATCTTACTGTTGCCGGGCGATCCGTGCGATTGTCCAGAGCACCAGGTTATGCACGAATCGCTGCGCGTACTGCGGGGAATAGCCTTCGATGCCGATGGTGTTCGAGCCAAGCAATGCCGTGGTAAGATCGAGCCGGCTATACAGGATCAGTCCGGCGCCGGCACGCATGCACTGGATCTGGCGAGCGGTCGAAGGTCGGGTCGTTCCCGCGCGAAGCAGCGGCTCGCGCAGGTCATAGCTGCCGGCTAAGACGCCGCTGAGGATTGGGTCATCGCTCGCCAGCGGCGCCAGACTCGCCTCCGCAAACATTCGCGGGAGCAGCTTCTGTTCCACCGCGTCGGCGAACTGCCGCTTTCCCGCCGCCGCGTCGATCAGCAGCACTCCGCCCCGCACCACGAAGACCCGCAGCGCATCAATCTCCGCCTGTGTCGGATTGAAATCCCCCAGCCCGGTGAGGTGCGCGATGGGCGCCATCTCATACCGCAGATCTGAAATGTCCGTTGGCTCCAGCCGTAACGCGATGCCGGTCTGACTCTGGAAGATCCTGGCCATTCTCGGCCAGGCGGCGGGCTCGGGGTCCCAGTTTCCGTCGAATTTCAGCCGCGCCAGCGGCACCGTGCCAATGGGCATAGCGTCCGGCTCGGGCACGTAGAGTGAGGCCAGTCGGTTCCGCAGCTCGCGCCGCCCCGCGGAGTAGGCGGCGATGTTGATCGCCAGCTCCGAATGCACCCGTTGCGATCTGGTGGGGAACGGCTGCCAATGGCGGCTCAGCTCCGTCGGCGAGTGGACCATCAGCAGCCGCACGCCGTTGCTCACGCCCATCAGCGGCGGCCTGGGGCTTTCGATCGGAAACACGACAGAGTAAATCTCGTGATCTTCCGGAAGTCTCTCGAACGGATGCTCGGGAAACGCCCGCCGTGCAAGGTCCGCGAAAAAGCGGTTCACTTCCTCGGAGTTGCGCTCGGTGTGCGTGAAGACGATCCCGCCGGCCTGCGCGAAATCGCGGATCTTCTGCACGTCGGCATCGGCAAACTGCGGCGGGCGGTCGGTGCTGATGAACAGGGTCGGGGAATCAGACCATTCCCACCAGTTGCGCTGGATGTCGGCTACCTGAAAGTTCAGCGTTCGCTCGAACTGCTGGGAGGCGAAGCGCGTGAGCACGGCGATATCGCGCGGGCGGTTGTTCCAGTTGCCGTCGAAACGCAGCTTGGTGATGAAGACCGGATATCGTCCTCGGGCCAGGAAAAGCAGGGCGAAGGAGGTTTCGGCGATGCGTCCGTCGGTGCCGTCCCAGCCGCCGTCGTCTCGCTGCTCGCGTATGAGGCGCTGCGCCAGCTCCAGATACCAGTCGTGCGTGCCGAAGTATTTGTACCCCGACGCCAGCCCCGCCCGCTCAAGACCATAGTACGTGTAGCCGGGATGAGCACCGATGTTGACGGCGTTGTCGCCTTCGTCCAGCCACTCCAGGGCGCGGCTGATCGCCCTGGACAACGGCAGGTAGCTCTGAGACGCGCCGGCTTCGATGGCAAGCTGATCGCGTGCGACGAAGAGCATGGTGATGCCGGCGGCAGTCATCGAGAGCGTGGCCGAGGTCGCACCGGGCCCGTAGCCCCATCCGCCGGAGTGGGTCTGCGTCGCTGTCCAATGCTGCTCCACATCGCTCCAGAAACTGGCCGGGACGCGCAGCCCGGCGTCGGCGGCGGCCCAGACGCCCAGCGCGCCGTACTGCGAATTGGAGTTGTCCCAGACGTTGTCGTCGCGGCTGCGCTGCGGCGGGGGCATCTCGTAGGTGTAGGCCCCGCCTCGCGACGCCCGCAGCAGCCACTGGAGGTCGGCCTCCATCGTCGCCCGATCCTGTGGACGCCTGTACACGCCCAGGGCGCTGATCCGCAATGAGCGCGAGTAGGTCGCGCGGTTGCCATTCATCGGATACTCCTTCAGCCGGTCCAGAAGCCCCTTGACCAGCTCGCTCTGCGGGCCAAAACGCGGATCACCCACACTCTGCCCGGCGTGCAGCAGCGCGTACACCGCCAGCGCGTTCAGCCCGGCGAAGGTCTCCGGATCCCACTGGTCCGCATCCTTCAGTCGGGTTTTGGAGAATTGCGATTCGAGGCAGGCGAGACCTCGTTTGAGGGCATCGCCGATCTGTTCGTCCGTGAGCCGCCGCGAGCGGTCCGGATCGGGTTGTCCTGGTTTGAGGGCTGCCAGCGCCGCGTGAGGGTGGGCGGGCTTAGGCTGCGTAACCGGCGGGGCGGGTGGTGGCGCGGCGGCGTCGGCGGCGGATTCGGAGGCTGGCGGCGTTGTCGAAGGTTCAATTGTGCTGCGTTGGCCCGGCGCAATGGCGGCCGCCGGGGGTCGCGCGGTCGCATCGCCCGGGCCGTGTTCCGGGCCGGGCTTTTCTGAAAACCACTCCGAGCCTTGCGGTTCAGCAGCCGCTCGTGGCTTGGGCGCCGGTGCCACCGCGAGCGGCGCCGGCGGCGGGGCGGGCGCCGCGGTGCCACCACGCCGCATGGCCACCAACACGATCAGCGTCCCCACCAGAATCAACACCAACGCGATCACCGATCCCATGATCCAGTAGATCGCGCGGTTGATGCGGGCCGTATCCGGTTGCCGCGGCAGTGGCGGTGGCTGGTACTGCGTCTCGGCGGCACTCACCGGATCAATCTGCGCCGCCGTCTCCTGCCCCACGCTCACCAGCAGGCCGCACTCAGGGCAGATCGCCGCCAGCCCCTGAACCTGCACCGGAGTCCCGCAGTTCTGACAAGTCAATCTGGGCATAAACGGGTGTGTCGCTGGGGACCTCGCCTGTGCTGCGCGTCCGGCGGCAGCATTTCCACCACCGAGGCATCATCCATCGTTGCACCGGCGGGAATCATCGCATATCACATTGCCCCCGGAAGGATAAAGCTAACCGACCTCGAGTCGAAAGGAAATTCTACCATGACGCTGCGCTATGGGCCGGTCAATCCGAAGTTCCCGCACCTGTTTCACGGCGGCGATTACAACCCCGAACAGTGGATCAGCACGCCACAGGTCTGGGATGAAGACATCCGGCTGATGAAGCTGGCCAACTGCAACATCGTCAGCATCGGAATCTTCTCCTGGAGCATGCTCGAACCCCGCGAGGGGGAGTTCGACTTCGGGTGGCTGGACACCGTTTTCGACAAGCTCGAGCGCAACGGGATCGGCGCGTGCCTGGCCACTCCCAGCGGAGCCAAGCCCAACTGGATGGCCATCAAGTATCCCGAGATCCGCCGCTGCAAGCCGGACGGCACGCGCGAGCCGCAGGGCGGTCGGCATAACCACTGCTACACGTCTCCGGTCTATCGCGAGAAAACGACCATCATCAACACGAAGCTGGCCGAACGCTACGGCAGGCGATCGAACCTGGTGATGTGGCACGTTTCCAATGAATACGGCGGGGAATGCCACTGCCCGCTGTGCAAGGCGG
Organism: Fontivita pretiosa; assembly: GCF_050410795.1. Classification (GTDB taxonomy): domain Bacteria; phylum Planctomycetota; class Phycisphaerae; order Tepidisphaerales; family Tepidisphaeraceae; genus Fontivita; species Fontivita pretiosa. The sequence goes on along the minus strand of NZ_CP191258.1, from coordinate 5,262,165 downwards.
CCTTTCGCCAGTGGCTGCGAAACAAGTACAAAACCTTGGATGCGCTCAACGAGGCCTGGTGGTCGCGGTTCTGGAGCCACACCTTCACCGACTGGGAGCAGATTGACGCCATCGACGCCAGCGTGCACGGGCTGGCACTGGACTGGAAGCGTTTCGTCACCGACCAGACCGTCGATTTCATGCTCAACGAGATAGCGCCGCTGAAGAGGATCACCCCGGATGTGCCCGTGACCATCAACATGATGGGCTTCTACACCGGGCTGAACTACTGGAAGTTCGCACCGCACCTGGACGTGATCAGTTGGGACAGCTACCCGCGATGGCATACCGAACAGCCGGAGTGGAAGACGGCCGTTGCCACCGCCTTCACTCACGACCTGAACCGCTCGATGAAGCAGAAGCCGTTCGTGCTGATGGAATCCACTCCCAGCCAGCAGAACTGGGCGCCGGTGGCGCCGCTGAAGCGGCCGGGCATGCACAGGCTTTCCTCGCTTCAGGCTGTGGCGCACGGCTCGGACGCGGTGATGTACTTCCAGTGGCGAAAGAGCCGCGGGAGCTGCGAGAAGTTTCATGGCGCGGTCGTCGATCACTACCAGCAGGGCGCTGAAAAGACACGGGTCTTCCGCGATGTGCAGGAGGTCGGGGAAGAACTGAAAAAGCTGCGCGACCTGATCGGCACGACCACGCCCGTCGAGGCGGCGATCATCTACGACTGGGAAAACCGCTGGATGATCGACATGGAATCCGGGCCGCGAAACGCCGACAAGGACTATCACCCCACGTGTCTGGCGCACTACGAGCCGCTGTGGCGGCGGGGCATCCCCGCCGACTGCATCGACATGGATCAGGACCTGTCCAGATACAAGCTGGTGATCGCGCCAATGCTGTACATGATCCGCCCCGGCGTGGCCGAGCGAATCATCCGCTTCGTTCAGAACGGCGGAACCTTCCTCACCACGTACTTCACCGGTTACGTCGATGAGAACGATTTGTGCTTCCTGAACGGATTTCCCGGGCCGCTGCGCAGCCTGCTGGGCATCTGGGCAGAGGAGCTGGATGCCCTGCCCAACCACAAGAACCAGACGGTCATCGCGACGGCGGCGGGCAATGAGCTGGGACTGAATGGCACTTATTCCGCCAGGCACTTCTGTGAGCTGATCCACGCTGAAGGGGCACAGGTCCTGGCCACGTACGGCTCGGACTTTTACGCCAACCGTCCGGCGGTCACGGTCAACCGATTCGGTCAGGGCCGGGCCTACTACGTGGCCTCGCGCAACGACGAGCGATTCAACGACGATCTGATCGGCGGGATCTGCCGGATGCTGGGTCTGCGGCGGACGATCGACGCCGACCTGCCGCCGGGAGTCACCGCCACCTTCCGCACCGACGGCGCCCGACGATGGGTCTTCCTGATGAACTTCAACGCCGATCCGGTGCGGATCAGGGATATCGAACTGCCCGGGTATGGCCTGAAAGTCATCGAGCAGCCCGCCGACGCGGTGGCCTGAATTTGCCGCGGCCGGGTGCGGGGCGAAGGCGGCGGCGGTTGACAGTTGCGCACTATCCGCATATCAATCTGCGGTTCAGTTGCGTTTTTCCCGTGCGTTGCGTGTGAATCCGAAACGAACCGGAAGCCCAAACCCGCAATCTGCTGACGCTTCAGAACCCACTAAACCAGTGTTGCCACATGCCTATGAATGAAATGACTGTCACGTCGATCAACGAACGCGCCGCCGAGGAGTACTTCCGCCGCGGGCAGGAGGCCGAAAGGGAAGGCAATCACGAAAAGGCGGTGGAGTTCTACGAGCGGGCGCTGAACGAGAACCCGGACCACGAGCCGACGATCTTCCGGCTGGCCGTGCTCTACGACCGCCGCGCCGAAGACGCCAAGGCCATCGAGCTGTACGAGCGGATCTGTACCAGTCCGCCGGTGCACCTGAACGCGCTGATCAACCTGGCCATTCTCTACGAGGACAACAACCACTACGAGGAGGCGCACCGCTGCCTGGAGGCGGTGCTGCGGACCAACCCGAATCACGAGCGGGCCCGGCTGTACATGAAGGACGTGGAAAGCGCCCGCTCGATGTATTACGACGAGGACAGCGATCGTCGCGGCGATAAGCGCGACGCCGTGCTCAATACCCCGATCACCGATTTTGAGCTGTCGGTCCGCAGCCGAAACTGCCTGAAAAAGATGAACATCAGGACGCTGGGAGACCTGCTTCGCACCACCGAGCAGGAACTGCTCAGCTACAAGAACTTCGGCGAGACCAGCCTCAATGAGATCAAGACGCTGCTGGCCAGCAAGGGATTGCGGCTTGGGCAGGCGGCGGAGCCGGGCCAGCCGGGCGCCGCGGCGCTTCGCCGTCCGCCGGTGACGGTCGGAAACGTCCCGCCGGAGATCCTCAACAAACCGGTCACCGAGCTGGAGCTTTCGGTACGCAGCAGAAAGGCGCTGCAACGACTCAACATCACCACGCTGGGCGAGCTGGCCAGCCGCACCGAGGATGAGTTGCTCGGATGCAAGAACTTCGGGCACACCAGCCTCAATGAAATCAAGCAACAGCTCGCCAGCTTCGGACTCTCGCTGCGGAAGCTGGAAGACTAGTGGCTCATGGTCTATGACCTGTGGTTGGTTCGCCGATACTGACCACCGATCACTGGCCACTGACCACTGATCAACGGGCACGGATGCCATGAATCGACTGGGGCTTGGGGTCTTTGTGCTGCTGGGATTGCCGCTGGCGCTGCTTTGGCCGGCGGGGTGTTCTCAGCAGCGCGCCGGTCAAAACGCCGACAAGGCGCCGCAGGTTCGCGTCCGTCTGCTGGCCAGCCAGCAACAGGTGCTGGTCAGTGCCACAGCTTCCCCCGTTGTGGAGAGCAGCGGCGAACGGGTGCCGCGAAGGCTCGATTTTCCCGGCGATGGCGGCGTGGCGGTCAGCCTCTCATCTGGCGGGTGGCGCGTCGGCAGCGCCAGCTTCGCCGTCGGTGAACTCACCTTCACTCCCGCCAGCCCGGGATCGGTCTTCATCAACGGCTCGGCCTACAGGGGCAAGTACCGCTTCGTCCCGGTCTCCAACGATCGCTTCGACGTGGTCAACGACGTCGATATCGATTCGTACCTCATGAGTGTGGTCTCGCGGGAGATGCTGCGCGACTGGAGCCAGGAGGCCTACCGCGCCCAGGCGATCGTCGCCCGCACCTACGCGCTGTACGAAGCGCGCACCGCCGGAATCGGACGACACTACGACCTCACCGACGACACCCGCAGCCAGGTCTACGGCGGGATCGCCTCCGAAACCCCAAAAAGCCGCGACGCCGTGCTCCACACCGAAGGCATCGTCGTGGCCTACGGCCCGCGCGGCAACGAACGGATCTTCAAGGCCTATTTCAGCTCCTGCTGCGGCGGGGTGGGACAGTCCGCCGCCGATGCCTTTGGCGATCCGGACATCCCCCCGTTGCGCGAGAAACGGGCTGGAAATCTCTGCAACGCCTCGCCGCGATTCAACTGGGGCCCGGTGGTGATCAGCAAGGATGAGCTGACCCGCCGCATTCGCGCCTGGGGCGCGCGACGAAACCGCCCCGAAAAGGACATGGGCACCGTCCGCAGCATCGACATCGCCGCCGTCAATACCTACCAACGCCCCGTGCGCTTTTACGTTACCGATTCCCGCGGGCTGCGCTACAGCCTCAGCGGCGAGGAACTGCGCTGGGCGTGCAACGCTGACGCCAATGGCGGGCCGATCCTCTACTCCAGCTTCGTCAGGCCCGTCACGCAGGGCGATTCGATCCACTTCGTCGAAGGCCACGGCTGGGGCCACGGCGTGGGCATGTGCCAGTGGTGCGCCCAATCCCTGGCCACTCGCGGCGTCCGCCACGAGGACATCGTCCGCTACAGCTACCCCGGCGCCGTGCTGGTGCGGGCGTATTGACAGAGGCGCGACCGAACAGCTCGTCGCAGCGGGAAAGTGCAGTCCACGTTAGCGTTTTGCAGTCGGCGCCGTGTTCAACCTGCACGATTCTCAACGAACTGCTGGCGCTGCGCCCCTCGCGATCGTAGCGCGCATCAGCACCACGCGACCATCACCGCACCTGGAGATCGGCCCTGGCCGAGCCTCAGTTCAGGGCGATCGAGGATTGCATCCATCGCAGGACTTGCTCAGTCCAGAGAAGACCTTCGTGCCCTTCGCGGCCTTCGTGGTTCAACTTTGCCGCGCCTTTCGCTCGTCCGGCGGCGTGGCCAGCACGAACCACAGCAACGGGTTCGTCAGTCCAAGCTTGCCGCCTTGGATCGACTCCACTGCATCATCGTACTCGCTGCCGAACTGCTTGGAGTGCCGCCCGATCATCTCCTCCGCCGTGCCCACAACTGCGCGCACCGGTACTGGCATGAAGTGCTGACATGGGAACCTCCTGTTGGCTGTGGGCTGATGGCTTGCGAACGGTGGGCTACGCCGGCGGGGCGGCTTGAAGACGAAGTGCACCAGATGCCGCGTGGTGCGGTTGCCAAACGTCACTCGCTCTCGATCTCCCGCGCATGTCGCGCCTCCGCCCTGAGAGCCAGAAACGTGTCAATGACTAGAACATGCTAACTTGCGCCATCGAAGAATCAAGGATAAATATTGCCAGATATCCTGTGTCATTTTGTCGTGGCGAAAGAACGGGCGGGAAATGAGAGTTCTTCTTGGGCACGTCCCGAATCTGAGGATAAGCGCTGTACTAGAAATGGGAGGCATCGCATACGGTACGGACTCACTGGCTCGGCCGCGGTGTGCTGGACGGTAGGCGTCCTGCTGATAGGCGTGCACACGCAAGGGGCGGATCGCTACTTCATCGGCCTGCCGTCGGGCGGCAGCGCAAGCTGGAGTGAAGCGTCGAACTGGAGCGGAGGCACTCTGCCCCTCCCGCAAGATGTCGCTCGGATCACGTTCGATGACCCCTTTGACCGCGTCGTCACTTTGGACGTCGATGCTTCGCTGAGCGGGCTGCGGCTGGCCAACGGTGGCGGCGGACTGATGACGCTCTACCAGCCAAGCGACGCAAACTTGAGCACGTCCTACGAGAGCGTCGGCGCCCCTTCCCTGGGGAACTCGCGCGGCGAGCACGTCCAGGACGGCGGCACGAACAACGTCGGATCCCTCACCCTCGGGGACTACTCGTACTACAACACTACGTCGGGACGGTATGTCCTCAACGATGGAACGCTGAATGTTTCCCAGTTAGGCATCGGCCTCTACGGAAAGGGAACGTTCGAACAGAACGGGGGAGCGGTCAATGTGTCCAACATCTTGACAATCGCAGATTTCCCCCAGTCGACGGGAGCGTATCTTCTGCGCGGCGGCACGGTGAACTCGAGTGGCTGGGTGTACGTCGGGTACCACGGTGCCGGAACGTTCATTCACAGCGCCGGAACCCACCGGCTCAGCGGGATATTGTCGCTGGGTGTAACCCAGGCTTACGGAGAGGTCGGGGGCACGTACGTACTGAGCGGTGCGCATGCTGTGCTGGTGACCGACGATGAGTTGATCGCCCGTCATGGGCCGGGCACATTCCTCCAGTCCGCCGGCACCCATGAGGTGAGCTCTCGTAGTGTGATCGGGTGGGCGAATCCGGGTATCTACGACCTCAGCGGTGGGAGCTTACGCGTTGGCGAACTCCTGGAACTCGGTGTCGGGGGCAGGGGCACTCTGAATCACAGTGGCGGAATCGTGACGGTCGGGACGAAAGCGATGCCCGGCATCATGAGCATCCGCACGTACAACTGGGGCACCTACAGCCTCGGCTCCAGCGAGGCCACACTCAACGTCTGGGGCACCGAGTATGTGGGCTACGAAGGCCGGGGAACATTTCGTCAGTAAGCCGGGATGCACTTCGTTAGCGACATCCTTGACATCGGCGGCGTTCCCGTTTTGGGCGGTTCCAGTCTCTACGAGCTTGACGGCGGGGAGCTCAACGTGGGCAGCGTGGTAGTGGTCGGGATCTTCGGACCGGGGGTTGTCACGCAAACTGGCGGTTTGCTCTCGACCCAACTGATCGACATCGGCAGCGACGGCACCTTCACGTGGTCCGGCGGCTCGCTGTCGATCAGCACGCTCTCGCTTTCCGGCCGGATGGCGCTTTCGGCGGGGGCGAGGCTGGTGCTGCGGGCCAAGTCCGTGCAGATCCACAACGCCACCGGCCAGTTGGACCTGGGCGACAACCAGATGATCATCGACTACGAAGGCGCTTCGGCGGGAACCGTGATGGACCAGCTTCGCGCCGACCTGCGCGATGGGGCGCTGTTCTCCAGCAGCGGCTCTGCCGCCCACAGGCTCGGCTACGCCGACGACGCGCTGCTGGGCGAAGCGCTGGTCAAGTACACCTACACCGGCGATGCGAACCTCGATGCGCAGGTCGATATCACCGACCTGGAAGCGCTGGCGGCGCACTGGCAAAGCGCCGGCTTCTGGACCGAGGGCGACTTCGACTACACAGGGTTTGTCAACATCGATGATCTTCAGCTCCTGGCATACAACTGGCAGGCCGGAGTGCAGAACCCGCTGCCCCCTGAGAGCTTGCAGGAGGCGCTTGAGTCATTGGGCCTGCCGGTCGTCCTGCCCGAGCCTGCGTACATCAGTGGCGCAGCTTTGTTGCCGATGGTTTTGAGACGTCTCAACTGCCGTTTAGCGAGGCGTCGGGCGAGCGTTGCGTGAGCGGTCGCGCTCAAGTGTCTCGGGCGAGCTGGAATGCCTCCATTTTCCCCTCCTGCTGATACCATTCCGGCTCGTCGTGGATCTGCTTGCTCCTGAGCTTCGCCTGTTGCTCATCATTGCCGTCAGCGCGTTGGTGCTGGCGGGGGGGTATTGGTTCGCGCGGAGGATCACCGGGCGCGAGGGCATCGCGGCGCTGGTGGATGCGGGGCTGATCTTCTATGCCGTGCAGTATGTCGTGATCGGAGCGGCGGGGGTGGTGGGCGCGCTTACTGCGCCAGCGGTATTGATCGCGGCCGCAATCGTGGGGGTGGGGCTGTGGTCGTTGGGTAAGAACCCTCTCCCCTGCCCTCTCCCTGAGTACAGGGAGAGGGAGAAAGGACTGGCGTACAAGCGAAGAGAGCTGGGCGCGCGGTGGGTGGTCGGAGGCTGCGCGATCCTCGTCGTTTCTTACATCCTGAGCCTCATCTGGCTTCAGCGCGCGTTTCCGCCGGTGGCCAATGATTCGCTCACGTATCATCTGCCCGCGGCGGTGCAGTGGATTCAGGACCATCGCATCTCGCTGCTGGAGACGTGGTACTTCAACCCGGCCAACACGTATTCGCCGCTGGCCGGGTCGATGTTCATCACGTGGTGGCTGGCGCCGATCGGCAACGACGCGCTGGCGCGGTTCGTGCAGACGCCGGCGCTGCTGCTGTGCTGGCTGGCGATGCTCGAGCTGGCGCGGGCGTGCGGGGCGCGATCGTCCGTCGCGGCGATCGTCGCCACGGCGGCGGTGCTCTCGCGGCCATTCTTCAGCCAGGCCATCCTCGAAAAGGACGACGTGTTCGTCTCCGCGTTCTTTGCATGCGCGCTGGCGGGGCTGGCGCGCGACAAGCTGAGCGATCGTTTCGGTCCGTGGCGCGTCGGGATCGCCGTTGGTCTGATGCTGGCGACGAAGTACACCGCGATGCTGAGCCTGCCGCTGTTTCTGCTGGCGATCGACGCGCCCATTTGCGCCGGTTGGCGCGGCAGGCACTGGCTGATTGCGATTCTCCTGCCGGCGCTGCTGGCCGGGCCGTGGTTCCTGCGGAACCTCCTGCTGACGGGCAATCCCGTCTATCCAGTCGATCTTTTTTTCTTCGACGGCATGTTCCGAACCGCGCGCAGCGAGCAACTGCAATCGATACACGGGATATGGAAGACCCTGGCCGGCGGATACTACAGCCTGCCGGCGGTACAGTGGGGACTGCTGTTGATCGGCTGGGTGTCTGCTCTGGCGAAACATCATCGAATCGCACTGCGTCAGCCGCTGCTGCGAACGATCGTGGCGGGTCCGATTGTGGGGATCGGATTGTTCCTGGCGGTCTCTCCGTATGATGAGTTGCGATTTGCGTACCCGAGCCTGCTGCTTCTGTTCGCCTGCGCCGCGGTGGCGATGTCGGGCCGGAAGATCGTGGCTGAGTTGGTCTGGAGCGGGATGCTGCTGTTGTCTGCGATGGCGACGAATTTCATCCCGGAGAATCTGAAGCGAATCGTGCCGATGGCACTTGGGATCTGGGTCGCGGGGCTGGCGATAGTGTACGTGTGGTCGATGCTCGGCACGCGGCTGGCAAAGCTGATGGCGGCGGCGATTGCGGGAGTCGTCCTCTTTGCGTTCGTCTTCGTTTACTGGTCGGCGTTTGTGCATCGCGAGCTGGAGCCGATGGCCAACTTCGCCTGGCAGAGTGGCGCTGGCGGGTACGCGCCGCTGGCGGATGCGTGGGTGTTCGTGCGGACGCGGATTCCGCCGGGACGGACGCTGGCCTACGCGAACACGCACTACGTTTATCCGCTGTACGGATTCGACCTGACGCGGCGCGTGGTGCGCGCGCCGCTACGGGCGGATCGTCTGCACCTGCATGAGCTGCCGAAGATCCCCGGGTCGCTGCCGGGCGAGCGGATTGTTCCGGCGGTGGTGCGGAACATCATCGCCGATGCGGATCGCGACGCATGGCTGGCGAACCTGCGGCGACTGGGGGCGGAGTATCTTCTGATCGCCACGGGCGACCTGACCGGGCTGCCCGATCCGCCGCCTCCCCCGGAACTGATCTTCGCCAGTCAGGATCCAGCCCATTTTCAGCCGATCTTCCAGAACGAGGCGGCGGTGATCTACCGGATTGTCTGGTAGCCTGCCGATTCGCACAACACCGCATGGCGGCTAACGTGTCGCGGTACAGGGTGTCCAGTGTGAAGGGGCAGACAGGTGCACGATGCGCACGCGGCGCCGAAGGTTCTGGCTGGTGGTGATGCTGGCAATGGTCAGCGTCGGCGCCGGAGCTGCACGGGCCGATCATCGCGATGAGGCGCGCGAGGCACAGCGTGCACTGGAAGCGGCTGAGTGTCGGCTGGCCGATGCGACGCGCGATGCGGAGCGTGCGCGTGCGGCGCTGGATTGCGCCATCGCGGATCAGCATGCCGCCGCGACACGCATTCGCGACCTTTCGCTTGCGATCGGTTCGATTCAGTCGGCACTGAGCGACACGTCGGCGCTGGAGCAGGCGATCGCCGACGCCGAAGCCGCGCAGCAGGCGGTTGAGCAGCGCCGCCGGGCGCTGGACGCAGCGCGGGCGCGGCTGGCCGATGTCGAAGCAGAAGTCGCGCGCCTCCGCGCCACGGCACAGGCCAGCTTCCAGGCTTCTGCGGCGTTCATCCAGATCCAGCAGACGCTTGAGCAGTCGCAGAGCCGGCTCGACGAGGCGACCGCTGCCAGCGTGGCGGCGATTGATGCCGATCCGCTTTACCGGCAGCTTCGCTCACAGGCCGATGCGCTGAAGGATCAGGTCAATCGCCTGCGCCAAACGCCCGGCGTCGATCCGCAGCAACTGGCTGATGCAAGTGCTGCGTGGATGCAGGCCGAGAGCGCCGTGGGGCGGTTGCGGGCCGAATGGCTGGCCGCCGATCCGGCCATCATCGAGGCGCGCGAGGCGCTGGAGAGGGCAACGGAGACGCAGCGGCAGCTTGTCGCGCGCTTCGAGAATGATCTTGCACAGGACCCGCAGATGAATGACGCGATGGCGCGGCGGAACCTGGAGCAACAGGCCGTCAGCGCGATCGAGCTGGACCTTCAGCAGGCGATCAACGCGCACGCGGCGGCGGACTCGCGCGCCCGCGATCTACACAGGCGGTATGCCGAGGCGCAGGCTCGCATCCCGGCGCTTCAGAACGAGTTGGCGCTGGCCGAGGCGCAGTTGAACCGGGCGAACTCGCTGGCGTCGGCGGCGGACTCGGAGCTGCGATTCGCGTTGGACCGGCAGTCGCGGGCGCTGTGGGAGCGGGAGTCGGCGGCGAGGGAGCTTCGGTGGCGGATCGAGGACTTTGATCGCCGCCGAGCCGAGGTTGAGGCTCGCCACAGGCTTCAGCTTGAGCGTGCCGCGCGCGAGCATCGGGAGCGCGACGAGCAGGAGGCTCGCGACCGTGCCGAGCGTGAGCGCTCGCAGGCAGAGCGGGAGCGGCTGCGGCGCGCGGATCCCGCCGCGCCACCACCGCGAATTCATGATGATCGCCGCCGGGATGACGATGATGATCGCCAGCGACCAGAGCGTCAGGCGCAGCAGCGCGACCAACGTGAGCGCGACGAGCGTGCACGGGCGGAGCGCGATCGCGAGCAGCGTGAGCGGCGTGAGCGTGAGGAGTCGATCGCCCGGCTGCGGCAGCAGCGGGAGGCGGAGTTTGAGAAGCGCCGGGCCGAGCAACGTGCGGCCGAACAGCGCGACCATGCGCAAGAGCAGGAACAGCGCCGGCAGCGGGACCGCCAGGCCAGCCAGCGAGATCAAGAGCAGCGCGCCCGCGAGCAGGAACGGGAGCGTGAGGCGGCGCGCCAGCGTGAGGCCGAAAGCCGCCAACGTGATCAGCAGCATCGGCGATCTCCCTCTGACGATCCGAATCCCAATGACCGTGGCAGCCGCTACCGGCGATGAGCGTTCGCCGGAAATCTGGACACCCCGGCAAGCCGCTTGCGAGGCGGCATCGCGTGACGTTGTGCGGGCTGGCCATATCGGATTGGCCTTGCCGACGGCACGACCGAAGAGCTGGCCAAGTGGCTGCAAGAGTAACCTCGCTGAAGGGGTCCGATAATGGCCCCGGGAACCTGCGGATTTGCCTGACTTGCACATTTTGCCACGGTTTCGTCCACGACTTGCATTGCCTGAGCAATGGCTTTGGCGCAAAATGGCCGATGAAGTTTCCCGCGAGGGCGGCGTCCTTTATATAAGGTGAGCCGCGCGCGGCACGCGGAGCACGCACACAGTCGCCGCAGCGGGAACAGAATCGGAAAGGAGATCGTCTTGGCTCGGCTGAATATTGCTGTGAATCGTCGTTTGTTGGGTCGGTTCGGCTGGATCACGCCGGGCCTGGCAGTGCTGATCGGGATGAGTCTGCTCTCGGCGGGCTGCGAGACCAAGAGTTTTTTTGATCCGACGGAGATGGGCCGGTACAGCAAGAAACCCATCCCTGTCCCGATCCTCAAGACGCTGGACACGGGCTACGAGGAGGAGGATCCTCGCTACGCGACCGCGACGGATGTTCGTCCCAGCGACCTTGTGGCCGTTTCGCAGGATTACGTGATTGGGCGGAACGACCTGATCCAGGTGTCGATCACGGACCTGGTGGCGCCGGGCGTGGAATCGGTGAAGGTCAGCCGTGTCAGCGAGAGCGGCTTCATCAGCCTGCCGCTGGTGGGTCAGGTGCAGGCCGCGGGACTGACCGAGGCGCAGCTTGAAGCGGCAATCGTTCAGCGATATCGGGACGCGAACCTGATCCAGCAGGCGCAGGTATCTGTGGTGACGCTGGAGGCGCGATCGCGCACGTTCACGATCACTGGCGCCGTGAACCGAGGCGGACAGTACCAGATTCTGGACTCGAACTTCCGACTGCTGGACGCGCTGGCGCTGGTCGGTGATGTGACCTCGCCTGTCGGAATTGAGAACATCTACATCGTTCGCCAGAAGCGGCATGACATCGAGCCTCAGACGACCGCCCCGGCCGCGCCCGGCGAGGCGGCGCCGGCGACTCAGCCGACGCAGGACCTGCTCACGCCGCGATCGCAGGCGCCACTTGATCTGTCTCCGAAGATGATGTCCCAGGCGCCCGAGCAAGCGGGCAGCGAGGCGCAGGCGAATCAGCCGGCGACGGCAGCGGCGCCGGGCAGCGAAGGACGGATCATCATCGTTGATGACAAACCCATGACGATCGAGGGGGGGCAGGCGGTTCCGGCACAGGCCGAAGCGCCGGCGGCCACCGAGGCGGCGCCTGCGGAGCCGTCAACCCAGGGCTTTGAGTTCAACGCGCTTCAGGAACCGTCGGACGTGCGGGTGATCCGGGTGCCGTATCAGCCGCTTCAGCGTGGCGAGCTGAAGTACAACGTGGTCATTCGCCCGCAGGACCTGATCATCGTGCCGCAGCCGGTGATTGGCGAGTACTACATGGGCGGGCACGTGGCTCGGACGGGGGTTTACAGCCTGACGGCACGAAACATCACGTTGAAGCAGGCGGTCATCGCCGCTGGCATGCTGGATCAGCTTGCGATTCCGTCGCGCACGCAGATCGTTCGCCGCATCGGACCCGATCGCGAGATCTTCGCCCGTGTGGACCTGAGCAAGATCTTCGCCGGCGAACAGCCGGACATCCTGCTCAAGCCGGATGACCAGATCATGGTCGGAACCAATGCGCTGGCGCCGTTTCTTGCGGCGTTCCGCAGCGGCTTCCGTCTGACCTACGGCTTCGGGTTCATCTATGACCGCAATTACTGGGACCAGAACAGACTGTAGAGCCGCGGCAGGGATCGAAGCTGAGCCAACCAACCGGCCCGCGCATCGCTCGCGCGGGCCGGTGCTGTTTTGCTGAAGCGCGAGTCGGCGCAGCCGACTGGATTGCAGCAAACGTTTGATGTATTAGAAATCGCGTGGAACAGACCACCCGTACGACCCGCGTGGAGTCGGCGCCGCACCCGGGACTGACGCAGCCGCTGCGCCCGCGCCAGCCGGTCAATCTTCGCAGCGTGACGCTGGGCATGCTCGGCGTGCTGATCATCAGCTCGATCTCCGCCTACAACGACTGGGTCCTGGTCAACACGTATCTCACTGGCAATTACCTTCCTGTCGGGCTGCTGCTTTATCTGCTGTTGCTGCTGCTGTTGATCAATGCGCCGCTGCGGCGCTGGTGGCCAAGCCATGCGCTGGACAGCCGGGAGCTGGCGGTGGTGATGTGCATGGTGCTGGTGAGCTGCGCGATCCCCAGCAGCGGATTGATGCGCTACATGCCGACAAGCCTGGTGGGCGTGTGGTATCACGCCGGGCAGAACGCCGATTACCGGCGTTTCATGCTCGAGCTGAATCTGCCGCAGTGGATCTTCCCGGCGTTTCAGTCATCCGATCGCAGCACCTGGTCCAACGATCCGGTGATCATGAACTACTACCTGCGGGCGCCCGATGGGCAGGGCGTGCCGTGGGGCGCGTGGCTCACGCCGACGATTACCTGGGGCATCTTTCTGGCGGCGCTGGGGACGGCGGTGATGTGCACCGCCGTGATCGTCCGCCGACAGTGGGTTGACAATGAGCGTCTGCCGTTCCCGCTGGCCGAGGTGTATGCATCGCTGATCGAAACGCCCCGCCCGGGCAGGTCGCTGAACCCGCTGCTGGGCAGCCGCAGCTTCTGGATCGCGTTTGCCGCCGTCTTCGTGATTCACGGGCTGAACGCGATGAACAAGTATTTCCCGAAGACCTGGCCGCAGTTTCCGCTGAAATACGACCTGGGTTCGATGCTGACGGGCGAGCCGTGGCGCTATCTGGATTGGGCGGCGCCGCGCGGCACGCTTTACTTCAGCATCGTCGGCATCGCATTTTTCCTTCAGAGCAAGGTCGGCTTCAGCCTGTGGTTCTTTTACATCCTGTTCAACATCACGCGGATGTTCTACGGAACGTGGAAGAGCGACTACACCGGCGGGATGCAGCAGGACCAGCTCATGGGGGCGGCGATCGTGTATGCGCTGGCGATCCTGTGGGTGGGGCGCGGGCACTTCGCCATGGTGGTAAGGCACATGTTCCGGCGCTATCGCCCCGGCGAGCCCACCGGACGCTATCTGTCCTACCGCGCGGCGGGGTGGGGGCTGGCCGGTTCGCTGGTCGTGGCGGCGGCGTGGTTGAAGCTGGCGGGGGCGTCGGCGATCGGCGCCGTCGTGCTCGTGCTGCTGCTGATGATGATGGTGCTGGTCGTGGCGCGGATCATTGCGGAGACCGGCATGATCTTCGCCCGCACGGAACTTCCCATCAGTCGCTTCTGGCTGGTGGTCGGTTCGCTGCCGGATGGCCTGGCCAGGCGGACGACGATGGAGACGTACTTTTACTCCGCGCTGTTCAGTCTGAACTTCACGCATGACACGCGGGAGGCGTTGCCGGTCTACGCGACTCATGCGCTGCGCGTTGCGGATCAGGTCGCCTATGCCGACGAAGGCGACAGCGCTGCACGCCGGGAGAGCCAGCCCAGCCGCACTCGTCCGTTCCTGCTGGCGCTGGCGGGGGCGATCGTGGTGGCGTTCGTCGTCTCGGGTGTGGCGATGCTCAAGATCGAATACAGCTACGCCTCGACCATCGACCGCCTGCAGGTTTCGCCGATCAACTACTGGGCCATCACGGGCAACCACACGTATTACATCATGGACGCGACGCGCGATTACCGCCCGCCCAGGATCGGCCCGCAGGAGCCGCACTCGCGCACGGGGTATTTCCTGTCGGGCGTGGTGATCACCGGGCTGCTGAGCTTTCTGCGGCTGCGGTTCATGGCCTGGCCGCTGCATCCGGTGGGGTTGCTTCTGGCGTATTCGTATCCAATGCGAATGGTCTGGTTCAGCGTGATGGTGGGGTGGATCATCAAGGTGATCATCGTGCGTTTCGGCGGGATTCAGCTCATCCGCGCCGCCAAGCCGTTCTTCATCGGCCTGATCGTCGGCGAAGCCGGCGCCGCGGCGTTCTGGCTGGTCGTCACGCTCGTGCTGAACGCGATGGGGGCGGAGTTTCATGCGATCCAGTTGCTGCCGGCGTGATGGCGAAGATGCCCGGATGGGACGGTGAGAAGATGCGGAGTAGAATTGTTCTGGAATGTCACGACACAGCGCTGGCCAGTTCGTCCCACCCTCGCAGCGTACTGCGAATGCGTTTGCGTGGCAGGGCTGGCGGATGGAGCTGCCGGCGCGATGGAATCCTGTGCGGCTGGAAGGGGATTTTGAGCAGGGGGCGGCGCTGATCGCCGACCTGCATCGCCCGAGGCTGGGGATTCGTTGGCGAAAGGCGCCGAGCAGGCGATTCGATCCGGCGGCCTGGGCGATGCAGGCGATGCGCGACGAGGTCGGCAAGCGTGCCGCCGACGAAGCCAAACCACTCGAACTGTCCGGAGACAGGTTTGCGGCCTCGAGCGTCTACCTGGAGCCGCAGCCGCCGGGACGTGATGTTTGGCTGGCGTTCAGCCGGGCGTCGGGACGTTGCGTCCAGATCGTCCATCACGCGAATCGCCGCGAGACGATCCTCGTCGGCGCGATCCTGCCGACCTTCGAAGACTTGGGCGGGCGCGACGGGCCAATGCCCTGGGCAGTGTTCGATTTGAGCTGCCTGGCGCCGGCGGGTATGAAGCTCACCGGCCACTGCCTCAACGCTGGCGACCTGAGCCTTACATTTGCCGACAAACACAGAATAGTCACAATTCGCCAGGTAGCGTTGGCGGAGCTGGCGCTGAAACGCAAGCCGCTGAAGCAGTGGCTGGCCGACCAGGAATCGCGCCGGCAGAAGTACCATCGCCCGATCGCAGAGCCGACGGAGCTGGAGTTGAGCTGCGACGATGGCCGGCGATTGACCGGCCTGGTGCGGACGATGGTGCGCCGCAAGCGCTTTTTCTTTCTGCGGGCGCTTTGGCCTGAGCTTCGGACCGCTGCGCTGCACGATCCGCAGCGCGACCGGATCGTCATCGTGCAGGCTTCGGATGATGCGCTGATCCGTGAAGCGGCGACGGGTGTCGGCTGGTCTGCTCCAAGATGCGATTGACTGTCAGTGGTACTGTTGCTGAGCATGTTGTTCCGACGCAGACGATCAACGATCTCCCGCACCGAGGCGCTGGCCGCCAGACCTGTCAGGGTCGTCGAGGCGACAGTGAGCAGGGACGAATCCGGCGGCGCGAAACTGAAGGTGGCGCTGAAGAATCCCCGCTGGGGGGGATGGCTGCTGCGTATGCCCGAAGGTGCAACCAAGACTTTCGAGCTGGATGAGCTTGGCCTGCTCGTGTGGGAATCGTGCGACGGGAAGACGTCGGTCCAGCAGATCATCCGCCGGCTGGCCAAACGATATAATCTGAATCTGCGGGAGGCGGAGGTGGCGACCATCCAGTTTCTTCAGATGCTGGTGAAGCGGAGATTGATCGGGTTGAGCGTCCCGAGGAAGAAGTGAAGTTGGTGACAAGATGCGAAGCGGGATCGGTGAGCCAAGGAGCAGGTGACGTGCAGCAAGGTGGATCGGCCGTTTTCACCTGGTCACCGTCTCAGCTTCTTACCTTGTGATGAATCACAGAGAGCGCAATGTCACAGGCTAGTCCATCGCAACGGACCGCGCCGGCCGTGCAGCGGCAAATCACGCTGCCGCTGAGCAAGGCCGTCGAGATCGCCTACAAGAGCATCCGCCTGCGGCTCAGCCGCAGCCTGCTGGTGACCAGCGGAATCGTGCTGGCGCTGGCGTTTCTGGTGTCTATCCAGACCAGTGAAGCCGTGGTCGAGGGCATGCGCCGATGGATCGCCTCGGTCGAGGCGGCGGCGCGTGACAATCCCACCGCCGAGGCACGCAGCCGACTGATCGAAGCCCAGAGACTGGCGGCGCTGATGAAAACCAGCGGTGTTCCTACCACCCCCGAGGAGATCGCCAACAACAGGATCCAGACTCGCTGGCTGCTGGGACTGGCACTGCTGGTGGCGTTTGTGGGAATCCTCAACGCGATGCTCATGAGCGTGACCGAGCGCTTCCGCGAGATCGGTACGATGAAGTGCCTGGGGGCGCTGGACGGGTTCATCGTCAAGCTGTTTCTGATCGAGAGTCTGTTTCAGGGCGTGGTGGGGACCGTGATCGGGATTGTGCTGGGGCTTGGGCTGAGCCTTGCTGCCGCCGCGACTACCTATGGGGGATATGCCTTCAGGAATCTGCCGATCGACGATCTGCTGCTGGCGATCGCGATCAGCCTGACGATCGGCGTGGGGCTGACCGTCGCCGGCGCCGTCTACCCCGCCTGGCAGGCGGCGCGCATGCAACCGATCGAGGCGATGAGGGTGGAGACGTGAGGAGTTAAGCGGGCCATTGTGCGGCCGGCTTGATCAGTCAGCTCCGCAGGGCTATAAGCGTTGGAAGCTCAATGACCGTAACCAATTCGACCGTTGCTTCGATTCCGGCCGGGACGCTCACCGAATACACCGTGCGCACCATCGATGTGAAGCGCGTTTACAAGATGGGCGACACCGAGGTGCACGCGCTGCGGGGCGTGACCATTTCGATCAGCCGCGGAGAGTATATCTCGATCATGGGGCCGTCGGGGTCGGGCAAAAGCACGCTGTTCAACATGATCGGCGGACTGGACAAGCCCACCGAGGGCAAGGTCTACATCGACGAGGTGGACATCGCGCAGCTCGACAGCTACGAGCTGGCGTGGATGCGCTGCCGCAAGATCGGCTACATCTTCCAGACCTTCAACCTCATCCCGGTCATGACGGCGCTGGAAAATGTCATGCTCCCGATGATCTTCGCCGGGATGAACACCTCCGATGCCCAGGACAAGGCCGCCGAGATCCTCAAGCGCGTCGAGCTGGGGCACCGGCTGATGAACAAGCCGCAGGAGATGAGCGGCGGGCAGCAGCAGCGGGTGGCGATCGCGCGGGCGTTCGCCAACGACCCGGCGATCATCCTGGCCGATGAACCCACCGGCAACCTCGACCTGAACACCGGCACGCTGATCATCAAGCTGCTTCGCGAGCTGAACCGGGAAAAGGGCGTGACGATCATCTCGGCAACGCACGATCATAAGATGCTGGCCGTCAGTGACCGGATCCTGTGGATTCGCGACGGCAAGGTGGACAAGATTCAGAAGCGCGAGGAGCTGAAGATCGAGGTAGGCACGATCGAGGCCGAAGGCGGCCAGCAGTTGCAGTAACCCCGGTTTCACGGAAAAGACTCCCGACCCCTTAAAAAAAGGGGTCGGGAGTGGCTCAGTCTCGACCCTCATAATTGGCGTAGATCATGATGTCGTGCGTCAGGGTCCGCAAGAGCATCTCCTGCCGGCGACGGCGGCGTTGCACGGAACGCAGGGCATCGCCAAAGTTCCGCTTCATCATGCTGTTGACCGTCTCGCTCTGCGCTCGCTGGCCGTAGGTTCGCCGGTCCGCCTTGCGGGCAAACCGCTGCTTCATCAGCCGGCGATATCGACCGCCGGGCGGCTTGCTCGACGGCCGCCCGATGCCCGTGGGAATCACCGAGCGCACACCCATGTCCAGGCGGGCGCTGCGGTGGTTGGCCTCTGAGTCGTATCCAGCGTCGGCGACGACGACGTTCACATTGGCCCGCCGCCACGCATGGTACAACAGCGGCGCGAAGTCCGGCGCATCGGACCCGCAGCCGATATGAACCCGCGCCGCCAGGATGAGGTGACAGGCCGAGGCCACCGCCAGGGCCAGCTTCGGCATCTGCCGGGCCCGGCGCGAGCGTGAGCGATTGACCTCGTCTGCATCGGTTTTTTCGGTGTATTTGCCGCCATCGCGCAGGAGCATCTTGCGGCAGACGCGGTCGTAATGGCGTGAGCGGTGACGCGCCTCGTAGCAGGTGCTGTCGAGGGTCAGCGGCTTGCTCGAGTCGAGCTTACGCAGCAGTTTGGCCTTGGCGGCAAGCTGGGCCAGCAGGTCGAGCATGCGGTTGACGCGCCGGGTCTTGAGAAGCGTGCCGAAGGCCCGCCAGAGGGTGTTGTGATCCGGGGCGCGGGACATGCCGAGGTCGGCCAGCCACTGCGGCGAGTCGCGCAGCAGTTGCTCGGCCCTGCGATAGCTGAGCTTGAGCTGCTCGCGCAGAACGAGGCAGGCGAAGAGTTGCGGGAGCGTGAAGTCGTGGCGGCTGCAGTCGCAGGAGTAGGCCGGCCAGACGCGGAGGGCCAGTTCATGGGCCTGCCGCAGGACCTTCCATGGTGATCGAGATGTTTCCATCCCGCAGCTTGTACCCACTGCATCGGCGTGGCGCTACCGAACATGCGCCGAACTTGGAGAGGGTCGAGACTGAGCCGGTCGGGAGTCTTTTCAATGCCCATGTGACGCGATGCCGTGCGGGGCATGCTCGGCGGCGTGTGCCGCAGGCGGCGGCTCCTCGGGCATGTTGGCGCGAACGACCGGCCCAATCACCATCGCCGCCAGAAACATCCCCAGCACGATGATCACCATCACGCCGGCCCAGGAGCCGTCCTGGCTGAGTATCGGGTGAGGCTGTGTGTCGGCGACGCTGGCGAGATGATCCGTTTCCGCCGCCAATGTGAACGATGCCGTGCCGCACATCAGCAGCACAGTCGTGATCACTCGAACCATCATGATCTCTCCTTGCAGTTGCACTTCCCGGGCTGGGCCAAAAGTGACTTCTACATGAGCAGCTTCAACTCCGGCAACACCGAGCGGACCTGATCCGGTTGCAGCGAGGGTACCACCCAATTGGCGTCGCCGAATCGCTCGGCCGGGTAGGTGTTCGTCACCGCCAGCACCGAAAAGCCGGCCTTGCGCACCGACTGGACCACCATCGGCGCGTCTTCCACAACCAGACAGTCCTGCGGCGCCACCGCGCGCTTCAGTTTCTGCCCGACGAGCCTGCTGGCCAGGATGTACCCGGAAGGATCCGGCTTCCCGACGGTCACGTCCTCGGCGGCGACGATGACGCTGAAGCAGTCGCGGAGTGCCACCCCCTCGAGCATGGTCTCGATCTCCTCGCGCAAGGCTCCGGAACAGATGGCCAGCGGATAGTTTCGCCACAACCCGCGCACCAGCTCCTCGACGCCCGGCAGCGCGCGGTACTGGCGGGCGCGGATCAGCTCGCGCATCACTTCGCTCTTGCGCGTCATCACGCGCAGAAACGTCCTGGGATCCAGCTCGCGTCCATGCCGCGCAAACAGATGCTTCCAGGCGCCCTTGTCGTCAAAGCCGACCAGCTCATCGTAGTACTGTTCTTCGGTCAGCTCGATTTTCTCGCCGGCGGCGACCTGCTGAAAGGCGCGGAAGTGCAGCGGCTCGCTGTTAACCAGCACGCCGTCGAAATCGAAGATGATCGTCGCCGGCCACGAGAGCTTCGACATGCGAGAAAAACGTATCCGTGGGCTTGCGCGATGGCAAGCCGACGTCACAACGTCCGACATCCAGTCATTCGGCAGGATCAATGCCCGATCAGGCTGGTGTTTGTGAAGGCGGCGTCAGGGTCGATTTCGCCTTCGACGCGGCAACCAATCATGACCAGCCCCATCAGAACCAGCATTGCCCACAGTTGTAGTCGCCTCATCTGTATGTCCTTTTGGAGGTGGGATGCGACGCCAGCCGCCCGTCAGCGTGCCCGGCGTCCATCGTTGCGCCGGGCACGCCGCCGCGAATTCAACGCGGCGCGACAACTGCGGAATGCGTCTCGCCGACTTCGCCTTCGGCGCGACAGCCGACCAGTGCCACAAGACCAAAGATCCCAAGCATCACCAGGGTGAGCAGCCGAGCCATACCGATCTCCTTGCCCAACTTGGGCGGTGTAGGTGAACGCGAAACATCCACTCATGAGCAACCGGCATGCCGCAGTTGCAGCGCGCCAGATTTGTTGATCTACGTTGAATCGTCGTGTGCTGCCGCTCGCGGCCGCCGTGGCGTTGGCTTGCATGTAATTCGGCGGTGGCGCGGGGCGTGCGGTCCGGTCTCGCGGCGAAAATGCGCCGATTTCATTTCGGTTGCCGCTTCGTCGCGGTATGATCGCCTGTCGCACCCATGGCCCGGCAACAGGCACAGTCTGACGTGCTCATTCTGGGTGATCACCCGGCGGCATATCTGGCGGGAGCACTGCTGCGGCTGGGTGGTTCTGCTGCCCAGGCATCGCCTCCTTCAACATCCCGGACATCCCGCGGCGCGTTGCGCGTGACGCTGGCCCAGTTGCCGGATGAGCAGTGGCCAGATCGACTGGTCAGCATCAACCCTCAATTTTTCGAACTGCACGCGCTGCTCGGTGGACTGAAGCGCAAGCTGGAGCTGACGCCGATTTACGGTCTGCGGTTTCTGGCCGATGATCCGGCGACCTGGGCCGAGTACACCGGCAAGACGATCAGCGCGTACATCGGTTCATTCAAACAGATCCATGCGGCCCTGGCCAGGTTGGCGGAAGATGCGGGCGTGCAGTTGGTCAGGCCCGGGCACGTGCAGGTGACGAGCCTGGACGAGTCGGGAGTCGATGTGAGGCTGGACGCGCAGCAACACCGCACCACGGCGCTGCTGCTGGCCGGGGAGTTGCCGGGCGAGCAGCGCCGCGCGCTGGGCATGCCCGACTCCTGGGACGAAGAGGTGCTGCATCGATACACGTTTCTGCGCCTCCGCGGCGCCCGATGGATCGAGCCTTCGCTTCGGCAAGTGATCGCGATGTCGCTGGACCTGCGCGGCACGCTGAACTGGGGCTGGCTGCTGCCGGGGCCATCGTGCGTGCAGGTCTGCGTGGATCAACCCATCAACACCGTTCACGAGCTGCCGCCGACGCAGTTGCTTAAGCACTGGATCGACGTGCTGGAGCGTCATGGCGTGCTCAAGGTTCACGGTTCGCCGATCGATCCGGGCTCGGCGCAATCGCTGGATCTGCCGTTGGCCGGGGCGCTGGTACAGGAGGGCGTTGCGAACCGGACCCTTCTGATTGGCCCAGCCGGCGGTTTTTTCACGGCCTGTGCCGAGGACATTTATCCCAACTGCTGGAGCGCGCTGTTTGCCGCCGATGTGATGAAAAAGGCGCTGAAGGAGCGACATCTTCAGGACGCGCTTCAGCCATACCGTCACAAATGGGGTGCGACGCTGGGCGACTACCTTCGTGGCCCGCAACAGAATCTGCGCTTCCTGCTGCCGCTGGTCTACCGCAATTCGACGATGACCACTCGCCTGGCTGAGGCGATTCTCTTTGGCAAAAGCGTGGTGCGATAGGTCGGCATCAGCTCCGGCCGCTGCGGTCGTGTCGAATCCGGTCCGGTAATTCAGCCGTCCAATAAAACGGGGCCTAATGGTCGTTGCAGCTATGCCGCATGCGGAAAATGGGTAAAATGGGGTAAATGGTAGAACCTACGAGGGCGCATTTTTGCCTTCCGTTAGGGGCAAATTCGGCGCGACGGTTTCAGTGAATGTGTTTAAGGCTCTGTAAATACAAGTCTTATGAGAAATTGAGAATCTGCTTTCGATCTTCAAGATGTGCCAGTTTTTCCGTCGATAGCTTGTGTGTCAGCGCGGGATACGACAGCGCGGCCGGCTTTGGCGATGGAGTCGCCAGCCGATTCGGAGGCCAAATTACCGGGGTTCGTCCATGAGTTCGGTTCACGGCATCGGCAGCAACTCCCCTGTTCAGAAGGTCATTACCCAGCCCATCCACAGGCAAGTCCCCGCCGCCTCCCAGCAACCCCGCGCCAGCGACAAACTCGAGTTGTCGGGAATGAGCCACCTGCTCCAGGCCTTGAAATCCGACCGCAGTGTTCGCGCCGAAAAGGTCGCCCAGATCAAGGCCCAGATCGAGGCCGGAACCTACGAGACCGAAGAGAAGCTCGACATCGCCGCCGATCGTCTGCTCGACGAGTTGTTCAAATAGCCCGACTTGCCAGACGGTTGCATCGATCGGCGCTGTGCGCGATGATCCCCTGTGGTCCGCGCGGGGGAGCATCGCATGATCGATCCCGAAGCTGCCGCTGATCCGATCGCATCAACCACCGCGCCCCATGCGGCCGACCTGTACTGCCCCGGCTGTGGGTACAACCTGCGCGGGATCGACGCCAGCCAGCGCTGCCCGGAGTGTGGGCTGAGCATCGATCGCTCGACACTGGGTAAATCAGTCATTCCCTGGACGGCCCGAAGGCACATCGGGCGCGCGCGTGCGCTGTTCAAGACAGCTTGGCTGGCGAGCACGGACCCGCGCATGCTGGCGCGGGAGATGGCGATTGCAGTCAGCTTCCGCGACGCCCAGCGGTTTCGCTGGACGGTGGTGGCCATCGCGTCGGTGCCCCTCATTGCGGCGGCGATTATCGCGCGGGCAACGCTTGGCCCGTTCGGGCCGCTCTTTTTCGGGCCCTGGGCTGCGATCGGCTATACCAGCGGTCCGCAGTCGCCGTGGCCTGACGTTGGCATCTGCCTGTTCACAGGACTGTTTCTCTGGCCGGTGACTCCTGTGGCGATCCTGCTGTTCATCACGGCGATCAGCGGCGTGCAAAGCTACTTTTTCCACCCACGCTCCCTGCCGGTGGTTCGGCAGAACCGCGCCGTGGCGCTCAGTTGCTACAGCAGCGGACCCCTGCTGTTCTTGACCGTGCCGAGTCTGGTCTTCTCGGCGGCCGCGCTGCTGACGTACCTTGAGTACATTGGCCACTGGATCGTCAAACAGTGGTTGCCATTTTTCACCACTCCACTCATGTGGTTGGCGGGAACTATTCTCGCGCTGGCGGTGATCTTCACGTGGTGGCTGAACACGGTCCGCATGCTCCGAGATGCAACCCACTGCGGCCCCGGGCGAACGCTGGTGGCGGCGATCGGCCTGCCCAGCGCGTGGGTCCTCCTGGCGTTGGTGACGCTCGGATTGATCCCGATCATGTGCGGTTTCGTTGTGCTCGTGTGGGAAAGCTACATGGGCTGAATGCACGGATGTCATTGCTCCGCTGGTTGCGTCTGCGGCGGCGGAGTGAATCGCGAGATGTCACGCCACTGGTCCAACCCCAGGCGTATCCATCCAGACTGCGGCTCAGGCGGCAGGACCGAGTCATCCGGCGTGTTGTCCTTTCCGTCCTCCCCGACACTGTAGACGATCGGGCGCGTGCCGTTGCGCGCCAGCAGATACTTCAGCGGCTGTCCCGTCTGCGAAAACGGATCGACCGGCACGTCGGGCAGGTAATCCGGCACGAGATCCTCAAGCTTTTCCGGCCAGCGTCCGGCGTGATCCACCTGATAGAGCCGGCAGGCGACGATGACCGCCGCCAGATGATGCTCCATTCGGACGCACATCTGCGTTTCGATTGCGCGATTGAACGCCGGCAAGAAGACGCTGCCCGGGAACTGGTGAAACCCCGTGCTTCCAGTCGCGATCGGCAAGGCCGGCGGCAGCGCCTGCTGTGCCAGAATGTTGGTCGGCTGGGTCGCGGCGGCTCGGACTTGATCGAAGATCGGAAATGCCTGGACGACGCTCATCAGGTACATCGGACGGAGCAGCAGGGATCTACTGGTGAGCACCGCCATCTGGTCCGCCAGAAGCATTCGTTCGCTGAGCATCGCCTGCGCGATGCCGACTCGTCTGGCATCCAGCAGCCGCGAGATCAGTATCTTCGCCTGCTGGTGAGTGGCGGGCGTGACGGACTGGGTCGTGGGCGCGGTCGCCGGATCATCCGCCAGGCGCAGCCCCGGCGCGATCACCTCCAGCCTCGCCGCCGCCAGCAGGTCGATCCCGACTGCAACCAACTGCGAGACCAGAGTCGGCTGTTCGCGCAGCGCATCGGCCTGCGCAAACAGGTCCTGGATCAGCTCCAGGGCCTGGGCATCATTTCCCTGAATGTGCTGGTACACGGCCATATCCCCCAGCAGGTTCGCCAAGCGCCGCTGATGGCCCAGCGGGGTAAGGATCTGGTTGATCACCGGCGAGCGAAACCTTACTCCCCAGTCTACCTTGGTGTAGCTGCGGGCCTGGCGCGCGTATCGCAGCGCGTCCTGATTCGCTTCCCACGCCGTCTTCGCCACCGACATCCACTCCGACGACATGGGCAGGTATGAGGGGTATGCCATGTTCGTCGCCGCCGGTGGATCGGCATTGGGGTTGATCGCGGAGATGGCCAGGTTGAGGTAATGGACGCGGTTTGCGTCGTCGGGGATGTGCGGGGCATCGAAATCTTCCGGGAGGATGGGTTCGCCGCGGGCGCGGATCGCCTGGATCGCGCGATCGTACCGCCGCTGCGCGTCGTAGCCCCAGATGATCCGCACGATCGTCAATGCGATCAGCGCCGCCGCCAGCGCCAGGCTCAGTCGCTTGAGCCACCAGTACCTTGGCGGAAACGGCTTGTCGGATTCCGAAAGGGCGGTGCTGTTCACGCCGACGATCATATCCACAAACGACCGCGCGATTGAGGATATCGCCACTTCCATGTCACGCGGCGTGCAGCTCGTGTAGTACTCAGCGCACGGGCGCGATGTGGAAAAAGAACATTGCCAGCATGCCGTGACAGGATCAATCCGGGTATCTGATCTGTTGAACATCCGATCCTGGGCTGGGGGCGAGGGTGCGATTCTCATCACTCAGATCGACTGAAAGTCGCGGCCGCGCGGATCGGCGACGGCGACGACCAGGCCGCAGAGGCTGGCAGGCTCGGCCTCAAGCATCGCGCGTGCAACCGAACCGAGCGTCGCGCCGGTGGTCATCACGTCATCGACGATCACGACGTGCCGCCCGCGAATCGCGCGCGGCCGCAGCACGCCGAACGCGTCGCGCAGGTTCTCCAGCCGCTTCTGCCTCGAATGAAGATGAGTCTGGGTTTGGGTGTTCTTCAGTCGAATCACCGGATGCCGCAGCCTGATCCGGCAACGCCGAGCGAGTCGTCGAGCGATCAGCTCCGCCTGGTTGTACCCGCGCGACATGTGCCGCCAGGGATGCAGCGGCACCGGCACGATCAGTTCCGTTTCCGTCAGCAGTCCCTTGACCGGCTCGTGCTCCAGCAGTCGATCCGCAAGGAACTCGGCAAGCGTCCATCGCCCGTGGTATTTGATCTGATGAATCAACTGTCGGATCGGATCGCGAAACACGCCCAGGCTCACGATGCGATCAAAGGGTTTGTTGCCGCGGCCGTGACAGTAGGGGCACGGCGCGCCATGCTCGGCCAGGGGCATGGCGCACCATTCGCATCGGGGCGCGGTTTCGAGCTGCCGGAGTTCGACCATGCAGGCCGCACAGATCTCCAGCCCGTCACCCGCGGCCGAATCGCACACGCCGCACAGCCGCGGGTAACAGAAGTCCATCAGGTGGCGGAGATGTCGCAGGTGCTGGAGCGGCGCAGGCAATCTCACAAGGCGGCAGTGTACCTCCCCGCCCGGCCTTTGCATCGGATTTCCCGCGCCGTTAGCATCCGATGGGCGCCACTGCCGTGTCGTGGTCGGCGCGGCCAAGCCCGTTGCAGGGGGTGCAGAAGATCCTGCAAACGCCGGCTTGTTTACTTGAGGGTATCCGGCACGGGCCGGATGTGGTGGCACGGACGAGGCGCGCAATCGCTACGGACGCATGAGCAGCACGCTGTTCTGGTACATCTTCAAGGATCTGGTCCGCATCTTCCTGCTGGCGGGGGCGGCGCTGTCGGCGATCATGACCTTCGGCGGGCTGCTTCGCCCGCTGTACGAGCACGGGCTGGACGTGGGGCAGGTTGGCCAGATCCTGGCATACTCGACCCCCGCGATGTGGGGATACTCGCTGCCAATCGCGGCGCTGTACGCGACGACGGTCGTATACGGACGGCTGGGGGCGGACAACGAGATCGTCGCCTGCCGGGCTGCGGGGATCAGCCATCTGGCCTTGACGATGCCCGCGTTCGTGCTGGGGATCCTCACCGCCTTCATCAGCCTGTTACTGCTGTGTTTCATTGTTCCGTCCAGCACGTTGAAGGTCGAGAAGGTGATCTATTCCAATCTGGCCAAGCTTGTTGCCAGCCAGATCGAGCGGACACATCAGGCCAAGTTCGAGTACGAGAGTCGACCGGTGACGGTCTTCGCGCAGGCGGCGGAGGTGCTGCCGCCGGATCCGGCGCGCCCGCGCGACCAGGCGGTGCGACTGGCCGGACCGCTGATCGTCACCTTCGAGCAGTCCCAGCGAAGCCGGCTGTCCGTGCCCGAGGAGTTCTTCATGGCCAGCGAGGCCACCGCCTACATCCGACAGGAGCACGAGGACGATGAGGTGACGATGTCGGCGGACCTGGTCGGCGGCACGAAGTTTCCCCGCCGCATCAGCGCAGGGCCGGGCGCGGCACAACAGAACATGCAGGTCTCGATCGGCACCACCCGCTTCGGACCGATCCCCCTGCCCTCGCCCGTGCGCGAAAACACCAAGTTCATGGACATCTTCCGGCTCCGCTCGCTGCTGGAGCATCCCGAGCAGAGCCGGCGAATCCGCAAGGTCCTCCGCGAGTTCGTGGTTCGCGATCAGCAGCAGGCGTATCTGCGCAAGCTTCAGCAGGCACTTCAGGAGCCGCAGGGAGCGGTGCAGTTGGACTCGGCTGGCGAGTCGTATCTACTGGCCTCCAACGGCGCCAGCCTGGAAATCCGCAAGGACCGGCTTATCCTGACTGCGACCAATGCCGCAACTGACGCACCTCGCCCGCTGCTGACGCAGACACGCGGCAGCCAGGCGGGCCTGGCCGTCTCCGCCAGGGAGATGCGCCTCCGTCCCATTCCTGACAACCAGGCCCGACGCATCGACCTGGAACTGGACATGCTCGATTGCGTGGTCCGCAGCCCCGGCGGCGACCAGAGCCCACGCGCCAACTTCTCGCGACCGTTGGTCGTCGCGATGCCAGCAGACATCTTCTCCCTGACCACTCGCCCGGCCACACATTACATCGCCGGCTCGCTCAGCCCCGAAGATCAGATGCGTCTGCGTCGAGACCTGATCAAGCAGACCAACAGCGTGATCAGTGAAATGTGGGCCAGAGTGAGCTTCGCGGTGAGCTGTTTCATCCTGGTGATGGTCGGCTGCGCGCTGGGGATGATGTTCAAGAGCGGCAACTTCCTCAGCGCCTTTGCGATCAGCGTGGTGCCGGCGCTGGCCAGCATCGCACTGATCGTCACCGGCCAGCACACCTGCGAGAACATCCCCTGGAACATCGACCCGGCCACGTGGACCAACCCGCTGAAGTTCGGGTTGATGCTGATCTGGTCGGGCAACGCGGCGGTGTTCGCGCTGGGCGTGGTGCTGCTGGCGAGATTGCAGAGACAGTGAGGGGATTTGCGATTTTTGACTTGCGATTTGCGATCGAATGCGCAAATTGCAAATCGCAAATCGCAAATCGCAAATGAATGAGAATCCTCGACCGCTACGTTCTGTTCAGCTTCCTGCGCAACTACCTGATCAGCTTCATGGTGCTGATCGGCATGTACATCGTCCTGCACATGGTCTTCAACTTCGACGAGCTGGTCGAGCCGGCGGGGCAGGACATGCAGCGTACGACCTTCGACGTGGTCCTCAGCATCGCCGATTTCTACTTCTATCAGTCATTTCTGATCTTCGCACACATGTCCGGGATCATCCCGGTGGTGGCGGCGGCGTTCACACTGATCCGGCTCAGCCGCTTCAACGAGCTGTCGGCGATCCTGGCGGCGGGCGTGCCGCTGCTGCGCGTCGCGACCCCCATCATCCTCGCCTCCGTCGTCCTTCAGGCGCTGCTGGCCATCGACCAGGAGCTGATCATTCCCAACATCATCCCGAAGCTGACGCGTGACATCGACAAGATCGCGGCCCAAGGCACGCAGCAGGATTCCTCGGCAAGCAAGTGGTACGACATCAGGGCGATGCAGGACGACCGCAATGCTCTGCTGTTCGCCGCCAGATATATCCCCCCGGGCGACGATGGCTCGCCGGCACGCATGTTCGAGCTGGACATCATCGAGCGTGATTCGCAGTGGCGCCCGGTGGCGCACGTCGTTGCCGACCGCGCCGAGTGGGATGCGCAGCACCAGCAATGGAAGCTCACCCGCGGCAGGCGAGTGACCGGGCTGTTGCCGAATGAAAACCGCAGCCCCGAGCAGCCGGTCGCAGTCTATCAGAGCAACATCACCCCGGATGAGATCGCGCTGTTTCGCAGCGGCGAGTTCGTGAATCTGCTGTCGCGGCAGCGGATCAATCAGCTCCTTCAGCGTCCGCAGATCTACGCCGCCGCCGATCTGCTTCGCGTCAAGCATTTCCGAATCTCGCAGTTGGTGATGAACGTGGTGATGCTGCTGGTGGCGATTCCCTGCGTGATGATGCGCGACCCGACAAAGCTGAAACTGGCGATTCTCCGATGCCTGGTGCTGGTGGGGCTGTGCATGGCGGGGTATTTCGTGGCCTACCAACTGGCCGGACGCCCGCCACCAGACCCCCGCTGGGCCGACCGCTGGCCGGCGATCATGGCCTTTGCGCCGATCCTCGTTTTCGGCGCCGTGGCCGCCGTGTTATTGGACCGACTGGCCAACAAGGATAGCTGAGCAAAATCTGCATTTGCCCGGCTGCTTTCTGAATCGTAGATCATCTTCGTCAGGCATACGCACCCTGACGGGTGGCCCGGGTGGGCCGGCGGCAGGGGCCTGACACGACGCTCCCCTTCCCACTTTCTGGCGACGCTCGCCGGGGTAAACACCCGGCGAGCGTTTTTACGCGCCCCGCATGCCTCATCCAGCGGCACACCGGGTGGTTGCGATCTACTGGTTCAGTTCATAGACCACAAACCGGTCGGTTTCATGACGCGCATAGTGTTGGTCCGCGTCGCTCGCCAGCGCCTGGAGCGTGGGCAAATAGGCGCGTGGAATGATCAGGGCGGTGGCGCGCCCCGGCCAGGGCTGCGGCACTTCAAAACAGAGATCCACCGATTGATCAATCAAACGGGATTTCAGCGATTCGGGCGTCCAGACGTGACGCTTGAGGGCGCGGTCGGCGTAGTACCACAGGGGCAGGCTGTTGTCGCTCTCGGCCAGCAGCACCGCGGCATCAGGCGGCGCCGATTCGCGGATCAGCTCCCCCAGTTCTTTGGGCGAATAGTTGTACGGTCCCGGCATGATCGGTGGAGGATTGCACAACTCGTCAACCGCGCGCACGCCGTTCCAGACGCCCAGGGCCACCACCGCCACACCCACCATGACATTGGCCACCTGAGGCGGCAGGCGCGTCTGGATGCCGATGAGGATCCGGTCCAGCGCCAGTGCGGCGGCGGCGACGAGCACCGGCGTGAGCGGCCACCACCACCACTCGTGCTGGTACACGCCCTGCCGGCCAACCAGCACGTGCAGACCCGCCCACGCCAGCAGCAGCCCGACGAACCGATCGCCCGGCGAGCCGAATCGCCGGACCACCGCCATCACCAGCCACAGGATCGCCAACAGCGTGATGGGGATGGTGTGTCGCGCCACGGCGAAGCCCCAGACAGCATGAACAAGCCAGTCTGTGAAGCCAAACTGATGCGCGGTATCGGCGACGTTGCTCAGCGCCCGACGCTTCAGCAGCCAGGCCATCCAGTACCAGTCCCGATTCGCGATCGCCAGGTAAGCGTATTCGACGGCAAAGATGGCAGTCGCGATCGCGGCGAAGGCGGCGATCCATCCCCAGCTTCGCCACGGTCGGCTGAGCACGAAATGAAGGCCGAGCACCGGCACAAGATAAAACGCCGGCCAGTCCATCAGCGCAGCTCCAAGCATTGCCAACGACAGCAGCGTCAGGCTGCCGGGCGATTGCAGCGTATGAAAACGTTCGTAGGCGGCGACGGTGAGCAGGGCGAAGAAGACAAGCTGGGTGTTGATCACGTCGGGAAAGCCGCCGTAGATCAGGGTCATCGGAATGCAGGCGAAGATCGTCGCCGCCAGCAGCCCGGCGCGCGGTCCGGCGCGTCGGGCCAGCAGCCAGTGGATCAGTGCGATGCAGCCGATCGTGAACAGCATCGTCGGCAGCCGAACCTGCCAGTCGCCGGGCAGAGACAGGTAATCGCCGCGATATCCAAACGCCCCGAAGACCGCCGCCACCAGCAACGGAGTGCTCGGCGGATGGTTGGCGTAGAAGATCGCCGGCGCGCCCTGACCCATGCTCATCACCGGCGCACCCAGCGTCGCAGTCCAGTCATAGCGGAAGTAGTTGCGGGCCAGCAGGCCGAAGAACGCGCCGCAGCCTTCGGGGTTGCGCTCGAAGGGCCGGTTCAGCATTGCTGCCTGATACCCCGTGGAAATCAGAAGGATCAAAACCAGCAGTATCGAAGTGGCGCTAGTCCGCGGGCTCACGCGCGACAGTGTACCCGGGGTGGGGGCGACGCGGCTCATGCGACTTTTCGGAAGCAGGCGTAGATGAACTTCTGTGGCGCGTTGCGCGGAGTGATGTGTGTCTCAGCCGCGTCTTTTACCAGCTCAAATGGCTGACCAAACTCCTGGGCAAGGCGCGGGGCATCCCATCGCTGCACGTCCAGTCCGCTACAGCGTGGCGGGCCGTCCGGTGCGAAAGTGGCGATGATCAGGTGCCCGCCGGGGACTACGGTCCGCCTCGCTGTTTCGATGTACTTTCGACGATCCTCCGGATCCGTCAGGAAGTGGAACACCGCCCGATCATGCCACAGATCGTATGGATCCAACTGCGGAGAGGCGGTGATGTCGGCCTGCACCCAGTTGACGCGCTGTGCCAATGGTCCAAGCCTGTTCCGTGCCATCTCCAGCGGTGCCCGGGCGATGTCCAGTACCGCGACGTGCTTGAATCCCTCCGCGAGCAAGCGATCGACCAGCAGCGACGCTCCGCCGCCGATGTCGATGATTCGCGCGGTTCGATCAACCAGCGCACGGATCAACTCCAGGGACATCCGCGGCTGGGGCTGATACCAGCTCACCTGCGTCGGCGATGTGCTGAGGTAGACGCGTTCCCAGTGGTCTTGGGTGGACATATGCTTATTAGTTTTGGAGTGGTGCCCGCGGCTGTCAAAAGGGCTGATCGGCAGGCCGGCAACGATCGGCCGCCGAGGGCAAGCGATCTTGCCTGAAATCCTGCAAACCGGCGTTCGGATCAGTTGTCTGACTTTTTTGACTCCGGTCGCGTATAATCGGGCGGATGCTCGCCGATCGATAGATTGGTGTTTTAAACAGATTGGATGAATCAGATGCTACACACGCTCGCGCTTGGGATGCCGGGGCCGGTTGAATGGATCGTGATCGGCGGGGTGGCATTGTTGCTGTTTGGCAAGCGACTGCCCGAAGTGGCGCGCAGCCTCGGCAAGGGAATCGTGGAGTTCAAGAAGGGACTGAAGGGGATTGAGGAAGATGTGGAGACGGCTTCGTCGCAGCCGACAGGTGCGTCGCGACCGCCGGCTCAATCCCCGCCGCCGAAGTTCGATCCTTACACGGGCAAACCGCTGGATCCGAACGCGACTCCGCCCGGCGCCGCCTAGACGCCGCAGGTCGCACCGCTCGGAGCATCGCAGATCCATCGGACCGCTGGCGGTCAACTGGATCCAAGGGAGGCACCATGCATCGGCCAGGCTCGATCCTCGTTTGTCTGATGTGCCTGTTTCTGATTGGCACGGCCGACGGGCAGCAATTCGCGTCGCAGTCGCGACAGCAGCCCCAGCAGCAGGCGCAGCGCAGTGCCCGTCGCGCGTTAAATCTCATCCTGCCCGAGATCAAGTTCGAAAACGTCTCGCTGGTCGATGCGATCGAGTTTCTCCGTGACGTATCCGCGGCCAACATCCACGTGAACTGGAATGCCCTGGAGGCCGTTGGGGTGGGCCGTGACACCATCGTCAACGTGCGACTTCGCGCCGTTCCGCTGCGCAAGGTGCTGGGGCTGGTTCTTTCCGAGGCTGGCAGCGGCAACCTGCTCACCTACTACATCGACGAGGACGTGATCGAGATCACCACCCGCGAAATCGCCGATCAGCAACTGATCACCCGGGTCTATCCGGTGGACGACCTGTTGATGGAAGTGCCGGACTTCATCGGCCCCGATTTCCAGCTCCAAAGCGCGGCAGTGGGCGGCGGCGGGGGAGGTCAGCAGATCTTCACCAACACCAACGACAAGGGTGAAAAGCCACTGACACGCGCCGAACGTGCCCAGCAACTGGTTGAATTGATCCAGGCGACGATTCAGCCGGAAGTGTGGAACGTCAATGGCGGCCGGGCCGCCATCCGCGTCTACCGCGGCTCGCTGATCGTCACCGCGCCGCGATCGGTGCATGAGGCGCTGGGAGGATAGAGCGGGCCGATGCAGTTTGAGCTGGCGATCCTGGGGGCGGGGAACATGGCTGAGGCGATCGCTCGCGGGCTGATCGGCGCGGGGGTGTACGCGCGCTCGCAAGTCATTGCCGCCGACGTCTCGCCACAGCGACGCCAACTGTTCGCCGAAACGCTGGGCATCCAGGCGGTCGAGTCGCCCGCCGACGCCGCACGACAGGCGCCAGTTCTTCTGCTCAGCGTCAAGCCGCAGAACATGAAGCAACTGCTGGAGTCGATCCGGCCGGTGATCGCCGATGACGTGCTGGTCGTCTCGATCGCCGCGGGAATCAGCACCCGCTTCATCGAGCAGCAGCTTGCTCCGCGGCTTGTGCGCGTGGTACGAACCATGCCCAATACGCCGATGCTTGTTGGCGAGGGTGTGGTTGCAATGGCCCCGGGCGCGCGGGCCACGCAGTGCGACCTGGAGGCGGCGCGCCGCCTGTTCGCTGCGGCCGCCACCGTCATCGACGTTTCCGAAGACAAGCTCGATGCCGTCACGGCGCTGAGCGGTTCGGGTCCGGCGTACTTCTTCTATCTGGTCGAGGCGATGATCCGCGCCGGGCAGGAAATGGGGCTGACGCCGCAGCAGTCGCACACGCTGGCGACCCGCACAGCGCTGGGGGCGGCAAGGATGCTCACCACCCTGGACGATTCGCCACAGGAGCTTCGCCGAAAGGTTACCAGCCCCGGCGGCACGACCCACGCCGCTATCACGCACATGGAACAGCATCAGTTTGCTCAGATCGTCGTCGATGCGATCAAAGCCGCGCAGGCACGCAGCCGCGAGCTGGGCAACTGATCCTCGCAGGTCAACCAACGGAACCGGTCCTATGAAACCAGTCATCCGCAAGCTGCTGTTCGGTGGAGAAGGTGCCGCGACCGTCTTTGCCGACATCGGCCTGACGATCCTGCGTCTTGGCACGGGGCTGGGAATCTCGCTGGGTCACGGGCTGGGCAAGGTCTGGGGCCCCGAAGGCTTCGGCCCCTCGCCGCAATTTGTCGCCGGCGTGCAGGGGCTGGGACTTCCGTTGCCTACTGCTTTTGCCTGGCTCGCGGCACTGACCGAGTTTGCCGGCGGACTGCTGCTGGCCGCCGGATTGTTCACGCGTCCGGCAGCACTGTTTCTGTCGATCAACATGGCGGTCGCGGCGTTTGTCGTCCACGCCGACGCTCCGCTGTTCATGACCGGCCAGGGCGCGGCAAAGGAACCGGCGCTGCTGTACCTGCTACCGTTTGTGTTCTTCATTTTCGCTGGCGGGGGGTGGTTCTCGGTCGATCATCTTCTTGTCGGCACGGGTCGGGCCAGTCGCCGGAATCATGCCTGAGTCAAGCGATTGGCGGCGAATTGTCGATCCGGATTCCGATGAACTTTCGCAGCGGTCCTCTGCTCGTGCTGCTGGTGTTGCTGCCGCTGGCCGGCTGCACGACAACCGTGATTCCCCCGCAGAATCCATCCGACCCCGTGCCGATCTACCTGACCGACTATGGCCGGCATTCCAGCCTGCTGTTGCCCGTGACCCAGACTCAGTACGTCGAATATGCTTTCGGAGATTACGAGTGGTTCGCCCGCGGAAACACCACCTGGTGGGTGGGGCTGCGGGCGCTGCTGAACTCGCCGCAGGCGACGCTTGGCCGGCGCACCATCATCATCAAAGACGCCAGGATGGATCAGCAGACTCTGCTGGAGCAGATGAAGCGGGAGCTGGATTGCGCACGGGTGACAAGGATGGAAGTCTCGCGGCCGCGGGTCAGCGCGCTGGTGTTTGAGCTGGACGGACGCTTCCGCAACAGCGCCAGGGTTCATCGGCCGGTGTACAACCCGGGCACCGATCTGGACCACGTGCCGGACGGCGAGCACTACTGGGGGCTGCACAACTGCAACCACGTGACGGCGGGATGGCTGCGGCGGCTGGGCTGCGAGGTTCGTGGTCCGGCGATCACGTCGAAATTCCGCGTCGAGAAAGCATCGGGAGTCTTTTCCGCGCCACAAGGAAATTCCCGACCGCTTTCCTGCGACCGACCCCTCTCTCACAGCACTTCGGTGGCGCGCGGGTAGCTGCCCAGAACTGTCAGTTGCAGGCAATGCCTCTTGGCTTCGGCGATCGCCTTGGCCATCGGCGGGTCGTCCACATGCCCCTGCGCGTCGATGAAGAAGTAATACTCCCAGTTCACCTTCTTGCTGGGACGTTTTTCGATGTCGGTGAGGTTGATGCCGTTGTCCCGGAACACATCCAGGACTTCCGCCAGCGCCCCCGGTTTGTGCGCGGTGGTGAACATGATTGCGGTCTTGTCGTCTCCGGTGCGACGGGCGCTTTCGCGTCCGATCACGAAGAACCGCGTGACATTGTCCGGGTTATCCTCGATGTTCTCGAACAGCACGTGAAGCCCGTACAGCTCGCCAGCGATCGTCGAGCCGATCGCCGCCGCGCCCGGTTCCTGCGAAGCCAACTCCGCTGCTTTGGCGGTGCTGGCGGCGGGCTGGATGTCGCGTCCCTTGGCTGTCGAACTCAGCCAGTTGCGGCACTGACTGAAAACCTCCGGCTTGGAGTAGATTCGCCTGATCTGCTCCCAAGGCTCCTTGGCCAGCAGGTTGTGGTGGATCGTCATCTTCACTTCGGCGCAGATTCGGGCCGAACTGTGCAGGAACGCATCCAGCGTGTCGATGACCCCGCCGTGCATGCTGTTTTCCACCGGCACCAGACCGTAGTCGGTGTGCCCGCGGACAACCTCCTCAAAGACACTGGGGATGTCGGACAGTTCCACGTATTCGACGCTGCTGCCGAACTTCGCAATCGCCGCCGCATGCGAGAATGTGCCCCGCGGACCCAGAAACCCGATCCGCAGCGGCCTCTCCAGCGCAAACGAGCCGCTCATCAGCTCGCGATACACCGCCTCCAGACATCGATCCGGCAGCGGGCCGCGATTCAGCTTCCGGATCCGCTCCAGAATCGCCTTCTCGCGGTCCGGAGCGTAGATCGGCGA
This sequence comes from Fontivita pretiosa, assembly GCF_050410795.1. Taxonomy (GTDB): domain Bacteria; phylum Planctomycetota; class Phycisphaerae; order Tepidisphaerales; family Tepidisphaeraceae; genus Fontivita; species Fontivita pretiosa. The sequence continues at coordinate 5,226,285 of NZ_CP191258.1, read as the reverse complement.
ATTGTTGGCCTGTTTGAGCTTGCCGATTTCCACCACGATCTTGGCGCGCTCGTTGAGCAACTGGACGATCTGGGCATCCAGTTCGTCGATTCTGGCGCGCAGTGGATCCAGCTCCGCAGGCTCCGCGGGCGCGGGCGAAGCGGCCGACGCTGACGACGGCGGCGGAGGTGTCCTTTGCGGTTGTGACGGACCGGCCATAACTGTGTTTTATCGACACATTCCCGCGGAATCAAAGGGGCCGCTCGCCTCTGTAGCATGCGGCACGGCAGCGATCCATCCTGAGTCGCCGGTGTAGAACCGGCCTGACGGGGCCGCTATACTCTGACCGGGGTTCTGGCAGATTTGGTGCAGAGCATTCCGTGATGAAGGAGTCGGTAGTATGCCCGGCATGACGATGACCGAGAAGATCCTGGCCAAGCACAGCGGGCGGGCGCATGTTTCGCCCGGGGAAAATGTGTGGGTGGATGTGGACATCCTCATGACCCACGACGTATGCGGGCCGGGAACGATCGGCATCTTCTACGAGAAGTTCGGTCGCGACGCGAAGGTGTGGGACCGGGACCGCGTGGTGATCATCCCGGATCATTACATCTTCACCGCCGACGAGAAGTGCCACCGCAACGTGCAGATTCTTCGCGACTTCGTGAGGGAGCAGGGGTTGAGATATTACTACGACCCGGAATTCGTGAAGAACGAGCCGGGCATGCCCAACCCCTATCGCGACCCGACCAGGACCAGCTACAAAGGTGTGTGTCACAAGGCTCTGCCGGAAGAAGGGCACGTTCGACCGGGGGAGATTCTTCTGGGAACCGATTCGCACACGTGCACGGCCGGCGCGTTCGGGCAGTTCGCCACCGGCGTGGGCAACACCGACGCCGCGTTCACGCTGGGCACGGGCAAGACCTGGCTGAAGGTTCCGCCGACGATGAAGTTCACGTTCCACGGACAGATTCCGCCCTACCTGACCGCCAAGGATTTGATCCTTGCGGTGATTGGACAGATCGGCGTGGACGGGGCGACGTATCGCGCGATGTACTTCGCGGGCGAGGGGATTGCTTCGCTCACGCTCGAGGATCGCATGACGCTGACGAATATGGCCATCGAAGCCGGCGGCAAGAACGGCGTGTGCGATGTGGACGAGAAGACCCTGGCTTACGTGCGGAAGCGCTCCAACCGCCCCGACTGGGAAGTCTTCACTGATGATCCTGACGCCAAGTACATCTACGAGCACGAGTGGGATCTGGCGACGATGGAGCCGATGGTCGCCAAGCCGCACAGCCCCGACAACAAGGACACCGCGCGGAACTGCTCGAAGGTGAAGCTGGACCGGGCATACATCGGAAGTTGCACCGGCGGGAAGATCACCGACATGATCTTCGCGGCCAACATCCTCAAGGGAAACAAGGTGAAGATTCCGACGTTCGTGGTTCCGGGCAGCACGGAGGTGCACGCGGACATGAAGCGGCTGAACCTGCGCGGCGTGCCAAAGGACTCCAATGAGAAGAGCATCGAGGACGTGCTGGCCGAGGCGGGATGCTTCATCGGCCCCTCGGGCTGCGCGGCGTGTCTGGGCGGACCTTCGGACACGTTCGGGAGATTGAACGGCACCGAAGTGTGCATCAGCACCACCAACCGCAACTTCCCCGGTCGGATGGGCAGCAAGCACAGCGCGGTGTACCTGGCATCGCCCCTGACCGTGGCTGCCAGCGCCCTGCGCGGATACATCACCGATCCGCGCGAATATGTGACTCAGCGCATCGAAACCGGCGTGGCGGGGGTGGTGTAAGCGGATCGCCATCAAGGTGCGTCGGGATGCAACAGCAGCACACAGGATCGCCGACCGAGTGACGATGAGCGGTTGCCGCCACTTGCGAGTACAATCGGAACACGGCACTTTCGCGCGAGCGCATATCGATTGATCCGCAAATTCATCATCGCGATCCGTGTATCAAGACCAGGCGCGTCCCAGGGGTCGTCATCACCGTACCGCTACGCACTGGCCCTGGGCGCCGCACTGATCTGGAGCGCCGCTTCTCTGGCCAACGAGCCGATCGAGGGTGTGCAGGCGGCGGCGCTGGATCAGCCTCGCGTTTACCTGAACCTGAGGCGAAGCGCGGATGGTCCCATGCTCAAGACCGCCGATGCCGAGCCGCTTAGCGCCGTCGAAGCGTTTCTCGATACCGGCGCCAGTGGTGTGATGCTGGCCGGCGAGACGGTCCGGAAGCTCGGCATCGTGCGGCAGAAAACCCGCGACGGTAAAGAGGTGATCTTCGAGGACACCGGCATTGCCGGCGCGGAAAAGTTCGGCGTCACCGAGCCGCTGCTGGTGTCGCTGGCGGCGTACCCCAGGTCGAACCCGGAAGCGGCCGATTACTCGCAACCGATCGGTCCGATCCGCATGCAGGTCCGTCCGCCAGGCGGGTTGCTGGAACTGGTCGCGCCGGGGCTGGATGTGGCGGGCATGCCCGTGATGCTCGGCAAGGTCGTCGTGCTGGATCCCAAGCCGCTGGCCGACTTCGATAAGATCCGCACGTCGGTTGTCTTGCCCGACGATGCGTCAATCCCGAAGACCTCGCTTCACGTGCCGCTGACCGCCGTTTCATTCGCGCGCTTCACGCGCGTGCATCCGCCGGATGCGCCCGGTCCGGACATGGTCGGCAACCCGATGATCGGGCCGGACCCCTTCAAGCCCGACGATCCGCGCAAGCCGGTGGTTGTCCGCTACCGGGGTCGCAGCGTCAGCGGCACATTCCTGCTGGACACCGGCGCCGCCACATCACTGATCTCCACAAAGCTGGCGAAGGAGCTGAACCTGCGCGTGGCCGACAACGGCGAGCTGCCGGATGTGCCCAAAGAGCAGAAGTTCCAGCTTCTGATCGGCGGGCTTGGCGGCGGCAAGCAGGCCAGCGGAACGTTCTTCGATCGGCTCGAGTTGCCCACGCGTCAAGGCCCACCGATCGTCTTCGCCAAGGCGCCGCTGCTCGTCGCCGACATCACCGTAACCGATCCGCAGGGCAAGCCCTACACTCTCGACGGAATCCTGGGCATGAACTACCTCGTCGCAAGCGCCGAAATCACCGGCGGGCTGCTGCCGGACATCGGCAAGATCGTCGCTGGCCCGTGGCGCTGGATTGTCATCGACTTCAAGTCGGGCGTGCTTGGACTTGAACCGCAGTGAATTTGCGGCAATCTGTTTGCCCTCATGAAACACCTTCGCGAAGAGTTGTGGTTCAACACTCCGCATCGGCGGGATTACATCAACATCACCGACAAGGTCGAAGAGCTGGTTCGGCGCAGCGGCGTGCAGAACGGGCTGTGCCTGGTGAACGCCATGCACATCACCGCCTCGGTGTTCATCAACGATGCCGAAAGCGGGCTGATTCAGGACTTCGACGACTGGCTGGAGAAGCTGGCGCCGCACGCACCGACGAGCCAGTATCGGCATAACCGCACCGGCGAAGACAACGCCGACGCGCACCTGAAACGGCAGATCATGGGTCGGGAGGTTGTCATCGCAATTACGGACGGAAAACTCGATTTTGGCCCGTGGGAGCAGATCTTCTACGGCGAGTTCGATGGCCGCAGACGCAAGCGCGTGCTGGTCAAGATCATCGGTGAATGACACAAAGGGAAGCTGGGGCGAGGCGTCGCGACGTGCCGCGTTGCCCGTTCGCATGGTTGTGCCTTGCCACCGTGCCGCTGCTTTTTGAAATTCGGCTGTTTATCAGACCAGATGCACCGCAGATTACCCGAGAACTGGCTTGGGTTTCGCTTTTTTGAAAAATTCGCTACCCATGCGAGCCGACTAGACGTACTAATAAGCCCTGCTATAGCCTTCAAGGGCGGTGGCGACGGTCAGACGAAGCTGATGATGCAGCAGATGTTAGCCCCGCAAAGCATGGAGTTGGACTGGGCCGAGCCGCCGCAGGCGGCGCCGGGGCGGCAGGACGATCCCGCGCCCGTCAACATCCCGGCAATGTGTCGCAAGGCGGCATGGCAACTGCTGCGGGACGATCCGCAGTTTCGGCATTTTGCCGCCGCTCCGCCCTCCCGCGACCGCCTCTGCGATTTCGTCTTTGCCACCCCCGACACTGCCCACAACCCGGCACAGATCTTCAAACGCCTGCGCTGGGGCGGACAGTGCCTGTTCGCCACTGCCTATCGCAAACAGGCCGTCGAGCTGGCGCGGCAGTTTCGGGATTACGGCTTTGCCATCGAGCAGGGACCGACCACCATCGTCGAGCAGCGTCGACTCTGGCTTCCGTTTCTTTCGCGCAAGGTGCATGCGTTCGTGGCTAGGAAGATGCAGTTGCTGGCGCCTGGAGAAATCACCAACCGATTCACGTATCACGTTCAGCTTGTTCACCACAGCGACCCGCAACAGCCGATCATCGTGCAAAAGGAAGTTCCCGGCATCGAGTCGGTCATCGAGCGGCTGAGAAAGAAACATCCCGATTACCCCGCCGCCGGCATCGAAAAACTCGCCGCCAAGTTCGTCAACAAGATCTTCCCGACCTTCCTGACCCGCGAAGCGGGAATTCTGCTGATCCTGGCCGAGCATCTCCCGTCGCCGTACGACAAGCGCGTGCCACGGTTGATCGACATGGAAAAGGACGAGCGCGGGTTCGTCAGGCGGTTGCGAATGAGCTGGCTGCGCAACGGCGGACCGGCGCTGTCGCACATCGAGTTCGCCCGGCAAAGCGCCGACCTGCTGCGGGTGATTCACGACATCCCGCGCGTCATACACCTGGACCTGCGACTGGATAACTTCGTGATCACGCCTCAGGGTGTGGGATTCGTCGATTTTGGCTCGGCCGTGCGCGAGAATGAGGACCTGTCCCGCAATCCACTGCTTCAGTCGCTGTTCGGCGAGCTGCTGCGCACCAGCCAGATTCAGCGGATGATGGAGCAGATGACTCTCAGCGGTCAGGTCACCAGCCAGGTCATTCGCAGCAGTTGCCACAAGCCCGACAAAGCCGCGGATTTTTTCTACCTGGCGCTTCAGTTCAACTCTCCGCACAACAATCCCGATCTGGCGGGGCTGATCGAGTACGATCCTCGCAGTCGCGAGGCTCGCGACCTGGCAGCGCTGACCAGCGAGATCCTGCGCCCGGCCAATCCCGCCGCCCCGACGTTCCGTTCCGCAAGAGACATTCTGCGTGGCGTGGAACGGCTGCAATCGGGTCTCACGCTCAGCGGCACATAGCGGCCTGCGATCCGTTGCGAATCCGTCTCATTTTTCTCGCCTGCTTGTGATCCGCCACGGCGCGCATAGCATTCCAAGTCGAGGCGCCGCGGCGCCTCGGTGTGCTATGGCGATTCAGACATTTCCGGTTTCGGCAATCTGTTCAAGGGATGGGCAGCAGCACGAACTGTGCGGGCGGTGCCTGCGCGAACGCCTGCTCAATCAGGCAGGGATTCGCAACGTTACGCTTCATCCGCCGACCAACGGCCAGGCGCTGCTCGAGCTGGACTACGATCCCAGGCTGATCACGCTGGAACAGCTTAACGACGAGGTCCATCGGGCGGGGTTCTGCCTGAGTCCGGATCGGGCGGAGATGGTCCTGGGCATCGACGGAATGGTCTCGCCGCGCAGCGAACAGGTCATCGAAACGGTGCTCTCGAAACTGCCCGGTGTCGTGGCCAGCGCCAACTTCGCCTCGCGAACGCTGCGGATCGAATTCGACCGGCGAATGTGCGCGTTGCCGGAGATCGCCCGGCGGCTGGATGAGATGGGGTTCCGGCTTCGCCCCGCGGATCGCCAGTCGCCCGCCACCCGGGCGCACGCCACGTCGTGGCTGTCGCGGGCCGCTGCACTGGCCTGGGAACATCACAAGATCACCATGGCGCTGCTGGGGGGACTACTGCTGCTGGGGGCGCTGATCGTGCACAGGACCGCCGACAGCCGTCTGGAGTGGCTGCGTGTGGCGCTGATCGTGCCGGCGTACTTCCTGACCGGCTGGTACACCTTCAGGGACACACTGCGGACGTTGTGGAACCGGCAGTTCGACATCGACGTGCTGATGTTCGCCGCCGCCATCGGCGCGGCGGTGCTGGGACACTACGAAGAGGGCGGGTTGCTGCTGCTGCTGTTTGCCCTGGGCGGGGCCGGGGAGGAGCTGGCGATGGACCGCGCCCGGCGGGCGATTCAGGCGCTGGCCAAGCTGGCGCCGGAAACCGCCACGGTTCGCGACGCCGACGGCAGCGAGCGACTCGTGCGCGTCGAGGACCTGAAGGTTGACGACCTGGTCGTCGTGCGACCCTTCGATCGCATTCCCGCCGACGGCCTGGTCGCCAGCGGCACATCGTCGGTCGATCAGTCTCCGATCACGGGCGAATCCGTGCCTGTGGAAAAGACTCCCGGGTCGCAGGTCTTCGCCGGCACGATCAACGGCGAGGGGCTGCTGGTGGTGCGGGTGAGCAGGCCGGCCAGCCAGACCACGCTGGCCAAGATCATCAGGATGGTCAACGAGGCGCAGACCACCAAATCGCCGACGCAGGTTTTCACGGATGCGGTGGAGCGTCGTTACGTGCCGATCGTGCTGATCGCGACCGCGGCGCTGATTGCGGTGCCGCCTTTGTTCGACGGCGCCTGGGCGACGTGGTTCTACCGGGCGATGGCGTTTTTGACGGCGGCGTCGCCATGCGCGTTGGCGATTGGCACGCCCGCCGCCGTGCTCAGCGGCATCGCCCGCGCGGCGCGCGGGGGCGTGCTGGTCAAGGGGGGTGTGCACCTGGAAAACCTCGGACGCGTCAACGCCATCGCCTTCGACAAAACCGGAACCCTCACCCGCGGGCGCGCGCAGGTCACCGAGCTGCTGCCACTGAACGGCCGGCCTGCGGGCGAGCTGCTGGCATTGGCGGCGGCGGTGGAACGCGGCAGCAGCCACCCCCTGGCCAAGGCGATCGTCGCCGAGGCGCAGGCGCGGCAATGCGCCGAACTCGTGGCCGTGGATGTGGAGCAGATTCCCGGGCAGGGGGTCACGGGGCGCGTCAATGGCTCCACAGTCGCCGTCGGGCACGTGGACCTGATCAGCCCGTCGCATCCTGATCTGCCACGCGTACAGCAACACATCGATTCGCTTGCCTCCAGAGGCTGCACGACCGTTGTGCTGGTGATCGATCAGGTTCCCGAGGCGGTGATCGGGCTTGCGGACCGTCCCCGCGACAACGCGGCGCGAACCATCGCCCGCCTGCGACAGATCGGGATCGCGCGCACCATCATGCTCACTGGGGACAGCCGACAGGTCGCCGACGCGATCGCCAGACAGGTTGGTGTGGATGAGCACCACGGCGACCTGCTGCCGGAGGACAAGGTGCGGATCATCCGCGAGGCGCAGCAGCGATACGGACCGATCGCGATGGTCGGAGACGGCGTGAATGACGCGCCGGCGATGGCGACGGCGGCGGTCGGGGTGGCCATGGGCGGCGCGGGCACCGATGTCGCCATCGAGACCGCGGATGTGGCGCTGATGGCCGACGATCTGGAAAAGCTGCCCGACGCCATCGGCCTGTCGCGATTCAGCCGCCGCATCATCATGCAGAACCTGTTCATTGCCCTGGGAGTCATTCTCGTGCTGGCGCCGCTGTCGGCACTCGGGTATACCTACTTGGGCGTGGCGGTGCTGTTCCACGAAGGCTCGACGGTCCTGGTCGTGCTCAATGCGATGCGACTGCTGGTGTACCGAACCCGGTAGACGACAACTGGCGCATTGGAACGGATTGCGCCGCTTTCAGTTTCTGGCCCGCAGCCGGCACTTGGCCGCCAGCAGACCCGCGGCGCATGCCCCCGACATTGCCGGCTCTGGCAATGTTCCCGACTGCACCGCCCGCAACGCCGCCAGGTACTCTCCGCCAAACATCCGGGCATGCTCGGCAATGAGCGCTTCAGCGAGCGGACCGGCCTGATTCACGTACGCATTGTCGATCAGGGCATAGTCCGTTGCGTCGATGCTGCCGGAGTAGTCGAAGTCTCCATTGATCCAGCCGCTCAACGTGTTGACATACCCGTTGTCGATCAGCGAGTAGTCGGTGGCGTCGATCGAGCCACTCAGGTCGGCATCCCCGAAGTAGGTGAACTTCACCAGGATCTCATTACCGGTGAGTGTCTGCCCGGCGAAGGTCGTGTAGATCGGCCCGCTGCCACCGACCTGAGCCAGGTCATTGAGCACAACGCCCAGCCCGTACAGGAAGCTGCCGGCGGCGGTGTTCTGGACATTGGCCTGTGTGCTGCCGATGCCCGGCCCAAGCCAGTCGAAGTTCCCGCCGTTTTCCAGGGCTGACTTGATCGACGCGGTGACGGTCGCGAGGCTGCCGCTGTTGACGATCAGGCTGTTGTTGTTCAGGTCCAGTCGCGCTCCGCTGCCCACCGCCAGGCTGGCCACGCGGCTGGTGCCGGCGGGGCTGTTGGCGGCGGGGTTGTTGATCACCCGCATCGTGCCGGAGCTGACGGTCAGCCCTGCCCCGCGCACGTGCTGCACCGATAGCGTCTGGCCGGAAGCGACCGCCACGGTGGTGTTGTCAGCCAGTTGGATCGGGGCGGCGATGCTGTGGCTGCCGGACAGCACGTTGATCGCCCCGTTGCCGCTGGTGGCGTCGATGGTCAGCGTGCTGCTGCCGGAGATGGTGTAGGCATCGCTGTCGTCGAATCGGACGACGCCGAGTGCGCGGGGAGAATCGAGACTGATCGTACGCGGGGATGTGATGGCGCCGCCGAAGTTGGCCGTCGCTCCCGGACCGTCGGGCACTCCGCCGGCCCAGTTGCCCGCATCGCTCCAGGCGCCGATGGCGTCGATATTCCAGATCGATCCGACCGAGGATGCGACCGCGACTTCGACGTGGTCGAGATAGAACGTGCTGCCGATCGGCCCCAGCACGCGGAAGTCGGCGCCATGGTTCTGGCGGTTGCCAAAGTACGCGTCGGCAAGTTGGAAGGTGTGTTGCTTCCACTGGCCGCTGGCTCCCAGGGCGACGCTGCCGCCGTTCTTGTAGAGCGCGGGCAGCGTGTCGCCGGTGTTCGAGTCGTACTGGAGCTGGATCGCTCCGCTGCCGCCGGTATCCAGATAGGTCACGGTCACAAGCAGGTTTGGCTTGCTGGCCTGGTATGAGAACCAGTCGGCGGCGGCGAAGTAGAAGTAGAAGTCTTCGGCGGGGTTGGCGTTTCGCCGCGCGGTTCGCCCGGCGATGGTCAGGGGCGTGGTGTCGCCGTCGCCGCCTTGCGGGTGTACCAGCCCGTTGGGGTCATTGGGATCTCCCAGATCGATGCGTATGGCCTGCTGGGCGGGCGCGGCGAACGTGCCTTTGACGATGTACGCCTGCGGTCCCTGCGCGATCGTGAATCGTTCGCCGGCGCGTTTTGTGGTTTCCAGCACAACCTGCCCGGTGAGGGGGTTGAAGAGCTGGAAGGTCATGTCGCGCCTGGCCTGAAGCTCGGCTCCGCCGGGCAGGATGCCCATCGGTAGCGTGTAGAACCTGTCGTCGCGGATGGTCGAGAGGTTGCCGCTCACGCCGCTGGTGGGATTGGCGATCCCCTGCCACCAGTATTTGTTCGGCTGACCATTGGCGAAGACGGTGAAGGGCGCGGCGGCTTCCAGGCCGTCGTTGCGCGTCCAGTTGGCGATGTCGCCGGCGAGAAGCCTGTGCAGGTGCCAGAAGCTTCCCACGCCCGGTTTGTCCTCGAACCGCGTGTTGCCGAACACGCCCGCGTCGGTGTGGTAGACGTACATCGGAAGTTTGGCCATGTACGCGAAGGCGGCGGCGCTGACGAGCTTGATGGGATCGGTTTCCTGCGCGACGGATGCTCCGGGCCCGATTGGCTCGTTGCTGCTGACTGGCGGGATGTCGGGGATGAATCCAACCCGCCACGGATCGCGCACCGGGTACCAGCCGCCCTCGATCGTGCCGATATCACGGCTGAAGTGGACGGTGGCGATGTCGACGCCGCTGTTCTGGTAGAGCTGGGCGATGCCGTCATTGCTGTAGTCTTCGGGGGCGCTCAGCGCCACGGGGATGCTCGTGCGCGCGTTAAGGTACTGTCCGAATTCGCGCAAATCGGCGATGCCCTGCGAGCCGGGGAAGCCGTTCTGCCACGCTTCGTTGGCCACCTCCAGCAGGATGAGCTTGTGCTGTCGTCCCTGAAGATTGTCCAGGATCGTCTGCATGTGCTGGAGGCGCGCGGCCTTGGTGGGCATGAGCTGGGCGTCGGCGAAGATCGTCAGCTCGATGCGCAGGCCGTAATCGTCGTAGGCGATGTCGATCAGGTCGCGAAGCTGCTGCCAGTAATCCGGCCAGGCGTGCACGGTCTGTCCGGCACGGTTGGTGAAGGTGACGGGGGCGATTTCCTTGCCGGCCCAGGCTTCATACCAGCCGACCATCGAGAGGGCACGAATGTAGTTGAAGCCGCGTTGGGAGAGGAATTCCAGATCGGCGCGCAGGCGGGCGCGGTCGTATTTGGCGCGATGCAGCGCCGACATGTAGGTGACCCCCAGACCCAGGAAATGGCCCTGGTCGTCCCTGAGCGCGTGATCGTCAACCGCGACGATGCCCGTTCTGGCCGGGGCGCGCGGGGTGGTGGTCTGCGGCAGCGCGGTGCCTGCACCGAGCAGGAACGCACCACAGGCGAGTATTGCCAAGGACTGCTTCACGAGGCGTATCCCCGTTTGCCCGGCGACTCTTCACGGCGCCAGCCACTGGGCCAGCAGCCTCACACTCACCAGCATGACCACGACCACGCCGGTGAGGACGATGAATCCGGCAATGGACTGCCGCCGCGCCGCGGTGTTGTCGATCTTGGCGGCGGCCTGGGGAAGATTGTCCAGGCGCGCTGCGGCCGCGGTCACCGGGGCGGCGAGTGTCGCGGTGGCGGTAGCCGTGGTGGCGGCGTGACCGTTGCCGCAGACGCTCTGGGCCAGCGAGGGTTCGGTGATGACTTCGAAGCCGCGACGTGGCGGGGCATCCTCGATGGGCAGCTCGAAGGTGTCGCGTCCGGGCACCTCGCGGAAGCCGGCCTCACGCAGCACGTGCTCCTGTCCGATCGGCGTCTTGAGCAGAAGGAAGAACTGCTCGGTGCGGACCGGATCTTCCGGCCGAGTCAGCAGGCTGACGATGATGCCGGCGCCAATTCCTGCCAGCACGTAGAGCGTGATGGTGAATGGCAGGCCCGCGTCCTTGGCCCAGGTGACTTTGATGCCCAGGACCTCAAAATCGGGCAGAACGAACTTGGCCAGAGCCGTTGCGCCCAGAGCGGCAAAGAAGCTGGCGATGGCGCCCCAGCGGTTGGCGCGTCTCCAGAGGATGGCGAAGAACCAGGCAATGCCCATGAGCGGCACCGTTTGCCAGAGGAACCGCATGGCCGCCGGCATGTCCGTGAAGAGGAACGCCAGGATGATCGAGATGATCGCGAAGACGACGGAGGTGATCCGGTTGACCAGCACGAGCTGGCTTTCGGTGGCGTGAGGTGCGATCAGGCGCTGATGAATGCTGTTGGTCCAGATTCCCGCGAAGCTGAGCATGTTGACAGCGCAGTTGTCCATCACCGACGCCATCACGCACGCCAGCATCAGCCCCACGCATCCGACGGGCAGCAGGTCGGCGGACATCTTGCCGAAGGTGTGGTCGGGATCGGCGGTCGCGGAGTACCCGTACAGTGCGATGGCCATCACGCCGGTCAGCGCCCAGGGGATGGTCATGAGTCGTTTGAGGATCATGCCTCCAACAAAGCCGATGCGGCTGTCCATCTCGCTTTTGGCGGCGGCGGTGCTGGCCAGGATCTGCGGCTGCGCGACCATGCTGATCAGCGAGCTGATCGACATCATCACGATCCAGTAGACGGTCATGTCGCTGGAGAGCACCAGATCGAACACGTGGGCGGCGTTGGGGTGATTGGATTCGAGGATCCTCTGCTGGAAGCCGTGCAGCCCGCCGACCTTCTGCCAGAAGAACGGAATGATCAGCAGCGACATGACGATGGTGAGCATGCCCTGAAGAAAGTCGTTCCAGACGGCGGCGATGAGGCCACCGGCGATTCCGTAGGCGAAGGAGACGATCGCCATCAGCACGATGGCCAGGCGATAGTCGATTTTGCCGTCGGTCAGGGCTTCGACAACCTTGGCGGCTCCGTAAAACATCACGCCGTTGAAGCTGAGCATGACGAACAGAGCGAAGACCGAATAGACGTACATCATCGGCCGGCCGAAACGGCGCTCGAAGAAGTCGGCGGTGGTAAGGCATCGGGCGCGGCGGAAGATCGGCGCCAGCAGCCAGTAGATCGGCAGGGTGAAGACCATGACCCACTGATACCAGATGCCGGAGAGCCCGAACTTGTAGGACTGGGAGGCCACCCCCACGGCGCTGTCGGCATGCGTGCCGGCGCCGAAGGCGAACATGATCATCATCGCCTTGCCGAAGCGCCTGCCCCCCATCAGGAAATCTTCGCGGTTGCGAATGAGCCGGGTGGCGATGAAGCCGATGGCGGCAACCACGACGAAGTAGCCGACGAGCACGATGTAGTCCAGAAGTTGCAGTCCCATGATGGTATCGGGTTTGGTCGAACGGTTTGCCGAAAGTCCAATCGCTAACAGACCGTTGCGCCGGCGACGCCGCCGCGCGCGAAGTCGGGTCGCGGCACGTAGTTGAAATTCCCATAGCGGTCCTGGCCGCTGATCAGGATCGGTTTATCGACGAACACGCCGGGCACGGGCTTGACGTCCGGGCGTGTGAATCGCAGGGTCATTCCGCAGCGGCGGCGATTCGAGCGGTTGGGGTTGGAGCCATGAACGGTCAGGCCGTCATGCAGCGACGCCTGGCCAGCTTCCAGCTCCAGATCGACGGCGCGGCTTTCGTCGATGAGCTTTGGATCGATTTCCTGATTGAGGCCGAGGATGTTGCCGCTCTTGTCGGCCTTGCCATGCGGCAGCAGTCCGCCGCGATGCGATCCGGGGATCACGCGCATGCAGCCGTTTTCCACGTCGGATTTATCGATGGCGATCCAGAGCGTCACGGCGAACGGCGGCTCAAGCCCCCAATAGGTCGTGTCCTGATGCCAGGCGACGTAATGCTCACCGTCTCCCGGGGGCTTGGCGAAGAAGCCGGTGGCGATGAGCACGACATCCTCGCCGATCGCGGCGCGAATCACCTCCAGAACGCGTGGGTGCGTGGCCAGATCCCAGAAGGGCTTGTAGGCCAGATGCTGCTGGGTCGGCCGGGCGGTGATCCCGCGCGCCCTGCGTTCGGCTTCGAGCTGGTCGTAAGCCTGGCGGTAGTGCTGGACCTCCGCCGGGCTGAGGATATCGATGGGTGCGACGTACCCGTCCTGATCGAGTTGCTGGGCAACCTGCTTGAGATTCATAGTGACTTCGATTATCGATAAACGTGATGTTTTCGCAATATTTTCTTTGTCAATTTTCTCGACGGTGTTAGACTTCGCGCCATGAGTCCTTTTCGAGCCGCATTGGCCACGGGCACGCCGCAACTGGGGCTGTCGGTTATGTACCCGGCCCCCGGGATCATCGAACGCATCGGTCCGGACTGGGATTGGATCTGGATCGACGCCCAGCACGGAGAGCTGGGCTATCACGACGTTCTGGGGCTGGTGCGCGCCTGCGATCTGGTCAAGCGGGCGGCGATGGTAAGGGTGCCCGGACACGAAGCAGGCCCCATCGGACTGGCGCTGGATATGGCCCCGGCGGGGGTAATCGTGCCCTGCGTGGATACCCCCGAGCAGGCGCGCGCCGTGGTCGATGCCGCCAAGTTCCCGCCACTGGGCAAGCGGTCGTATGGCGGCCGACGTCCCATCGACCTGCTGGGCCGAAAGTACTCCGACACAGCCAACGAGGATCTGCTGCTGATCGTTCAGATCGAATCCCCGCAGGCGATCGAGAATGCGGAGGCGATCGCGGCGGTGCCCGGGATCGATGCGCTGTTCCTGGGTCCGGACGACATCATGCTTCGCCGCGGGTATTCGATGACCGCGCCGCGATCGAAGGAAACGCTGGGCAAGGATATGCAGGCGGTCATCAGCGCCTGTCGCAAGCACGGAAAAGTCGGCGTAATGGTGGGGGTGGGCGAGGAGATGCTGCGGCTGTGCGTGTCGATGGGGTTTCAGATGATCGTCAGCGGCAGCGACGTGATGTTCCTGGCCACAGGATCGAAGCGAGCGTCCGAGGACGCGCGCGCGGTTGTGAAGCAGCAGGCGGAGAAAGCTGCCGGCTCGCCGCAGCAGAGCAGGCCGGTTGCCACCGAGGCTGCGCCGAGCATCGGCTCGCCGTACTGACCGCCTGCATCATGATGCGGTGCAGCACCGGCGGGATACTGAACCGGCTGGTGGACGCCTAAGCCAGAGAAGGTTGTGGTTCAAGGGATTTGGAAGGAGATCCAGTCGCAATGAATGTGGTGATGTGTCGGAACAAACAGGAGCTGGGCGCCCGCGCGGCGCGAGACGGCGCGGAGGCGATCCGCAACGCCATACGCGAGCGTGGAGCGGCCAACATCGTCATCCCCACCGGCGGATCGCAGGTGGAGATGATCGAGGCGCTGGTCGCCGAGCCAGTCGATTGGACCAGGGTCAGTGTGTTTCACCTGGACGAATATGTGGGTCTGCCGGTGACGCACCCGGCATCGTTCCGCAGGTTCCTGCGGGAGCGGTTTATCAACCGCCTGCCGGCCAGGGTGGCGGAGGTGCATGAGGTCAACGCCGAGGGCGATCTCCAGGCCGAGTGTCAGCGGCTGAACCGGATCATCGGGCCGCGGATTATCGACGTGGCGTTCGTGGGGATCGGCGAGAACGGACATCTGGCATTCAACGATCCGCCAGCCGATTTCCAGACCCGCGAGCCCTACATCGTGGTGAATCTGGACGAGGCCTGTCGCCGCCAGCAGGTCGGCGAAGGCTGGTTCAGCCGTCTGGAGGAGGTTCCGACTCGGGCGATTTCGATGTCGGTTCAGCAGATCCTCAAGGCCAGGCGGATCATCTGTTCGGTGCCGGACCAGCGCAAGGCCAAGGCGGTACAGGCGGCGCTGGAAGGCCCGGTCACGCCGATGGTTCCTTCGTCGATCCTTCAGACCCACGAGGGGACGACGGTGTACCTGGAGCCGGCATCGGCATCGCTGCTGACGCGCGTGGCGGCGACGACCGCGTGTTGAACCTGGCCCGGACCAGCGGTTGAAAGCCAGGCGACCGTGAAATCGCGGCTGGGGGTCAGGCGGAGACGGGCCTACTCAGTCAACGGAGGACTCGCCGTTGGGTGTACGAATTCTGAACATGGCCGACACCGCAGCCTGCCCGGATGTCTTTGCGCCACTGGCGGAGGTTGGCGCGGAAGTCGTGACGCTTGCTGCGGATCAGCAGGTGCTGCTGGAGCGCATCGGCGAGTTCGATGCCTACTTCGCGTCGCTGCAAGTGCGCGCTGACGCGCAGGTGCTCGCACGCGCCCCGCGGCTGCGGGTCATCGCCACAGCCTCGACGGGGACCGATCACATCGATCTGGCCGCGGCGCGACAGCGGAACATCGCGGTGTTGTCGCTGAAGGATGACACGGCGTTTTTGAATCAGCTTACGGCGACGGCGGAGCTGGCCTGGGCGCTGCTGCTGGCGACGGTTCGCCGGCTGCCCGCGGCCGTCGCCGCCGCCAGGCAGGGGATCTGGGGTCGCGACCGCTTTCGCGGGCATCAACTCTCGGGCAAGACGCTGGGCGTGCTGGGCTATGGGCGGCTGGGACGCATCGTCGCCGAATACGGCAAGGCGTTCCGCATGCGTGTTCTGGCATGCAACGACACGGAGGTTTCGCCCGCGCCCGGCGTGCAGATGGTCAGCTTCGATACGCTGCTGCGAGAATCGGATGTGTTGTCGATCCACATTCACCTTACGGACCGCAACCGGAAGCTGATCAACCGAAACGCCATCCAGCGAATGAAGCCCGGCTGCGTGCTGATCAACACCAGCCGCGGCGGCATCATCGACGAACCGGCGCTGCTGGAGGCGCTTCAGACCGGGCATCTGGCTGGGGCGGGGCTGGATGTGATCGACGGCGAGTGGGAGCCGGATCTGGCGAATCATCCGCTGCTGCGTTACGCCCGCGAGCACGAGAATCTTGTGATCACTCCGCACATCGGCGGGGTGACCTACGAGTCGCAGCGGATGGCCTTCGCGCACACCGTTGAAAAGCTGCGAAACTTTCTGTTGAGCAACTTGGGAACAGCAAGATGAGCACGACCATAGCATCGAGCACCACCTCGGCAAGTCCGGATCTGCCGGCCGACCTGATGACGATGGACACTCCGCGATTCATTGCTCATTGCCGCAGGCTGTATCGCAAGACGCTTCTGGAGGACGTGGTGCCGTTCTGGCTGCGGCACGGGATCGACCGGCAATACGGCGGGATCGGCAATCTGCTGGATGATGCCGGCAATGTCACTGGAACCGACAAATGGCTTTGGTCGCAGGGCCGGGCACTGTGGACGTTCTCGGCCTTATGCAACCGGATCGAGCGACGTGCCGAGTGGCTGGCGTTCGCCGATCACATCTTCCAGTACCTGCGCACGCACGGCCGCGATGAGCAGGGGCGATGGATGTTCCGCCTGGACAAGAACGGCAACGTTCTGGATCGGGACATCAGCATCTACGTGGACGGGTTCGTGCTTGCGGGGATGACCGAATACTACGCGGCGACGAAAAATGAAGAGGCGCTGCGCATCGCGCTTCAGACCTACGAGAACGTGTTGGCCAGGCTCGCCAAACCCGGCAGCTATGGTCTGGCGCCGTACAGCCTGCCGCCGGGCATGAAGACCCATGGCGTGTCGATGATCTTCGGGCTGTTTTTCTTCGAGCTGGGGCGCCTGCTGAATCGACAGGACATCATCAACAACGCGTTGGATCACGCCTACCAGATCCTGAAGCATTTCTATCGCCCGGAAAAAGACGCGGTTGTGGAGTTTGTGACGACGGACGGGCGGTACGTGGACAGCCCCGAGGGCCGCACGTGCGTGCCCGGCCACGCACTGGAATCGATGTGGTTCCTGATTTCGATCTTCGAGCGGACCGGCGACCTGGATTCGATACAGACCTGCTGCCGGATCATCAAGCGCCATCTGGAGCTGGCCTGGGACGAGGAGTACGGCGGGCTGATGCTGGCTCGCGATGTGGACGGCATCGAGCCGCCATTCTGGAAATATCCGCAGTACAAGCCGTGGTGGGTACAGGTCGAGGCGCTGGTCGCTACCGCCTACGCCTACGTACACACGCGTCAGCCCTGGTGTCTTGAATGGCATCGCAAGGTCCAGGATTTCGCGTACAGGCATTATCCGGTTCCAACCGGCGAGTGGTCGCAGTGGGTCGATCGGCTGGGCAATCGGATGGGCAATGCGTTTTTGCCCGTGAAGGATCCCTTCCACCTGCCGCGGGCCCTGATCGAGTTGATTGGCATCTTTGAGAACAGGTTGAACCCATGAGAAACGGCAGATTCTTCAGCTTTGCCAGCAGAGTTGCAGTCGTCGCTTGCGGTTGGCTGCTGGTCGGCGGTTGCGAGTCAGCCAACAACCAGCCGCGCCCGACAGGCAAACCGATTGGCGATGTATGGACACAGGACAGTTTCGAGGACTTCAGCCAGGGTCGTTTCGGCGACGGCGGGGTCAATACGTATGTTTCGGCGGCGGGCAGGATCCAGCTCATCAACCGATGGGATCTGAACGGCGACGGCAACATCGACCTGGTGTTTGCCAACAGCCACCCGCAGGCCGAAAAACTCGACGCGGTGATCTACTGGGGCAATGGGCAGGACTTTTCCGAAAAGCGAGTCACGCCGGTGCCCAACGAAGGCTCGCAACATTGCGTGGCGGCGGACGTGAATGGCGACGGGAGCATGGATCTGGTGGTCGCCAACTACGCCAACGGCACCTGGAGCAAGATGCCCTCGGCGGTTTATTACGGTGCCGCCGCGGGCACTGCTGCGCACAACAACGGTTCGTCATCGTCAGCCGCAAAACTGCCTGGCCAGCCCTGGCCCAATGCACCGTTTGCCACCAAGATCGCCTTGCCGACCGAAGCCGCACAGTCCGCGGCGGTTGGCGATCTGAACCGCGATGGTTATCCCGACATTGTCTTTGCCCAGTCGGCGGGATTCTGGGAATACCGCGGCGGCGGAGCGCTGGCCTCGCCCAGCCGAATCTACTGGGGCTCGGCATCGGGATATTCGCCGGACAGATTCCTGGACATCGAAGCGTCCGGCGCCTCCGACGTCGAAATCGCCGACTTGAACCGCGATGGGTGGCTGGATCTGGTGATCGCCAACCGCGAGAACAACGGCAAGTGGGAGACCAACTCGTTTGTTTACTTCGGTGGCGAAGGCGGCTTCAGTGCCGACCGCCGGGTTGAGCTTCCGACCAATCAGGTCAACGCCGTCGAGGTCGCCGACATCAACGGCGATGGCGCGCAGGACATCCTGTTTGCCAACGGTCAGGGTGGCGCGTCGTTCATCTATCTCAACGACGGCGGCAGCTTCAGCGCGAGCAATCGCATCGAGTTGCCCACCAGCGACGCCCGCGATGTCGCCGCCGGAGATCTCAACGGCGACGGCGCGGTGGACGTGTTCTTCACCAATCACCAGACCGCCGAGAACCGGCTGACGCGCTCGTACTTGTACTGGGGCAGCTCAGGCGGTTTTTCCCCTGATCGGCGACAGGAGTTCGAGACGGTTGGTGCATGGGGTGTGTCGCTGGCGGACCTGAACCGCGACGGTCGTATTGACATCGTCGTGTCCAACTTCCAGGAACACGAATCGTTCGATGTACCCTCATACATTTACTGGAACTCCGAACAGGGGCTGTCGGATGGCCGGCGAACTTCGCTGTTCACCCGCGGCGCCGTTGGCAACACGGTGGCCGACTTCAACGGCGACGGAAACCTGGACGTGCTGTTCAACAACACGATGGGCCGGCGCCGCGGCGGAGTCACTCCATCATTCGTGTACTGGGGCGACAAAAAGGGGCAGTATTCCGTGCAACGCCGTCTGGAGCTGCCGGGCGTTGAGCCATACGACTGGGCCGCTGGCGACCTGGACGACGACGGCAAAGTCGATCTGGTGCTTGCGAACATGGCCGAGGTGGGCCGGCGAATCACCGAGTCGTTCATCTACTGGGGACAAGACACCGACCCCATGTACGCACCGGAACATCGCAGCGCCGTGGTGACGATGGGCGGGCGGGGTGTGAGTCTTGCCGACCTGGATCGCGATGGCTACCTGGACCTGCTGTTCTTCAACACCAACGTCAGTCGTCCCGGGGAGCCCGGGCCGACGCCGGGGCAGTTGCTGCCCCACGGTGTGTTCATCTACTGGGGCAGTCCCGATGGCTTCGTGACCACAGCTCGCACCGAGCTGCCGGGTAGCGGCAACGGGCTGCCGCAGGCCGCCGACCTCAACTACGACGGCAACCTCGACATCATTGTCACCGGAGGACCCGGGCCGACGCTGATTTACTGGGGCGACGGCAAGCGCGACGGCTACTCCCGGCAGCGTTGCAGCCAGGTGCCCAACAGCAAGGGCTTCAGCAACTCCGAAGTCGCCGATCTCAATAAGGACGGGTACCTGGATCTGATCCTCGTGTTCCGCGGCGACAAGCCGTCTTACGTGTACTGGGGCAACGAGAAAGGTGAGTTCTCGGATCAGCGCCGCACGCCGTTCACTCCGATCGAATCGCAGGGCGTGACCGTCGGCGATGTCAACGGGGACGGATGGCTCGACATCGTCGCACCCAGCTACAAGACCGGCGGCAGCCGCGCGACGATGTCGCGCATCTTCCTGGGCGGGCCGGAGGGCATCAGCGATTCGCGCAGGTTCGAGCTGCCGACGATGGGCGGCACGGGCAGCCTCGTTTCCGACTTCAACCGCGACGGCTACACCGATCTGCTGCTGATCTGCCACCGCTCCGAAGGCGATCCCAACAAGCCGGGCGTGCTCAGCGATCACTGCACCGATTCGTATCTGTACTGGGGCGGGCCGGACGGGTTCAAAGTTGACCGCAAGCTGTTGATCCCCGTGGAAGGCGCGCACTACGACGCGGGCACCGACCTGGGCAACATCTATGATCGCAGTCTCCAGTTCGACTACATCTCCCCAGCCCACGAATACGGCGGCAAGCGTGGCCAGCGGATTGAGTGGAAGGCGCAGACGCCGCCCGGGACGAAAGTGAAGTTCCAGGTTCGTACCGCAGCCAGCCAGAGCGAGCTTGCGGCCGCGTCGTGGGTCGGGCCGAAGGGCCAGGGTTCGTACTACGAGCGCAGCGGCGCGTCGCTGAATACGCCCGAGGGGCACTCGTGGATTCAGTATCGAGCCGTGCTGGAATCGGAAAACGGCGCCAACTCGCCGGTGCTCGATTCGGTGAGCCTCAGCTTCCGGTAGTGGGCCAGCGGTCGCGCCGTAAGCCGTAGAACCTGTTGCGGAGGTCGCACGATGCGCCATTTTGGCCTGATCTGCTGCTGTGTTTTGTTCGCCTGCTGCGTGGCCTGTTGGGCGGATGAGCTGGTTCAGGTCACGGAGGATTTCAGCTCCGACCCGGGGTGGGACAACAGCAACAATCGCTGCGTGGCGATCGATCCGCCGATGGTCAGGCAGGACTTTGGCTGGAGCGCGGGCAGGATCGGCGGGACGATCTATCAGTCCACGACGCCGGCGTGGTACGGGATGCCAATGGACCGGCCGCTCACGTTCAAGGACAGGTTTTCGGCGTCGGGGAAGATCGCAGTGCAGCCCGGATCGGGCACCGCCTATTTGGGATGGTTCAACCACGAGCGTCAGGGCTGGCGGCCGTGGTCGTCGATGGCGCTGCGCGTCGTGTGCGCGGGAGATGAGGTCTCGTTGTTCATCGACGCGATGTCCGGCAAGTGGGCGGCCAGCGGAGTGGCGGAGATCAAGCAGCGCTTCCCCGCCGATGGATCCGAACACACATGGCGATTCTCGTATGACCCTGATGCGACACGACCGCAGTGGACTGACACGCGACTGCGCAGCTACCTGAGCACCGGCCGACAGCAGCTTTCGCAGATTCTGGAAAAGGCGAAGAAGGACGAGCCGGAAATCACGCGCGAGGCGCTGGAGCAGCGTCTCCAGGCGGCGCTTCAGCAGGGGCTGGTGACCTGGCTGGCGAGGCATCGCACCGAGTACTGGCTGCTGAAGGAGCCTGACGCGGACCTCCTCGGCGAGATCTCGGTGCAGATAGACGACGGCCCGGTCTACAAGAGCTACATGAGGCGAGACGTGCGCGACCATCCCGTGCAACTGGACCGCTTCGGCATCTTCAACATGCAGATGTACCACAGGTCGGTGACGTTTTACGTTTCGGATCTGGTGGTGAATGGCCAGAAGATCGATTTGAGCAAAGACCCTGGCTGGGAAGGCAGGGGCAACAGGGTCACGTTCGCCGAACAGGACTTCCAACGGCAGGACTTCGGCTACAGCCCCGACACCAACCATGCGGGCGGGCAGAAGGGAGAGATCGGCGGGCAGTTCTACAACGTGGAGCCGATCGACCCGCTGCACGGCTACTACGCCGCCGAAGTGGGAAAACTGACGCTGGACGATCCGATTCGGTTTTCGGGCAGAG
The DNA here is from genome assembly GCF_050410795.1 of Fontivita pretiosa. Lineage (GTDB taxonomy): Bacteria > Planctomycetota > Phycisphaerae > Tepidisphaerales > Tepidisphaeraceae > Fontivita > Fontivita pretiosa. The sequence continues at coordinate 5,204,697 of NZ_CP191258.1, read as the reverse complement.
TCAGCTTCATCGAAGGCTCGACGGATGCGGGAATGTTCTTTGGATACTTCAGCGCCGAAGACGAGAAGAAGGAGCTGCCGCCGAACGTGCCCAACAGCGGCGGCGTCGCCTGGCCGCAGCCGAATACGCTGGGGATCGTAGTGGATGGCCCGGCGCGGATCGGGTGGTTCTTCTCGCCGTACTGCACCGCCGCCACGCGGGAGCTGTCGGTCAGGACAGAAGGCCCGGTGTTTCATCCGACGCGCGTGTCGCGCAGGTTCGAGTTCGTGTATGACCCGTCGGCCAATAACGGGGTGGGGCGAATTACCGTCAGGCTCGACGGGCATGAGCCGTTCAGTGTGGACCTGAAGCCCGAGCAGCGCAAGGCCGGGGCGACGTTCGACCGCTTCGGATTGATGAGTTTCCGCCGCGGCGGGAAGTTCTCGACCCTGTTCTTCGACGATCTGACGTACACGGCGCGCCGACCCGCGGGCTATCAGCCAACATTCCACAAACAGCAGATCACGCGGGTGCAGTATCCGCCCGGCGGGCGGAAGTATTGATGCTTCAGACTCGACCGGCGGCGGCAATGAGCCCGCAGGGTCTGATGCATCGCCAGGGACATGAGGCAGGAATGAGCCTATGACGACGCGAGCAATGACGGTCGCCGCTTTGGCGATGCTGATGCTGGCGGTTGAGCTGCAAATCAGTGCTGCCCAGACGCCCGGCGGCGCTCAGCCGAAGATTCCCAACAGCAGTGTACGTGTTCGGCCATCCGTTGAGCCGGTGGACTTGAGGTCCGGGCCGCAACTGTTCATCGACGAATACCTTGTGGCCGAGGCGCGCGGAGTCAGAAAGGTGACGCAGCAGCCGCAACGATTTCTCGACGGGCCGATTCTGGGCTGGAAGCAGCACACGACCCAGCCCTACCTGACGGTGCTGCGTGATGCGGAAACGGGGCGGTTCCGCATGTGGTACAACTATGACGCGGGCAAGAACTGCGCCATCGCCTACGCCGAATCGGAAGACGGCATCCGCTGGACGTTGCCGGAGCTGAACATCCTGGGGCCGGACAATCGGCTGTTCATCATCGGTCGCTCGCAGGAGCACGGCAGCTACGGCGTGTCGGTGGTCGATGACGGCAGGCAGGCGAGGGATCCTTCGCGGCGATACAAGCTGATGTGGTGGTCGGGCACGACCGAGCCGCCGGGCGTCGCGGTGGCGTTCTCGCCGGACGGGATCCACTGGACGCAGTATCAGGCCAATCCTGTCATTCCGTGGTATCCCTCGGATCATCCCAAGGCGCACGCGGGTGTGGGGGATATTGTCGATGCCTACTGGGATCCCATTCGTCATCGCTACGGCGCGATGCTGAAGCTTTCGGGGCTGGAGTCCGACGGCTGGCCGGCCGGGCCGCGAACGGCCAAGTTCCATCCCCGGATCGTCGGCGCAAGCTACAGCGATGACTTTGTGCACTGGAAAGAGCCGTGGCGGGTGATCGTGCCGGAGCCGCGCGACGAAGGGGCGCTGGAGTTCTACAGCGCCGGTGGAACCATCGCGCGCGGGCCGCTGCTCATCAGCTTCGTCCGCATGCTCCACGACGATTATTCGCCTGATCCGGGTGTCATGGATGAGAGGGGCATGACGCCGGGCATCGGTTACACGACGCTGGCGACCAGCCGCGACGGCGAGCATTGGGAGCGCCACGACGACATCTTCTTCGACCGCAACCACGAAAAGGGGACCTGGGATCACGCCATGTCCTGGATCGGCTCGGCCGTGCCGGTGGGCGAGGAACTGTATCTGTACTACGGCGGCTACGCGCGCGGACACAAGATCGAGCCGACGAAGGAACGACAACTGGGTCTGGTGAAGATCAAGATGGATCGCTTCGTCGCCCGCGAGGCGAGTGGCGATCAACCCGGACTTCTCGTGACAGTGCCGCTGCACGTGCGGGCCGGGGCCGGATCGCAGTTGATGCTGAACGCCGACGCCTCCCGGGGGCGGATCCGGGTGCAGGTTCGCGATCTCAACGGGCGGGTTGTGCCGGGATTCAGTTTCGACGACTGCCAGCCGATCACCGCGGACGGCGTCGCGCTGCCGCTGGCGTGGAAGACGAACATCGATGGCCAGATGAAGCCGGGGCTGATCGATCTGGCGCGGCTGAATGATCAGACGATTCGCCTGGAGTTCGAGATCACCAATTCCAAGCTCTTCGGCTTCGAGTTGCAGCCGGGCAAGATGGCGGCGGTGCGCGTGGGCGACGGGCCGCACCTGTTCATTGACGATCACCTCATCGACTCCAGCAGCGACCTGGAGCGAAAGTCGCAATCTCCGGCGCGGATGGATCGGCCGATCGTTGGTCTGGCGAATCATCCCGACGGTCGCGTCTCACCGGGCACGATAATCTATGACCCCCAGCGCGACACTTTTCGGCTCTGGTATTGGACGGCTGGTGAAAGGGTGAAAAACGCCCTGCGATACATCGAGAGCAAGGACCCGACGAGCTGGACCGGACAGGGAGAGGTGACTCTTCAGCTTGCGGGCGACCAGGGGAAGATCCTGGTTGACGAAGGCGAGCGCGCGGCGCGCGACCCGCAGCGGAAGTACAAGATGGCGGCGTTTCCCGAGCGGCCGCTGATCGGCACGGGCGTTTTCTTTTCTCCCGACGGCAAGCAGTGGACGGCCTACGAAGGCAATCCGGTGCTGCCGTATTACCCTTTCGGGCATGAGCTGTGGCGCGTCAGCGTCGGCGACATCGTCGATCCGTACTGGGACCCGGTTCGAGGACAGTACGGCATGTTCGTCAAGATGTACACCACCAGCGACAGGGAGTTTGGCGTCAACTCGCGCACGATGCAGCGGGGCATGGGGCTGCGGCTGACGGGGATGAGTGTCAGCGACGACTTTATGCACTGGTCGCGGCCGTGGCGGATCTTCGAGCCGGACTTTCGCGATGGACAAGGCGCGATCGAGTTCTACGGCGGCGAGGTCATCGCCCGCGGCGATCTGCTGATCGCGTTTGTACTGATTCTTCGTGATGATCTGGGCGAAGAAGGAATCGGCTATACGGTGCTGGCGAGCAGCCGCGACGGGCGGACTTGGACTCGCCACCGCGAGCCGATCCTCCAGGCCAATCCGAGCGCCGACTTCGACCGTGTGATGGCGTGGGTCAAGACGGTGACGATGAAGGACGACACCGTCTACATGGTCTATTCGGGCCGGGACAAGGGGCACAAGACCGGCTACCGGCAAATCGGCCTGGCGACGCTGCCGAGGGATCGCTATGTGGCCCGCGCGGCCAGGCAAGGGCGCGAAGGGATCCTTCGCACATCTCTGCTGACGTATCGAGGCGGCGTGCCCAGGGGGCTGTGGCTCAACGCCGATGCATCCAGGGGACAGATCACCGTGCGCGTGCTGGATGCGCAAGGCAAGCCGATTGCGGGGCTGGAACAGAGCCAGCCGGTGACCGGCGACGGGCTTGCGCTTCCGGTGCGATGGTCGCAGCCGCTGGCCAGCGTCGGCGCACAGCCGTTTCATTTGGAGTTTGCGCTTCGTGACGCGGCGGTGTTCGGTTTCTCATTTCAGGATGAGTCACTCGCCAGCGGCACGGAAGTTCGCACGGCGGCGCAACGGGTGCCATGACAATCATTGCGGAGGATCGACTGTGCAGATTTCGACTCTGAGATCCCGCCTGGTGTGCACGCTGCCAGCAATCGTGTTGAGCATGCTGATCGTCAGCGATGCGCCGGCCCAGTCCATTGATCCACTGATTCAGGTGAAGCAGGACTTTTCGCAGGATCCCGGTTGGGAAGGCTGGCAGAACCGCGTCGTCGGCGAAGGCAACCCGACCATCGTGCAAGACTTCGGCTGGAGCGCGACGAGCCACGCGAGCAACTCACCGGGCGAGATCGGCGGAAAGCTCTACATGTCCACTACGCCCGCGTGGTACGGGCTGCCATTTGGTCGTCCGCTGTCATTCAAGGATCGTTTCTCGGCATCCGGAACGATCGCGATTCCTCCGGGCGATCACAGCGGGGCGTACTTCGGGTTCTTCAACTCGCAGCGTCAGGGCTGGCGGCCATGGAACTCGATGGCAATCCGCCTGACGCGCATTGCGGCACGCGGGCGCGAAGGAATGCGAGTTCACATCGACTACAAGACGGGTCTGGGCAGTGGCGGCGGGCTTGACACCGACATCTTCATTCCCGCTGACGGCTCGCGTCACACGTGGAAACTCACCTACGACCCCGATGCCCGCCCGGACTTCAACTGGCCCGACCCCAACATGCCCAAATACCTGCCGACGCAGTATTCGCCGGTGTCCGAGATTCTCGAAAAGGCCAGGCAGTTTGATTCGACTTTGACCACCGAGCGATTAACGGCCCTGTTGAACAAAGCGCGTGACCAGGGTCTGGTGGTGCACTGGCTCCGTAAGGGAATCGATACCTATCTTCTCGAGGCGGACGCGGACAAGTACAGGGGGAAGGTGTCGTTCCAGGTCGATGACGGACCTGGATACAGCCGATTCCTTCAGCCGGGTTTCTACGACGAGCCGGTGACGATGGATCGGTTCGGGATTTTCAACTACCAGCTTTACCACGGGTCGATGGAGTTTTACCTGGGGGATCTGGTCATCAACGGCGAGCCGATCGACCTTACGCGCGATCCGGGCTGGGACGGACACAACAACCGCGCCACGTTCGTCGAGCCGGATTTCCACGAGCGGATGAACTTCGGATACAGCGAGACGAACTGGGCGGGGGAACAGATCGGCGAGATCGGCGGGCGATTCTACAGCACCGAGCCGCCGGACCCGATGCACGGTTACTACGCCGACGATCAGGTCGGCACGCTGACGCTGGACGACCCGCTGTCGATGTCCGGCACGCTCTGCTTCGTCGAAGGCGCGCCGGATGCGCGCGTCTTCATCGGCTGGTTCAACGCAAACGAGAAGCAGGCCGACATGACCAACACGCCCGAAGACCAGGGCCACCCGCTGAACCAGTCGATCGGCATCGAGTTCAGCGACAACACCGTAGTGGGCTATTACTTCACGGCGGTGTGTTCCCCGACGTTCAAGCTGGAGAGCACGCGGAAGGGCCCGGTGATGCGCCCGCTGCGCCAACGCCAGAAGTTCACGTTCGACTACGACCCCAAGGCCAACAACGGCGTGGGACGGATCACGGCCACGCTGGACGGCGAGCGGATCACGCTGGATTTGACACCCGAGCAGCGGCAGGCCGCTGCGAAGATGGACCGGTTCGGCATCCTGAACATCCGCCGCGGCGGGAAATACGTGGACGTGTACTTCGACGACCTGACGTACACCGCCCGGCCGCCAAAGGATGCCGAATCGAAGCGACAGCGGCAGCAGGTCGTGACGTACCCGTATCCGCCGAACGGGAGAAGGCACTGACGCGTCATTGGCGCGTCCGGTCAATGGAGTCGTACGCCGGGGCGGGCCGGAGGCTGCTGGCGGGCGAGTGCCCGCCCGTGTCACAGGCGCTGCGAACAGGCAGGTGTCCGGCGCCAGGGCGCGACGCGCATGATCGGCAGTGATCTTGAGTTTCACAGAAAGGTATCGTTCAGCGATGAAAACGAGTGAATTGCTGCGTTGGATGTTGGGCGCCATGGCGACGGGTCTGACGCTGTGCGCACCGGTCGCGGCGCAGGATCTGGTTCAGGTCCACCAGGACTTCTCGCAGGATCCGGGCTGGAAGGGGATGAATAACCGCGTCGAGGCGAGCAATCCGCCGACGATCAGGCAGGATTTCGGCTGGAGCAACACCAACCACACGGGCGCGGGTCCCGGGGAGATCGGTGGAGTGGTCTGGCGCTCGCGCACGATCGCGTATTACGCGTTGCCGTTCGGCAGGAACCTGACGTTCAAGGACCGGTTCTGGGCGTCGGGCAGGGTGGCGCTGATGTCGGGAGAGAAGATCGGCGGGGCGTACATCGGGTTCTTCAACCACACGCGACAGGAATGGCGGCCATGGTCGTCGGTGGCCTGGCGGCTTGGCGACTATCCTCGCGGCGCAGAGGTGCATGTCGATTTCATGACCGCAAGCTGGCTGGCCAACGGCATGCGCCTGCCGATCATCATCCCGGCCGATGGCTCGGTCCACACGTGGAAACTCGAGTATGATCCGACGGCCAGGATCGATCCGAATAACTGGCCTGCGGCGAACATGGCCGAGCTGCTCAGCGGCTCGCGGCAGAGAGAATCGGATCTCTACGAGAAAGCCAGGCAGGTCGAGCCGAATCTGACGGCCGAGGAATTCCACAAGCGGCTGGAGCTGGCCGAAGAGCGCGGCCTGGCGGGAAGCACGCGCCTGGGCGATCACCTGGCATGGTGGAAAAACTCCAACCCGCGGGACTATCTGGGCGCCGTGACTTTTCAGTTGGATGAGGGTCGCAAATACGTCGCGTTCCTGCCCAAGGAGTATCAGGATGAGCCGATGCTCATCGATCGCTTTGGCATCTTCAACTTCCAGCTCTATGGGCGACACTGGGAGTTCTACGACAACGAATCCACCGGCACGACCTGCGAGTTCTACATCGGAGACTTGACCGTCAACGGCAAGAAGATCGACCTGAGCAAAGATCCGGGCTGGGAGGGCGTGGGCAATCGCGTCACGTTTGTCGATCGCGATTTTCACGGGCGGCATCACTTTGGCTACAGCGAGACCAACTGGGCCGGCAAACAGATCGGCGAAATCGGTGGGACCATCTGGCGGAACGAGCCGATCGACCCGCTGCACGCCTACTACGCCGACGAGGTCGGCAAGCTGACGCTGGACGATCCGATCAGCTTTGAAGGCCAGCTCTGCTTCGTGAATGGCGCCACCGACGGAGATGTGTTCATCGGATACTTCAACGAGCAGCAGCGACTGACAAAGTTCACAGGCGGCAATCGCGACTATCCGCCGGACCTGGCGCAGCGCGTAGGGGGAAGACGCAACATCCATCTGGGCTTCGACCAGCGCGCCGCGCGGCTGGGCGGAACCATGGGGTTCACCATCGGCGGACCGACGCGCGTCGGGTTCTACTTCGCGGGCACGCTGGTGGCCACTGCGGACCTGGCGGCGGGGCAGAACGGCCCGGTGATCCATCCGGACGGTCGCCCGCGGCACTTCAGCTTCAAGTACGACCCCCAGGCCAACAACGGCGTGGGGCGCGTCACCTGCACGCTGGATGATCAGAGCTTCGGCTTCGACCTCACACCGGAGATTCGCAAAGCTGGTGTGACATTCGATCACTTCGGGATTACTTCGCCGCGGGTGGGTGGCAAGTGGGTGACGGTGTATCTGGATGATCTGACATACACGGCGCGGCGCGCGCCGGATTACAAGCCGGTCAAGCATGAGCAGAAGGTCACGATTGTCGAGTACCCCGAAGGCGGGCGCCGATTCTGAGAATCGGCGGCGGCTGCGGTGAACGCCATGACGCCAACATGTCAGCGGATATGGCTGTGGGCTGCGCTGCTGGTGTTGATGTCGCCTCAGGTTCGCGCGCAACCAGATCGGCAGCTTGTGCAGGTTCATCAGGACTTTTCGGAAGATCCGGGATGGGAGGGATACAACAACCGGGTGGTGGCGAGGAATCCGCCGACCAAGCGCCAGGACTTCGGCTGGAGTCCGACGACGCATGCGAGCAGCACCGCCGGTGAAATTGGCGGGACGATGTGGGTGTCGCGCACGCCGGCGTGGTATGCGATGCCGCTGGGTCGGGCGTTGTCGTACCGGCAGTCGTTTTCCGCGTCGGGGCGGGTGGCGATCCTGTCGACTTCCGGGACGGGCTACATCGGCTTTTTCAATTCCACCCGGCAGGAGTGGCGGCCATGGTCCGCTATCGGGCTGCGGTTGTCTGATGCGAAGCGCGGCGAAGCCCTGCACGGCAAGCAGATCAGCGGAGCGCAGATCTGGATCGACTACATGACCGCCACGTGGAAGGCCGGCTACATGGTCCTGGACGCGTTCATTCCCGCCGATGGATCGGTGCACACGTGGAGCATCGACTACGATGCCGACGCCCGCCCGGACACCCGCTGGCCACACGCGGCGATGCGGGAGCTGTTCGAGGCGGACTCGCGCTACGCCGAGCAGGACATCGTCGCCGCCCTGCGCCGCAACGATCCGGACCTTGCCCGTGAGCAGGTTCGCGAGCTGCTGGAGAGGGCGCGCGATCAGGGACTGCTCGAATACGATCCCCGCCGCGGAACCAACTACTGGGAGCGAAAGGCAAAGCTCGATCAGGTGCAGGGCAGAATCACCTTCCAGCTCGACGACGCGACGCCCGTGCGCTACTTCCTGGATCCGGGGATTCGCAACGAACCGGCGGCGATGGATCGCTTCGGGCTGTTCAACTTCCAAATCCCCGAGGGCAAATCGATCGAGTTCTACGTGTCGGATCTGACCGTCAACGGAGAGAAGATCGAGTTGAGTCGCGATCCCAACTGGCAGGGCGTCGGCAATCGGGTGACGTTCATCGAGCGCGACTTCCACCCCGGACAAAACTATGGCTACAGCCAGACGAACTGGGCCGGCGAAAGGCCCGGCGAGATCGGCGGACTGTTCTGGCGCAATGAGCCGATCGATCCGTACCACGGGTTCTATGCTGACGATGTTGGCGTGCTCACGCTTGATGATACCATTTCGTTTTCGGGGATGATCAATTTCGTCAACGGCGGCACGGACGCGTCGATGATGTTCGGCTACTTCAACCGCCAGGAGCAGCTTAAGGAGCTGAGCGACACGTCGAGCCGGGCCAAGACGATCGCGATGGGGATTCGCATCTCGGACCACACGAGCATCGGATACTCGTTTGAGCCGCGGCTCTCGACGGCGCGCGGGACGGCGCAGAAGGACGGCCCGCAGTTCGTGCCGGATCGTCGCCCGCGGCGATTCAGCTTCGATTACGATCCGATCGGCAACGACGGTAACGGACGGATCACCGCGAAGCTGGAGGATGAGGTGATGGTGATCAACCTCAAGCCGGAGCAGCGCCGTTCGGGCGCGCGGTTCGACCGGTTCGGGCTTTTCAACGTTCGCAACGGGGGGAAGTACGTCGAGGTGTATCTCGATGATCTCACGTACACGGCGCGTCGAGCGAAGGATCAGCCGCCAAATCGCTTCCAGGAGAAGATCGTCGAGATCGACTATCCGGAGCGTGGACGGAAATACTGAGCCGAACGGTGCGGCGGTTCATCTGTTCTGATTACAGGGAGCAGGCGCGATGCAGACTCGAATCATGTACAGGCTCGTGGCGGCGACCATGCTTGGCCTGGTGGTGCTCCCGATGCAGCCGGCCAGCGGCGGATCGCGATGGGTGGAAGAATCCTGGTCGGACTTCCGTGACGGCAGCTTCACCGACGCAGGCAGCAACGCGTACGTTTCGCATCGCGGGCGAATTCAGATCATCACCCGATGGGACTTCAACAACGACGGGCATCTGGACATCCTGCTACCGGCCGGACATGGCTATGACGAGAAAAGCAACACGTACGTTTACTTGAACAGCGGGCAGGACATCGACGGCCGATCGCGGATCGAGCTGCCGGCCAGTGGATCGGTGGCGGGATTGGTGCTGGATCTGAATCGTGACGGATACAACGATCTGGCGGTGGCCAACGTTGCCAACAGCCACTTTCGCCAGACCAATGCGTTTATCTACTGGGGTGGACCCGACGGGCTGTCGGTCAGACACCGGACCGATCTGCCGGCGTTCGCCGCCACCGGCCTTGCGGCGGGCGATTTCAATCACGACGGCTTGAGCGACCTTGCCCTGGCGTGCCAGTGGCAGGCGGGCGGCCCGCTGAAGCTCAGCGGCTCCAAGACCAGCTTCATCTACTGGAACTCGCCGCAGGGGTTCAGCGTTGATCGTCGCACGCCGATCACGCTTGCCGAGGGCAGGATACCGACCGGCGTGGCGGCGGGGGATCTGGACGGCGATGGCACGGACGATCTGGTGCTGTTGGCCGGCGACCGCGTGGAGCTGCTGTATTCGTCACGAGGCGCACTTGAGAATGTCGAGAAGTCCGATGCTCGGGTCGTGCTGTCCGTGGGTGCCTCGGCGGCGGCGATCGCCGACTTCAACCGCGATGGGCGAAGCGATCTGGCGCTGTGCGCGGGTGGCGGCGTGAGCGTCCTGCTGCGCGATGAGGCCGGCTATTCGACCGATCGGGCCATTCAACTGAAAGTCCCGGCGCCCTCCGGCATCGCCGTTGCCGATTTCGATCGGGATCAATACCCGGACATCGCCGTTGCCAGCGGTCAGTCGGCGGGCGGAGTCGCGTGGACGGACTCGCTGCTGTTCTTTGGAGATGGCAAGGACTTCTCGACGCGCCAGCCGCTGTCCCTTCCAACGCTGGGCGCCAGCGGGGTCAGCGCCGGCGACCTGAATGCCGATGGATATCCCGATCTGGTCTTCAGCAACCGTTCCGTGATCAATTACCACAGCCTGTTGTCCTACGTGTACTGGAACGACCGCGGCACGTTCCGCGCCGCACATAGAACCCAACTGCCCACGGAGGAGGCCGCGGGAAGCGCCGTTGGCGATCTCAATCACGACGGCAGGCCGGATGTGGTCTTCTTCAACGGTGACGGCGGAATCCATGACGGGCCGGCGATCTCGCGACTGTACTGGGGCGACGGCACCCGCAACTTCTCGCCCAAGCGCAGTCTCGAGTTCATGACCCATCACATCTTCGGCTTCGGCCATGCCGATCTGGACGACGACGGCTTTGTGGATCTGGTGCTCTCGCAGGCGACGACGATCAAGGGGGTGCCGCACACACAAAACGGAACGATCATCTACTGGGGCAAGACCGCAGGCTTTTCGCCGCCGAGCCATCTGTCGATGGAGATCGGCTACGGCGGCGTGCGGATCGCGGACCTGAACCGCGACGGCTGGCTGGATCTGGTCGCGGGCGGCGCCAGCCAGGACCCGGCCGATCCCGGCAGATTCGGTCTGACGATTTTCTACGGCTCCAGCGCCGGCTTTGAGCACGCGCGGCGGACCGTCATTGCTCTGGGCGAGAAGGCGATGATCCGAACGCCTCTGCTCATGGACCTGAACCGCGACGGGTGGCTCGATCTGGCCGGACAGATCATCCCATCGGGCGCACCCAACCCTGGCGGGCCGACGAAGATCTGGTGGGGCAGCGCCGAAGGCTTTTCCGCCGAGCGGGCGTCGGTGCTGGATGTGGATCAGTCCGAGCAGCTCATGTACCTCCAGGGCGCCGATTTCAATCGCGATGGGTGGCTGGACCTTCTGATCCCCAACCGAGGCGGCGGGGACACGATCGAGAAGCCCAGCTATGTCTACTACGGCTCGCCGTCCGGTTTTTCGCGCGACCGGCGCGAGATCATCATGGGATCGGCCCCGTACGACAACTGCGTCGCCGATTTCGACAAAGACGGATGGCTGGACATCTTCCTGTGTGCCTACGGAGCAGTGGAGGGCAACGCGCCGTCGCTGATTTATTGGGGCGGCCCCCGGGGGTTTGGGCAGCGCCCGCGCACCGAGCTTCCGACGTACGGCTCGTCGGGCGCTGATCCGCTGGATTACGACGGGGACGGCTGGCTGGATCTGCTGATCGCCAATCACCGTCGCGGCGGGTTTACGGATCAGCCGCTGCCGCATCGGCATCAGACGGTGTCGATGCTGTACTGGGGCGGGCCGAAGGGGTTTTCCGCGAACAATCGGCTGGAGTTCGCGACGTATGGCCCCAGCGGCCTGAACGTGCGCGATCCGGGCAACAGTTACGATCGGGGGCTGTACGAAGATTACATCTCGTCGGCGCACGAGATTCCCTCCGGCCAGAAGCCGCATCGGATCGAGTGGGATGCCCAGACGTCACATGGCACGGCGGTGCGGTTCCAGATTCGGACGGCACAGACGAAAGAGGCGCTGGATGCTGCGCCGTGGACTGGCCCGCGCGGGCCGCAGTCCTGGTTCACCAGAAGCGGCGCGAGGGTAAAGGGACTGGCGGGGCGGTGGGTGCAGTATCGCGCGCGGCTGCTCACGCCGAACGCCGCGGCATCGCCGTATCTGACCAGGGTCGCCATCAGCTTCGAATGAATCGGTTCCATGAGAACACGACAACCGCAAAGCGACGATGAGTGCGAAAGTCGCGCGGTGGTCATTGATGAAAGGTGCAGCGAATGCGTTTTCGAGTGGGTCATCTTGCGGTGCTGGTCGCGGTGATCTGTGTGTGCCCTGCAGCGACGGGGCTGGCGGAGGTGAAGCTGATGGAAGTTCACCAGGACTTCTGCACCGACCCCGGCTGGATCGGGATCAACAACCGCCAGGTCGGTGAAGACATGCCCACCGTGCGACAGGACTTCGGTTGGAGCGAGACAAACCACACCGGCGCCGGCCCGGGGGAGATCGGCGGGGTCGTCACTGACTCGCGCTATCAGGCATACTACGCGCTGCCCTTCGGCAGGCCGCTCAGCTTCAAGGACAAGCTCTCGGCCTCGGGCAAACTGGTGCTCAAGCGGCTGGACCTTCGTGGCGTGGCGTACTTGGGGTTCTTCAACTCGACGCGTCACGAGTGGCGGCCGTGGAACTCGATGGCGTTTCGCATCTGGGAGGAAGACGACCTGGGGCAAATCATGTTCGACTGGATGAGCGCCGACTGGCAGGCGGCGGGCTTTGAGACCGACGTGCTGCTCAAGCCGGATGGGGCGGTGCATACGTGGCGGTTCGAGTACGACCCGGACGCGCGGGCGGATCTCAGTCAGCGCGACCCGCTGCTGGAACAGGTGCTTACCGACCGCTCCGGCAACGCGCCCGGAGATCTTCAGTACCAGGACGAGCCGATCGTCTACGAAAAGGCGAGGAAGATCGAACCCGACCTCACGCCCGAGGCATTCCGGGCGCGGCTGATCAAGGCGCGTCAGGCCGGGCTGACCGGCTTCTTCCATCGCCACGGACAGCGGCGGTGGTGGAAGATCAACAACCCAGAAAAGCAGCAGGGGCGCATCGTCCTTCAGTTTGATGATCTGGATCCGCACATCACCTATCTGACGCCGGAGCAGCGCGAGATGGCCTCGTCCTTCGACCGCTTCGGCATGTTCAACATCCAGCGGTATGGCGGATCGTGCGAGGTGTACTTCGGCGATCTGACGATTAACGGAAAGAAGATCGACCTGAGCAAGGACCCGGGCTGGGAAGGACGCAACAATCGCAGCACCTACGTCGAACCGGACTTTCATTCGATGTTTGATTTCGGCTTCAGCGAGACGAATTGGGCGGGCAAGCAGATCGGAGAGATCGGCGGGCTGTTCTGGCGCGTCAGGCCCAACGGACCGGCAGGCTACTATGCCGATGACGTCGGCACGGTCACGCTCGATGACCCGATCCGATTCTCCGGCTCGATCAATTTCACCACAGGCCAGACCGACGCGGCGATGTACCTCGGCTACTTCAACCACGCCGACCAGACGGCGACTGGATTCAGGCCAAGCGATCAGCCGGCGATCCAGTCGATGGGCATTGCCATCTCCGACAGCAGCGCCGTCGGTTACTACTTCAGCGGGTTCTGCAACGCCAAAGGCGGCATCTCGGCATCGGGTCGTGGCCCGGTATTCGTCCCCAACGGCAGACAGCGGCAGTTCACGTTCGAGTACGACCCCAAGGCCAACGACGGCGTCGGGCGGATCATCTACACGCTCGATGGCGAGACGGTCAGCTTCGACCTGACGCCGCAAATGCGCCGCAGCGGAGCGACGTTCGACCGGTTCGGCATCGCCAGCGTCCGTCGGGGCGGCAACTCGGTGCGGGTCTATCTCGATGATCTGACGTACACCGCGCGGCGAAATCCGAACGTAAAGCCCGAGTTTCACCAGCAGCAGATCGTCCGATCGCGCTACCCCAGGGCCAGTGGCGGCAGGCAATACTGATCGCCGCGGTTTCGCCGGGCGCCTGCCAAACCACATCGTCGGTATTTCCGGCGGTTCACTCCGACGGCTGCATCTTGTACAGCTTTCGCTGAAGTGATCGGCGGTGGATGCGAAGCCGGCGTGCGGCTTCGGAGATGTTGCCGCCGCAGTCATTGAGCACGCGCTGGATGTGTTCCCATTCGACTCGCGCCAGAGAAGGCACGGAGACGTCCACAGGCTCATCGGCCGGCGGGTTACCCGGGGCATCGGCGGCGGGGGGGTCGCGATCCTGATCGCATCGCCGCTGGAAGGCGGCCAGGATCTGTTCGGCGTCACAGGGCTTCTGGAGATAGTCGATCGCGCCGCGGCGCATGGCCTCGACGGCGGTGGCGATGCTGCCGTAGCCGGTCAGCACGATGATGTCGATGTTGTCCTGTCCGAGCAGCTCGACCAGATCGCTGACGAGTTGAAGCCCCGAACGACCAGGCATTCGCATGTCCACCACGGCGCGGCCGGGCTGAAAGCGCCGGGCCCGGTCGATCGCCTCTTCGGCGTTGGCTGCGTCACGGGCTTCGTATCCGCGATGAGCCAGCGCCTTGGACAGCCGTTTGCGGAAGGTCGCGTCGTCGTCCACCACCAGGATCCGGCGGCGATTCGGTTGCGCGGCCTGGGGGCTGGCGGCTTGCTGCTTCGAGTCTAGAGGCGGATCGCTGCGGTTCATTGGATCGGGGCAGGTGCTCATCTGCGGGATACGGAATCTCCAGGATCGAGGTTGTGCCGGCGCCGGGCGAAGATCGAAGCTCGAAGTCGCCCCCGTACGTCTCGGCCGTGAGTCGCACAAGGAACAAGCCCAGGCCCATACCTTGTCCGGGCGGCTTGGTGGTGAAGAACGGTTCGCCGGCCCGTCGAAGCACCTCCTGCGCCATTCCCGGACCTCGATCTTCCACGCGGAAGATGATACGTCCGTCATGGCGATCGAAGAAGAGGCTGACATTGGCCGTTTGCGGGGAAGCATCGAAGGCGTTTCTCAGCAAGACGCCAACGGCGCGGCGGAGGACTCGCGAGGCGGGCAACGGAAGCTCGGCAGGCTCGCTCGTGTGCACGAGCAGCCGCGGCCGCTCCTCTCCGCGCAGATCCTGGCGCAGTTCGGCGATTAACTGGCCCAGCGTGCCGGTAGCGCCGCCCAGCCCGGCGGCATCCTGGATCACGTCCACCCGCATCCGATCGAGAATGGAGCGGCATCGATCGACCTCCTGACGGATGAGCTGGGCGTCTTCGGCCAGAGACGGGTCGCGGCTCTGCACCAGCGCCAGCTCCATTTCCTTTGCCGCCAGGGCGATGGTGGCAAGCGGAGTGCCCAGCTCGTGTGCGGCACCCGCCGCCAGGGTGGTCAGCGAGGCCAGGTGCTCGGTTCGGCTGGCGCGTTCGCGTGCCTGAGCGAGTTCGGCCTCCCGGCGGCGCAGCGATCGCATGACCCGCCCGACGAAGTAGGCGATCAGTCCCATGACCAGGACCAGCGCGCCCCAGTTGCCGAACTGCATCGCCGACGCGGGCAAGCGCAGCGGCCAGTGCGTCATACAGACGATCGCGTAGCAGACCGCCGACAACGCGACAGTGACCCACGCCCAGCCGCTGCCGAGCACGACCACGGCCATGGCGACATGGACAGCGTACAGCGCGCTGAAGGGATTTTCAGCGCCGCCCGTGAAATAGAGCAGGACCGTGAACAGCAGCACATCGAGCAGGATGACGGTGGGGATCATCCAGTCGGGCGGTTCGTGAATGCGATCCCAGATGTACAGAACCAGATTGCTCAGAACGGTAATGGAGATGACCAGGGCGATGTGAGGCAGGGGCAGCGGCGCCGCCAGCGCGAACACGGCCAGGATCGTCGCTGCCACCTGTCCGGTGACGGCGATCCATCGAAGACGGGCCAGCCAGGGCAGAGCGATCTGCCGATGCTGGTGCACCTGTTGGGACCAGGCTTCGCGCACGCCGCCGTGATCGAGGGTCATGGTGTTGCGAATTCTAGCCCGCCCGGCGATGTTGCGGGAGCAGAGGCTCTTATTGCGAGAGTGTGGGCGATCCTTCCGCGGGGCCTTCGTAGCTTTCCACGGGCAAGCCGATGGCGGCGACCTGATCGGCGATGGCGCGCAGGCGCGCAGGCTCAAGCGGTGAGACGTATGCCTCGGCCGTTCGCCGTGCCACCGTGTACACCTGCACCAGCTTGATCTGGCAGCCGGCGTCACGCAGCTCTCGAAGTCGATCCACGTAAGCGCGGATTTCGGTCTGATCCGGCGGCTGACCGTGAATGTTCATGAACAGGGATTGAATGACGATCGGGCGTGCGCGACCGGCGGCCAGAATGTTGTCCAGCACGCGACGAAACGGAATCCGCGTTCGCTCGACCAGACGATAATACTGTTCGGTGCCGGCGTCGAGCTTGGCCCAGATCTCGCCGTTATGGCGGTCGAGGAACTCCAGGGCGCGGCGAACGTGTGGCAGATGCAGCAGCGTGGCGTTGGTGATCAGGACGATCTTGATGTCCGGGCGACTGACCTTCTGAAGCAGGCCGGCGACCAGTTCACAGGCCTGGGGGAACTGCCGGAAGCTGGTGGGTTCGCCATCGCCGCTGAAGGCGACGTCGTTGATGCGTCGCAGGGTTGGCTCGGTCTGGTCGAAAGGGGGGATGGTCCAGATTTGTCCGGAGCAGGCCAGCTCCAGCAGGTGCTCAAGCTCGCGGCGGAGCAGGTCCATGTCCACGTGGCGGACGGTCGGAGGGACGCTGCGGTCCACGCAGCAGTAGATGCAATCAAAGTTGCAGACTTTGTCGGGGTTCAGATTGACCCCGATGGACAGGCCGTGGCTGCGTCGGCTGATGACCGGATAGACATAGCGGTTGTCGCGCCAGCTTCGGCTATGCAGGGTGAACAAGTTGACGGTTCGGTTTGGCTCGGCCACGGGGGTGAAATGGTAGGGGCCGAGGCGCGCAAAAAAAAGCCGACCCGGGCAAGGTCGGCTTCGAATGGGGCTGGTGAGGAAACTCTTCGGGTTGTGGGAGAGAAGAGCGCCTCACATCGGGGGAAGAATGGGCCTAATTGGAGGCCGGCACACACCGATTGCGTTGCCGACATCACGGTGAAAGCAACTATGGTGCCAGGTTCCAAGGCGCACCACATGTGTGTTCGCGCAAGCGGTTCACCAATCGGGGGTTAGTGGGAGTTAGCCACAAAATAGGACTGGTCCAAGATGATAATATAGATAAAAAAGTACGACAAAACGGCTGAAATGTCGCGGTGGTGGTGCGACAAGTACAGCAGAATGTCGCGGTCGCCTGCTCTCAGAAGCCCTTTGAAAGGCGGAGTTTACACCAAGAATTGCAGAAATCTACGTCGCAAGAAATTGCACGACCACGACGGGCTGACGCCGTGGCAGGAATTGCGCCGTCGCGTTGGCTTGCTTCAGCGTCGCACTTGACATATCCCCGCCTGGCTTTGATACTTCGCCGCTTCCAGTTGGGAGCAGCACGCGGTGATGCGAGAGCATGGACTGGCCCGGACGATCTTGCGGCGATGCGTACCGCCGGCGGGGGCATGCGCGGCGATGCTGGCCTGGATGTGCGGGTGCAAGGCTGGTGAGTCCGCCGAAGGCCGCCCGGCGCCGCTGACGCCCTCACTGGAGCAATCGGAGGGGCCGCGGCCGGAAAAGAGCAAAGCGGCTCAGCCCCGAGTCCGCGCGGATGAGCAAAGCGGCCAGGCTCCGGCCGATCCGGTCATTGCCCGACTCAACGCACGTCCGATCACCCTCTCGCAGATCCAGCAGCCGCTGATCGAGGGATACGGACTGAACATCCTGCTGAACACGGTGCAGCTTGAGCTGGCCAAACAACAGGCGGCACGCGAAGGGATCAGTGTCTCGTCCGAGGACATCCAGGCTGAAAGAGAGCTGACGCTGGCCAAGATGTTCCAGGATGCCGACAAGGCCGACTATGAGCTGCTGGTCAACCAGTTCCTGGAGCAGCAGAGAATCAGCCGGCCTGAGTTCGATCTGGTGATCCAGACCAACGCCTATCTTCGCAAGCTCGTGGAGCCGAAGGTTGCCCAGAAGATCACCGAGCAGTCGCTTCAGGAGGCATTTCGGCAGCTTTACGGCGAGACGGTGCAGGTTCGTCACATTCAGCTTGCCAACTTGCAGGAAGTGATGGAAGCCAAGCGTCGGCTGGCCGAAGGTCAGCCCTTCGAGCAGGTGGCGCGTGAGTTGAGCCGAAACGCCCGAACCGCCGGTCTGGGCGGGGAGCTGCCGCCGTTCTCGCGTCAGGCCGGCGGATACCCCCAGGCGTTCAAGGATGCGGCTTTCGCGCTGAAGGAGGGGGAGGTCTCCGACGCCGTGCAGGCCGAAGGCGCTTATCACCTGATCAAGCTGGAGCGGCGGATTCCACCCAAGGCGGTGAAGTTCGAGGATGTGAAGCAGAGCATTCAGGCTGAGCTGCTGGATCGGCTGGTGCAGGTGGGGATACGTGAACAGAAGAACGAGTTGGCGCAGGAGGCGATGCGCGCTCTGATCATCGAGCATCCGGTGCTCAAGCAACAGTACGAATCACGTCTGCACCAGCGTGAGGAACAGATCCGCGACCGCAACGAGATTCGCGAGCAGTTCGAGCGCGAGCGAAGACGAATCCTGGAGCGGGCGGCGACGCAGCCGGCCGCGACCGCGCCAGCAACGGCGCCGACAAGCCCGTCAGCTCCTTCCGCGGCCGACGTGCCGCCAACCCCCCAGGCGCCCGAGGTGGCGCGGCCGCCGGCTACCAGCGCCGCCGGCACCCCGCCCGCAACTCATCCCCAGTAGTAGCTGCTGCGGCTTCGCAGTGCACGAGCATGACAAACCGAGGGGATGAGCGGGTGCACCGGCGGCGGCATCGCCTGCGCAGCGTGGGCAGCCTGCGGGCATTCAACTGACCTTCTCAGCCTCAATTGACGATACAATCAGAGCGGAAAGCCATGAGCACAAACAATCAACCTTTCAAGATCGACGTTTCGCCACGCATCGCCCGCCTGCCGCCTTATCTGTTCGCGCGGATCAACAAGATGAAATACGAGAAGCGCGTGGCGGGGATCGACATCATTGATCTGGGAATGGGCAACCCCAGCGACCCCACGCCGCAGTGCGTGGTGGAGAAGCTTGCCGAAGCCGCACGCGACCCGCGCAACCACCGCTACAGCGTCAGCAACGGCATCGCCGGGCTGCGCAAGGAGGTGGCCAGGAAGTACAAGAACAAATATGGCGTGGACCTGGACCCGGAAACGGAGGTGATCGCCACCATCGGGTCCAAGGAAGGCTTCAGCCACCTGTGCCTGGCGATGCTGGGACCCGGAGACACCGCAGTCGTGGGCGATCCGGCGTTCCCGATTCACGTCTACGCCGTCGCGATGGCGGGGGCGAACGTCATCCGCGTGCCGCTGGGCAACGATCAGGCGTTTCTGGACCGCATCGAGCAGACGATCACCGGTTTGTACCCCCAGCCGAAGCTGCTGATTCTCAACTACCCGCACAACCCGACGGCGATGACGATCGAGCCGTGGTTCTGGGATCGGGCCATCGAGATGTGCCGCCGACATGGTGTGATGATCATCTCGGATTTTGCCTACGGCGAGATCAACTTCGACGGATACAAGGCGCCGAGCTTCCTTGCGGCGGCGGGAGCCAAGGAGATTGGCGTCGAATTCACCACGATGTCCAAGAGCTACAACATGGCCGGGTGGCGCGTGGGGTTCTGCTGCGGGAATGCGGAGATGGTCAAGGCGCTGGCGACGATCAAGGGATACTACGACTACGGGCACTTCGCGCCGATTCAGATCGCGTCGGTGATCGCACTTCGCGCCTGCAAGCAAACGCCCGAGGAGCAGAGCAGGGTCTATCAGGAGCGTCGCGATGTCGTCTGCCACGGGCTGGACAAGCTCGGCTGGACGTACGAAAAACCCCGGGGCTCGATGTTTGTCTGGGCAAGGGTCAATCCGGCTCATCTCAAGCCGAATGAGGGAACGCTGGATTTCTGTCTGCGGATGATGGATGAGGCGCAGGTGGCCCTGGCGCCCGGCCGCGCGTTCGGTGAAAACGGCGAAGGCTACGTCCGCATCGCACTGGTTGAAAACGAGCACCGGCTGAAGCAGGCGATGAGGAATCTGGACCGCGCCCTGAATCCGCGTCCACCGAAGCCCCGGCGCCAGACGGTTGCAGCGAAGTGAGCAGCATACGGAGAAGCCGACAAGCCCGCGGATCGCGATCCGCGGGCTTTGTTCCTTTTCGGTTGCATTTCGGTCATAGGCGCGCCACAGTCTCGGTACATGTCAGCGCGCACCCATCTTCGCGTTGCGACAAATCCCTGGAACGATTGGTATCACGTTACCGTTCACGCTTATGGCTCCTGGCTGCGCGGAGACCCAAGAGGATGGCGTTCGCGGCACCATCGCGAACATGTGGACGGCGACTACAGACATCCTCCTCCGAAAGGGAAGTACGACCGCCTCTACGAACTCTCCAAGTCGCTGATGAAGCGAAATCCGGTGCGCATGATGTCTGAGCTGCGGACGTTTGTCGCGAACTCCGTTGCGGAGAAACTGCGGCAAGATGGAATTCAAGCCCTGATCGTTTCAGTCGATGCCACGCACGTTCATGTCCTGGCTCGTTTTCCTGACCACAACCCAAGGCACTGGATCGGCCGCGCCAAAAAGCACGCCTCTCACCTTGTTCGTCAGCACGGGTTGCGTATTGACGCAGGTGGATTGTGGGCAAAGCGCTGTCACTGCGATCCCATCGCTGATCGCCAGCACCAGCTTAACACGTTTCGGTATATTCTCGATCACGCGCGGCGCGGCGCACGTGTGTGGAGATTCGATCGCGCAACGTCATAAACAAAGCCCGCGGATCGCGATCCGCGGGCCTTATTCGAGTACTCGAAGCGCCCAGCACCGTGCGCGGTCATCATCAGCTTCCGTGTTTGCGGAGGATTTCCGCTTCGGCGGCGACGCGGAAGGCTTCTGCTTCGGCTTCGCTTCCAATGATCGTCAACAGGTGACCGCCCCGCGCCAGCACGGCCAGGCGCACGTCGTGCCACGCCTGTTGCGGATCGGCCGTCGTGCGCACACGCTCCTTGCCGACGTAGGGCACGACGCGGCTGTTCTCGTCGTCCAGCGTGTCGTCGAAACCGACGAAGTAGACGACCCAGACGGATCTGGCGGCGTTGGGGTTCATGGCGGTCCTCCGCGACTGGCCCGATGTTTTGAGGCTCGATGCACCAAGCGGCATCACGCCGATGCGCTGCTCCTGCACGATATCATGCGATGGCAGCCGATAAATGTGCATGCCCTGAAGTGGGCAGGCGGTCGCATGGATCTATCGGACGGTTGGAGATGGATATTTAGCGAGACCCAGGCGGAGCGCTGCACTCGACAAACGATTGAATGCGATCCAAGAACGTATCGGCGATGCCATGGGCGTGGTCATCCGGGATCAATGGAGTTCGATAGGTCAATCCAAAATTGAGTTCGCCGCCCAGGGTGGTCGGGGTGAACACCACGGGCATCAACGGCCCGCAGGGCGAGACACGCAAGTACTCCAGCAGCGGATGCGGGTGGTAGTCGGCCGGCCAGTCGCGGTTGAGGTTCACGTTGGAGATTCCCCCGGCCAGCGCAAGGCGCTTGCGATACATTTCAATCAGGCTGTCGCGGCTAAGCAGTCGCTGGGCCAGCAAGCCGGCGAGCATGCGGATTTGACTGGCCTCGGGGATGCGGGCGGCCTTGTGTCGGGCGTTCTGACGACTGACGCAGCGGAGCAGACGCCGGAAGTCGGGCAGGTCATGTGGGCGGCAGAAGACGCTGGTGAAGCCGAGAAACAGTCCGAACAGGTCGCTGGTATCGCGGGTGGTGCGGCAGCGCAGATCGACAATCGTGCCCAGCGCCAGGTCCTGGCGGCGAACGGTTCGTTTCACCGGCACGAATCGATCGCACGCCTGCGCCATCGCCGCCAGGAACACATCGTTGACCGTTACCCCCGCGGCGCGTGCGATCGGGACGAGCCGCTGGATCAATCCACCGCCAGCGCGGTAAAAGCGGAAGCGCACGTGGAATTGCCGGTACACGTCCGGATCCAATCGCCGGACGCGCTTGAACCGCGCGGTCCACCGCGCGCCGTGAAGGATGCCTCCCAGCAGGGACCAATTGGCGGCGGCGGGGCCGAACAGCCGCAGGTACCCCGGGGGATGCAGGTTCAGCGGCTGACGCCGCGTTCGCGCAGGATCGTATATTCGCAAAAACCATTGCCGCAGCAGTTGACGGATGGAGAAGCTGTCGGCGACCCAGTGATGGTAGACGACTCCCAGCCAGTGCGAATCGTTACCCTGGAACAGCAGTGCCCGGAACGGCAGGTCGTCATCGGGATTGAAAGGGCGGTTCAGCTCCTGGGCGAGCACTTGCTCCAGACACGCCTGCGGCGCTGTGCGCAGGATCAAGGCGGGTTGGATCTGCCCATTGAGCGGTTCCCAGCGGAAGCGGTCGCCGACGGTACGGACACGGCCCAGCCCCAGCTCGTCGAGTGATGCCCGCCAGTGTGCCGCCAGCGCATCCGGATCGCCTGTCCCGGCCAGACGCATGAGCTGCGCGGCGTTGTAGGGATGCAGCGAATCCCATTGCCGGGTCAGTCGCTGGAATATGTTCAAGGTGTTCCACTGCATGTGCCAGGGCGTGTCGAACGTCCGAACTTGCCGGAGACGCGCCGATTCAATTTACCTTGGTGGCCGATAAGGCGACAGAGAACGCGGCAGGAAGCGTCCGACCGTCCGCAGATAGTGTGCATAGATTTCACCGTGCACGCCGAGCAGATGCCGCTCTTCTCGCCGCGCTTCCCACTGAAGGAACATCAGGTGAATCACACCCGCGGTCAGCATCAGCGGCGTGGGCACCGCCAGCATCGAAGCCAGCATCAGCACGGACGACAGCGCGTAGATCGGGTGTCGCACGTAGGCATACGGACCGCAAACGATGAGCTGCGTGGTTTCGTTGGGATCGATTCCCATTCGCCAGCTCCGGCCCATGCGTTTCCAGCAAACCATGGTGCCCACCATCGCCGCAATTGCAGCGAAGACGGCGACAGGTTCGACGATCGGATGCCGGTACAGCGGCCGCAACACCCGGGGCAACTCGCCTGCGTAAAGACCCACGATCAGCGGGTGGACAATCCAGACAGCGACGGTGGGATACCAGACGATGCGTACCAGTCGCCCCAGAGGCTCGCGTGGGAAGAAGTTGGCCGCACGGCCAGTGCGGCGACGCGCCTTGAGCACCAGCCTGAGCACCCTGGCCCAGTAAAAGCTGACAATCACGCCGATGGTCAGAGCTGACCAGTTTGCTGGCATGATGAGGGATGATAATTGGGGACCTGAACCGCCGCGACCGCAGTGAAGTTCACCCCGCGCGCTATGAGCCACGCGACTTGCCCTGTTGCGTACGTGGTGCCGCAATGCCCTCTGCGCCTGGATCGCCAGTGCCCGAGCAGTACGGCACAGAGGCCTGTCGTTCCTGGGGCCGGGGCGCTGCCGAGCGAACTGCATCGTTCCGATCCGCCGCCCGGGATGCGATAGACAGCAGGTACGCGTCCCTGGGCGGACAGACGCTCATTGCACATGCGATGACCTCGTTGTGAATCCTGGGCTTCTTCTCGATGTTGAAGTGGTCGATGTCGCGATCCAGCAGATCCTTGCGATTGGTCCGCACGTCGTAGTTGACCAGTTGCGTTGCGCGATCCGACTCAGCGACCAGCGGTACGCCCCGCAGCCACGGCATCACATCCCATATGCCGTTGGACTGGTAGATGTTTACGCATCGCTTGACGTTGTCGGGTACTCGCGGCGGGGTGACCGGATCCAGCGTCACCAGCAGATCCACCTGGATCCGATCCTTTCTCAGCTCTCGCGCGACACGAATGGCATCATCGGCTCCGTAGGAGTGGCCGATCAGAATCAGCGGCTCATGGCTGGGATCCTTGCGGTACTCCTGTCGCAGTTTCCTGGCCAGGGCGTACCACTGATCGTCCTGGAAGACGCTGGCGCGTATACCGGCGGCATTCAGCTTTCGGGTGAGCGAATCAATGCCTTCGGAGAAGACTCCGATAAACCCCCGAAGCAGGTAGGCATTTCCAGCACGGGGTTTGTCCGAATCGGTCCTGACCGATTGAAGGTTGCCCGGCCTGGTGGTGGATGAGCAGCCCCCAAGCCAGCAGATCATCATTGCCCAGATGGCGACGGCAAGACATCGATAACTGCCAGACATCGCAATTCAGAAGCTGAACACCGGCGTCGGGTACAAAACTACACCCGGGAACAACCACCTGCAAACGGCGAAACCGCATCGTGGTTATCGGACGCGGCGCGGGCCGCCGCGCACTTGCCCGGACCTTCAGTTCCGATGCACAAATCATGCCACCGCGAAGGTTCAGGGCGTCGAGCCGAGTTGCACCTGACCGGAGATGATTCGGTGCGTCTGCCCGCCAGGCGTACGCACCAGCAGCCTCCCCATCGGATCCAGTCCCTTGCAGGTGCCGGTGATCGCCGCAGCGTCGCTGGATACGTTCACGCTGATGCGCCGCCCGACCAGGGCGTGGTGCTGGTCATACTCCCGCAGCGCGGCGGCGAAGGGGTGTTCTCGCTTTCGCAGCAGCATCGAATAGATCTGGTTGCTCAGGGCGATGAGCACGTCGGTCTTGTCCAGTGTCCGGCCGACGATCTGGCTGAGGCTGGTGATGCGATCTCGCAGCGCACGAGGCGGATCATCCGGCGCGACGTTGACATTCAGGCCCACGCCGATCAGGTCGGCCCGGCGGAGCCGCTCGCAGAGGATGCCCGCGAGCTTGCGCCCCCCGTGGATCAGGTCATTGGGCCACTTCAGCAGAATCGATGATTCGCCACTGATCGCGACGACGGCGTTGCGAACGGCCAATCCCGCCAGCAGCGGCACCTGGTGCGCCGCCAGTTGCTCGTCGATCGGCAGAACGAACGTGACGGTCACACATCCGGGCCCGGACCACCAGGTGTTGGTGTTTCGGCCCCGGCCCGCGATCTGTCGGCCGGTCAGCACCATCGCCGGGGCAAACAGCTCGCCCCGTCTGCGCAGCATCGCGGCGTGATCGTTGGTGCTGCGCAGGCGGGGGAACCAATGCAGGCGCAGTGGCCGAATCTGTTTGCGCAGGCGGTCCAGGTCGAACGAGTTGTGCGCATCGCCAGCCACGTGCCGGAAGGTAACCCCACCGCCGGTTGCGCTCAACACGCGGCTGGCTGTGCGCGGCCAAGGCTCGGCTCCCGATCACTGCGTCGGGGGCCAGTTGAAGATGTTTCTGCCGTCCTTGAGGAACGGCACGGCATCGCACCAGGGTTTGGTGCCATCCTTGGTGAGGATGGGTTTGGGCGAATACTGGCACAAATAGCTTCGCCGCGGCTTTTTGGTGGTGTTGGCGCCGCTGCGGTGGAAGGTATTGCTGGAGAAGCAGACGATCGTGCCCGCCGGCACGATCACCGGAATCCCCGGATCGTCGCCGTGGTAGCCGACCATGTCGTTGGTTCCTTCCTCCTTGACGTGCTTGACCGTCTGCCGCACGCCCGCTCGCGAGTAGGGCAGCACGTAGATCGTGCCGTTCTCCTCGGTCATGTCGTCCATCGCAACCCAGGCGCTGAGGTACTCCGGATGCGGATGACCGACGTAGCCGCTGTCCTGATGCCACGCGAATTTCATCCCCACCTCGGCCATCTTCACCACGAACTGATCGACGAAGAGATACGCCTCCGGGCCAACGGTTGCGCCGACGACCTCGGCCATCAGGTCGCTGAACAGGAAGCTGCGGAGATTCTGGCTGTCCTTGTGGCGGCGGGCGATGAAATAGCGCTTGTCGCGGTGGTTAATCCCCTTGACCTTCACGCCTTCGGCGTCCATCTCCGCGTTGATCACGTCAATGAAGTGCTGACATTCATTGCGCAGCAGCTCGAGCTGGTCCGGCGGGATGACCCGTTCGAGAATGCAGTAGCCCTCCTCGTGATACTGCTTCTTCTGCTGATCGGTGATGACCGGTGGTTTGATCGAGGCCGTGTTCGATGCGGTTGCGACGCTCATCGGATCGTGTCCTTTCTGAATCCAGCTTGATGACCGCGGGTTGACGCCCGCCCTTCCTGCGAGCGGCAGACAGTCATTCTACACCATTCAACTGCCTGCGGATTTTTACGAAATCCGCAAAAAGCTTTCACTTTTCAGCCAAGTGCTCCAGTCCGTATTCCTGAAGAATCGAGGCGACGGTCACCGGTCGGCCGCTGTCCAGGCTGCGCTCCATCGCCGTCATCACCGCGACAGTGACGATCCCCTCGGCCAGATCGGGCTTGGGCGTTTGGCCCTGCTCCAGGCACCGCGCGAAGTACTCGATGTAGTTCTGATACTCGCCGGCGTGATGCCCGCGCCCGCCGAAGCGGAAGTAGTAGGGCGCCTCGTGCTCCAGGTCATAGAGGATGCACCCTTCGCCCTTGAAGTGGGTGGAGTAGCGCAGGTCGTAGTAATCGGCCTGGCTGGCGCCGCGCTCGCCGCGCAGCACGCAGCTCATGTGGCTGTCGCGCATGTGCGGCTGCGGCGGGGCGCTGTAGCAGCCGCTGACCCGCGCGATCTTCCCGTCGCTGGTCTTCATAATGAAGTGCATCGAGTCGTCGTGCTGCAAGCCCAGCGCCCGACCATTTTCTGTCAGCATGCCATAGCCCATCACCTGCTCGATGTTCGGCAGATACCAGCGGACCAGATCCACCGGATGCGAAAGCCCGCCGTACAGCCACTTCAGCCCGCCGGCCCTCGCCCAGGACTTCTGCAGAAACCAGCGGTTGTCGGCGTTGTATTCGGCCTCGACGGAAAAGAGATTGCCATGCTTGCCGGCTTCGTAGTCGCGTCGCTGGCGGATCATGGGCGCGAAAAACCGCGAGCTTTGTCCGACAAACACGAGCTTGCCGCTCTGCCGCTGCGCCTCCAGCAGGCCGTGTGCATCCTTCAGGTTGTCGATCAGCGGCTTGGTGCAGATCACGTGCTTGCCGGCCTGGAGCGACATGCGGATGTGCTGGGCATGCAGCGGGTCGGGGGTGTAGATGCCGATCACGTCGATGCTCTTGTCTTCCAGCATCTGCTCGAATCGCAGCGTGTACCGCGGCAGTCGGAACTCCGCGGCGCGCTCCCTGCACAACTCCTCGTTGATGTCGCAAATGTTGCCCAGTTCCCACATCGGGCTGTTCAGGGCCGCGGAGATGATGCTTCGCCCCTCGCCCAGCCCCAGTACGCCAAGCCTCAATTTCGCCACGTGATCAAACCTCCGGAAATCTGCGTCTGTCTGCCCGTATTCGAGCAGCGCGAACGTCGCCCTCATCGTAGCGACAGCACGCCATGCACTTCCACTTCGGCCACTTCGACGGCCGGGGCACCGCGGAAGCTCACGCGTACATATCGGGCCACAGTCCCCGGCGGGTAGATGTCATTGCGAACCGACGATGTGCTCGCCGTGGCGCTGCGATCGACGGCTGCAACCCAGTTGTGTCCGTCCTGTGATGTTTGGATCGTGTACCGCCAGTTGCCTTCATGCCGAAATGTGATCCGGCTGCCCGAGATCTGATAGAACCCTTCCAGATCCACCTGCCACCATGCGCACTGATCGTCGTTGCGTACCCGCCAGTGCGTGGCGGGATCGGCGTCGTTGGCCAGCCGCGCCGGGTGCCCGGGCGCTTCGCTGCTGGCCAGGCACGGGCGGTCGCGGGCGACGTTCACCAGGTTCTTCATCGCCTGCCGGGCCGCCTCGGAAAGTGGCGGCGGCACGTATGGCCGATCCTCCACCAGCGGCGTTTGCCCCGGCACAAACATCGGCTCGCCACGCGTCGTGATCGTGATCGTTGCATCCTCCAGTCCGGGCGAAGTGGCGCGGATGACGCTCGGCCCGCCGTGATACGAGCGAAACGCGATCGCCGCCTGTCCCTGCACGATCATGATGTCGCTGTCGGGTCGGAACGTGATCGATCTTCCGGTCGGAAACTCGCCCGGGCCGGATTCGATTGTCAAGGTTACCGGCGGACAGTTGCTGATGTGCTTTCCCTCTTCATCGCAGACGGTCACGACGATCTGTACATCGTCGGTCGCGTCGGTGCCTTCGATGCTCGTCTTGTCGGCACTGAGGCGCAGGCGGCGGGGGATGCCTTCCCCGGGCCATTGAGGCGGCGGGATTCTCAGATACTCATTGCGGTACCAGTACCAGCTTCGCTTGGGCAGCCGGGCATGATCGCAGATCCCCTTCAGTCCCTGCTTGCCCGCGATGCTGCCGTAATCGAACCCGCACCAGATCGCCTGCCCGCTGCGCCAGGGAAACTGTTCGGGCTGAAGCTCGCCGAAGAATGGATCGTAGGCGTCGTGGGGCTTGCTGATGGCGCCATACTCGCTGACCATGTTCGGCACGCCGGGGTTGATGAACAGCCGCGCGCCGTCGCCGTTGTAGCCTGCGACATCGCCGAGCCTGTCCACGCCGCCTCGCTGTGCGCCGCCGATCGCCGCCGGACGCGTCGGATCCAGCTCATGACTGAGCCTCACGAGCTGGCGTATCAGCGCCTTGGCTCGATCGAGGTTATAGGTGAAGAACGCTTCGTTGGTCATGCTCCACACGACGATCGACGGATGGTTGCGATTGATGCGGATCATCTCCGCCAGGCTCTGCTTGCAGTGCTGCTCGAACGGCTCGAAGTCGTCGGGATTAACCGGGTAGGCACTGGCGTTCCAGTATCCCTCCGGCCCGAAGCCGCCCTTGCCCCAGAAGCAGTTTTCCGACCAGAAGATCAGCCCGAGTCGATCGCAGGCATCGGCGAAGGCCGGGTGATGCGGATAGTGTGCCCCCCGGACGAAATTGAACCCCGCCTGTTTGATCAGCCGCACATCCCGCCAGCACGCCGCCTGGGTGATTCCGATCCCCCAGCCGCTGTGGTCCTGGTGCGCGTTGGCGCCGCGGAGATACAGGTGCTGGCCGTTAAGGAAAAACCCCCTGTCGGCCGTCCACTGAAACCAGCGAAACCCAAATGGCGTTTCACACGCATCGACCAGCAGATCGCCATCGGACACTTCCGTCCGCGCCGTGTACAGATGCGGATGATCCGGATGCCACAGTTTCGGGTTGGCGATGCGATCGCTGGTCTGATCGAGCTCGACTGCCTGCCCGGCATCGATCCACTGCGTCGATGTCATCGATGCCACGATCGAGCCATCGGGATCGACGACGGATGTCGTCAACGTGCAGCGCTTCGCATCAGCAGATGCGTTGCGGATCTCCGTCCTGACGCTGACGCCCCCGGACTCGTGCGACACGGCCGGGGTCGTGACCCACACGCCGTTCCACGTCACGTGCAGTTGATCCGTGCTCACCAGCCGGACGTCGCGATAGATCCCGCCGCTGAAGATGTGCTCGCCGGCCCGGGGCTGAAGCCGCGGGCTCCAGTTGTTATTGACCCGCACCGCCAGCAGGTTCTGGCCGGGTTGCACCGCATCGGTGATATCGATGGAAAACCCGGTGTACCCACCACTGTGCTCGCCGACGCGGGCACCGTTGACGAACACCTCCGCCACCTGGAACACCCCGTCGAACTCGAGAAAAACCCTGCTGCCTTTTCCTCTTTCTGCCCTCTGCCCTCTGCCCTCTGCCCTTGGGTCTTCGAATCTCCGCCGATACCAGCCATACCCCACATAAAACTCCGGCGTGCGGAAATAGGGCAGGTCGAACGTGTGCGGCAACCCAACGCGCTGCCACGCGCCATCATCGAAATCGACTCCCTCCGCACCATTCACATCCGCGCGGATGAAACGCCAGTCTCGATTCAGACTCGTTGCTTGACGGCCCATTGCACGTGGATTCGACACCGATCGCGATGCTACGGACGCGGCCGAGCACCGTCAATTCGCCCGCCGGGGTTATCCATGAGCAAGCATTTTCGCTCTTTGTGGCAGGTGGATCACCCCCGGAACGGGGAGCGTTTGGAGGCCTCCGAGTCGAGAGAGGGCGCGGGCAAGGGGCTGGACGGGGCTGCTCGCCGGGACGACCGCGCTGCTTAAGGCCGGGCTGGCGAACGGCGGAAGCTTTGGTTGGCAGGGGCCGGGCATCAACAGCACCAGGGCCGCCCAGCAGTACGCCACGGCGGGCAGCTTCCTCTACGCCTTGGGCGTGATACTGAACGACCTCATCCGCCTTCGGCGGGAGTGGGCGGATCTAAACCGACCTCGGTGGAATCACAGGACTGCCGGGCGGCGAGGTGCTAGAGCGTGTTATGCACTTTTGTGAATGATCGTGCGATAGTGCTGGGATGGCAAGGAAGCCCTATCCCATTGACGTCACGGATGACGAGTGGGCGTTCGTCGCTCCGTATCTGACTTTGATGCGTGAAGATGCCCCGCAGCGAGTGCACGATCTTCGCACCGTGTTCAATGCCGTGCGTTGGATCGTGCGGGCGGGTTCGCCCTGGCGATATCTGCCGCACAACTTTCCGCCTTGGGAAGCGGTGTACCAGCAAGTGCAGCGATGGATCGCTGCTGGCGTGTTCGAAGCGATGGTGCATGATCTGCGAGAACTGTTGCGGATGGCGCAGGGACGTGATCCCAATCCCTCGGCGAGCGTGATCGATTCACGCACGCTGCAAAGCACACCGGAGAGCGGGCACCGCGCCGGCTACGACGGAGCGAAGCGAAAGAAGGGATCAAAGATTCACATGGCGGTGGATACGCTGGGACACCTGTTGGCGCTGCATGTGACGCCAGCCGACCAGCAGGACCGGTCGCGTGTGAAGCAACAGGACTGCATTTCATTGCCGCCGCGTGTCTGATGCTGAAATGCCTATTCGCCGGAATTGGCGGAAGTTGATAACACGCTCCAGCAATTTTCCATCCAAGTAGCAACTTGCCCGGAGTGCCGGCGAACACGATTTCCGACATGCTATATGCGAGCAGGAGAAGGTATTTCTTGAAGTTGATATCCAATATCCCGTGCCACCGACTCTCAAAGATCATTCCATGCAACTCGGCCATGGTCCCGATCAACGATATTGGCAAGTTGCAGGGAGCTATGACCAAAAGCTGTGGACGGTGACGCGGCAATAAAAGCGGCGTACCCTGGGTAACTGGTTTGATTCAGGAACCCGTTTGGCCCACGAGGCCAGGAAGGATACGCCACATGTCATCATCCACGCTTGCCCTGCGGCTGGCAACCGATTCAGTGGTCGATTTGACCCTGGAACGGATCGCCCGCGAGGGCGCCCGCCGCTATCTTCAGAAGGCGATCGAGGAGGAGGTCGCCGATTACATCAACGCCAACGCGCATCATCGGGACGATGCCGGCCACCGCCTGGTGGTGCGGAACGGCCATCACCAGCCGCGGACGGTCCTCAGCGGCGTCGGCCCGATCGAAGTGCATCAACCGCGGGTGGACGACCGCCGCGTCGATGAGAACGGCGTGCGCTTCCGCTTCACCAGCAAGATCCTGCCGCGTTACCTGCGTAAGACCCGTGCGATCGAGGAACTGGTGCCGTGGCTGTATCTCAAGGGGATCAGCACCGGCGAGATGCCCGATGCCCTGGTGCACCTGGGATTCGATGGATCGGGGTTGTCGGCCACCAGCGTGACGCGGATGCTGGCGGTCTGGCACGGCGAATACGAAGACTGGAGCCGGCGGGATCTGTCGGGCAAACATTACGTTTATGTCTGGGCCGATGGCTTGTACTTCGGCTGCCGGCTGAGCGACGATCGCCCGTGTTTACTGGTGCTGATGGGCGCGACTGCCGATGGCCGCAAGGAGCTGATCGCGATGGTCGATGGGCAGCGCGAGAGCGAGACGAGCTGGACAAGCTTGCTGCTGGACTGCAAATCCCGCGGGCTGGCGATCGCGCCCAGGCTGGCCACGGGGGACGGCTCCCTGGGCTTCTGGATCGCCCTGGGCAAGGTGTTCCCCTCGACCCGCCATCAGCGTTGCTGGGTGCACAAGACCTGCAATGTGCTGGACAAGCTGCCCAAAGGCGAGCAGCCGGCGGCCAAGACGATGCTGCACCAGATCTGGATGGCGGCGACCCGGTCGGATGCCACCAAGGCGTTCGACCGCTTCATCGAGGTGTACGGCGCCAAGTGGCCGCGCGCCACGGATTGTCTGGAGAAGGATCGGGCCGAGCTGCTGGCGTTCTACGACTTTCCCGCCGAGCACTGGCAGCACCTGCGGACCAGCAACCCGATCGAGAGCACGTTCGCGACGGTGCGGCTGCGAACCTACCGCACCAAGGGCCCGGGCTCTCGTGAGGCGGGAATCGCCATGGCTTTCAAACTGGCCCGCAAGGCCGAGTCACGCTGGAGAAAGTTGAACGGGAGCGAGAGATTGCAGGACCTGATCGACGGCATCGTGTTCGTCGACGGAGAACGAATCGCCGCTTAACCTGTCGCGGCCGTCCACAGGATTTGGGAATAGCTCGTTGCAGGTGAGCACCCCTTCTTGGATCCCCGAACGCGCCGGATAGACCTTGGGCACACAGATTGACCAGCGCAACATCGACACCCGCCAGTTGATCGCGCGTCATCGTCAGCAGCGTTGCGAGCGTAGTTGGTTCGAAATGAACGGCGACGGCGGCGGGCGCGTGCGCGGAACGGACGGCGATCACACCAGCGGTAGCGGCTACCCCCACAGCACAACCGAAGATACCAGCGATGAGAAGTGCCTTGCGACGAGACGCGACACGCACTTCATCAGGCCGTGTGTCGGTCTGATTGAGCTTACCGCGCTCGCGTTTCGCCTTACCCATGAAAACCCCACTTGTTACATGGCCTACACGCGAACGAACGGCAGGGGCAATGTAAAATTGGGCAGAGTCGGTGGCCTGCTCCCCAAAACCTGATCCAGTTGTCATGAGAGTCTACAGGCCCGAGCGGGCCAGGGCGATGACCCACTTGGAGCGATAGGTGATGTCCTCGGGAATGTGGACCTGTCGGCAACGCTGACGGTCCTGGTCTCAGGATGCTTCGGGCAGGAACAGGTCCGAGTCGAGCAGGGCCAGGAAATCGCCATGTTTAGTGGCCAGGTGGACGGTGAAAATGCAGTTGTCGACCATGCCCAGGGTCCCGCAGTATTGCCGTCGGACACCGGGCGTCTTGTCTCCTTTCTTTGGCACGCTGGTCTCATCGATCAGGCCGATGACGCCCAGCTCATCGGCCCGCGGCTGTCCAAGGGCCGGCAGATGCTGATGGACGATCCGGCGATGAATCTGCGTCAGCAGGGCATCCTGGTCCCAGGCATGCTGGGCGAGGGATTCCTGGAGTGTTCGCACAGCGCATCCGGCGGCCAGCGCGATGGGCTCGACGCTCTTGCGGCTCAGATCACTGAGCAGCCCGCAGCAACAGGTGCCCAAGCATGCCAAGTCTTGCAGTTCACGAAACAGGAGTCAAAGCCATGCAGGTAGTCTGTCAATGCCGGACCCAACGAGGCGAGTTGCTCCTCGGTCATCCATGACCTGCTTTTCAGCAAGTCATACCGCACGCGGCAGGGTCACCTTGAGCAGGAGTAGCGCTGTAGTGATAGAATCGTTTGAGTGCCGTGGAGTCAGCCCCCGTGGCGGAACGGCAGACGCTGAGGACTTAAAATCCTCTGGCCCGAAAGGGCCGTGCGGGTTCGAATCCCGCCGGGGGCAGTTCGGCGGTTCGGATGCGCGTTTCGCGCAGGCGGCGACGAAGCGAATCATTCGGACGAGCGGCGTGGGCAGCACGACTGGACAGCGGCCCAACGGTGAAGCAACGGTCCGTTCACGGCCGCGCCAGTCCCGGCACGTCCGGCTCTCGAAGAAGCAGGATGCCGGTGAAGGCATCGTCGCGGCCGAAGTCGATCGGACCAGCCCAACTGGCGCTTTCTCCGGTGTCATGACGGTGGTGGGTGAAGTTGAAGCGGAGCATGACCGGCAGATCGCGCGCGGATTCGGCGGCCATGGCACGCCAAGGGATGGCGACCTCAGCTCGCCAGTCGGGGCCATCGATCGTCGCCGCGTAGCGCACCCCCGTGCCCTCAAAGGCCTGCCAGCGCTCGGGGTTGATCCTGGGGTCCACGCCTTTTTCCACCCAATGTCCGGTCGGCTTGCAGACCACATGCATCAACGCGCCCGAGGATCCGTCAGCGTATAAAGGCTGTATCAGGATCTCAGTCAAGTCTTCGCCCCAGGCGCGACGGACCTGATAGTTGACGAAGTTTCGCACGACACGAACCGGCGACTGCGAGATGCCCCCGACCTTGAAGGCCACATAGAAGTTTTCATCCGCCCAGGCGGTGTAGATCTCGGTGGGGGTGGAGGCGAACTGGAGCTGCCCGCTCTGAATCGCCGGGCGATTGAACATGCGAACCAGCGGCCCATTCTGGATGGCATCCTCCGGCGACCAGTCGTCCAGCGCCCCGTTCAGCTCCAGCATTCCTTCCCGACGATCGGTGATCGACACCGGCAGCATCATGCGAACCTGAGACGTCTTTTTTGTGAAGCCGTGCGTGAAGGTGACTTCGATGGGCTGAGGCGTGATCTTGGAAAGCCTGGTCGGATCGAGCAGGCCTTCGATCGCGAAACGGCGAACCTGATACGTGGCCAGGGCTTCGATGGGCCGTGGTTGTGGCCGGACCTGCCAGCCGCAGTTGGGCGGGAGATTGGTCCATGCCAGGGAGTTCTCATCCGGGGTCGAGTCCGAGGCGTTGTACACATCGATTCCCAGCCAGAGTTTGATCCATCGTTGCCCGGCGGTGTCGTCCCAGCTCCAGCGAGTGCTGCGGCCCATGATGACCGGACGCTCCTGGGGCTGGCTCCACTGAAGCGTCTCGATGTTGAGGCGGAAATCCAGGTCTTTGTTCAGCTCCTGACCAGGCTCGCGAAGGAGAATGCGTCTGGCCAGCAGGTCGATCGCCTGGTCCCAGGCCTTCGGGTCGGCCGTGCCGGACATCAGGCCATAGGTTGGATCCGGTGGCTGATTGGGCTGAAGCTGGACGGGCTTGGTCATGAGCCTGGCCATGAACAGGGCGTTGATCAGGTCGCCGCGGAGTCGAGCCAGGTACAGGTATTCGAAATCCTGTTGGGCGCGGCGAAGCCACTTGAGCTGGACGGTGGGCACCGGCTCGTCCAGGCCGAACCAACTGCCGGGATAGAACCAGATCAGCTCATTGGGATCGGCCGGATCGGTGGGGGAGTTGTCCTTAGGCAGCACCCCAACCCAGCGAATGAACTGCACCGGCCCGTACTGCACTCCCATCGGAGGCGGTGGCAGGGGCAGGAAGCTGAGCCAGGCCCACAGGCGCACGTCGCGTTCGTCGCCGCCGGCCCCGACGTAGGGAATCAATCCGGTCAGGTCGGTTCGAAGCCAGCGTTGGGGCCTCGGCAAGGCGGCTGGCCAGTTCTGGATCGGCGAGGAGAACACGACGCCCGGATTGGCCGTCAGCAGGCGTGTGGCGGCGTTGGTGGGCACGAGGTTGGGATTGCCCGGGTTGGCGAACTGCACCTGGTCGTCTTCCAGCGGCACGGCAACCCGCACCCGCGGATGGGCGTTGAGAACCAGCGCCGCATCGGCCGACAGCTTGATTGCCTCATGCGTGCCTGCGCGGCCCGGCGTGGGCTTGTCGATGAACACCGGGGATCGCGCAAGCCAGTCGTTCTGATCGAAATGGGTCGCGGCCTCCGACCAGTAATCCTGCTGCGACTTCGGATCGTAGTTGGAGAGCTTTTCATCCGCGGGCAGCGGCCAATACCCCAGCGGAACCTTGTCGGGAAAGATGTCACCCTTGAGCCACGGCCCGACCA
This sequence comes from Fontivita pretiosa, assembly GCF_050410795.1. Lineage (GTDB taxonomy): Bacteria > Planctomycetota > Phycisphaerae > Tepidisphaerales > Tepidisphaeraceae > Fontivita > Fontivita pretiosa. The sequence continues at coordinate 5,168,955 of NZ_CP191258.1, read as the reverse complement.
GCTCATCGAAATCCCGCCAATCGACTGTAGGGGGTCGGCCGGCGGGCCACTTCACGCTCGGCTGCAAGCGTGGCACGACGACCTGCACGCGATGCGCCTGTGCCAGCGCAACGAGTTGATCCAGCGTCTTGACAGCGGCGGCGTATCGCGGATCGGTGCGGTTGATCAGCTTGGGCGTTACGGCCTCGAAGCGATTGGCATACAGTCGCGTGAGCGACTCCCACTCGATTTGGCCGACCAGGTGCAGATGCCGCTCATCCGGCAAAACAAAGTCATAAACCGTGAGGTTGACAGCAACCGAAGCGATCGGCTTCTGCTGGCCGGTCTTCAGGACTTCGCAGACGGAGGCATAGTTTCCGGCCGGCGCTTCAGGCGGAACGTGCAGGTCGATCCAGAGCATCAGCGGAGCTGTTCCTGCTCGCGATCCTGGGTCGGTCGGGTTGTTGGGATCGCGTGCGGCAGAGAGATTGATCCGCCCTTCGTTGATCGGCAGCGGCAGCAGCGCGCGGGGCATCATCCGTGTCGCGGCCGACAGGCCGGTGTGGCGCACGAATCCCGCGCGGTTCAGGTCCACCGGCATCGAGATGATCTGGTAGGCCGTGAAGTGCCGAACCTCGATGGTGCGATTGGCCGTCTGGAGATTCAGTGGCTGGATGCGCAGCGTGTAGGCTGTCTTGTCGTTGGCGGGCGGCAGGCCGCTGAGCTGGAGCTGAAAGCTGGTCCACTCGTTCTTGGCGGCGGCGAGCTTGACAGGCCCGTCATGCGTGGCCGGGGTCACGGGGTTGTTCAGATCCAGGGGTTGAAGGCTGGTTGGAGCTCGGGCGTTGCCGCTCGCCGCGGCACCACTGCCGCCAGTTGCGCAGCCGTGAAGCAACACGCTCGCGGCGACGATCAGGCAAAGCGGGACGATGCCCAGCAGCGACACCAACACACGCAGACCCGGGCGGCGAACGAAAAGATGGATTCGTTTGCCGCCTGGCCTGCCTCGTCGCTTCAGGTCCAAGTGATTGCGTGCTGGGCGAATCATCTGTATGGCCTTGGTGCTGCTGCGATGCGTTGCCGGACGGCTGCGATGTCGCGGCGTGGGGATTGCGCACAGTTTGGGCACGCTGCATGCGACTGCCGCGCCACTGGCCAGGCCCGCAGCCCGGCGCACCCGGTCATGACGTTCAGGTTCTGTGTTGTCACGAGCCGCTTCTGGTCAACAATCATTCGATGGTGGGCGACAAAACACGATTCAAGGCCCTGCAAGCGGCCACACCCCGCGTCCGCATGCCTCTGGCACACACTTTGTGTACGACTATACCGACGATGAAGGGCATAACAAGCCAGTTTGCTTGAAGAACCGGTGGCAGTTGGGACCTCGCGCCCGACGCGCACTTTCACTGCCACCATCGTCCTGTTTTGTCGCTCTCGTTTCCTCCTCCGCCAGGCTGCACGGACAATTTCCCTCCACCGTGCAGCCTTTTTTGCTGCGCCGGCTGGCTCACTCCGCAGCCTCAATCGCGCATGTCCTGCGGATCGATGCCCCGCTGGCGACACCACTGCTCATAGGCCAGCGGCGAGATCTCGCTGGGTTTGATTTCGCTGCGCCCGCCCCAGAAGACGTTGCTGTAGCTCACGGGGATTCCGACTTGCGCCAGGTGCTGGTCGATGGCGCGCTTGTGGGCCAGGACAAGATCCTTGTCGGTGCCGTGGGCGACGCCCATGATGTTGACGTTGCCGAACTCGGGCCCGGCCTCACGCCAGTAGGCGTGGGTCATAATGTGGAAACGTCCGACCTGTCGCCCGGCGTCGATTTCCAGCCCCGGGGGCACGGCCCAGTGAAAAAGGGCGTTGAAGCGGGTGACTCGCTCGCCGGTGACCAGCGGCTTGACGTGTTCCAGAAACGTCGAGAATCGCCCGATGACTTTGCGCTGATTCAGCGATTGCGCGATGGCGCAGAACTGATCCAGAGAGATTCCAATCGCCTGCGCTCTTGGCCGCCAGATGTCGGGTTGAATCTCTTCGGCCGTGAACTCGCGTTTCAGTTCCATCAGCACTCGCCACTGCAGATCGCTGAGTTGAACGATGTCGGTGTCGGTGGCGTCGGCAAGCTCGTCGGATTTGGCCCCCGGCTCCAGCCCGCGCCTGCGAACGTGGCCGACGCCCAGGACGAACAGCTTCCTGGCCGGCAGGAGCACAAACGCCTCGGCGCCAACCTGCGACATCAGGTATCGGCAATGCTTTTGCATCGAATACCCCTGCGGGACTTTGAGCGTGGTCCAGAGGCGATACTTTGCGCCGGGGATCTGCTGATCGGTGGAACGGATGACAACGTGCCCGCTGAACGGATCGCGCTGGAACATGTAGTCGAACGCGTGCGAGAGTTTTTCCTCGGGGACTTTCCATGCGACCAGTGCCCCGCGAGCCAGGTTCGTGGACATCAGGGTCTGCCTGACGCGGCGGATGGTGCCGGCCTGGAGCATGGCGCGGATTCGCTCGATGACGGTGGGCAGATCCACGCCGCAGCGCCGCGAGATCTCCGCGATGGGGTCGGGATAGAAGCCCTGGAGCTTGTCCTCGGAGACGGCCAGGATGCGGGCGTTGATCGGGTCGCTGATGGCGACGGGGATGATCTGGTCAGCAGTCATGTCGAGATTGTATAGAGGATACGGGATGTTGGGGAGATTGGCCGCAGCTACGACCTGGCGTCGGGCCCCAGGGCGCACGAAGCGGTCGTGCAGCGGGCATCGGCGATTCGACGGTAGATACGCCGACCCAGTTGCGGGATCGGGGGCAGGTACAGCAGCGGCAGGATCGGCCAGACCGGTGGCAACGCCCAGGCGATCGAGCGGAAGCCGTCGTAGCCGCGATACGTCCGCCCGTCGGAGCTGACGACGTGCATGTCGCGCATCGCGTCCTGCTCCCAAATGTGCGGGAAGCGGGCGTGCACGCGTGGCCAGTCGTTGGCGGCGTCCAGTGGCACGATCCGGTGCAGCAGGTCAAGATACCGAATGATGTGAACCGAATCGCGACACAGTCGGCAGCCGCCGTCGTAGAGCACGAACCGGGTTTGCACAAATTGGCTCATCAGGGTCCTGCCATCGGCTTTTTCAACGCTAGGGAACATCCGGCGTGGATGTCGAGCCGGACGCTGCGCTTGGCGGGCGCTTTCACGATTTTCATCGCGACGTTCACGTGCTACTGGCCGGCGATGCGCGGACAGTTCATCTGGGATGACGACCGGCACGTATCAGAAAACCCGACGCTGCGGAACCTGCGCGGCCTGTGGCGAATCTGGTTCCGCTGGGGCGCCACGCCCCAGTATTACCCGATGACGCACACCAGCTTCTGGATCGAGTATCGCTTCTGGGGGCTGAACCCAACCGGATACCACGTCACCAACGTAACGCTGCACTCGATCAACGCACTGCTGCTGTGGCGGCTGCTTCGGCGGCTGGAGGTGCGAGGAGCATTTCTGGCCGCGGCGGTGTTCGCACTGCATCCGGTCAATGTCGAGTCCGTCGCCTGGATCAGCGAACGGAAAAACGTGCTGGCAATGTGCTTCGCGTTACTCGCGACCCTGGCCTATGTGCGTCCATCGCCTTGCCGCAGCTCCTACGCGATTGCACTTGTCCTGTTCATCTGCGCCTTGTTGAGCAAGACGATCACTGCAACGTTGCCGGCGGTGCTGCTTGTGCTGATCTGGTGGAAACACGGGAGGATCCATCGCCGGGATGTCGTTGCGCTGCTGCCGTTTTTTGTCGCCGGAATCGGGATGGGACTGATGACGGCGGCGATGGAACGGTTTTACGTCGGTGCGACAGGGGAGGATTGGCAGCTTTCGTTGCTGGATCGGGTGCTGATCGCGGGGCGGGCCATCTGGTTTTACCTGAGCAAGCTCGTGTTTCCGGTGCGACTGATGTTCAGCTACCCGCGCTGGCAGATCGATCCGCTCGCGTGGTGGCAGTGGGCGTATGCGGTCGGGGTCGTCGTCGTATTGGCTCTAGTTGTGCTGAACCGCAGGCGGGTGGGCAGGGGTCCGACAGCGGCCGTGCTGATCTTCGTCGGCACGCTTTTTCCGGCGCTGGGGTTCTTCAACACCTACCCGATGCGGTATTCGTTCGTGGCGGATCACTTCCAGTACCTTTCGGCCCCGGCGATGATCGCGCTCATCGTCGCGGGCGCAGCTCGCCTGCGATTGTCGGCCCTCATCCCGTTGCTTTGCATTGTGCTGGGCACGCTCACCTGGCGGCAGGCGGGCATCTACCGCGATGCGGAAACGCTCTGGCGGGACACGATCGCCAGGAATCCATCTTCGTGGATGGCGCGGTACAACCTGGGCGTGCTGCTGTCGAACCGTGCCGGCACCGACGAGGCGAGCAGGCACGACCTGGAGGAAGCGTTGAAGTTGTTCGACGAGGTGGAGCGACTTCGCCCGCACCATGACAAGGTCCGCATGGCGCGAGGCGATGCGCTGGTGAAGCTGGGACGGATCAGCGAGGCGATCGAGATTTACGGGCGGGAGATCGAGCGATTGCTTGCCCGGCCCGGCCCGCAACCCGATGCGGTGCCATATCTGGAACGGTATACTGCGTTGCTTCCCAACGACGCTGATGCCCACGTGGCGTTGGGGTTTGTCTACGGAGAGCTGGGGCGATTCGAGCAGGCGCGGGCGCGGTTCCAGCGGGCGCTGGAGATCGACCCCAATTCGCAGCGGGCGCGGGAAGGATTGGAACTGGTTCGTCGTGCCACGGGCAGGCCTTGAGCCAGAAACCAACGGCAAAAAAGTCAGACAAGGACAGGACATGGCGTTGAGAATTGCGATGATCGGGGCCGGGTCGATCGGCTTTACACGCCGGCTGATGCAGGACATCCTGGCGGTGCCGGAACTGGCGGAGACGACGTTTGCGCTGACCGACATTTCGCAACGCAATCTGGACATGGTCGCGCAGCTCTGCCGGCGGGACATCCAGGCCAACCGTCTGCCGGCCAGGGTCGAAGCCACCACCGACCGCCGCCGGGCTATTGCCGGCGCGGATTACATCATCTGCACGATCCGCCAGGGCGGGCTGGAGGCGTTTCAGCTCGACATCGATATCCCGCTGAAATATGGCGTGGATCAGTGCGTGGGCGACACGATTTGTGCCGGGGGAATCATGTATGCGCAGCGCACGATCCCGGCACTGCTGGAGTTCTGCAAGGACATCCGTGAAGTGGCCAGACCCGATGCGCTGCTGCTGAACTACTCCAATCCGATGGCGATGAACACATGGGCGTGCAACAAGTACGGGCAAGTGCGCACCATCGGGCTGTGTCATGGGGTGCAGGGTGCGCACTGGCAGATCACGCACGTCATCGAGCTGTGGGCCAGACGTGAGGGGTTGCTCAAGCCCGAAGAAAAGCTGCATCGACGGGAAGTGGATGTAGTGGCGGCGGGGATCAATCATCAGACATGGTTCATCAAGGTGCAGTGGCGGGGCATCGACTTCGTGCCGAAGCTGCCGGAGCTGTTCGAGTCGCATCCCACTTATCGACAGACCGAGAAAGTTCGCATCGACGTGCTCAAGCGGTTCGGATACTACTCGACGGAATCCAACGGCCATCTCAGCGAATACCTGCCCTGGTATCGCAAACGCCCGCAGGAGATTGCGCGATGGATCGATCTGTCGAGCTGGATCAACGGAGAGACCGGGGGTTATCTGCGCGTCTGCACCGAGGGACGCAACTGGTTCGAGACCGACTTCCCCAACTGGCTCAAGGAGCCGCCGCCGAAGATTTCGCCGGAAAACCGCAGCGAAGAGCACGGCAGCTATATCATCGAGTCGCTGGAGACGGGTCGGATGTACCGCGGGCACTTCAACGTGGTCAACCGCGGGCACATCACGAATCTGCCGGATGGATGCATCGTCGAGATTCCCGGGTATGTTGACCGCACGGGGATCAACATGCCGGTGGTGGGGGATCTGCCGCTGGGATGTGCCGCGACGTGCGCCGCATCGGTGCGCGTGCAGGAGATGGCGATGGAGGCGGCGGTGCGAGGGGACATCGGGCTGCTGCGGCTGGCGATGTTGCACGATCCGCTGGTTGGTGCGGTGTGCGATCCGGAGGAAGTCTGGCAGATGACCGATGAGATGCTGGTGGCACAGGCGCAATGGCTGCCACAGTATCAGCAGCAGATTTCCGCCGCGGCCGCACGGCTGGCGGAGCACGAGCGTAACGGTACGCGTGTCAGACTGCGCGGCACCGAAGGCGCCGCGCGGATCAGGCCGCGGACGGTCCAGGAAATGGCGCAACAGCGCGAGGCGGCGCGCGCCAACGCCGCCGCCGCCGACAAGGGCAAAATGACCGCCACGTCGGCCTGAGCCGCAGGCGTGCGGCGGGATCGGAGCCGCCTCGAGCCTAAGATGAGACCTATGAGCGGCACGCCGCAAACGCCCGCCGCCGAATTGTCAGCACAGACCCGATCGCTTCGCACGCCGCCGCGCGCGCCGCGACCCGTTGGATGGCGCAACCCGATTGCGCGATATGCGCGCTGGTTGCACACCATGTGGCCGGCGGGAACGGTGGAAAAGCTGCCGCAGGTCGAGCCGGACTTTTCGACGAACGTGCCGGGGTTGTACATCGTGGGGGACCTGACCGGCGTGCCGCTGCTGAAGTTCGCGGCGGATTCGGGGGCGCGGGCGGCCCGGGCGATCGCGCAGAACCTTGCCTCGCGCGGACGCGATAATCCGCAGGCTGGCGGTAGCGTCCTTGACCTGCTGATCATCGGCGCCGGCGTCTCAGGTCTTGCCGCCGCACTGGAAGCCCGCAAACTCAACCTCGAGTTCGAGATCCTCGAAGCCGTCGAGCCTTTCTCGACCATCGTCAACTTTCCCAAAGCCAAGCCGATCTATACCTACCCGACGGACATGACGCCGGCGGGACAGCTTCAGTTTCGCTCGCAGGTGCATCCGAAGGAGACCCTGCTGGAGGACCTTCGTCGGCAGACGGTGGCGCGCGGCATTGTTCCGAGGATCGCGCGGGCTGAGCGCGTCGTTCGTCGCGGCGATCTGCTGGAAGTGATTCTGGCACAGGGGCAAGGCAGCATTCGGGCGCGGCGGGTGATCGTCGCGATCGGTCGCAGTGGCAATTTCCGCACACTCGGTGTGCCCGGTGAGGATCTGAATAAGGTCTACAATCGGCTGCACGATCCGAAGGACTTTTCAGGAACAAACGTGCTGGTGGTCGGCGGGGGAGATAGCGCGCTGGAGACGGCGATCGCGCTGGCCGAGTGCGGGGCGCATGTCACCATCTCCTATCGCAAACCCGAGTTCACCCGGCCCAAACCAGCCAACATCGAGCGCCTGAACCGACTGATCGCAAATCCCGCGGCCGATGTGCAGGTCGAAAATCCTGTCTCCGAGCGTGTGACCACCGCGATCGGTGACTACATGGGCCGGTTCAGAGAGCCGGGGACGATCCGGTTGATGCTGTCGAGTACGGTCCGCGCGATTCGCGAGAATGAAGTCGAGCTGGAGGATGCGCAGGGGCGGACCGTCACGCTTCCGAACGACGTGGTTTTCACCATGATCGGTCGCGAGCCGCCGCTGGAATTTCTGCGTCGCAGCGGAGTGAGAATCCGCGGGGATTGGAGCATCGGTTCGACCGCGGGACTGCTGGCGTTTCTGTGCTTCTGTGTGTGGCTGTATCTCTGGAAGGGCTATGGGTGGCTTCAGGATGAGCTGAACCCCGCGAGCCTCACAGACGCGATCAGCCGGATCTTCAGCGCCGCCGCCAATCAACGCACCTCGCTGCTGTATACGATGCTGGCCTCGGCGCGAAGCCCGAGTTTCTACTACACGCTGGCGTACTCGCTGCTGGTCGTGATCTTCGGGATTCGGCGGATTCGCAGACGGCGGACCGCTTACGTAGCCTGGCAGACCGTGACGCTGATGCTGATCCAGGTGCTGCCGCTGTTCGTGTTACCGGAGATCCTTCTGCCCTGGATGGGGCGCAATGGCTGGTTCCATGATGGCACCCCAGGCGCGGGCATCGCCGACGTGTTCTTCGAGCGCTACGACGCGGCTGGCGAGGAGCGCGCCTACTGGCGGTCGTACGGATTCGTGCTCGCCTGGCCGCTGATGGTCTACAACGTGTTCACCGATCAGCCAATGTGGGGCTGGCTGATCGTTGGCTCCATTCAGACGTTTGTGCTGATTCCGAGCCTGATCTACTTCTGGGGCAAGGGGGCGTATTGCGGGTGGATCTGCTCGTGCGGCGCGCTGGCCGAAACCCTGGGCGACACGCACCGCCACAAAATGCCTCACGGACCGGTGTGGAACCGGCTGAACATGACCGGACAGGTGATCCTGGGGCTGGCGCTGATCATGCTGGTGCTGCGAATCGTCGGCTGGATCTTTCCCGATTCGTTGCCGAGCGCGGTCTTTCGGTCAATGCTCTACGGGCCAACCGCGGGGGGTGTGCAGCTCAAGGCGCTGAGCTACAAGTTTGTGGTGGATGTCCTGCTGGCCGGGATTCTGGGAGTGGGGCTGTATTTCTGGTTCAGCGGGCGTGTGTGGTGCAGGTTTGCCTGTCCGCTGGCGGCGCTGATGCACATCTACGCGCGGTTTTCGCGGTTTCGCATCCTGGCCGACAAGAGCAAGTGCATCTCCTGCAACATCTGCACCAGCGTGTGCCATCAGGGCATCGACGTGATGAACTTCGCCAACAAGGGTCTGCCCATGGCCGACCCGCAGTGCGTGCGGTGCAGCGCGTGTGTGCAGAGCTGCCCGACCGGGGTCCTGGAGTTTGGACAGATCGACCGCCGCACGGGCGCGATCATTCGCAAAGACCCTCGGTGGCTGGCAGCATCGCCACTGTTGATCCGCCAGGTGCACGTCAACGGCAAGCCGATAGAGGTTTGAGGCAGTCGCGGCCGGACGATCAGTTCACTGACGGATCATCGGGAACCAGCCTTGGATTGATCCATTGCGTCAGCGTCGCCTTGCCGATCGCGCGAAGCAGTTGCTCCCAGGTTCCCTGTCCTGCGGAAAAGACGCGCTCAGCGGTGGCGCTGGTGGTCAGCCAGGCGCCTTCGGTGATCTCGGCTTCGAGCTGCCCGGGCGACCAGCCGGCGTAGCCTACGAACAGTCGGACGTTGCCCGGGGGGCAGGCGACGATGCGCTCGATGCAGTCCCGGCTGGTGGAGAAGTGCAGACCCTCGGCGATTTGCAGATCGGACGATTCCTCGTCCGTATGCAGCGCCATCAGCAGCCCTTCGTTACAAGGCCCGCCGTGGTGCAACGGGCCCTCCAACTGGCAGGGCGTTTGACTCAGTTCCTTCCAGGCGGCCTGGACGCTGATCTGAAGCGGGCGGTTGAGCACAAGCCCCAGGGTGCCGTTCTCATCGTGCTGCACCAGAAGCACGACCGTGCGATAGAAGTTGGGGTCGCGCAACTTCGGCGAAGCAACCAGAAGATGGCCTTTCTGAGGTTGCGACATGGCGCAACATTATAGCCCCCGGAAAGCCGGAAACTGCAAACCACTGGCTGGGAGATTCAGGCGGCCTCCAGCAGCAGGCCGGTTTTGCCACCCCAACGGAGCTTGCGATAGGCGTGCACGGTGACACTGGGGGCGTGCAAAATGGGCTGGAGGACAGCGGCGGACATGTCGGCGTGATCAACCAGCAGGTGCAGTCGCGGAAGCCGGTGTGCGTCGATGGCGAACTGCGGCACGGCCATGCTGATCAGTGCACGATTCTCGATCAGCCATTGATACGCCCGGCCGATCAGCCGCAGGTCGCTGAGCCCCTGGCGAGCCACCGCCACCAGCACCAGGCACCGGTCGCGCGAGACGGCCAGGCTTGCGTCCGGACACATCGGCGGCTTGACGGGACATTCGACCAGCTCATGTCCGCCCCGCAGCACCGCCGCGACGATGGCTGCGGGGCACGCCTGCGCGTCGGGCAGGTCGATCACCTCGTCAACCCGATGAGCTGCTTGTTCAACGCCGCTTGAATGCGCATCGGTTTCGCTGATCCGCATCGCCGGCTCGCTGGCGGTGGCAGGCCGGGCATCGCCGTTCTGTGCGGTATCCGGCCCAGACTCCGCGGCGGCACTGACCGCGCCGGACGCGGGCAGCGGCTCGACGGCCCGGGGAGATTGTCTGGCCTTGGCCAGAAAATCCGCGACGACCTGCCATTGCGGCGCCTCCGCCAGTTGTGCCTTGTCGCGCGTGGCCGAACACCACAGCACCACATGCTCGACGACATCGCTGGCCGGCCAGACCGCAGGCTCTGCCTTCACCGGCCAGTCCAGAAACTGCCGACACACGCTGGACAGCCGCTGGTAGGCCTGTTGTGCCGCCGTCGCTGCTTCGGGGCCATGACCGGCATCCAAAGCCGCGATGGAAAGCCGCGGGCGGTGCAGGTCGGCCAGCCCCTTGAGCGTCCGGTAGCAGGCGACGATGCCGTCATGATCGCAGGTGGTCAAAAGCGTCCAGGAGTTCACGTCGCGCAGCAGCGACCGTGCTTCGGGGGCGCGCGGATTGGGCAGCAGAAGCAGCCAGCGATCCACGTCCCAGGCCAGCTCCTCCAGCGACTCGCGCATCAGTCTCGCATCCAGGACATCCGTCTCATGGGCTTGGGCAGCGGGATGTGCCGCCAACGGCTGTGGTGCACGCTCGAAGATCGACAGGCGAAACTCGCATGAATCGACGGCGATCAGCCCGACGCGCTGGCCGTCGGCGCAGAGGCTGGCGGCGTACTCCTGCACGCGAGCCAGTTGTCGAACGCCCAGGTGCGAAGCCAGGACTGCTCGCACCGGGCCGATCGAAGGCCCGCCCCTGGCGGCGCTGTCCGACGAATCGGTGGCGCCGCAAGCGACCGGCTGCCCGGCCGGAAGCTGATCGCCGAAAACATGCGCGAACTCCTCGGGGGTCAGATCGACGGTCAGGTCAGTTCGCGGTCGGGACTGCGCCGCCGAAGGAGGCGTTCGCACCGGCTGCGGCGCCCCGTGTCCGGCGCGCTGCCGCACACCGCTGAGGAACAGGTGGCTGATCTCGCTGAGATTGCGGGACGCCTGCGATTGCTGCGGTTGATCGGGCATCAAATTCAATTGCCGACTGCCGGCTGCCGATCGCCGAGTTGAACTCTGAAGCATCTCGCTTCAGCCTGGCAATCGACAGCCGCCCATCGGCAATCTCCCTTCAGTCCACTTCGATCACATTGTTCAGTTCGCCGAACTGGTTGGCTTCGACGTACTGGTTGTTCGGATCAGTGACCCATTTTCCGTCCACGACGAAGCGGTAACGGTATCGGCCCGGGGGAAGCGGCAGGCTCATTCGCCACACGCCCGGGCGGTCGCAGATCATCGGCGTGGACAGCGGAGACCACCCGTTGAAGTCGCCGGCCAGTTGCACCTTGCGGGCATCCTCGAACCTGGCGGCGAAGACGACCTCGTGGCCGATCTGCTTGACCCCGTAGAACTCTTCGATCTTCTGCGCGGTGGACTTGGCCTGCGGCTGCTGAGTGGCCGGCGGGATCTCGATGCGCGGCTGATGCTGCCCGTTGCCGCCGGCGCCGTTGCCCGCCAGGTCCGTCTGGCGTGCCGGTTCCGCAGTCTGTGTCTGTTGTGTCGCCGGCGCCGTCGCCACCGTGCCCCGGCCGAACTGGAAATTCGTGAGCTGCGCAAGCTGCTTGGCCCGCTGCACCAGCTCCGCCGGACGCGACAACGCCTGCGCCGCGGGCGGCTCGACCTGGCTGGGACGATACCCCATCAGCTCGCGCGCCAGATTCACGAAATCCTTGTACCCCCGGCTGCCAGGATCGTACTCGGTGATCGGCTGGCCGAAACTGGCGGCCTCCTTGAGCTTGGTGTTGAAGTTCACCGTGCTTTCCATCAGGTACTCACGGAACTTCGCCCGCAGCTCGGAGAGGACCTCCCGGGCCAGTTTGGTGCGCGTGTCGTACAGCGTGGGCAGAACGCGGATCAGAATCTCCTTGCCGCATCGCTCACGCAACACCTCCAGCGTCTCCATCATCTTTGTCAGCCCGTGCAGGCTGAAAAAGCCGGTCTCCACCGGCACGATCACCTCATCACACGCCTTAAGCGCGTTGAACGTGAGCAGCCCGACGCTCGGCGGGCAGTCGATGATGCACCACTGGTAGTTGTTGCGAACCGCATCCAGCGCGCGGCTGAGGCGATCTTCCCGCCCCGGGCGCCCGGCGAAAATCTGCTCGAACGCCGCCAGCCTGATGTTCGACGGCGCCAGATCGAAATCCGAGGAGATCTGCCAGATGATCTCGTTCATCTTCGCGACCCGACCGTCGCTCTCCTCGATCAACGTGTCGTACACGCTGCGCTCAATCTGATCCTCCGGCACCGCCAGGCCCACGCCGCAGTGTCCCTGCGGGTCCATGTCCACGAGAAGCGTGCGATGTCCCAGTCGAGCCAGACAGGCGGCCAGGTTGATGCTCGTGGTCGTCTTCCCGCATCCGCCTTTCTGATTGATGATGGAAATGGTGCGCATGATCCAGCCTTCCTTGGCCATTGATCTATCCGCGGGTGCTGACAGTTCCGCGCGTGACTCATGGCTCATCGGACAGATGCTGCTGCAAACTTTAGGATTATGGGACAGCGGGGCGCGCTCTTGCCTGCCGGGAAGAAGCTCATGACCGGCACAAGCCCACGCTGCATGCTGAAATGTCCTTCCCGCCGTGGGACATAGAATAGACTTGTACGCGGGCGTTAACGTTCGGTATCATGCAAGACACATCCCGGAGTTGGCCCCATCGAACTTCGTCAGCCGTCTTACGGCTTCGGAACAACTGAGTTGGTGTGGGAGAAAATCCATGAGCCGCAACAAGTCTCAGCGCGACCGCGCGCTTTTGGCGGCGGGGCAACGTCCCGGCTGGAGCGATCGGACAAGCCGGGGCCGAGTCCTTCGCAAAAGTCTTTCGCTTTGCCCGCGGTTCTGCGCGCCGGGGAGGGGCGTCCGGGCCGTCGCCCTGGTTTCGCTGATTTGTATTGTCGCGATACGCTCGGCAGGCATCAGCGTTGCCGGCACGAGCGTGCCTTTCGTTACGAAGCTTCCGAACGTCGGCATCGATCAGAGTCCCATTGTCTCCAACCGATATGTTGCCTGGACCCTGGGGCCTCGCACCACCAGCTCTTATGACACGCAGAGGGTCGTTATCTATGATCGATCGACCTCGTCCTTCGCCAACATCAGCTCTTCGGGGTTGGACTACACATACCACTCTGTTACCGGGATCAGTGACACCTACGTCAGTTGGGGATGCCTGAGGTACAACGACCCCGGCCGCGATATCGTGTTGTTCAATGACAGCGGCCTGTCCCTTCTGACGGACGACACGGCGGACAACAGTTTTCCAGCGGCCTCCAGGAACTACCTGAACTGGTTCAGTTGGACGCCGCAATCATTGAGCTGGAAGCAATACAGTCCCGCGACAGGCCAGATTACCCAGCGCACCATGCCCGCTTATCCAGCGTCGGGATGGATTGCGAGTGACCAATGGGCGGCATACATCACGCCGTTGCCGGCCAGCCCCAGTAGTTACACGAGACTTCATCTGTACGGCGGCGGACAGGACCGGGTGATCACCGACTACTTCCGCTTCGACGCGAGCTTTTCCGAACGGTACTTTGCCTACACAGCCGGAAATGGCGTTTCTCTGGGCTATCTCCGCGACCTGGTGTCCGGGCAAACCATTCAGCTCCCACTAAGCTACGTGAGTGAGATCGAAGTCACCGACACGCACGCCGTCATCACCGGCCGGCGGCCTCAGGACGGTACCAACAGGCCCTTCCTGTTTAACATCGCCAGCTCGAATCTCCAGGTGCTCCCCGGAACGGAGGTGCAAAACGTCGATCTCGACGGGATGCATGCCGTCTGGGAAGGCGAAGGCGGAGTCTACTACTACGATATCGCCCTGGGCGAAACGCACTCTCTCGGAGCAGGCATCCAGCCTCGAATCAGCGGCGATACGGTTGTGTGGCAGGGGCCGGGCGGAGAGCTGAACGACAGCGACATCTACCTGGCGATTATCCCGGAGCCGACCGCGTTTGCACTGCTCGGTGGCGCACTGCTGGCGGCCGGGTGCCGGCGAACGTCGCTGCGATGAACAGCCGCAACGTCGAGACGCACGCCGCCTAGGTTCCTGGCAGGCGCGGGCTGGGCTGGCTGGGCAGCAGGCGTTTGCGCATCGTCGAAACGGTCTCGGGCTGCGTGGGTTTGAAGATCTCCCAGAAGCGGCCTTCCATTCGGCCATTCCACGAATTGATCTCCGGGCCATAGGGGGCATATCGCCCCCAGGTTGCTGGCTCGCCCTGCATCTGGGGCGGATCCTGATCGTAGTTGGCGGGGTTTTTGGCCGGGTCGTAATAGCCAGGGATACCGGGGTTGCGGCTCTGGTCGCCATACGGATCATGGAAGATCCATCGCACGACCTTCCCGGAGCAGTCGGTGATCAGCCCGACCAGTGTGATCAGGTGCCCGCCGCGCTGGCCCGTGCTTGAGCGATGGCTGATGCTCACCACCGATCCCCACCCATGGCCAAGGACATTGATCAGTTTTGCCGAATCGGTGGCGAACACGTTGTACGGTTCGCTCGGTTTGTCATACGTGAACGCCTCGCTGCCGTAGGTCTTGCGGACGTACGAATCGGTGATCCAAGCCCACTGCCAGGGGCGGTAGTTCTCGGTATCCGGCGAGAGCGCGTGCTTCGTTCCGTCGCGACCGTATAGCGTCAGGTTCAGCTTCGCGGTCGGATGCTTCAGACTGATGAGCCATTCCATCGACTGCTGAGTGCCCGAGACGAACGGCCAATGCCCATAGACCGCGCCCATCGCCGTCCAATTCGCCCAGAACATCAGGTTGGCGCCCAGCAGATAGTACGGCGGAGGGACGGAGCTCTCCTGGGCGATCTGGTCGATGATCGCCGGATCTGTTGGGAAGGGGAACATTTCCGGCATCTTCGAGTATTGCGTGCGATAGTGCTCGTAGATCTCGCTGGCGATTCTGGCGACGTGATCGCTGTGTTGGGCGCCGTCGGGAATGTCGAACAGCCCGACTCCAGCCAGGCTCATCGCCACGCTGGTCGGGAAACACAGGACCGAGCCGCGGATGGGGACCTCGATTTCGGTTTCGTCAGGAGCCGGGCCGCTGGCGGGCAGTTGCATCCGCGCGCGCACCGTCGCCTCAGAGATGTGCGCCGGACGCGCCGCCAGCAGCTTCGCCGCAGGCACTTTGGCCCTGATCTCGAAGGGATGGCGGTTCTGATTGAGGTAGGGCGTCTTGAGGATGAAGCTGTTGATGAGGATGGAGTTGAAGCCAACGAAGCGAAGGGTGGTTGTGCTGCCCTCGCGGCGGACACTGGCGCCGCGCCGCTCGCTGCCCAACGGATACTCCATCGGCGCCTTGCCATATCGGAAGTACGCCGTCGAGCGGCGCACGATATCGTCCAGAGGAGCATTGCCCTGCGCATCTGAACCAACGGCCGAGAGGATCCGCTCGATCTCGATGCCCAGCTCGTTGGTCTCCCACAACTGTGCTTCCTTGTTGTGATATGTGAATCGCAAAAACAGCCACTTATTCCGATCGGCCGGCACCGCCAGCGAAAACTCTGCGTCGTTTTCCTGAGTGTAGACCGTGATGTCGGGCGGGATGTTCGACGCGGGTGAGTCCCCGTTTCCATCGAGCAGCCACGCTTCGACCTTGACCTTTCCCGCAACGGGCAGCGCGCCCTCCAACGACCCTGCGGCGGCGGGGGAGCCAGGCGCGGCAGAGCCCGGCGCCTCGTGGCGAACCAGATTCAGATCCCTTTCATCCCTGGGGATTCGGATGCGGTGCAACACCGTCCCCTGCACGAGAAGCTGCTGCTCGATCGGCACCCGCCGGAACGTCGCCTGCGAACGGCCTTTGCCGCCGCCGATCAGCCCGGGGCTTCCGCCCTCGTATTGCTCGTTGCTGGACAGGACGATGTTGTTCTCTTCCGCGAAGTCCGCCGGCTCGGAAAATGACAATCCCCGGTGGCGCGTCGCCGACGCCACCATCGTGGTCGGCTCATACTGATCGCGAAGCACCGTTTTGAACCCCACGAGCTTCAGCGGGATCACGTCGGCTTCGAACTCGAGCAGTCGCTTATCCTCGACACCGAAGTTCAGGCTCGCGCGCCATTGCCGCAAGGCCCGATCGTATTCCACGTCCGCATCCGCCGAAGCGCGCGACACCCGACGGTTCAGCAACTCTTCCAGATCGTGCTGTGCGATATGCAGATACCGCTCGGCGGCGGCCAGTTCCTGCGCGAGCCCATCCAGCTCCTGAATGTGGCTCAACTCCTCGCTGGCGGCGGAGATCTTCTGCGATTCGCGCGCAAGCTGCTCGCTGAGGCGGCTCAGCTCTTCGCCGGCTTTGCGACGTTCGTCCTCGCTCAGCTTCGTGTCCTGGAGCTTGGCGACCAGCGGCTGGAGTTTGCGGGTATAGGCTTGTTCGATTTGTTTCTGCTGTTCGTCGAGGCGAATTCGATACTGTTCTTGTGCGCGCTCGACACGATGCTGCGCCGCCTGGATCTGCTCGTCCGTGGCGCCCGGTCGCGTCTGCATCGCCCGATACGACCGCAGCGACTCGATCAGCTCCTTTTCCGGACCCTGAAGCGCGGCGGCCGCGGGATCCACACCGTGGGCGCGCGCCTCCTGCTGAGCTTTCTCATACTCGCGCCGGGCCTGCTCGAGGCTCTGCTGGGCTTGCTCGACGCGTTGCCGCGCATCGGTCAACTGCTCGGGGTTGGGTTCAACCGACTCACCGAGCAGCTCATGCTCGTCGTAGCTTCCCGAGCCGCTTCCTCCACCACCGGCCCGCACGCGCGAACCGTCCTTGTTCAGGTAATACAGATCTCCGACGGAGCTGCTCCAGGCCAGGCTCTCGACCACGGCGTGTCGCGCGCCGGTCAGGTCGTCCACTTCCTCGCGAATCACCACGCGAGCCTCGGTCTGCTGCTGCATATTGGGCTTGGACATCGACAGCCCCAGCGAGCCCGGCTCACGGCTGGCGTACGTCTGATGCGTGCCGGACATCTGCCCGTACCAGCGCGCCGTGACGCGCCGCGCGGCGGCGGGGCGCGTCGCGGGATCCGTCGCGGCCCAGCTCAATTCGGCGAGCCACAGCCCTTCAAGGCAGCACGCGATGACAACGACCAGGCGCAAGATATGACCCATGACCGCCTCCGACCGGAAATCCCACTGTCGAATCGCCCACGCGGCTGGTCAAGGGAAATTTCACTCCACAGATTTTGCCCGAAAGCCTGGCAGCTTTACCGGGAGAAACGTAGCCCCGTTCTGCGGATTCCATTGACGTGCGGTTCGTCAGCGGTCAGGCCGCGCGGGAGGCACTGAGCCGCGCCAGAACCCGAAGCTGTGAGGCCTGATCGTCGGTTTGCAGCGGTTCGGCTTCGTCTGCGGAAAAAACCGCGTCGCAGATATCTCCGCCAGCGGGTTTGTATTCCGGCACGCAGTGCATCAGGGTCTGGATCACCTGCGCGCGAGGCGCGTCGATCACGCTCTGGAGAAGCTGAAGCATTCGCCCGACCTGTTGCCGCGACGCCCGCGGAAGCTGCCAGATGCGAATCTTCCCGTGCGAGGTTGCAACCGTCTGCTCATCGTCGCAGGCCAGCTCCTCGTAAAGCTTTTCGCCTGGACGCATGCCGGTGAAGCGAATCTGGATGTCCCTGCCCGGCCGAAGTCCGGCCCTGCGGATCATTTCCACTGCCAGATCCAGAATCCGCACGGGCTGGCCCATGTCCAGGACGAAGATCTCCCCGCCGCGCCCGATGGCCCCGGCCTGCATCACCAGTTGCGACGCCTCGGGGATGGTCATGAAGTATCGCTTCATGTCCGGGTGCGTGACTGTGACCGGCCCGCCGGCTTCGATCTGCCTGCGAAAGATCGGCAGAACCGACCCGGAGGATCCCAGGACGTTGCCAAAGCGCACGGCGACGAAGCGGCAACGGTGCTCAAGGCTCACTGGCCGCTGCTCGGTTGACGGGCCCTGAGCGCCGACCACTGGCCGCTGGCCGCTGTTCAGCGACTGCACATACAGCTCCGCGATGCGCTTAGTCGCTCCCATGACGCTGGTTGGGTTGACCGCCTTGTCCGTGCTGACCATCACGAATGCGCCAACGCCGTGCTCCAGTGCCGCATCGGCGACGATCTTCGTGCCAAAGACGTTATTTTTCACTGCCTCGCCGGGGTGAAGTTCCATCATCGGCACGTGTTTGTGTGCTGCGCAGTGGAAGACGACCTGTGGCCGAAGGGCGCGGAAGACGCGGTCGATGCGGTTCGCGTCACAGATATCAGCCACGACCGGCACGATCTCGGCCCCGACCCAGCGATCGCGCAGTTCCCGGTCGATCTCGAACAGCGCGTTTTCGGCGCGGTCCAGCAGGATCAGCCTGCCCGGGCAGAACTTCATCGTCTGTCGGCATATCTCCGAGCCGATGGATCCGCCGGCGCCGGTCACCAGCACCACCTTGCCCGCCAGGAAGCGCTGGATCTCCGGGGTGTCCAGGTTTACCGGCTTTCGCCGCAGCAGCTCGGCGATTTCGAGAGCGCAATTATCGCGCGGCGCGGCAGCCGATCGTGCGCGATTCAATTGGATCTGCCCGACAATCGTTCTGAAAATCTGCCGCAGCATCACCTGAACGCTATCGGCTATCTGATCAGGTTCGATTGAAAAGGATTCTCGGACCCGCGCCGGGCGGCGGCTATTCTTTGGTATCCGCGGGCGGGGGGCCGACGTTTTCGACATCGCCTTCATCCCGCGCGCCTTCGAAGTCCATCAGGAAATGGATCCGTTGCATCTGCTCGGCCCCGATACGCTTGCGCAGCAGGCTTCTGGCGCGGCGAATTCCCGTCCGCCGCGAAACGTGCGAAATGATGATGTAGCGGTTGTTCAGTTTCGGCAGCACCTCCGCAAGGTGCTCCATGTGCATGTGCTTTCCGGCCTTGGCCTTGGCCCGGTGATCCGAATCGAAGAAGGTGCACTCGGTGATCAGGATCTGCGCGTTCTGCACGTCGGGGTGATCGAAGACGCTGCCGATCGTCGTGTCGCCCAGAAACACGACCAGAGGAACCTCCAGCCGGTACTGGATCTGAACGCCCTGTTTTCTCATCTGCGCCAGCTCCGGCCCGGTCCTGCCCATGTATTCGGGCTTGAGCTTTTCGCGGATGCTGATCAGGGCATAGCCCAGGCTCGGCCCGCCGTGGTGCGTGGCAAGCGCCCGAATGCCGAAATCGCGGCGTACTTCGTAGAGCTGCCCGGCGGACATGGGGATCAGCGTGTAGGGCGTTCCCTGCCGCTCGACTTCCCGCCAGCAGCGCAGCAGTTGATCCACCGGTCGCTCGATCTCCCGCGGGACGATCACCGTTCCCGGTTTCATCCCCTGAAACGCACGCTGCGAAAGGTAGTACCCAAGCCCGGCCAGGTGATCCATGTGGCTGTGGGTAATGCAGACGATGTCGCTGGTCAGCGAGAAGTGCGGCGCCCGTCCGATGTCGAAGCAGACGTTGAGCTCCGGAATCTGGACCACCGTTTCCTCGCCGGCCACGCTGTAGCCGACCACACTGGTCGTGCCAAAGCGAAGCTTGGCGAACTTCTGGACCAGAAAGGACTTCTCGATCGGCACCGGCTTGGGCTTTTCATCCGCCATGGAGTTGGCGAAGGGTAATTCGCCGCTGCGGGGATGTCGAGATCATATCGGCGCTCTGGCCGGAGCCTCACCGCAGCGACAGGATCGCCTCGCGGACGATCGGCGGCGGCACATCGTCGCGGATCACCACATGCCCGATCCGATCCGGCAGAATAAATCGCAGCGACCCACTCCGGATCTTCTTGTCGAAGCTCATCGTCTCAACGATGGCATCGACATCGAGTCTCAGACCGCGTACGGGCAAGCCGGCCCGCTCGATCAGTGAGACGATCCGCCGCTGCGACTGGCTGTCCAGCAGCCCCAGCCTCGCGGCGGTGAAGCTGGCGGCAACCATCCCCAGCGCCACGCTCTGACCATGCGAATAGCTGTAACCGGAGACCTGCTCGATCGCATGCCCGAAGGTGTGACCGAAATTCAGGTGAGCGCGCTGGCCCCGCTCCAGCGGGTCGGCCTCGACGACCCTGGCCTTGATCGCCACGTTGTGCGCGATCAGCTCGCTTAGGTAGTCCATCTCCAGTGCCAACGCTCGGGAGATGTTCTGCTCCAGGCGTTCAAAGCCATCGCCATCACGGATGATTTCATGTTTGATGCACTCGGCCAATCCGCCGCGCAGCTCCTCCGGCGCCAGGGTTCGCAGCACCTGCGGATCGATCAGCACGACGATCGGCTGATGGAACGCGCCGATGAGGTTCTTGCCCACGGTGTGGTTGACGCCGGTCTTTCCGCCGACGCTGGCATCCACCATCGCCAGCAGCGTCGTGGGGATCTGCACGAATGGCACGCCGCGGAGGATCGTTGCCGCCGCGAATCCCGCCATGTCTCCCACGACCCCGCCTCCCAGCGCAATCAGCGGGGTATGGCGATCGATCCGCGCCGGCAGCAGATCGTCATAAATCCTGGTGATGGTCTGGATGGTTTTGTGTTCCTCGCCGGCCGGTACCGTCGCCACCACCGGACGAAACTCCGCCTGCTTCAGTGAACTCTCAAGCACTGGCAGGTATAACGGCCCGACGGTCGAATCGGTGACGATGCACGCCTTGCCCGAGCCATTGAGCTTGCGCAGCACGATACCCGCCTCGGCCAGCAGACCGGGGCGGACCACGATCTCGTAGGATGCGCTGCCGGGAATGTGAACAGGTACGCTTGGCACGCACGGCATTGTAGCGGATATGGGCTGGCAACTCGACGCCAACACTCAGGCGCCCAGACGCAGGGGGCTGGGCTTGGGCGGGTCGCTCGGCACGCCCGCATCGGAAGCGGGCGACTCGGCCGGCGTTGTGGAACGGGCTTGGGCGATACGACGAATCGCCTCGATCAGCTCGGCCGGATCGATCGGCTTGGCAACATGTGCCCCAAATCCGGCGCGAAGCGAATCGACCCGGTCCTCGGGGCGGGCGTAGGCGGTCAATGCCACCACCGGCAGATCACCGACCCCGTTTCCAGAGCCGCGCACGCGCTGGAGTAACGCGTAACCATCCAGACCGGGCATCGCCAAGTCCGTCAGGATCACGTCCGGGCGAAAGCTCGGGATCATACTCATGGCCTGCTCGACGTCGGCGGCGGTGGCGATGGTGCCGCCGAAGCGCCCGAGCAACTCGGACAGGACCTCGCGCGCGTCGGCCTCATCGTCCACTGCCAGAATCCGATATCCGGCCAGTGCCTGTGGCCCGGGCGGATCGGAAGCACGCTCCGGCGGAGGCGATTGGTCGGCCGGCCGCGGGCCGGGCACCGTCGGCTTCCCGGAGCCGCGCGGGCGCGAGCGCCTGAGGGGTCGGGTTTCCGTTTGCGGCTCGATGCCCTGCTCCTGCGATTGCAGGCGCTGCTGCTGACGCGGCGGCGATGCGACGCTGGCCAGCGGCAAGCGGATCGTAAACGTCGCCCCGCAGCCGTGCCCGGCGCTGTCGGCCTGCACCTGCCCGCCATGCAGCTCCACGATGTGACGCACGATCGCCAGCCCGATTCCCAACCCTCCGTGCCTGCGGGCGCTGGTGCTGTCGGCCTGCCGGAACCGCTCGAACACGTATGGCAGGAACGCCGGATCGATCCCTTCGCCGCTGTCGCTGACGCTGATCCAGACAGTATTGGTTTGCGGATCGCGCTGTCCGCGGACGGTGATCTTTCCGCCCACCGGCGTGAACTTCGCCGCGTTGGATAGCAGGTTCCAGAACACCTGCTGAAGACGATCCGGATCCCCGATGACCGCTGCATCCTCCCGCTCGATCGTATCCAGATCGAATGCCAGCGCGATCTGCTTGGCATCGACGGAGGGACGAACGGCATCGGCGGCGGCCAGGAGTACCGGCTTGAGCGTGATCGGGCGCGTGCTCAGCCGCATCTTGCCCGTGGTGATCCGCGAAACATCCAGCAGATCCTCGATCAACTTGGTCTGCGCCTTGACGTTGCGCTCGATGACTTCCAACCCATGGGCCAGATCGTCCTGGAGGTTTTCCATCCGCATGAGCTGCACCCAGCCCGATATCGCGTTCAGTGGCGTGCGAAGCTCATGCGACAGCGTCGAGAGAAACTCGTCCTTGAGACGATTGGCCTCGCGCTCTTCAGCGAAGATCGTGTTTTCGACAGCGACGGAGGCAAGCTGGGAAAGCTGCACCAGGATCGCCTCGTCGTCGCCGCTGAACTCTCCGTCGATCCTGTCGGACAGCAGGATCATCCCCATGTTGTGCCCGTCGCGGGTGGTCAGCGGCACGGCCAGCAGACCGCGCAGCGGCGGGGCGCCGGTGCCCGCGATGCCCTGCGCGTGCAGCGGAGCATACGCATCCAGCTCCGCCGGACTCATCCGCAGCGGCTGATTACGCCCGCACACCATCGCGTGCAGCGGCGTGCCGATCAACTGAAGGTCCGTCGGTCGCCACGTCGCGTACTTTTCCGAATAGCACGCGTAGGCCGCCGCATGCGAGGGATGCCCTCCCGGCGCCACTACGATCAGCGACTGATGCGCGCCGATCACGTCGCGCGCGGTCTGGGCGGCGATCCGGGCGATCTGTTCGGCACTGGGCGCCGAGTTGATCGCCAGCGACGCGCCGGTCAGTCGGTGCAGTTGCGCGGCACGCTGCCGCAGGCGCTCGGCCTGACGCTGCACCTGCTCGGTCTTGCGGTAAAGATCCACGAAGACCGCAACCTTGGATCGCAAGACCTGCGGCACCACGGGTGTAAGAATGTAATCCACCGCCCCAAGCTCATATCCTCGTGCCGCATGCATCTCGTCGCTCATCGCAGTCAGGAAGATGATCGGCACGTGGGCCGAGCTTTGTCGCTGCCGGATGAGCTGGGCGGTCTCGAAGCCGTCCATCCCGGGCATGTTCACATCCAGCAGGATCACGGCGAATTCGTGGCTGAGCACATGGCGCAGCGCCTCGCGACCGTTGTAGGCGCGCACGATGTTCAGATCCAGATCCTCCAGCACCGCTTCCAGCGCCAGAAGCTTCTCCGGTCGGTCATCGACGATCAGAATGCTGGCTCGTGCGTCGGACATATCCACCGGCAGTCATGGCAGATGCAACAGCGAACCGCTCAGGGCGCGGGCCAAGTCTGCTGTCTTCGGCCCTGCGCATCCGCCTTTTCTCAGCGATACAACCACGCTCGTAGAAGCGCCAGCAACTGTTCGGTATCCACGGGCTTGGAGATATAGTCGCTGGCGCCTGCCTCGATGCACTTTTCACGGTCCCCCTTCATTGCCTTGGCGGTCAGCGCGATGATCGGCAGGCTTCGGAACCGGCTGAGCTTTCGGATCGCCCGCATCGTATCGAAGCCATCCAGATCGGGCATCATGATGTCCATCAGCACCACGTCGATGTCCGCCGTGCGCTGAAGGTGCTCGATCGCCGCCCGACCTGTCTCCGCGGAAATGATCTGCATCCCGTACGGTTCCAGGATACTGGTCATCGCGAAGATGTTGCGGATGTCGTCATCGACGACCAGAACCTTTTTGCCGGCCAGCACGGTACCGGGCTGATGCAGCTTTTCGATGTGCGCGCGGACGGTTTCAGGCATGTTGTCGAGCCTGCGATGCAGGAACAGCGCCACCTCATCGATCAGGCGCTCGCGCGAGCGAACATCTTTGAGCACACTGGTCTGCGTCAGCCGCTTCAGATGCAGTTCATCCTTTCTGGACAGCTCGCCACGGGAGCAGACGATCAACGGAATCTCCCGCAGCGCCGCGTCTTCTTTCAGCTCATCGATCAGGTCGAATCCACGGGCGCGGTCGGGCAATTCAAGCCCCACGACGATCAGGTCCGCACGCCGGCGCTGCTGGCCGCCATCGCCGTCACGAAGCAGTGTCATTGCCTCGGCGGGCGGGATCCGGCTGATCTCGACGTCGTCGCCAGCGATCAGTTCGGCGAGCTTGTCGCGCTCGGCCGGATCGGTGTCGATGACCACGACGCGCCGCCGGTGCGGCGCAGTCATCGCCCGGATCTGCTCAAACGTCTCATCCAGCGACTGTCTGGTCTTGATCGGCTTGACCAGCACGCCCACGGCGCCCATCCGCAAGCCGCGCTCGCACTGTTCCTCGGTGGTGATGATCTGCACGGGGATGTGGCGCGTGGCCAGGTCGTCCTTGAGCCGGTTGAGAATGCGCCAGCCATCGATGTCGGGCAGGTTGATGTCCAGCGTGATGGCGGCCGGGGCGAGCCTGCGTGCCAGTTGCAGCGCCGCCGATCCGCGTGAGGCGACGGCCACACGGAAGCCGCTTTCCCGCCCGATGTCCACCAGCAGCCGCGCGAAATGCGGGTCATTCTCCACGACCAGCAGTACGTTCTGATCGTCCGGCTTGATGGACGCCGCGTCGTCCTCGACCATGTCCGCCGTCGCATCCGTTGGCACAACCATGGCCGCCGGATCCGCGGCGATCAGGTCATCGAATGCGCCTTTGGAGTCGCGCGTCGCCTGCCCGGTCGAGGCGGCCGGCGCCGCCACTGTCGCCGATGGCGCTTCGGTCGATGCGTCCATGGCTGGCACGGCGGGAGACGCTGCCCTTGCCGCACCGCGAGGCTGTCGCGGCGAAGTGTAGTGCAGCGGCAGATACAGCGTGAAGACGCTGCCCTGTCCCGGCGTGCTGCTGAGGCGGATTTCCCCGCCCAGCAATCCGGCAATCTCGCGGCTGATCGCCAGCCCAAGCCCGGTCCCGCCGTACTTGCGACTGGTCGAGCCGTCCGCCTGCTGGAACGCCTCGAAAATGATCTGCTGCTTCTCCGGCGGGATGCCGATCCCCGTGTCGCGCACTGTGAACCCGATCACGCCCCGAGCGCGACTGAGCACGGGATGATCCGGCGACCATCCGCTGCCGGCCTCGAACACCTCCAGCGACACGCTGCCACGTTCGGTGAACTTGAACGCATTGGACAACAGATTCTTCAGCACCTGCTGAAGCCGCTTGGCGTCGGTGTGAATCGCCCGCGGCAACTTCCCGCTGAAATCAAGGTTGAACTCCAGCCGTTTGCTTTCGGCCACGTGGCGGAACGTGCGATCCACGTAATCACGAAGATCCCGCATCGCGATCTCCCCGACGTCCACGATCACCGTTCCACTCTCGATCTTGCTCAGATCCAGAATGTCGTTGATCAGGTTCAACAGGTCGTTGCCCGAGGAGTGGATTGTCCGGGCGAATTCAACCTGCCGCGACGTGAGGTTGCCCTCGCTGTTCTTGCTGAGCTGATCCGACAGAATCAGCAGCGAGTTCAGCGGCGTGCGAAGCTCGTGGCTCATGTTCGCCAGAAATTCGCTCTTGTACTTGCTTGTCAGCGCGAGCTGTTTGGCCTTTTCCTCCAGCGCCTGACGGGCCTGCTCCACTTCCTTGTTCTTGCGCTCGACTTCGACATTCTGATCGGCCAGCAGCTTGGCCTTTTCCTCCAGCTCGGCGTTGGTCTGCTGGAGTTCCTGCTGCTGGCTCTGAAGCTCGCGGGCCAGCGACTGCGACTGCTTGAGCAGATCCTCCGTGCGCATGTTGGCCTCGATCGTGTTCAGCACGATTCCGATCGACTCGGTGAGCTGATCCAGGAACGTCTCATGCGTCGGGCTGAACCGGTCGAAGCTGGCCAGTTCCATCACCGCCTTGACCTGGCCCTCGAACACGATCGGCAGGACGATGATGTTCAGCGGCTTGGCCTCGCCAAGACCGGATGTGATCTTGATGTAGTCCGGCGGGACGTGCGTGAGCAGGATCTTCTGCTTCTCCAGGGCGCACTGGCCGACAAGCCCCTCGCCAAGCTTGAACTTGTTGTCGATGTTCTTGCGTTCCTTGTAGGCGTAGCTGGCCAGCAGCTTGAGCATCGGCTCTTCGGGCCTGGACGTGTTGTCCACGATGTAGAACACGCCCTGCTGGGCGCCGACCACCGGCGCCAGCTCCGAAAGGATCAGCCGGCCAACCGTCAGCAGGTCCTTTTGCCCCTGGAGCATCCGGCTGAACTTGGCCAGGTTGGTCTTGAGCCAGTCCTGCTCGGTGTTCTTTTGGGTGGTGTCGCGCAGGTTGCGGATCATCTCGTTGATGGTGTCCTTGAGGGCAGCGACTTCGCCCTGCGCCTCGACGGTGATCGAGCGTGTCAGGTCGCCCTTGGTCACCGCAGTGGCGACTTCGGCGATGGCGCGTACCTGCGTCGTGAGATTCGCCGCAAGCTGGTTGACGTTGTCGGTCAGATCGCGCCAGGTTCCCGCGGCGCCGGGCACGCTGGCCTGCCCGCCGAGCTTGCCCTCGACCCCCACCTCGCGGGCCACCGTCGTCACCTGATCCGCGAACGTCGCCAGCGTGTCGATCATGCTGTTGATCGTGTCGGCCAGCTCCGCGATCTCGCCCTTGGCGTCCACGGTGAGCTTGCGCTTCAGGTCGCCATTGGCCACCGCCGTCACCACCTTGGCGATGCCGCGCACCTGGTTGGTCAGGCGGTCGGCCATGAAGTTCACGTTGTCGGTCAGGTCTTTCCAGGTGCCCGAGACGCCTCGCACCTCCGCCTGCCCGCCCAGTTTTCCTTCCGTGCCCACCTCGCGGGCCACGCGCGTGACTTCCGAAGCAAAGCTGTTGAGCTGATCCACCATCGTGTTGATGGTGTTCTTCAGCTCCAGGATCTCGCCTTTGACGTCCACGGTGATCTTTTTGGTCAGGTCGCCGTTGGCCACCGCCGTGGTCACCTGCGCGATGTTGCGGACCTGGTCGGTCAGATTCGCCGCCATGAAGTTCACGTTGTCGGTCAGGTCTTTCCAGGTTCCGGCGACGCCCGGCACGTTCGCCTGCCCGCCGAGCTTTCCTTCCGTGCCCACCTCGCGGGCCACGCGCGTGACTTCCGAGGCGAACGCGCGAAGCTGATCCACCATCGTGTTCACGGTGTTCTTCAGTTCCAGGATTTCCCCCTTCACGTCCACCGTGATCTTCTTGGACAGGTCGCCCGCCGCCACCGCCTTGGTCACGTCCGCGATGTTGCGGACCTGGTTGGTCAGATTCGCGGCCATGAAGTTCACGTTGTCAGTCAGGTCCTTCCAGGTTCCCGAGACGCCGCGCACTTCAGCCTGGCCGCCCAGTTTGCCTTCGGTTCCCACCTCGCGCGCCACGCGCGTGACTTCCGCCGCGAAGCTGCTGAGCTGATCCACCATCGTGTTGATGGTGTTCTTCAGCTCCAGGATCTCGCCGCGGACGTCCACCGTGATCTTTTTGGAAAGGTCTCCGTTGGCGACGGCGGTCGTCACCGTCGCGATGTTGCGCACCTGCGAGGTGAGGTTGGCGGCCATGAAGTTCACCGAATCGGTCAGGTCTTTCCATGTTCCAGCCACGCCCTTGACTTCCGCCTGTCCACCGAGCTTGCCTTCGGTTCCCACCTCGCGCGCCACGCGCGTCACTTCCGAAGCAAAGCTGTTGAGCTGGTCCACCATCGTGTTGATGGTTTGCTTGAGTTCGAGCATCTCGCCCTTCACCGGCACGGTGATTTTTTTCGACAGGTCGCCATTGGCGACGGCGGTGGTGACGGCGGCGATGTTGCGCACCTGCGCCGTGAGGTTCCCGGCCATGCTGTTCACGGAGTCCGTCAGGTCTTTCCATGTGCCAGCCACGCCCTTCACATCCGCCTGGCCGCCCAGCTCACCTTCGGTGCCCACCTCGCGCGCCACGCGCGTCACTTCCGACGCAAACGAGCTGAGCTGATCCACCATCGTGTTGATCACGTTCTTGATCTGAAGAATCTCCCCGCGCACGTCCACGGTGATCTTCTGCGTCAGGTCGCCGTTGGCGATGGCCGTCGCCACCTTCGACACGTCGCGAAGCTGCACGGTGAGGTTGGAGGCCATCGAGTTCACCGAATCGGTCAGGTCTTTCCACACGCCGGCGACGCCGCGCACTTCAGCCTGCCCGCCCAGTTTGCCTTCGGTGCCCACTTCGCGAGCCACGCGGGTCACCTCCGCCGCGAAGCTGCTGAGCTGATCCACCATCGTGTTAACCGTGTTCTTCAGCTCCAGAATCTCGCCCTTGACGTCCACAGTGATCTTGCGCGACAGGTCGCCGTTGGCGACCGCCTTGGTCACGTCGGCGATGTTGCGGACCTGCGAGGTGAGGTTGCCGGCCATCATGTTCACGTTGTCGGTCAGGTCCTTCCAGGTCCCCGCGACGCCGCGCACATCCGCCTGCCCGCCCAGTTTGCCTTCCGTGCCCACCTCGCGAGCCACGCGCGTTACCTCCGCCGCGAAGCTGCTGAGCTGGTCCACCATCGTGTTGATCGTGTTCTTCAACTCGAGGATCTCACCCTTGACGTCCACCGTGATCTTCTTGGTCAGGTCGCCTTTGGCGACGGCGGTTGTGACGGCGGCGATGTTGCGCACCTGGGCCGTGAGGTTCCCGGCCATGCTGTTCACGGAGTCCGTCAGATCCTTCCATGTGCCAGCCACGCCCTTCACTTCCGCCTGCCCACCGAGCCGGCCTTCGGTACCCACTTCGCGAGCCACTCGCGTCACTTCCGAAGCAAAGCTGTTGAGCTGGTCCACCATCGTGTTGATGGTCGTCTTCAGCTCCAGGATTTCGCCCTTCACGTCCACGGTGATCTTCTTGGAAAGGTCGCCATTGGCGACGGCGGTTGTGACGGCGGCAATGTTGCGCACCTGAGACGTGAGGTTGGCAGCCATCGAATTCACCGAATCGGTCAGGTCCTTCCATGTGCCAGCCACGCCCTTCACTTCCGCCTGCCCACCGAGCTTGCCTTCGGTGCCCACCTCGCGGGCCACCCGCGTCACTTCGGACGCGAAGGACCGAAGCTGATCCACCATCGTGTTGATGGTGTTTTTCAGCTCCAGGATCTCGCCCTTGACATCCACCGTGATCTTCTTGGACAAATCGCCGTTGGCGACGGCGGTGGTGACGGCGGCGATGTTGCGCACCTGCGCCGTGAGGTTCCCGGCCATGCTGTTCACGGAGTCGGTCAGGTCCTTCCAGGTCCCGGCCACTCCCTTGACCTTGGCCTGCCCGCCGAGCTTGCCTTCAGTTCCCACTTCGCGAGCCACGCGCGTCACTTCCGAGGCGAAGCTGCCGAGCTGATCCACCATTGTGTTGACGGTCTTGGCGGTGCGGAGGAACTCGCCGGCGAGCGGCCGGCCCTCTACCTCCAGCGCCATCGTCTGCGACAGATCTCCCTTGGCGACGGCGCCGATGACGCGGCTGGTTTCGGCGATCGGATGCACCAGGTCGCTGATCAGCGCGTTCACCGCGTCCACTTTGTCCTTCCAGGATCCGGTCACTTCTCCAATGTTGGCACGCTGCGAGATCTTGCCTTCCTTGCCGACCATGCGGCTGAGCCGCTGAAGCTCGCCGGCCATCCGATCCGACTGCTCCATCACTTCGTTGAACGCGTCGGCGATCTTGCCGTCCACGCCATCCAGATCGATCGGCAGGCGAACTGAAAAGTCTCCCTTCTTGAACGCCAGCAACGCCTCCAGCAGTTGGGTCTTGTCCAAATGCCTGCCGTTGGCTGGCCGCTCCTGCTCACGCTGGCGAGCTGGCGCGCGATCCGGCAGCAGCGTGCTGAAGATCGGCGGCGGACTTGGCATCGCCGTTGCAGACCCTCGCGAAGCGTGCATTGCACGCTCGTGCGCGGACGACATGGCCGACGACTTAGGCGCATCGGCCTGCTGCGCTTGAGCTGGCGTCTGAGATCGACCGTTGCCACTGCGTGGCGATTTGACGCCCTTGCCAGCGGTTGTAGCGGTTCTTGTGACGCGCGACGCCATCGTCTTATTCGGCATGGGTGGCTCCCTCGTGCCCTGCGAAACCTTCCACTCGACCCGGGTCACAACCAGCGACTCGCGGGCGGACAACCAGGCGCAGAGAATGCAGCGACTATAGATTCCCGCCGCCACCGGGACAGCGCCGAAAAAATGGAAAGATTTCCGATTGCCAGGATTCGCACGGACCTGCTAACAGTGTGGCGATGCGCGGATTCACCGTCGTCGATCTGTCACCTCAGGGCGAATTGCGGTCCACAACCCACTACGACTACCCGCGACTGCAATGTATCGAAGGCGCCCAGGACCTGCTCGTGGCCTTCACGCGGGAGCTCGATGGCTACATTGAGCAGTTTGAGCTTGCGCTGCCCAATTCCGATGGCGGGCTGTACTTCAGATGGCGCGCCTGCAATCCCAACGGCAGCGGCATCGCCACACTCCGCCACGACGGGCAGACCCTGGCGATCAGCCTTCTGGCCGGCGGGATTGATCTCGAGGCAGACCTGATCACGCTCAAGTCGTTTCAGCAGCACCTGGTCCGCGAGCTGCACGACACCGGTCTGGAGCCAGCGTTCGGAATCAACCAACTGTGGCAGCGGCCGCTGCTGGTCAGCGTGGGCTTGCGCGCCCCCGGCCCGCAGATGCCACGCGACCGCTGGCTGTTCGCTCTCGCCGACCGCTGTTTTGCCGCGGCGTACTTTCGTCTCCTGGGGTTGGCTTAGCGACCCGGAATCAACCGATCCAGTCAATTTTTCTGATTTTTTGACCCCACTGGGCAGATTTGTCCGTTCCACGCCTCTCGCACGGTCCTCTATTCTCGACTGCCTGACAGTGGAGCTGGCAATCTTTTCGTCCATCTCGTGGAGCGGGCGTGGCGGCTGAGGATATTCCCCAAAACGTTGTGAGCTTCCTTGCCGAGCACATCGATTCGGTCGTGCAGCTCGAGGCATTGCTGCTGCTGCACGCAAACCCTCAGCAACCCAAGCCAGCCGCCGACGTGGCACGCGAGCTGCGCATCGATCCGAACTGGACCGAGGCGGCGCTGACCAAACTGGCCCAGTCCGGATTGCTGGAATCGGCTGCCGCGGGTTACCGCTACGCGCCGCGGTCACCAGAGCTGGACCAGACCATCGCCGCTCTGGCACGCGAATATCAAACCCGGCGCGTCACCATCATCAGCATGATCTTTTCCAAGCCCCCGGATCCGATTCGGCAATTCGCCGATGCCTTCCGGCTGCGAAAGGACGATCGCACCGATCGACCGGGCGAAGAACCGAGGTGAGCCATGGCCGAAACCGTCTATGTCCTGTGTACCGCGACGAGTCTGGTGTGTGCCGTGCTGCTGGCGCGGGGATACCTGCGAACGCGCGCCCGATTGCTGCTGTGGAGCTGTCTGTGCTTTGTGTTTCTCAGCCTCAACAACGCGCTGCTGCTGATCGACAAGATCGTGTTCCCGGAAGTGGACATCGCCTTTGCCAACATCGGATTCGCCGTGCTCCGCAGCATTGCGGCCCTGACTGGGCTGCTGTTGCTGGTCTTCGGCCTGGTCTGGGATGCACAGTAGGCTCTGGTCAGAACTGCTGAGGTGGCGGCTGTGATTCATCCACTGGTCAATCAATTCCTTCTGGGCGCGATTGTGGTCTGCTGCCTGGTGGCGGGGCTGTTTTTCCTGCGCTTTTACACCCGCACGCACGACCGCCTGCTGGCCATCTTCGCGATTGCCTTCTGGATTCTTGGATTAAACTGGCTGGCCCTGGCATTCATCGAGAAGGACGAAGTTCGCACCTGGCTGTATGCGGTCCGCCTGCTGGCATTTCTGCTGATCATTTTGGGGATCCTGGACAAGAACCGCACCCGCTGACGCCGCGATCAGCAGCGTCATCAGCTCAATGGCCTGCGACAACGCGAACGGGCGGCAACTGATGTGAAGCCCTCCGCCAGAACCATTCCGCTGCGGCATATTCGTCATATCCCAAACAATCCGCAGGCAACTCGACGGATTTCATCTCCTGCGCAGCTCGCCGCAACGTCCTGCATTCGCCAGCCGACATAGACATATCGTATCCTTTGCTCACGATGCGTGACGAATTGACCAAGGCGATTCAGGGAGACGTGCGGGGGCCGACGATCGGCCACGCCAACCTCTGCCTGCGCCCCATGCCGATCCGAAACCGCATCGACTTTTACGATACGGCCGGACGTTTGCATGGGCTGATCGTCGCAGTGCCACTGTTGTACGGGCTGATCCAGCTCTCGCGCGGACAGACGCTGTCGCTGTTTTTCTGGGTTCTGGTGCTGGCGACGGGGTGTTTTGCGATCTTCGCGCGCCGCCCGCCGTGTGTGCGTCTTACCCCGCGCGGGCTGTCGCTGCCGGACAAGGACAACACCGAGTATCCCTGGGACGAAATGATCGAGGCGCGGGCGCGGGAACATGAAATGCTGATCACCATGTCCAGCGGACAGCGCGTGCAGGTGTCCTACCGGCGGCTGCGCGGCTGCGACATCGAGCGCCTCAAGCGGCTGATTCGCTGGCAGTTCGAGGCGATGGCGGAACGCGCACGCATGGCCGCGGCACTGGCGGCGCCGGTCCCCGTGGCCGCAACCGTCTTGCAGCAGAACCAGCCGCCCGCTCAGCCGCAGCCGCTGACCCAGACCCAAAACCCGCAGCCACGCTGCGCCGCGGCCTAGTCTGCCGCATACGACACGTGCGGCCGGCGAGGGCCAGCCTGCTCGCCGGTCACGCCAGCAACTGCTTCCAATCTGCCTTCGTGTGCGCTGGGGCCTCGTTGCCCATCAACCCGGTGTTCGCCGCGGCACACCGCTTCGTGTCACGTCCGCCTGAAATGTCTGATTATGCCCCACCTGCTTGCTGAACTCGCGGTGCTGCTTGACCGGCTCGGGACCCTGTGACTTTTCCAGAACGCTGGACATGGTGGCAGCGTGCGGCTTGTTCAGACCCGCCTTGATCTGCCGGAACAGCGCACTCTCCTGTGGCGTGGACGAATCGCTGGTCCGGGAACCACCCGATGCCGACCCTGTGGCCGCCGCTGGCGACTTGGTGAAACCGGCGGCGAGCATCTTGGCGGCCGCCTGCGCGGCCAGCGAGGTGTCGATCAGCGGCGGGGGCGCGGCCGAGACCTGCGCCTTGCCCGCACCTGACTTTCTCGACCGCGCCGGCTTGCCAGGCGTTTTCGCCGCGGCCGGCGCGGCGCCGCCCGCCCGCGCCGCCGCCTCGCTTGCCTGTCCGCTTCCCGCGGTTGACTTCTTCTGCTTCCCCGTCGCAGGCTTTGCATCTTCCCCCGTACCCGTCTGGCTGTCGCTCGCTTTGCCCTTGGCCATCTCACAACCTCGCTTCAGTTCAAGGATATCGCAGCATCGAATCGGCCGGAATTCTAACCGAGCCGCCAGCAGCAGGAAATCCCCACTATCCACAACCCCGCCATGTCGTGACGCTTTTCCCTCGACGCCACGGCCACCCGAATCTGCTAATTGCTCGCCCAATCGACGCTTGATTTTCCCCGACCGCTGTCGGTTCTATGATGATCTGGCAGATCCCTGCGTGCGAATTCAGCGTCGCGTCGCGAATCGAGGTCCAGCGCCCATGCCAACTCCAAAGCAGCTTGTCGAAAGTGCGATGCGTCAGCAGCACCCCGAGCAAGTCCCCGTTATGTGCCAGATGGCCAATGGGCACACCATCATCAACACCGCCGTGCATCCGATCGACTACTTCATCAGCAACGAGGTGTGGGCTGATTGCCTGATCCGCATGCGGCAGTTGTACGACTTTGACGGGATTCTGTGCCACAAGCCCGGGCGGGTGCCGGGATTGATGGACCTGGTCGAGCGTGTCGATCGCGACGCCGAAGTCCCAACGTTGTACATGCGCGACGGCGCCAGGATCGAATGCACGCGCGACGACGACGCGTACTACAAGAAGAGCCCGACCTTTCGCTTCCCGACGCTCGATGAGATCGACTACGAGCATCCGCTGGACTGGGCGCCGCAGTCGTACAGGGCCTTTCAGTGGAGCAAGGGAACCTTCGATTTCAAAACACCCGAGCAGATTCCGCAGGAGGCGTTCGGCCTGATCGATCGCGTGATCGAGCGGTGCGGAGATCGCTATTCCGTTCACGGCGAAGTTCGCTCGCCGCTGGATCATTTCCTGAACCTGCTGGGCATGGAGGAAGGCCTGATCGCGCTGCTCACCGAGCCGGAAAAGTCGCAGCGGCTGCTGGAGACCTGCACGAAGTGGTCTGTGGCACTGGCGGTGGCGCAGGTGCGGCGAGGCGCGCACGCGATCAAGATCAGCAGCCCCTTCGCCGGAAGCGGCTTTCTCTCGCCGCAGATGTACGAGCAGTACATCATCCCCGCCGAAAGCCGCATCGCCGAGGCGGTGCGCCAGCAGGGCGCATTCAGCTACACGCATACCTGCGGAGCAATCGGAGACCGGCTGGAGCTGATGATGCGCTGCGGCGTGTCAGGCATCGAGTGCCTGGATCCGCCGCCGCTGGGGAATGTGGATCTGGCCGATGCGGTGCGTCGCTGTAACGGAAGGATCTTCATCAAGGGCAACATCGACCCGGTCAACACGCTGCTTCGCGGGAACAGGCAGAAGGTGGAGCACGACGTGCGCGAGATCCTGGAGACGGCCGGGCACACGCTGGGCGGGTTTATCCTCTCCACCGCCTGCTCGATCGCGCCGCCGACCCCGCCGGACAACATCAAGAGGGCGGTCGAGCTTTGCCGCAGGTTCAAGCCCTGATGCCGCGCATGACCCGGACTCACCCGCCTGTGCCCATCATTCTGCACAGCTCCCAGTACACGCATGCCAGCGCAAAACCGACGTAAACGATCGACGTCAGCGCCAGCATCGAAGTGCAGACGACACCGGGGCGCGCGCCCTGCGGCAATAGCCGGTGGTTCAGCACCATCAGCAGCGGGGCGTAGACGGCCATCGCAAACCCGCCCATGTACGCGGCGTTGAACAAGAACCCCAGTTCGCTGACTCCGCGTTTCTCCATCTGCCAGGTCATCGCGATGCCCACGATGATCCACACGATCGCCACCAGAACATACCACCATCCAATATCGCGTTTACGGGCGGCGGGAAAGCTGGTGTAGATGATGTCGGCGATCGAGCGCGCCACCCCGTCCACCAGCGTAAGCTGCGTGCTGAACAGTGTGGCGACGCCCACCAGCAGGAAAATGATCCGACCCGTCGCACCCCAGACCTGGCCGAGAATGCTGGCCTCGTCCCAGATCAGCGACCCGGGCGCGGGAATCGTTCCGCCAGGGTGCAATACCGCCAGCGCGCCGAAGATGAACAGCAGGATCGTCAGGCTGTTCAGGCCGAAGAAGTACAGGGCCTGATCCTGGCAGACGAAGCCGAACCACGCGCGGAAGCGTCGCAGGTTGTCCGGAGTTTCGGGGAAGCGAAAGCCGGTCGCGGGCGTTGCTTCGGTCCGTCCGCGCAGGGGGTTGAGCATCCGCGGAACCCACGACGCCATCCCGATCTGCTTGTCGCGAAGGTAAAAGCTGTAGAAGAGGTTGGCGGTGCCGCCCGCGCCGGCGAAGACCAGCGCGATGAAAAACGCCTTCACGTCCATGCGCGGGTCGATGTGCCCGATGTTCACCAGGCCTGCGCCAAGGTCGCGCCACGTCGCGGCGCTACCGACGTTGATCGCCACCAGCACCAGCCCGCTCGTCACGATCAGCACCAGTGCCTCGACGGTGCGCTCGACGGATTTGTACACCAGTTTCGGGCCGAACAGCACCACTGCCACCAGCGCGAAGGTCAGGATGGTCCAGAACGTGTCGGTGCCGAAGAAGTCGGCGTCGGCGGCGGTGGAGTGCCAGCCCGGCCCGACCAGAAGCGCCTTCATCGCCGATCCCGAAGCCCTGGCCCATCCCGGCGCCAGCCAGCCCAGAATGTTGAACAGGATGAACAGCGGCGCAAAGCCTCGCCAGATGCGGGCAAAGCCGCTGTAGACGGTTTCGCCGGTGGCGATGGTCCATCGCCCGATCTCGAAGTTCAGCCAGAGCTGGAGGAACACGCCCGCCAGCGCCGCCCAGGCCATTCCCGCGCCGTACTGGGCCGCGATTCGCGGCCAGATGATGATCTCACCGGCGCCGATGGACAGTCCCACGAGGATCGCGCCCGGGCCGGTCAATGCCCAGTTGGGCTTGAGTTTTTCGGGAAGATCGCGCGGCCTGAGCTGTTGAGGCGGCTGAAGCACAGCGGCCCTCCTTGCCCAAAGGACCGGGCGACAAATCAGGCGCCGGCGGCCGAGCGGATGGAGCTGATCGCCGCCCGCCAGGCACTGCTGCTTTCGGAGACTTCGTACACCAGCGTGTCCATCAGCGCGACGAAGTCACGGTTTTCCAGAGATGTTTTGATCAGCCTGAGCTGCTGGGCAAAGTCGCCCAGGACCTGCACGAATGGCTTACCATCCACCACGACCTTCGACAGGTCGATCCTGAGCAACTGGGAGATTTTCAGCACCGACTCCTGAGCGTACTGCCAGGTCGTGAAGCAGCCGCGCAGTTTTTCCATCGCCTTCATCGGCTGGTTCTGGCGAAGAAGCTCCACCGCCTCGTGAGTGAGCCGATCGGCCTCGGCAAGCTGGGTCTCGACCTCGCCCAGAACTTCGCGTGCGATGCGGCGAGGCTCGGTGGTCTCGATGAACAGGGTGTGGCCCAGCAACGGCGCGGCCTTCAATGTGCCCAGCTTGTCCAGGTCCGGCTCTTCGCCGTCCAGCAGGATGTGCACGATCAGCCGGTTGCTCTTCTGGATGTGACTGAGCACCTGGCCGATGGTCTTAAGCCCCAGCTCGTCGGCGGGCAGCGGTTGATGATCGACGGTTACGGACATGATGCTGGCTCCGATGGTATCCCGTTCCGATTCACTGATCCGCCCCGAACTGCGTTGCTCCGGCGCGCCCGCGACGCGCAGCGCAGTAATTTGAGCTATCGGCCGATTCCACGTGAAAGCTTGAGAACGTCCGATACAATCCAGTCCGGAGGCTGCATGGATGAGCGGCGCTGCGACGCCTGAAATGAGCGATGAGCAACGCCTGGACCGCCTGCTGGTAGCCCGGCACCCGTGCGTCACGATCTTCACGTATGAAGAGAACGATGCGCTGGCGGTGGTGCGCAACGTCGCGATGCAGCGCGGGCTGGACCTGTGGCTGTGGACGATCAGCGCCGGCCTGCGCGACGGTCTGATCGCCTCCAGCGCGTCACTGGCCGATACCGAGCATCCCGCCGCCGCACTGTATCACCTGCATACCCGCGAGCCAATGCTGGGAATATTTGTCTTTCTGGATCTTGCCGTGCACCTGAAGGACGAGAGGACGCGACGGCTGGCGCGCGATCTGATCGACCGCGCGGCACGCAGCGGCTCGATGCTCGTGTTGATCGATTCGACCGACGAACTGCCGGCTTCGATCGCGGCGCTGGCGACCCGGATGGAGCTGTCACTGCCCACCGAGCAGGAGCTGGAACAACTGGTCCGCGCAACCCTGCGACAGATCAACGAACAGCGACCGATCCAGGTGGACATCACCCGCGCTGAACTTTCCGTGATCGTGCGCAATCTGCGCGGGCTGACGCGCCGCCAGGCCAGACAGATCATCATCCAGACCGTCGCCGATGATCGCCGGCTTGATGGCGATGATGTCAACCACATCCTGGCGCACAAGCGTCGGGCGCTGAGCGGCGGGCACTCGCTGCTGGAATACATCGAGACGCCGACGAGTCTGGACGATGTCGGCGGGCTGGGTCGTCTGAAAGCCTGGCTGGCGCAGCGACAGGGGGCGCTGACGCCGGATGCCGAATCGTTCGGCCTGAGCGCGCCGCGCGGAGTGCTGATGCTCGGGGTGCAGGGCGCCGGCAAGTCGCTGGCCGCCAAGGCCATCGCCACCGCCTGGAGTCGCCCGCTGCTGCGCATGGACGTGGGGGCGCTGTATGACAAGTACATCGGCGAATCCGAGCGTCGCCTGCGCGATGCTCTGAGGCAGGCCGAATCCATGGCCCCGATCATCCTCTGGATCGACGAGATCGAGAAAGCCTTCGCGTCGGCGGCGGCGCAGAGCTCCGACGGCGGCTTGAGCAAACGCATGTTCGGTGCACTGCTGACTTGGATGCAGGAACACCAGGCTCCTGTGTTTCTCGTCGCTACCGCCAACGATATCGAGGCCCTGCCCCCGGAGCTGCTTCGTAAGGGCCGATTCGATGAGATCTTCTTCGTGGACCTGCCCACGCCCCAGGCGCGCAGGGCTATCTTCGCCATCCATCTGCGCAAGCGCAGACGCGATCCGGGTCTGTTCGATCTGGAATCATTGTCAGATGCTTCTGAAGGGTTCAGCGGGGCAGAGATCGAACAGGCGATCATCAGTGCGCTTCACGAGGCCTTTGCGGCAGCAGAGCAACTGTCCACGCGGCACATCCTCGCCGCCCTCAACGCTTCGCCGCCTCTGTCGGTCACCATGAGGGAGCGCGTGCAGGCGTTGCGTCGCTGGGCCACCGGACGCTGTGTTCCGGCGGATTAGCTCTGCCCGCTGGCGGTCGCGGTCGGGGCGGGCATCGTCCCACCGACCAGCATCCACCAGCACCACAGCGGCGTGCGCGAGCCGAATCGCCGGACGATGGCCCACAGCACGCGACGCCGCGCGCGGCGCAGCTCCGGAGCAAACAGCCGGTTGGGCACCGCGGCATCGGCGCGACGAAGCTGCTGCCTGGCCTGCCCCAGACTCTGCCGGCGCTGCGCCGAGGGGCTGCGGTGATCGCTACTCAGGGCCGCGCACTGGGCTGAAGCCATGCAATAGACAAACTGGTAATACGGTTCGAGCATGGAGGCATCGACTTGGGCCAGTTCGAGCTCGGCCGCGGCCACGTTGTCGGCCAGCGCCAGGTCCAGCGCACGCCAGGCTCGCAACGTCGGCGTGGCGTTGTCCGCAGGCAGACTCAGGGCGTGATCAATGACGGCCCGGGCGTCGCGATCCCGCCCGCAGCGGCGCAGGCACATCACG
The DNA here is from genome assembly GCF_050410795.1 of Fontivita pretiosa. GTDB lineage: Bacteria > Planctomycetota > Phycisphaerae > Tepidisphaerales > Tepidisphaeraceae > Fontivita > Fontivita pretiosa. The sequence continues at coordinate 5,130,036 of NZ_CP191258.1, read as the reverse complement.
AGATTGGCCAGCATCCACGGCTCGGCGTCGGTGCGTTGCGGCCAGTCGGACATCCACTGAATCATCTTTCTGATCTGATGAAGCGTGGTCAGCGCGTAACCCACCGCGCCCCAGGTGCGCGCCGACTGGCGAAGCTTTGGCCCGTATGTGCGAAGCGTCCTGTTCACCAGTCGCCGCTGCCTGTGCTGGGCCGCAGCCTCCAGGAACCTGGCGGCGGCGTGGGCGCCGAGCGGGCCTCGGTCGATCAGCCGTTGCAGGAGTCTGGCCGCCTGGTCGTAGTGGTGCTGGGAAGTGAGCTGCGCCATCCAGACCTCGCCGACGAGCGGGTTGATCTCCGAATCGCGTTGGCAGGCCGCTTCGAAGGTGGATTCGATGGCCTGCGCCATGTCCGCCTGGCGCATCGCGTCAACCGCGCGATTGAGGAAGATCGGATCCTGGAAATCGAGCGAGCACAACGCCAGCAGGCGTTCGGCCGCGGCGTGAGCATCGCCCTGTCTGGCTGCCAGAATCACTTCTCGGGCGACGATGTGCTCTGGCTCGGCGCTGCCGCGAACGCCAGCCAGCGTCCGCTGCGCCGCATCCGTTTCGCCGTCCTCGATCTGCATGTCGAACAGCGAAAGGGCGGCAAAGGGATAGTCGGGGGCCAGTTGCACGGCGCGGGCGTAGGCGGCTTTGGCGGCGGCTCGCTCGCCGCGCGCCTCGCAGGCTTCGGCCAGGTTGCCGTGCACGCGCGGATCCTGGGCAAACAGCACGACCATTCGCTGCGCGGTTTCGAGAAACAAATCATTCTGATCGAGCTGGCGATACCAGTCCGACAGCGCTGCCCAGGCTGGATAGTACTGAGGCGTATCGTCGGCCAGAGCGCGCATGCGCCCAACGGCCTGATCGCGTTGGCCGGCGTTCCACAGGATGATCGCGGCGCGGGCTCGCAATGGAGCCGGCAGGTCGGCCACATTGCCGCCTTCGGCGACCAGTGCCGCCGGAGCGCACGCCGCCAGCGCCTCGTCGATCCGTCCGGCGCTGGCCAGCAGATCGGCTTTCAGGTCGTAGGCGTCGATCAGTCGCGGCGAAAGCTCGATCGCCTTCTGCACCGCCGCCAGACGCTGCTCCAGCTTCTCGGCAGTCGTAAGGTTCTCGGCCAGGATCATCCACGAGCGTGCTTCGCCCGGGCGTCGAGCGAGCAGATCGTCGATCGCCTCTTCGAGCAATTGCGGCTGTGCCAGTTCCGCGGCCCAGCGCCTCAGTGCCCGCCAGCCCCAGTCGTATCCCGGCTCCAGGGTGACGGCGTGGCGGATGGTCTGAATCGCCTGCGCTCGCTGGCCGGACTTCCACAGCAGGTCAGCCAGACAGCCGTGATTGAAGGCATCGAGGGGCGATCGCGCGATCGCGGATTGCAGCAGAGACCTTGCCTTTTCCAGATCACCGCGACGCTCATGCGCGCCGGCCAGCTCCCGCACCGCGTAGCCGAAGCCGGGGCTGATCTGCACGGCCGTCTCCAGTGCCGCCAGTTGCCCATGAAGGTCATTGCGGGCGCGACAGACCTCGGCACGGTCCAGCCACAGTTGAGGCTGAAGCGGGAATCGGCTGGTGGCCAGCTCGATCAGATTGGCGGCCTCGTCGAGCTGGTTCATCATGAGCAGTTGCTGGACCAGCGCCGACCATGCGTGCCACAAGTCTGGCCGGGCGGCATGTGCCTCCCGCAGCAGGGCCAGAACCTGCTGGCGCGGCAGCAGTTCAGCGGCGCGCTGGCGAAAGGCCAGCAGTCCGTCGCCGAAGGTCGTCTGGCGGCGAAGTTCATCCCGCACGAACGCCAGAGCCTCGCGCTGCTGAGTTGTGGAATCGCAGGCGTCCAGCAAGCCTGAAATCGCATATTCGATATCAGCCGAACGCGAAATGGCCTGCCGGAACGCCTCGCGCGCCTGGTGGGTCTTGCGGGCCTCCAGGTGGATGCGTCCGAGCAGGGCATAGCTGTGCGCGTCGGAAGGATCGATTCGCAAGGCGATCTGGACCTCGGTCTCGGCCGGCTCATAACGCTGCTGGCGAAGCAGCGCGATCGCCAACTCGCGGCGCGCCCAGGTGTCGTCGGGAAAGGCGGCGACAAGCCGCCGGGCGACGGGTTCGGCCTCCTGCGGCGAGGCTTCGTCACGCAGCCACGTCAACAGAAGCTGCTGAAGCCCGTAGTGATGCGGGAATCGCTCACAGGCGGCGCGAAGATGCGCCAACGCCGCCGCCGGAGACTGCGTCTCGGCCAATAGTTTCGCCAGGCGGGCGTGCGCGTCCACGTTCAGTGGCTGAAGTCGGCAGATCTGAGCCCAGAGCTCTCGGGCGGTTTGAAGATCTCCGCGCAGGCTGGCCAGCTCGGCACTGGCGCACAGTCGGTCGGCGGCACAGGCCATGCCCGCGCCGGCTGCCCGGTCCAGCAGCGCCTGCGCAGTATCGAATCGGCCGCAGCGTGCGTTGCAGCTTGCAGCATACAGCAGCAGCTCTCCGTCGTCCGGTCGCAGCCGCAGCGCCAGATCCAGCACCTCCAGCGCTTCGCGCGTCTGGTTCAGCTCTTCAAGTGCCCAGAACAACGTTCGCACCGCCCGCCCGGAACTGCGGGCCAGACGCTGGAATCGGGCCCGAAGATGCTCCAGCGCCTGGGCCGCTTTGCCCAGATGTCGTGAGGCAATGAAGTAGGTTCGGGCCAGGCTTTCGTTCTTGTCTTCCAGACACGCGCTGAAGCGGTACAGCTCCGCGGCCTGTTCACGTTGTCCGCGATCCCACAGGATGTTCCCCAGCAGGCTGTAACAGATGGCGTCGCGGGGTCGTCGTCGCAGGGCACGGCGAAGCAGTCGCCAGGCCTGTGCGTGCTGGCGCGCGTCGCGAGCAAGCTCCCGGGCGTAGACCTGCCAGAAGATCGGATCCGAATCGCTCCTGCTGCACAGCGGCGCCAGCAGGGCCAGATACTCCTGCCGGCGTCCCAGCGACGCCAGGCACGAGAGCTTGCTGAGCAGCAGATTCGCATCGTCGGGAAACTGTCCCAGCAGCTTCTCGAACACGGCCAGCGCTGCGACGCTGTCGCCGTCGTAGGAGGCGATCGCCCGTTTGGTGCTGGCGGTGAGCAGGTGATCGGGCGAGGCCGCCTCCAGCTCGGCACAGATGCGCACTGCCCCGTCGCGGTCGTGACGCACCAGCGCCCGCTGCACGGCGTAGGTCTTGTCCCACAGATCAGCGTCTTTCAGCTCCAGCCCGTCGCCCAGCAGATCTGCCCGATCCCGCGGCACCATCGCCATCGCCCTGGGGCCGCTCGAGCGATAGCGCTGAAGCATCGGTTCGGCCATCATTTCGATCACGTAGTAGACGTATGGATCGCGGATGAGCAGCGTACCGCGGCGGGAGTCATAGCCGACCACAGCCTGAAGATGCGCGTTGTCCGGCTCGACGGTGGTGAGCGTGAAGGGCACGCCGCGATCGATCAGCGTCGTGGCCGATTCCCAGGTCAGCGTAAACTCGCGCGCGATCCAGCCGTGGGTTTCGGCCCAGTTGCGCTCGCTGTGGTGGGGCGTGCCGTCGTAGCAGATTTCCTCGACGACGGCCAGGTGATCGGCGGGCATGGACCAGTAGCGGCTGATCGCCGCCAGCGTCGCCGGGGCACAGGTCATGTGATGCTGCCGGACAAATGCCACATCCAGCAGCACGCGTCGGGCCGAGGTGCGTGCCTCGGGGCGGGAAAGATTCTCGACGATTTTCGTGTGAAACGGATCGTCGAGCTCCCGGGCGTGCTGGATCGCCTGCTCGATCTGCCCCTGGGCACAGGCCAGATCGCAGCGCCTGCTGGCCAGCCACCTGGCCACGTGCTTTTCCATCAATGGAGACAGAGCCTGGCAGCGGTCCAGCGTCTTCGCCGCCTGGTCGTAGCAACCCAGCTCATACTGGAGCATCGCAAGCTGGCTGAGGATCGGGGCGCTTTCGGTGCGCCCGGCCGCGTCCTCCAGAAGCGCCATGGCTTCTTCGTCACGATCCAGAAGCTGAAGGGCATGCGCCGTGGCCTGGATGGCAGGGCGATACCCGGGGCGCAATTCCATCGCCTGGCGCGCCGCCGCCAGACACTGCTCGTATCGGTCTTCGGCCTCCAGCAGCGCCGATCGCTCGATCCACAGCCACGGGCGCTGAGGGGCCAACTGCTGGGCGCGGTCCAGCCAGGATTCAGCGACGTCAAAGTCGCGAAAGAGTCGTGCGACGGCGGCGTGATGGGCGAACCAGTCAGCGCGGACCCAGGCCGGGGCGTCGGGAAGATCGCCGATGGATCGAAGAAACTCCCAGGCCGGCAGGGGACCGCGACGCTCCAGCAGCAGCCGCGCGTAGTAGTAGCGGACCTCAGGATCGTCGGGGAACTCGCGGAACGCGCGATAGTGCATCGCCGCCGCCAGTTGCGGCGCGCCCAGATTGGCGGCCAGCCGACCGGCGAGCAGGCGTGCGGCGGGGCTGAAGTTCCACTGCCGGATTGGGGCGATGCTCTGGGCCAGGCGAAGCGCCTGCACGCACAACGAGCGCTCGTACAGCTCGCGTACCTGTTCGATCCGCCCGGCCTGTTGTGGGTAATCCGTCACCACTACCCTTCATGCGCGGATCGCTCCATCGCCCCGATGCAGTTGCCTGGGTCTTTCACAGGCCCGCCGCCCGCGCCAAGGTGTATGCGCCCGTCGCAACCGTCAGGGGTGCTCGATGAGAGACGCCCACGAATCGCATCGGCACTCATCGGGACTTGTTCACGGCTGCTTTGTTTTGTGCCTGGCCCGGATCAGCTCCGGGGTCGTCGCCGCTCTGGCCGCCGTCGTCCTGATTGCCCGCAGGCGGCTGATCGTCCATCGCCTCGGCCGCCAATGAACCATCATCGGCCTTGCTCAGCAGCTCGATCTGCTTTTCGGCCCTGTTCAGAATCGCGCGGCAATGCTGAATCAGGAAGCTGCCGCGCTGATACTTGATCAGCGATTGTTCCAGTCCGACGCTTCCCGACTCGATCTCCGCGAGGATCTGCTCCAGCTCGGCCAGCGCCTCCTCGAAGCTCCGGGGCGGATTCTGGGTCTTCTTGGCCATGCAGCAGCCCAATATAACGCGATTTGAGCGGCGTTGCGATTCGCAGGGCGCTCAATCCCATCCCTGGCCGTCCTTTCGCGTGCCGCAGATGTTGACGTCCATCCCCAGCGCCTCGGCCATGCATGCCTTGACCAGCATCGCCTTGTCGGCGTCGTCAGCGCTGTTGGCGTAGACGACCTGGATGTGGTTGGACTTGTGTTTGGCCATCATCTGGTCGCGCGTGACGCCGTAGGTGACGGCATGCATGATCGGCCATTGCGGGGTCGTCGAGTTCCACCGCCGCTGCGTTTCCTCCATGGGCAACTCGACCACACCGCCGCGGCCCAGGTCCATCTTCAGCCGGCCATCTTCGACGTAGATCCGGCTCCACACGATCTCGCCGGGCTTGCTGATTCCCTTGATCGTCCCGCCGCCGAGCCGGAAATACATCGGCGGCTGGCGTTCGCTGGTGGCGCCGGCCCAGCCGTTGATCAGGTGCGACGGGGGCACCGAGCCGGAGATCTCAAAGACCCACACGTAATCCTTGACCGTGCCGGAGCGATCGATGTCTCCCCAGCGCAGGTCGTGCAGCGTGTTCTCGACCGGCTGGCCCATCGATTTGTGCACGCGATAGGTCATCAGCCCATCGAGTCCGGCACACTCGTCCACTTCGTTGAAGTGGGGCAGGGGCTGGCCCTCGTAGAGGATACGCTTGCCATCGCGGCTGCGCACCGGCGGGCGGTTCGAATCGTTCAGCGTGCCTTCGACCAGGTCGCTGGCCGGCAGCAGGTCCTTCAGACCCTGCTGATACTGGATGCCGATGGTGTGGCAGCCGAAGTCGTCGGCGATCCGCATCGCCGCGATGTACATCTTGCACTGAAGGTGGATCTGGTTGTCGGTCAGGTCCGTCTCCTCGTTGGTGCCGGTCAGGAACTTCATGCCGCGATCTTCCATCCACCGGCGGACCTGTCGGGCCTCGTCGTCGCTGACCTGCATCGTCTCGTAGTAAAGCGCCGACTGGCTGAGCCGCTCCTTGTACACACCGGTGGGGTTGAGCAGCTCGTCGGGGAGGATCGCATTGAACATTCCCATGCACCCCTCGTCGAACACACCCATGATCGCCTTGTTGCGCTTGAGCTGCTCGGCCAAGGCAACCCCGAGCTTCCGCTCGGGGGCGCGAACCTTCACATTCTTGAACCTGGTCACGTGAGGGGTCTTGTGCTTGACGTACCCTTCCTTCAACCAGGCCTTGAGGTAGTTGCGGAAGAACTCGTCGGTGAAGTCCTCGCTCCAGATGGTGGAGTACTTCACGCCGGCCTTGGTCATCGAGCCGTTGAGGTTGAGCATTCCGACCAGCCCCGGCCAGGTGCCGGACCAGTTGGCGACGGTCAGGATCGGCCCGCGGTGCGAGATCAAGCCGTGCAGGATGTGATGGGAATACTGCCAGACGGATTCGGCGACGATGAGCGGGGCGTCGGGATCCAGGCCGGCGAAGACGCACATGCCTTCCTTCTGGCTGGCGATGAAGCCATGCCCTTCGTCTGGTTTGTACGGATGGCCGCGGATCAGCTCATAGCCCATCTCGGCGACGACGCGCTTGAGAGCTTCTTCCATCTTGGCCTGCTCCGGCCAGCACTTCTGGTTGGCGCTGAGCCGCAGATCGCCGTTGGCGATGAGCTGGATTTGCTTCTTCTTGAGCCTTGGTGTTTTGGGAAGGACGGGGATGTTATAGTTGCTCACGGGAGGACTCCAGGTAGAGACCGTTTTTTGGCGGACCGATCTATATCGCAATTGCCTCGGAAGCAAACGATTGCCATTGCTCCGCGGCAATATACATCATGGAGCCGTCATGCTCAAAAACCAACTGCTGCATCCGCAGATTCTTGCCGCGCTGGCGCGCGCCGGGCACGGCAGCAAAGTCCTGATCTCCGACGGCAACTATCCTCACTGGACCCGCCGCGGGCCCAATGCGCAGGTCGTGTACCTGAACCTGGCGCCCGGCTTGCCGACGGTGACCGACGTGCTGAAGGTGCTGCTGAGCGCGATCCCCATCGAGGCCGCCGAGGTCATGGACTACGCGCGAACCGGCCCGTACGCGCTGAAGCAGGATCCACCGATCTGGAACGAGTTCCGCCAGATCCTTCACGACAACGGCATTGATGTGGAGTTGACGAAGATCGAGCGAATGGCCTTTTACGAGGCGGCGGGAACGAAGGATGTCTGCCTGACGATCGCGACCGGCGAGCAAAGGATCTACGCGAACCTGCTGCTGACCATCGGGGTGGTGAAGTGATCCTGGCAGAGCAGGCCAGGCGGATGCTGTGATGTCGCGAGGCGGGGCTGTTCAATCCAGGTCGATGCCGGCCCAGTGTATTGGCGTGGCGGACTGGTCCGCGTGCAGATGCTGGATGCGGCGTGCCAGGTCGGGATGAGCGGCCTGGAGTTGTGGCAGGGTCATGCGGGGGATCAGAAGCTCGCCTGCGTTGGAGTACAGGGCATAGGTCGGTCCCTGGTCGGCGTCGCCGGCGCTGGCGACGAGGGTGGAGTCGCGCCCGACAATGCGGAGGATGACCGCCGGCTCGTCTGGCGCGGCCGCCGTCGCCGGTGCCGGAGCCTGGCGGGTGGCCAGCGTGATGCTGCCAGCCATCGTCATGCCGAGCACGAGGATGAGTCTGTGCCGTCGTGTCATTTGCCAATCGGGCCGCAGCCGCGCCCCGGGGTTGTCCGCCGGGCTGCTCTTGAACAACATCGTCCGAATCGCCCGATAAGCTGAGCAGATTAGCCGCATCGACGGGGAATTTGAAGGATTGCGGTGGCGGTAAGGGTGCCGCGGGCGATAAACTTGATATCCGTGGAACACCTCGAACTGGAACAGGCTGCGGCACAGTTCAAGCCGGTCGTCGATCGGCGAAGACCCATGTCCGAGCCGCCGCACGCCTTGGCCCGCAAGTACCCGAACGTCAATCGCGAGTGGCGTTGGCAGTTTGTATATTTGCCCAGGAACATCGCCGGGTGAACGCGAAAACCGGCGAGCAGGGACGGCACCAGGTTCACGAGTCGCTGGTCCAGAAGGCGATCGTGCAGGCTGTCCGAAAGGCTGGACTGACCAAACGGGTCACCAGCCACACGTTTCGGCATTCCTTCGCCACGCACCTGCTGACAGGTGGCCATGCTATTCGCACCGTACCGGAGCTCCTGGGTCACCAGGACGTTCGCACGACGATGATTTACACGCACGTTGTGAACCGAGGCGGGCGTGGCGTCCGCAGCCCCGCCGACGGGTTGGCTCGGTTGCCTGATGAGCGTTAGGCAGGAGCGGCCTATCACGCGAGAAATCGCTCGACAGCGAAGGAAACTAACAGCTACAATGTGACTTGCGACGATCAACTGCCTGCGCGTCGGCCCGCACATTGGCGGGCTACAGGTGACAGGGGGGAAACTTCCTGTCAACAAGTTAGGCATCACGCACCATGAAAACTCTTTCGGCCATTCCGGTGTTCCACGTCAAAGACGTTGATGCTTCGATCCATTTTTACACAGACGTGCTCGGCTTTGTTCAGTCGTTTAGGTACGGCACTTACGTTGGACTCAAGATCGGAAGCTGTGAGATCCACATCTGTCCACCTGATGATCGCGGTCCTGGTATTGGCGGAGGCAACGCGTATGTGATTTGCGACGAAGTCGATGAGTATTTCGCGAAGATTAAGGCTGCTGGAGCAACGCCAGCGAGTGAGCCGGCAGACCGTATGTACGGGATGCGCGATTTCGTTATTTTCGACCCCGACGGCAACCAGCTATCATTTGGTTGTGACAGTGAGAAGGCCTGACCACGCGCTGCAGCGAACGCGGCTGTCGCGTCGCGGCTGCAATCGGAGCCTCCTGCGGGGCGGGTCGCTGGGCTTGGGTCGTTAGAGACACGAGGCACGAAATGCAGAAGCCAGATCGCCCAAACTCGGCCGACCTCCGGAGTCGAGTCGTTGAGCTGCGCCGCCTCCGACAACAGGGCAAGGATGCGAATCGGCGACCCCGTCAGTATCGCCTCACTGCTTCGGAGCGAGCGCAAGTTCTTCGCAAGACGGGCGGAAGGTGCCACATTTGCGGTGGCGACATCACCGGAGCCTGGAACGGTGATCACGTGTTGGCGCATAGCGCGGGCGGCGGGCATGCCGCAGACAACTGCCTCCCAGCTCACGGGACATGCAACCACTACCGATGGGACTACCTCCCTGAGGAGTTTGAGTTGATCCTGAAGCTCGGCGTGTGGGCGCGAACACAGATAGAAAAGGGCACGACCATCGGTTCGAAAATCGAGCAGAAGTTCACAGCGTACGAGGCGAGGCGCCTACGCCGACGTAAGCATCAGGCGAGAGGCGGCGGCGTCTAACAACCGCATGCAGCGGTCGGCGCTGCGCGCCGCCGCTGATGCCGAGCGATATCCGTGGAACACCTCGAACTGGAACAGGCCGCGGCACAGTTCAAGCCGGTCGTCGATCGGCGAAGACCCATGCCCGAGCCGCCGCCGGTGTGGCTGGTGGCGGTCGAGGACGTGCATGCGCCGGCTGCGGCCGGTCTGGAAACGCAGCTTGACGAGTTCTACATTGGGCTGTTGCGTTTCGAGCGGCAGCAGGTGATCACGGATCAGATCGTCTACAAGGCGGAAAACGTCCGGCTGTGCATCGACGTGGTCGAGCCCCCGGTTCATCGCCTGGACCTTCGCCCGATTGGCATTGAAGTACCATCGCTGGCGGCGCTGGAACAGCAACTGGCCGAGCGGCAGATCGAGTACGAGTGGCAGAAGGGGCTGACGCCGGGCAGTCACACACTGTTGCTGCGAGATCCGGCGGGCAACTGGGTGCAGATCGGGGAGCGACAACGGATCCTGTAGGGCCGCCGTGTGGCCGACGCTGGCGGCGGTTGGCAGGGTTCGACTTGCGCCTGTAGAATCGCCGCGAGCATGTTCGCGGGCAAGCCCATCATTGGATTGGCTGGGGGGATCGGCAGCGGCAAGAGCTATGTTGCCCGGCTGTTCGGGGAGTTGGGCTGCCGGGTCATTGACTCTGACGAGCAGGTTCGCCGGGCGTATCAGGATCCGCAGGTGAAACAGACGCTGCGGCAGTGGTGGGGCGAGGCGGTGTTCGATGCGAACGGGGAGATCGACAGGTCGGCGGTGGCACGATTGATCTTCGCCGACCCCAAAGAGCGGCAGCGGCTGGAACAGTTGTTGCATCCGATGGTGGCGCAGATGCGGCAGCGGGAGATGGAATCCGCGGCGAACGATGCGCAAGTTGTTGCGTTTGTTTGGGATACGCCGCTTCTGTTCGAGACGGGGCTGAACTCCCAATGCGACGCGGTGGTGTTCGTGGATGCCCCCTGGTCCGACCGGCTGGCGCGCGTGCAACGGCAGCGCGGCTGGAGCGGCGAGGAACTGGCCCGGCGGGAAAAATTGCAGATGCCCCTAGACAAGAAGGCAAGTTTATCCGATCATGTAGTCAGGAATACCGCAGGTGCGAACGACGACGTGGTTCGCGCTCAAGTCAGAGAAGTGCTTTCCCGTATTCTCGCTGCGACCGTTCCCACGACGGACCGGCACTGACGGATCCGGCAGCGAATGCCGCGGCGAGATCATCGGGCGCAGGTGCTGGCGGCGGTGCAACGACGGGCGGGTTGGGTGCAGGCCGCCGCTGTGCTGATGCGGGGTCAGTGGGTAGGCCGCTTCCTCCGACCAGGATGACTTGCCCGGGTATTCTCCGGGGTCTGCTCCGGGAACGGTTGTTCGGGGACGGTTTCTTGAAGAAACTTGAGTTGGGCCGAACCTTGGGCCTATGCTCGGTGTAGTAATAGTAATCTACACCATCAGACGAAACAGCGTCGGCGAGTGGCGGGCAAAAAGGACAGGCACGCCGCCGACCGCTCCCGCCCGATGAGCATCTTTGGATGAGCATCTGTCTGTTTCCGTTTCGATGAGCATCTTTCTGGTTTTGTAATTTTCCGACAGTTTTCACGCTGAGCTGGGACAGGCCAAAGGCGATCCCGGGAGCAGTCGCACAGGCAATGCCCCAAGCGGTACAGCACAAACAGACAATCAAAAGACAATCACACCTTTTCTTTCGGAGGCCCTGCCAAATGGCGAAGTCCACAACCCGCAGCACCCGGCGGTCGCAGACGCAACGCGAGACCGAACCGGTGGAAGTTGAAGAAAAAGACAAACAGCAGAATCGCGCCGAGCGCAGCGAAGGCTCCGCCGCCGAGACCGCCACGGCCACGGCGACGGCCGTCGAGGCTCCGCCCGCGCCCGCCGCACGCGAAGAGCGCGCCGCGACGGCGCCGCCAGCGGAGGACGTGGCCAGCCTCGACGCCGAGACCAATGCCAAGTACGAACAGGTCAAGGGCGGCAAGCTCTACATCAAGGACCTGCAACAGATGGACGTGCACCAGTTGCACGAAATCGCCAAGCAGGAAGGCATCCCCGATTACATCGGGATGAAAAAGCAGGACTTGATCTTCCAGATCCTGCGTGCCCGCATCCGCCAGAACGGGCTGATGTACGGCGAAGGCGTTCTGGAGATTCTGCCTGACGGGTTCGGCTTCCTGCGCAGTCCGGAGTACAACTACCTGCCCTGCCCGGATGACATCTACATCTCTCCGTCGCAGATCCGTCGCTTCGGGCTGCGAAACGGCCACGTGGTCCAGGGGCAGATTCGCCCGCCCAAGGAGTCCGAACGCTACTTCGCGCTTCTGCGGGTGGAGGCGATCAACGGGGAAGACCCGGAGAAGATCGCCGAGATCACCAACTTCGAGGACCTGACTCCGCTTCATCCCAACCGTCGGATCATCCTGGAGAGCGATCCGAAGGAACTGAACATGCGGATTGTGGATCTGGTCACGCCGATCGGCTTCGGGCAGCGAATGCTGATCGTCGCTCCGCCGCGAACCGGCAAGACGGTGCTGCTCCAGAAGATCGCCAACGCCATCAGCAAGAACCATCCGGACGTGATCCTGATCATCCTGCTGATCGACGAGCGACCTGAAGAAGTGACCGACATGGAGCGCAACACCAAGGCGGAGGTGATCAGCTCGACCTTCGACGAGCCGGCCAGCCGGCACGTGCAGGTCGCCGAGATGGTCATCGAGAAGGCCAAGCGCTATGTCGAATTCGGCAAGGACGTGGTGATCCTGCTGGACTCGATCACGCGACTGGCGCGTGCGTACAACACGGAAGTGCCGCATTCGGGCAAGATCCTGACCGGCGGTGTGGACGCCAACGCGCTTCAGAAGCCCAAGCGGTTCTTCGGCGCCGCCCGTAACATCGAAGAAGGCGGCAGCCTGACGATCCTGGCCACGGCCCTGATCGACACCGGCAGCAAGATGGACGAAGTGATCTTCGAGGAGTTCAAGGGCACCGGCAACGCCGAGCTGCATCTGGACCGCCGCCTGGTGGACCGCCGCGTCTACCCGGCGATCGATATCAACGCCTCCGGCACCCGCCGCGAGGAACTGCTGCTGGATCCCAAGGAGCTGGAGCTGGTCTATCGCCTGCGCCGGGTGCTCAGCGATATGAACCCGGTCGAGGCCATCGAGCTGCTCAAGGCCAGGCTCGAAAAGGTGCCCAGCAATGCCCAGTTCCTCATGAGCATGAACCTGGACTGATCGGCAGGATCGGCCGGGTCGGCTCGGTCAGGCATTGGATCAACGCAGCATAGGAGGCGGTCGAGTAGCTCGACCGCCTCTTTTTTGTATCCTTATTGAACGGTTCCATCGCTCGCTGGCTGGTGAAAGGTGGGACATGGATCTCCGTCGGCCGGATGGCAACAGTCACGCGGCCGCGGCGCCGGGCGGCGCGACAGCAGCCTCGTCTTCCCGGCAAGTCATCCGAGCCAGGCGCGTGGATCGGGTGCTGCTGGCGGCGGGGGCACTGCTGCTGGCCGCGACCATCGCTCGCCTCATCTGGGCGCTGCCTCGGTATGAGGGGATCATCCACGTTTCCGGCGTGTGGACGACACTGGCGATCGACCTGACCAATGGTCTGTTCTATCGGCCGCTGGTCTCGGAATCGGGCTATGGCGGCACACGGTACATGCCGCTGCACTTCACGCTCCATGCGGGGCTGATCAAGCTCGGTCTGGATCCAATCCGCGCGGGAAACCTGCTGGCCGTGTGTTCGGGGGCTGTCCTGCTGCTGGGCACATTTCAGTTGCTGCGACGACTGGGGATTGGTCCATCCCTGGCGGCGGGGGCGACGATGCTGCTGCTGGGCTGCACATCCGTCCAGATGGGCCTGAGCGACATTCGCCCGGACCTTCTGGCGGCGGGGCTGAACATCTGGGGCCTGGTGGTGTGCCTGCCCCGGCCGGGGGGCGGCACTTGCGTCCGCTGGCCGGGGCTGATGCTGGCGGCAATGCTGTTTGTGCTGGCGTTTGGGGCGAAGCTTACCTCGCTTTTCGGCCTGGCCGCGGCTGTGCTGTGGTTGGCTTTGGCGGGGCGCCGACGTGACGCGGCCGGGCTCCTGCTGTTGACGCTTTGCGGCATTGTCGTGATGGTGGCGGGGATCTATTGGACCAGCGAGGGACGGGCGTGGGAGTCGATGCGTGCCTGCGCGACCGCCGGCGCGAGCCTGGGCCGGCTGCTGGAATCGCCGCACCTTCTGTTCAACACGTCCCGCTCATTCGATCTGCCCGGATTCGTGCTGATCCTGCTGGCGATGGCGGCGCTGCTGCCGGCAGGACCAGGCGCATGGCTGAGTCTGCCGGCGGTTCTGTTGATCCTCACGGGCGGGGCGACGCTGCTGATCTTCGCCTCGCCCGGCACCGAGGCCAACCATCTGGTGGACTTGGACGTCGCCGCCACGGTCGCGCTGGCGTGGCAGGTAGCGCGATTCCCGCATCGCCTCGCGTTCGCCAAGGCCGCGATGGCGGTGCTGGCGCTGGCGTCGGCAGCGGTGCTGTACGAGGAGATTCGCGACGACCGCGCATCAACTTCGCATCGCCAGCAGATCCTGCACGTCCTCGACAATGTGGGTGACCGAAGGGACGGCCCGATCCTCTCGGAGGACCCGCTGGTTCCGATCTTCGCCGGCGAAGCGGTGTACATGCTCGACCCGTTCCTGTTTCGCGTGATCGCGCTGGAGGACGCCTCGTTTGCCCAGCGGCTCTGGTCGAAGCTGGAGGCGCGTCAGTTCCGGGCGGTGGTGCTGTTGACCGACCCCAGCAGGGAGGGAGGCAGGGCGTGGTATCACGGCTCGCACTTTGGCCCCGGGTTTGTCGAGCGTGTCCTGAGCAACTACCGGCTTGTGGCATGGAATGACCGGTATCTGGTGTATCGTCCGCTGCGCGTGATCGATGGTCGATAAGCCGCTATGATTCGCCGCCTATGGCCAAGAACATCAAGCCTCGTTCGCAGGATTATGCGCAGTGGTATTTGGACGTGATCAAGGCGGCGCAGCTCGCGGATTATGCGCCGGTGAAGGGTTGCATGGTGATTCGGCCGGAGGGCTACGCGATCTGGGAGGCGATCCAGCGCGACCTGGATCGACGCTTCAAGGAAACCGGACATGTCAACGCGTATTTTCCGCTGCTGATCCCGATGAGCTTCCTGGCCAAAGAGGCCGAGCATGTCGAGGGCTTCGCGATGGAATGTGCGATCGTGACGCACACCAGGCTGGAGAAGACGCCGCAGGGCCTTCGTCCCGCCGGCGAGCCGCTGGAAGAGCCGCTGATCATCCGCCCGACCAGCGAGACGGTCATCGGGCACATGTACAGCCAGTGGATTCAGAGCTATCGGGATCTTCCGGTTCTGATCAACCAGTGGTGCAACGTGATGCGCTGGGAAATGCGCACGCGGCTGTTTCTGCGAACGGCGGAGTTCCTCTGGCAGGAAGGGCACACCGCACATGAAACCGCCGAGGAGGCGCAGCAGGAGACGCTGCGGATGCTGGATGTGTATGCCGACTTTGCCGAGCAGACTCTGGCGATCCCGGTGATCAAAGGCACCAAGACTGAATCGGAAAAGTTTCCCGGCGCGGTGACGACGTACTGCATCGAGGGGTTGATGCAGGATGGCAAGGCGCTTCAGTGCGGCACGAGCCACTACCTGGGGCAGAACTTTTCCCGGGCGTTTGAG
Source organism: Fontivita pretiosa (assembly GCF_050410795.1). Classification (GTDB taxonomy): domain Bacteria; phylum Planctomycetota; class Phycisphaerae; order Tepidisphaerales; family Tepidisphaeraceae; genus Fontivita; species Fontivita pretiosa. The sequence goes on along the minus strand of NZ_CP191258.1, from coordinate 5,114,862 downwards.
ATCAAGTTCCTCGGACGCGACCAGCAGCAGCAGTACGTGCACACGACAAGCTGGGGGGTGAGCACACGGCTGATCGGGGCGATGATCATGGCTCACAGCGACGACGAGGGATTGGTGCTGCCGCCGAACGTGGCGCCGGTGGTGGTGGCGATCGTGCCGATCTACCGCTCCGAGCAGGAACGCCAGCAGGTCCAGAGTTTCATCGGCACGCTCATCGAGCGGCTCATCGACGGACCTGCATCCGCAGCAGTGACTTCCGCCGCGCAGATCCAGTCGTACTTCTTCAACAAGGCGACGCACCAGAAGATTGTGGTGGATTGGCGCGACGCCCGGCCCGGGGACAAGCACTATCACTGGGAGCAGCGGGGCGTGCCTTTCCGGATCGAAGTCGGGCCGCGGGACGTTGAGCAGGCCACCGTGGTGGTCAAATGCCGCCTGGATCGCGGCAAGGACAGCGTGCGGCTCGATCAGATCAGCCCGCAATGGCTAAGCTCGAAACTCGCCGGGCTGCACAACGCCCTGCTGGAGCGCGCCCGCAGATTCCGCGACGAGAATACTCGCCAGGCCATGAGCTATGATGAAATGAAGCGGATTCTGGCCGAGCACGGCGGGTTCGTGCGTGCGTACTTCGAACCCGACCGCCAGGCCGAAGCGCAGATCAAGGCCGAGACCAAGGCTACCGTCCGGGTGATTCCGTTCGAGCAGCCGGGCACCAGCGGGCGGTGCATCTATAGCGGGCGCGAGACCGGAACGCAGGTGTTGTTTGCCCAGGCGTACTGAACCCAGTGGCGGGCCGTGAGCATCGCCGCTCGCCAGACGAGGGAACGTCATGCAGTTGCCGGACGTTTCGGCACAGGATGTTGGGCAGTCCGGTTCGGTGCACCGGAACCACGAGCCTGAACAGGAGTTTTCGCATTACCCGTCTTGGCCGGCGCCGCTGCCGCTGCCGCTGGTGACGTTGCCCGAGCACCCGTGCGTGTACCTGCCGGGACGAATGGCGCAGATGCGGGCGCTGGTATCCAGGCGGGTGCCGCCGATGCTTTATCACGCGCTGATGGATGCCGGTTTCCGTCGCAGCGGGGACTTCATCTATCAGCCAGCGTGCAGGGGATGCCGCCAATGCATGCCGCTGCGGGTATTGGTGGAGCAGTTTCGGCCCAGCAAGTCGCAGCGCAGGTGCCTGAAGAGAAACGCGGACGTTCAGGTGGCGGTCGATCCTCGGCCCAGGCCCACCGATGAAAAGCTCGAGCTGTATTACCGGTATCTGCGTGAATGGCATGGTCAGGTTGGCCCGGATGACGAGGATGATCGGCGTGAGGAGTTCGTGCGATTTCTTTACGATTCGCCGGTGCAGACCATCGAATTCACGTACCGCGATGCGGACGGGAGGCTGCTGGCGGTGGGGATCTGCGACGTGTGCGCGGCGTCGCTGAGCAGCGTCTACTGCTTTTTTGATCCTTCCCCGCCGGCCGCGAGGCGGGGGCTGGGCACGTATGCGGCGTTGTGCGAGATCCGCTACGCCCGCGATCATTGCATTCCCTACTATTACCTTGGATATTGGGTTTACGGATGCAGTGCAATGCAATACAAGAGCGGCTTCCGCCCGCATCAGCTTCTCGGCACCGACGGCAGGTGGCGGCAGCCTGCTGGACGTGACAGACCGTGACCGATCTCATACAGTGTGCACGGCGCTTGCAGACTACAGAAAGGGAATGCGGAGGTTACAATGGTAGACAGCACCCGATGGACCCTGGCGGTCGGGCGACGCAGCCAGTTGTGATGATGATCAGTCCCATGTCCAATCCGTCAGAACGTGCCTTACCCAAAAAATCACGGATCCTCGTCGTCGAGGATCATGCCCCGACTCGTTTGGCGATGAGCAGACTGCTTCGTGAGGCGGGCGCAGAAGTCGTCACCGCCCGTGATGGAGAAGAGGGGCTGGGTTACCTTCTGACGCAACGTTTCGACATTCTTCTAACCGACCTGCGAATGCCGGTGATGGATGGCTTTGAGCTGCTGCATCACTGCATGGCCCTGCCCGAATCCCGACGCCCGGCCAGGATCATCGCCATCAGCGGTGAATACGAAGCCAGCGCGCTGCGCGGCGTGCCGGTGGCGTTCATGGCCAAACCGTTCGATTTGGACGCCCTGTTGGACATGCTGGGGGGCAAGCCGAACTGACGCCAGTGCCAACCGCCGCAACGCCGAAGGTCCAATCTGTTCGGCGCTTCATCCGGTGCAGGGCATTTCGTGTGCGGCGGCATCGGCTATGCCTTAGCCACTTCCACGAACTCGCTGACGCTGGCCAGGTCGCGCAGGTGCTGCGGGGTGGCTTTGATGGTGGCGACCGTGCCCCGGCTCAACTCGGGATGGACCTTGTTGGGACGTTTGGTCCAGATTCGGCCACCGCGACGCTTGGGGATTTCCTTGAAGTTTCGGCTGCGTTTTTCGATGGGTCCGCGGATGGTGCGGTCGGTCATGAACAGCCGCTCCAGCGTCTTTTTTGCCGCCGCCCGCGTCACCGTCTTGCGGATCGTCACCCGCAGCATCTCGCCCGGCGTGGCTTCAATTGCAATGGCCATGTCAGTCTCTCCAGCAGGTCGCGTCCGTGCCCAGCTACGATGGGCCGACGGACGTTCAGGTCAGGGGGCAGAAGTATAGCGGGCGGAGAGGATCAGGCAAGGTCGGGTCGGTTCTGGAAGCGAAACACGGCTGCGGCCGCGGCGCCGCCCGCCAGCGGTGCAACCAGGTAGATCCACAGGTCTCGCAGCGTTCCGCTGCCCAGCAGGGTATCGACCAGGGTCGGTCCGATGGCGACGGCGGGGTTGTATGCTCCGCCGGAGATGCCGCCGCCGGCAATGGCCCCGACCACGATGGTGAATCCGATGGCCAGGCCAAAGTAGGAGTTTCCTTCGGTGCGCGGGGCGGTGGCGGTGTTCAGGACCACCAGCGCCAGGGCGAAGGTGAATATGAATTCCACGAGCAGCGCCCGCGCGATCCCGACGGCCGGTGCCGGTGCGGGGGCGAACGTTTTCGAGAGGATGCCGTAGACCATCAGTGCCGCGACGATCGCCCCCAGAATCTGCGCTGCCCAGTAGAGGGCCAATTCGATGCCGCTCAGTTTTCCGCGCAGCATCGCCGCCAGTGATACTGCCGGGTTATAGTGTCCGCCGGAAATGTGCCCGCCCATGTAGACCATGACCATCAGCACTCCGCCAATCGCCAGCGGCGCCAGCAACAGCGGTTCATCGGTCGTGCCGCCCCGGATGACCATCCCGATGGTGAATACGAGGAAGAAAGTCCCGATGAACTCGGTGAGGCAGGCTCGGATGGCCATGTGCGCGACTCCTGTTAACGTGTTTATGATCAAAAAGTTGCGGCGCGGCAATTCTGGCAGCGGTGCGCGACATGCAGCACAGGGCCGAAACCTGCGGGGGCATCTGGCGGTTGATCGGCCTGATCGAATTCAGGCAATTCCGCGAAAGCGTCCTCGGGAAGCGACTGAGGGCCAACGAGCGGCATTGAGGGGGTTGAACCATGGAGGGGGTTGAACCTGGGCGATTCTGCGGCGTACTGTCTGATGTCGAGCTTTGTGCGGCAGGGATCACAGGCTTGACTCGGGGCGACAGGCTCGGCATAATCTCCCCGGTCGGTTGATCAAACCTACGGCTGAGCGTGAGTGCTGCGGTGTCTTAACTGCGGCCAGCGAAAGCAGCGTTCGCCGCCCGTTGCAGTTTTTGGCAACACGTTGACAACCACATGCTGCCGCCAGCGCGGTGAAGGAACTGCGCCGGTTGCGGTGCCAGGCGGAGTTGTTGAAGCCGCCGACGGCTCGTCGCCGATGCAGAGTCTTGGGCCACGGTCGCTGGTCCGCCGCCTCGGTGAGCAGTGGCCTGCGGATCGATGGGCAGTCTTGCGGAAGCGGAAAGATTTTTCGCGACAGCCCGTTGACAGCGGCACAGAGGACGATAGGATTCGCAGCCCCGATCGGACGAGCCGGTTGGGCAGGTCGCGACGCAGGCGACGAAAGTCGTGTGCGGGCGCTTGAATCAGACGTGATTGCTCTTTGACAAGTGAATAGTCGGACAGCCGCGAGGATGTGATTTTTCTCAAACATCTTCGTGGCGCACGCAAGTAAGTGATCTTCCTTGATCAATTGCTTGAGTGTCCCATCCCTTCCACGGGATGGGCGCCAACAGAAGTGTTTGAGCCTTGCAACCCACGTTTGGGCGCGTCGCTTGCGGCGCGCGTTGAACGTGGACTGCTCGAGGGGTCTTAGCCGGCCCGTCGAGCAGAAAAACCAGCCGATCGGATTGTCTTAGTCCGATCGGTGGACAAACTCGTTTCGAGGACAAACACGAATCACGAAACCGTCAGTCACGGCGTAAAGCCGTGCAGGAGGAGTGATTCGTGCCACGAAATTCAATTGAAGAGTTTGATCCTGGCTCAGCCTGAACGCTGGCGGCGTGGCTAAGACATGCAAGTCGTACGGGTGTAGCAATACACCAGTGGCGGACGGGTGAGTAATGTATCGCTAACGTACCCCAGAGACGGGGATAGCCGGCCGAAAGGCCGGGTAATACCCGATGAGACCACGGAGTCGCCTGGCTCTGTGCTCAAAGGCCGCAAGGCGCTCTGGGAGCGGGCGATATCGTATCAGCTAGTTGGTAGGGTAACGGCCTACCAAGGCTATGACGCGTAGCTGGTCTGAGAGGACGGCCAGCCACATCGGGACTGAGACACTGCCCGGACTCCTACGGGGGGCTGCAGTAACGAATCTTCCGCAATGCGCGAAAGCGTGACGGAGCGACGCCGCGTGGAGGATGAAGTCCTTCGGGATGTAAACTCCTGTCAGGGGAAAGAAAGTTCTGATCTACCCCAGAGGAAGAGGCGGCTAACTCTGTGCCAGCAGCCGCGGTAATACAGAGGCCTCGAGCGTTAGGCGGAATCACTGGGCTTAAAGCGTGTGTAGGTGGATGCCTAAGTGCCTTGTGAAATCCCACGGCTTAACCGTGGAATTGCTGGGCATACTGGGTGTCTTGAGCCACTTAGGGGCGAGCGGAACTAACGGTGGAGCGGTGAAATGCGTAGATATCGTTAGGAACGCCGATGGTGAAAACAGCTCGCTGGGGGTGCGCTGACACTGAGACACGAAAGCCAGGGGAGCAAACGGGATTAGATACCCCGGTAGTCCTGGCCCTAAACGATGTCCACTAGATCGTGGTGGTCTTAACGCCGTCATGGTCGAAGCAAAAGTGCTAAGTGGACCGCCTGGGAAGTACGGTCGCAAGGCTAAAACTCAAAGGAATTGACGGGGGCTCACACAAGCGGTGGAGCATGTGGTTCAATTCGAAGCAACGCGAAGAACCTTACCTGGGCTTGACATGTCTGGATTATCCCTATGAAAGTAGGGTACGCCCTTCGGGGTGGAACAGACACAGGTGCTGCATGGCTGTCGTCAGCTCGTGTCGTGAGATGTCGGGTTAAGTCCCTTAACGAGCGAAACCTTTGCCCTTAGTTACCAGCGGGTTATGCCGGGGACTCTAAGGGGACTGCCGGTGTCAAACCGGAGGAAGGTGGAGATGACGTCAAGTCCTCATGGCCTTTATGCCCAGGGCCACACACGTGCTACAATGGGGTGCACAAAGCGAACCGAGAGCGCGAGCTGGAGGAAATCGCACAAATCACCCCCCAGTTCAGATCGGAGGCTGCAACTCGCCTCCGTGAAGTTGGAATCGCTAGTAATCGCGGATCAGCCACGCCGCGGTGAATGTGTTCCTGAGCCTTGTACACACCGCCCGTCAAGTCATGGGAGCCGGGAATAGCCGAAGTCGCCCCAATTCAGGGGTGCCTACGCTAGGCTCGGTGACTGGGACTAAGTCGTAACAAGGTAGCCGTAGGGGAACCTGCGGCTGGATCACCTCCTTTCTAAGGGATTACTTAGAACTCGTCTCAGAGCGATCTGAGAGAGAAAATGCGTTAACGCAGCCTCGTCCGTGGTGCTGAACCACGGGGACACCGGTCGCGAGGCCGGTGGACGGTTGCCGACTATTCACTTGTCAAAGATCGATCATCACCAGCCCGGAGTTATCTCCGGGCTTTTTTGTTGGTGTTTCCAGCGGACGCTCGTCCAGCGGCGTTGCAGGACTCGTGGGGGTTGGCGATAGAATGCCGACTCATGAGCAGCACGGCAGCAAATCAGATGCACACGCGGCCCGAGAATGACAGACCGACCGATGACGGGACGGCCCTGGCAGACCGTGACCCGTGGCTCGATCCGTACAGGCCGGCATTGCGCGAACGATACGCGGCGTACAAGGCCGCGATGGCCTGGATCAACGATCACGGCGGACTGCTGGGGGAGATCAGTCAGGGACACCGCTACTTTGGCTTCACCCGGGGCGAGCTGTGGGGCAAGCCGGGGGTGTGGTATCGCGAGTGGGCGCCGGCGGCGTTGCAGCTTCGGCTCATCGGAGATTTCAACGACTGGGATCGCTTTGCCAATCCGATGGTCCGCGATCAGTGGGGGGTCTGGAGCCTGTTTCTACCCGACGACAAGTACGGCCAGAAGCTGGTTCACGGAAGCCGCGTCAAGGTCACGGTCGTTCAGGAGAACGGGCAGACGATGGACCGGATTCCCGCCTACATCCGCCGGGTAGTCACCGAACACAACACCAACCATTACGTCGGGCAGTACTGGAATCCGCCGCAGCCGTATGAGTGGAAGCATCCGAACCCCATGCCTCCGCAGAAACAGGGACTGCGGATCTACGAAGCGCACGTGGGGATGGCCACCGAAGAGTACCGCGTGGGGACCTTCAACGAGTTCACTGCCAGCGTGCTGCCGCGGATCAAGAACCTGGGATACAACGCGATTCAGCTCATGGCCATTCAGGAGCACCCGTACTACGGGAGCTTTGGATACCACGTGAGCAACTTCTACGCGGTCAGTTCCCGATTTGGCACGCCCGAGGAACTGAAGCACCTGATCGACACGGCGCATGGAATGGGGTTGCTGGTGCTGCTGGATCTGGTCCACAGCCACAGCGTCAAGAACACGCACGAAGGCCTGAATATGTTCGACGGGACCGAGTACCAGTACTTCCATGCCGGCCCGCGCGGACATCACGTGGCCTGGGACTCGTTGCTGTTCGACTACAGCAAGTACGAGGTTCGACGGTTCCTGCTGAGCAATGTGCGGTACTGGCTGGAGGAGTTCCGCTTTGACGGGTTCCGTTTCGACGGCGTGACGAGCATGATGTACCTGGACCACGGCCTGGGCAAGGCGTTCACCAGTTACGCCGACTATTTCAACGAGAACGTCGATCGCGACGCCGTGCTGTACCTTCAGCTTGCCAACAAGCTGGCGCATCTGGTCAAGCCGGATGCGATCACCATCGCCGAGGACGTCAGCGGCATGGTCGGCATCGCCCGACCCGTCGAAGAGGGGGGCATCGGGTTCGACTACCGCCTGGCGATGGGCATTCCGGATTACTGGATCAAAGTGTTGAAGCACAAGCGGGACGAGGAGTGGAATCTCGGGGAGATGTACCACACGCTGCTGAATCGCCGCCGCGACGAGAAGCACATCGCCTACGCCGAGTCGCACGATCAGTCACTGGTGGGCGACAAGACGATCGCCTTCTGGCTGATGGACCAGGAGATGTACTGGAACATGGCGGTCGACCGCCAGAGCCTGGTGATCGACCGGGGGATCGCGCTGCACAAGCTGATCCGACTGATCACCTTCAGCCTTGGCGGTGAGGGATACCTGAACTTCATGGGCAACGAGTTCGGGCATCCCGAGTGGGTGGATTTCCCGCGCGAGGGCAACGGTTTTTCGTACAAGTACGCCCGGCGGCAGTGGTCGCTGGTGGACAATCCGCTTCTGCGGTACCAGTTCTTGAACAACTTTGACCGCGCGATGATGCAGCTCGACGAGCAGTACGGCGTGCTGATCGACCCGCTCATCGAGCAGCTCGCACTGCATGAGGACACCAAGCAACTGGTCTACCGAAGGGGGCCGATGGTCTTCGTGTTCAATTTTCACCCGACCCAGTCGTACTTCGGGTTGCGCCTGCCCGTGCCCGACCCCTGCGATTACAAGCTGCTGCTGACCACCGACGCCAAGCGATTCGGCGGCCCGGGGCTGGTGCAGGAAGACATGATCTACCCCTGGCAGCACGTGCCGATGTATGGCCGAAACCAGAGCATCCAGATCTACATCCCGGCCAGAAGCGCCCAGGTACTGGTTCCGGTGTGACGAAACCTACACTCGTTCGTGGCCATGCATGTTCAAGATCTCGGCACCATGCCTTATCGCCAGGCGTGGGCTCTACAGCAGCAGATCCACGCGGAAGTCGTCGCCGGCGACCAGGAGCGCCTGCTCCTGGTCGAGCATCCGCCGGTGATCACGTTCGGGAGGCGGGCGGAGACCTGCGGACAGAAGAACCTGCTGGCCTCCGAACAGCACCTTCAACAGCTCGGTGTTGAGCTTGTGCAATCGGATCGCGGCGGGGATGTGACCTTTCATGGTCCGGGACAAATCGTGGCGTATCCGATCGTGCGGCTGAACGATCACGGGCTGAGCGTGGGCGGATACGTCAGACGACTGGAGCAAGTCGTCATCGCGACGCTGGCCGAGTTGGCAATTCCCGCGATTACCGATCCGTCGGCGGTGGGGGTCTGGGTTCGTGAGCCGGACGGCCAGCTCGCCAAGATCTGCGCCATCGGCGTGCGTATCCGCCGTGGCGTCTCCATGCACGGAATCGCGCTCAACGTCGAAACCGACCTGCGATACTTCGATCTGATCATCCCCTGCGGTCTGACGGGCAGGCGGGCAACGTCACTGCGGCGGCTACTCGGCGACGCCACGCCGGATATACGCCTGGTCAAACAATCGCTGGTCGGGCAGTTTCACAAGGCCTTCGGCTCAGCTTCCGACCGCCGCGCTGTCTGAAGCCGCAGTCCGCTCGATTCCGTCGCGGACGTACTGGTCGTAGCGTTGGTTGAGCGCGTCGGTATCGAGGATGCCGTCGTGCACCAGCACGCGATAGCGCAGCACGAGCTTTTCGTCGGCCGCCAGTCTCATCGGTTCGTTAAACAGAAACGCGGCGTTGAAGTAATGCCCCGGGCCTGTGGCGCCATACCAGGGCGTGGGATGTCGAACGTTTTGTGGATGGTCGAAGATGGCGATGCCGCCGGTCTGATTCGGCCCGCCATCGAGCTTGCCCGAAAGATCGCACCAGTTGGCGATTCTAGGCGTCGGGCGGTCGCTGGTGGATCCATCGGAAAAAAGCAGGCGGCTTTCCTGCCAGTTGCGCGTGCCGCGGAAGATCAGCCCGCCGTATCCGCCCCATGTTGTGAAAACCGTCCGATCCAGCAGCAGCTCCAGTTGCGGGTTGAGGATGAAGGTGAAATCGATGGCGTAGCTGGTGGCGTCGATCGGGCGATAGCTGAACAGTCGCTGCTCGCGGATGACCACGCTGCTGGCGTCGGGGCTGGTCCAGTCGATGGCGCTGAAGACGCTGGTCTGGCCGGCGGCGCCGTGCGTCACCGTCGGCGGGACGGGCGTGCGCTGCGTTCCGAACGGCGGGCGCTCCTCCCAGAAGTTCTGCCCGTTGATGAACTTGATCGCGAACCACAGCCCCCGATGCCACACGTGATCGTGCGGCTCGAACAACGACAGCACGTGTCCCGCCGGAGTGCACAGCGGATGGAAAAACGGCTTGGGCTTGCCGCCATAGACGTACCGCCACAGCGGCGTCTCGTGCGACGGTTCTCTCAGTTCAACAAAGCGTCCCAGTTGATGCGTGAGGATCATGTGCTGGCCAGATTGTACCGCTGCGGCGGCAACTGTCAGCAGCGCCATCGGCGCCGGCCGATGTGTTTGCCTTCGCGAATGCTGGCATTGCCGGCCGGCCATTCCTACAATCTTCACGCATGTCGATCGCAACGCCTTCTGGACGCGCTGAAGCACCGGTTGCGGCGGGCACGACCGCGCCGTCGGAGGATCCGAACCTGCGAACCGTCAGCTACGGCCTGGCGCCAGGCGCCAACGATGAAGAAATCGACGTGCAGTCGGAAGAGATGCTGGTTAACATGGGGCCGCAGCATCCTTCAACGCACGGCGTGCTGCGGATCGTGCTGCGGACCGACGGCGAAATGGTCCTCGAGGCCGTGCCTCATCTGGGCTACTTGCACCGCTGCAAGGAGAAGATCGCCGAGAACCTGGCCTACTACCAGTACATCGGCTACACCGACCGCCTGGACTACCTGGCGGCGATGAACAACAACCACGCCTGGGCGATGGCCGTCGAGAAGCTGGCGGGGATCGAGGTTCCGCTGCGGGCCGAGTACATCCGCGTCATCGCCGCTGAGCTGAATCGTATCGCCTCACACCTGGTCAGCTTCGGCACCTATGGGCTGGACATGGGCGCGTTCACGCCGTTCCTCTACGCCTTCCGTGAGCGCGAGTACATTCTGGATCTGTTCGAGCAGCTCTGCGGGGCGCGGCTGACGCTCTCGTACATCAACGTCGGCGGGGTCACGTGGGATCTGCCGCCGGGGTTCCTCGAAAAGCTCTCCGAGTTCCTGGACTATTTCGAGCCAAAGATCGACGAATACAACGACCTGCTCAGCTTCAATCACATCTTCATCAAGCGTACCGCTAACGTTGGGGTATTGCCCAAGGATCTGGCCATCACCTACGCATGCTCGGGGCCGATGATTCGCGGCAGCGGTATTCCGCTGGACCTGCGGAAGGATCGACCTTACAGCGTGTACGACCGGCTGGAGTTCGACGTGTGCGTGGGCAGCGGGCTGAAAGGAACGGTCGGCGACTGCTGGGACCGTTATTGGGTCAAGATGCAGGAGATGAAGCAGTGCGTGCGGATTCTTCGCCAGTGCATTCAGCAGATGCCCGACGGCCCGTTCCGCGCCAAGCTGCCCCGGGCGATGAAGGTTCCGCCGGGCGAGGTCTATGCCGAATATGAAAACCCCCGCGGACACCTGGGCTTCTTTATCGAAAGTCAGGGCGGGCCGATTCCGTACCGTGTCAAAATCCGCGGGCCGAGCTTTGTGAACCTGGCGGTGACCGGCGAGCTGTGCCGGAATGTTCTGCTGGCCGACGTACCGGCGATCGTGGGGTCCATCGACATCGTGATGGGTGAAGTGGATCGGTAGGGACGATGCCCGATGCACAGCGGCAAGTCGAGGTGCTGATTGCCGGCTACGGCCTGCCCGGGCGCGTGGCGGCGGAGCTGCTGGCGCGGCATGACATCCCGCATTGTGTGATCGAGCGCAATCCGATTACGGTGCAGCGGTGCGAGAAAACCGGCACACCGATCATCGAGGGCGACTGCACCGACCCACAGGTGCTGCGGCGTGCGGGCATCGAGCACGCACGGGCCTTCCTGGTCCTGATTCCAGATGAGCAGGCGGCACTGCAGGCGACTCGTCAGGCGCGATTGCTGAACTCCACCGTCCGCATCCTCACCCGCTGTCACTACACCTCCTGCGGAATCGAGGCCCGAACCCAGGGCGCAGACGACGTCATCGTCGCCGAGCAGGTCGTGGCCACCGAAGTCGCCAGGCGAACCGAGTCGCTCATCGCCGGATGGTAACGTGTGCCGGCCAGGGCTGCTCGGGACTCCTGCGCCTATCCCCGCCACTTTATCCTGCTGTGCCCGCCATCCCAGTTTGTGCTGCTGAGTGTTAAGTCCTTTCATCAAATTCACGATATGTGGGTTGAGCAACAGACCGGTGGGTTCATTGCAGACTGATATGTCTTTGAGCAAACCGTATTTTCCCGTTTTCTGTGCTGAGTTGGCCTCGGTGCGTGCCATAACGGATGCAGTGGGGCGCGCGGTGGAGATCTGCTGGGCACGCGATGCCCAATCGTTGCGGGAGCTTACTCCCTCGCGGGAGCATGCTCAGCCGCCCATCGCCGTGATGATCGATAACAGCATTCCGCAGATCAACGCCATCGAGCTGCTGGAATCCGTGCGAGTACGCTGTCCGACGGCGCGGCGGCTGCTGCTCAGTGATTACTGCGATCTGGGAATCATCGTCCAGGGACTGCATACCGGCGCGGTGCAGGGAATCGTCTATAAGCCGATCTACGCACCGGAACTTCTGGCGGCCATTGGAGTGCAGCAGCTCAGTCCGGCCGCCAAACGGGCGACCATGCACGCCGCGGCGTACACTCCGCGGCACACGGCAGGGCGCGTTTTCAGCGCCCGTGCCGCCGGATGAACCCCACTTGCCCAAGCGGTCTACACCATTAATCCAGAGCTGTGTCCAGCCGGTTGTTCGCAGGAAGCCGAATCGGTGGCGCATCAGCGCCGGGAATGATGCCGAACAGACCGGTCATCGCAAACCCGTTGGCCGCGGGCGACTCGCAGCCTGGCTCCTCGTCCATGGCCTGGGCATCGGATGGCCGATGAGCCGATTCGTCCAGCAGGCGCTGCATGGATGACGGCTGAAGGCCCGGCTGTCGAATGAAGATCATCTGGTCGATTCCTCCCATGTCGTGAGGCGAATCGGGATCAGACATACGATACGCCGACAACCGCGACAAGCAGACCCGCAGTGGATGGCCATGGCAGGGGGCATGTCCGGTAATGCATGAGATGATCGGCCGTCGCAGTCATGGCTGCGGCGGCGGGCGCGAGGCGCGGCTGAGCCGATCCCGAACGGCCGTCCATTCAGCGGTGTCCGGTGGCATCTCGACCCAGATCGCATCGCAGCCCAGTCGGTCGGCGCCGCGAAGCGCCGAGTACATCTGGCGAGCATAATCCTCGGCGCGGTCGGGCAGAACGACCGCCGTGTGCTCAAGATCGAGCGGCTCAGGCTGACCACACCAGACCACCACCGCTCGCTGGCCGCGATGCGTGTTCAGCCATCGCCTCAGTGCGTCGATGTTCCTTCGCTCAAATCGGTAGGTTGCAGTGTTCGGCGAATAGTGCACGGGCTGCTGTCCGGGCGACATGGCCGGGACAGCCGCATCAACCACCTGGCTGCGCATGACTACGGGGCCGATCACTTGCTCGATCTGCTGGCGCGACACGGCCCCGGGGCGCAGGATTGCAGGCACGTCTCCGCTAAGGTCCAGCACCGTCGATTCGATGCCTACCCGACAAGGCCCGCCGTCCAGAACCATGTCGATCGCCTCGCCCAGCTCGTCGCGCACGTGCTGGGCGGTGGTGGGACTGAGCCGTGAAGAGCGATTGGCACTGGGACCGATCAGCGGCCCGTCAAATCGCCGCAACAGCTCCAGTGTCAATGGATGATCCGGACAGCGAAGGCCTACGGTGTGCCGCCCGGCCGTTACCGCAGGGACGATCTGCTCGGTCTTGGGCAGCACGATCGTCAATGGCCCGGGCCAGAATCGTTCGACGAGGCGCGCAGCAGCATCGGGCCAGGTGGCGGCGTAACGGCGCGCAACGTCGGCGCTGGCGACATGAACGATGACCGGGTTGGTCGGCGGCCGGCCTTTGATCTCGAAGACTCGCTGCACCGCCCGGGCATTTCGCGCATCAGCCCCCAGCCCATAGACCGTCTCGGTGGGAAACGCCACGACTCCGCCTCGGCCAAGCACCTCGACGGCACGCTCGATTACTGCCTGGCTCATGCTGTCACGATCCCGTGCTGGACGAGCCACTGCCTGGCCGCTTCGGCGTCGGTGCAGATCAGGAACACCTCCTGCACCGTGCCCGTGCCGGTGTACAGGCACTTGAGCCCCGCGTCCGTGGGGTACTGAATCTTGAAACACGGCGGGGTCTTGCCGCGGCGAACCTTGATTCGCCCCGGCACGATGCGACTGACGTGCGGACACTGCTTGATGATCCGCTCCAGGATTTCATCCAGCCCACTCACCCGGCCATGCTGACGCTTGACTCTGCCAAATTTCATCAGGCGGATTATACGCCCCGCGGGGCGCGGCGCCAGGACTGTGGCTCTGCATCCGGTTTGCCCCGCCGCATCGTCACGGCTAGGATCGACCAATCCACAACCTACACGCAAGGAGCTTGACGCATGGCAGATTTGAAGGTCGGCGATCCGGCCCCGGACTTTGAGATGATGAATCAGGACAGGCAGACGGTTCGGCTGTCGGATTTCCTCGGGAAAAAGAAGGTCGTGCTGCTGTTCTACCCGATGGATTTCAGCCCGGTGTGCACACAGGAGCATTGCGAGTTCGGTCCGCAGTTACCGAAGATCGCCGGGGCGGAAGACGCGGTGGTGTTCGGCGTGAGCTGCGACAGCCCATTCTGTCACGCGGCGTTCAAGAAACAGTATAAGATCCCCTACGACCTGCTCAGCGACGTGACGCGCAGCGTGAGCAAGGCGTACAACCTGTTCATGGGCGAACTGCCGTACAACTGCTCGAAGCGCGGCACGGTGGTGATCGACAAGGACGGGCGCATCGCGCACTGGCACGAGCAACCCACAAAAGAAGCGCGCAAAGTCGAAGAGCTGGCCAGAGCTGTGGCCGGTTGACCATAGCGGCACGGAAATCCGGGCACGTGCCTGCCGCGAAACCGCGTGGCGCTTGCCTTCGTGTTGCGGGTGAATATCATCCTGGGTAACTGGGGGCGTGGGAAAGGTTACTTGATGCTTGCGGCCCGGCACAGCTTCCTGCGATCACACGCCTCGTAGAGGCGCCGGGCGTTTGCCTCGATACAACCGAAGCTCAACACCCGGCGCGGCTCTGGCGTGCCGCCGGGCCGTTTCAGGCCGACCCATCCCGGCAGGGCGGTGATCGCTGTTGCCTGTGATCCGCCTGTCCTGTTGAATCGAGGTAACTTCCCGTGAGCTACGATCGCAAGCCGATCCGACGTGGATCGAGCGATGGGTTTGTCTGTCGAAATTGCGGCCGGCAGGTCAGCCCGCATGCCTGCGGCACCCGTCACCGCAACCACTGCCCGTTTTGCCTGTGGAGCCTGCACGTGGATATTGGCCCCGGCGATCGGCTCCAGAGCTGCGGAGGGAAGATGGAACCGATCGGCGTGTGGGTGCGGCGCGACGGCGAGTGGGCGATCATCCATCGTTGTCAGCAGTGCGGACTGATCCGCACCAATCGTGTGGCCGGCGACGATGATCCCTGGGCGATGATGTCGCTTGCGGCCCGGCCGCTGGCTCAACCGCCTTTTCCGCTGTGTTGACACGGAAGGTGTCATACAGTTCAACATGCCAGAAATCTTCCGACTGTGCTCGTGTGCCGCGGCGTGGATGTGCGCCGGGCCAGGCGGACAGCATGCCAGCTTCAGTGATGGGCGGGTGTGAACATGCGGATCGGACCGATTCAGCTTGCGACGCCGTTCTGCCAGGCCGGCCTTGCTGGCTACAGCGACCGCGCCATGCGCCTGGTGGCGCGCCGCCGCGGATGCCCCTATGCCGTCACCGAAGCGTTGCTGGATACGATTCTGCTGGCCGGCGGATTGGGATTGAAAAGGTCGATCGACATCAACGACGAGGACCATCCCGTGGCCGGGCAGATCATTGGCAGCGAGCCGGACACGATGGCCCGTGCAGCGAGGATTCTGGCCGAACATCGCTATGACGTGATCGACCTCAACTTTGCCTGCCCGGTGAAGAAGATCAAGAACAAGGCCCGGGGCGGGCACATGCTCCGCGATGTTGCGCGCGCGGTGGCGATCCTCAAGGCGGTGCGTGACGCGCTGCCGCCGCACGTGCCGACGACCGTGAGCCTGCGTCGCGGGTTCGATGATTCGAGTGAGTCCGTTGAACAGTTCCATCAGATCGTCGAAACCGCCTGGTCGCTCGGTTATGCCGCCGTGCGCGTCCATGCACGAACTGTCGAGCAGAAATACAACGGCCGCAGCCGCTGGGAGTTCCTGCGCCGCATCAGGTCGCAGTATCCCGGCAAGACGATCCTGGGCAGTGGCGATGTGTTCAGCGCCACAGACGCGGTGCGAATGCTGATCGAGACCGGCGTGGACATCGTCTGGATCGCCCGCGGCGCGATCGGGAACCCGTGGATTTTCCGTCAGGCCGAGCAGGTATTGCGGACGACAACTGGCGGTGTGCCCGAGCATTCGCCGAAGACTGCCGTCCTCGAACCGCCGAGCGTTCATGAGCAGCGGGATGTGCTCTGGGAGCACTTTGCCATCGCGATGCAGATTCACGGCGAGCAACTGGCCGGGCGGCGCATGCGCAAGATGGGCATCAAGTACGCGCGTTTCCACCCCAACGCCGCGGAAGTGAAAAGCGATTTCATCAACGTGCGCAGCCTGCGCGACTGGAACAACGTGCTGGCCAAGTGGTATGCTGCCGACGGTCCGGGCGTTTGGCCGGATCCGCTCGCCGCCGACGAGGTGAATGAGGGCGCCGAGATGCAGTCCTGCGACGTTCCGGCATGATGCACTCCAAGGATCCGCCGCGTAATCGTCTTGCCAAACCGCTGCCGCAGGAGTGGCGGCAGTTTCTGGTCGCACACGGCGTGCCCAAACGAAAGTACACCGCCGTCTGCCGCGCAACTCTCGTAGGCGGGCGAGTCATCGAGGAGTTGATCATCGAACAGGGCTGGATCGTGGCCACCGACAGGTCCGGCCTGGCCGGGAAGATCGAGCAGCGAATCGACTTTGATCCGCGGCAGATCACCGATCTTCAGATCGTGCAGGTGATTTGACCCGATCGATACGCGGGATGCGGCACGGGCCGATGGATCATCCGAGTCATTCGCTTCTGGCCAATTGCACTACGGCGGCCGCGGGCTCGATGCGGCGAAACAGGAACACGTCCGGCGCGACGTACTCGGGATGGAACTGGTGGGAGGTGATCGCGGCGGTCAGGACCTGCGAGACGACGCGATCATAGGGCTCCAGGCTCTGGTGCCGCGTGTTGATCAGCACGTAGTCGTACTCACTCAGGTCGCGCAGCGGCACCACGCCGCCGATGTAATCGACAACCGCCCGGCGACTGACGTGCGGCACCACCTCGGCGCTGGTCAGCACGTGCCCGTCGCCGCGGATCCGCGCGATGGCCTGGCGAGTGTGCTCGAGGCTGTACCAGTCGAAGGCATGATCGCCGCTTACTCTGCTGACCCGCGCAAGCATTCCGAGCACCAGCAGCATGACCGACCAGCCGACGATCGCCTGGCTTTTGGTCAGCCAGGCGCGCTGAGACGACATCGCCAGGATCACCGACGTGAACAGGAAGGGCACGATAGGAA
This sequence comes from Fontivita pretiosa, assembly GCF_050410795.1. Classification (GTDB taxonomy): domain Bacteria; phylum Planctomycetota; class Phycisphaerae; order Tepidisphaerales; family Tepidisphaeraceae; genus Fontivita; species Fontivita pretiosa. Next base: position 5,097,668 of record NZ_CP191258.1, on the reverse strand, counting down.
GAGAGTAATGGTAAAAAGGGCTGCGCTGCGCGTGGTTGTCCGACAGCAGGTTCAGCAGGATGGTCGGCAACGCCGCGAGCATCGGCCAGAGTCTGGTCGGCCACAATCCCCAGATCAGCGGCGTGGCCAGGATGATCAGATACTTCAGTGAGCCAAGCGAAAACAGATGCGCCAGCACGAGCGAGGGCTTGAGCAGGGGGCTGAGCGCGATTTCCAGGACGCTGTCGCCGAGATGGTCGTAGTACCAAAGCCCTGAAAGTGTACGGCCAGCGCCGAACCAGGGGACGATCAGTTTGGCAGCGATGAAGAACCAAACGACGCCCGCGACGATCGCGGCGATGCCAAAGAACCGTTGTCGTTCGGCTACCAGCAGCCACATGCCCATCGCGGCGACCGTCAGCGCGAAGATTGCCTTGCACGATAGCGCGACGGCAATGGCCAGCAAGAATGGGATCGGGCGTTTTTGGCGTGCAAAGAGGATGGCCCACAGCAGGGCTGGCAGGACGAACACATCGGGATGGAAGTCAAACAGGCTGGAGGCCAACACGACCGGGTACATCAGGTAAGCCGCCGCCAATGCGGTCGCCTGTCCGTGTTCCAGCCCGGCTTGCCGGGCAAGCCTCCACAGCGGCCAGGCGCCCGCAGCCAATGCTACCGCCTGCGCCGCCAGCAACATGTGCGGGTCCGGCCAGAGCAGGTACAGCACGGCCAATGGATAGAGAATGATCGAGGCATGATCCGCCAGCACGTGGAAGTTGTGCAGGGAAGAGATCGGCGTCTGCCCCTGGCTGATCAGATAGATCGCCTGATCGAAGAACCCCAGATCAAATGCGCTGGATCGCAGCAGGTAATGCCTCAGAGTGCTCAGAAGCAACATCCCCGCGGCTGCCAAGGCTATCAGCAGCAGCACCGTACCCGAACCGGTATGCTCGCGGCGGGGTGGCTGCGACGGTTGCGCGAGGCGATCCGCGTCGTCGAGGGTCGATCGGGTGTGTAATGCAAGGGCCATGATCCCGCCGTCCTTCCCGGTGGTTCCCTTGTTGCGATTGGCAGAGCGTGAAGCGCGAAAGTCCAGAGGTTAGGGGCAGACCCGATGTCGCCGCAATGCGAAAAATCCGCGCCCGGCGAACTTTTCGCCTGCCACGACTGCGAAACTCGGCAACCTCTACCTTTTATCGGCCGCATCGGTATGGGACGGTCAGTTTCCTTGCCTTGACATATCCGGGTTGACCGATAAAGTCTTATGTCACGCAGCCCAACGCTTCGGGGCCATAGTGAAATGGGATCACGCCACCATGGCATGGTGGAATTTGGGGTTCAAATCCCCATGGCTCCAGTGTCTTCCTGCCTTAAAAGCGGAGTGGATAAGGACTTCCAGCATAGCGTTTAGCTTCTGGGGCAGGGCACTCAGCCTGCCGTTACGACTGCCGAGTTGAAGCTGCTACACTCTGGGCCATGAGCCAAACGAGTCAACCCGCCGTCGGCGACGCGGAGCAGGTCAGCGCCGATCAGATGCAGGCGGTCTACGAGGAAGCCAAAACGCCCTTCAAGTACGGCATCGTGCTGCGATCGGAAGATCCGGCCAACATCATGCTCGATTGCCCCAGTGTCTACCGCTTCAACGGTAAGTGGTACATGCTCTACGTGCAGACCCAGCGGAAAGTGGGCTACGAGACGCTGCTGGCTGAGAGCGAGGACCTGTTGCACTGGCGGCCGCTGGGAAAGGTCCTGCCTTTCCGGGAAGACGGTTGGGACCGCTGGCAGGCCGATGGCGGCATCGCGCTGGTGGATCACACCTGGGGCGGAAGCTGCGAGCTCCAGCAGTTCGACGGCCGGTATTGGATGAGCTATCTTGGCGGCGCGCTACAGGGATACGAGACCGATCCGCTGGCGATCGGCATCGCCTGGACCAGAACGCCTGACAAGCCGATCCCCTGGACGCGACTGGCGGAGAATCCAGTGCTCAAACCCTCGGACCCGGACGCCCGACCGTTCGAACGCAAGACGCTGTACAAGAGCAACATCATCTGGGACAAGTCCGAGACGCTCCGCCATCCGTTCGTCATGTTCTACAACGGCAAGCAGGAAGGCAAACTCGCCACAGAGCGCATCGGCATGGCTGTCTCCAACGACATGGTTCACTGGACCCGCTACGGAGACGGCCCGGTGATCGACAATGGCCCGCGTGGGATCAGCGGCGATCCGCAGATCGTTCGGATGAATGATTTGTGGGTGATGTTCTATTTCGGGCACGTCTGGAAGCCCAAGGCGTTTGACACGTTCGCGTGCTCCAAAGATCTGGTGCACTGGACGCGTTGGCAGGGCCCGCACCTGGTCGAGCCAAGCGAGCCATGGGATCAGACCTTTGCGCACAAGCCATGGGTGCTGAAGTGGCAGGGGGTGGTCTATCACTTTTACTGTGCGGTAGGGGACCAGGGTCGGCAGATTGCGCTGGCGACCAGCCACGACGTCCGATAAACCATCCGCCCGCAAAGTCACGTCATTGAGCCGACACGCCGGGAGTTTGTTTTGTATGTCATGCCTGGCCGGCGCGCGTCCCTTGCGCGCGGACGGACAGCCGGAAGGAGGGTCGGACCGCACATGCCGGTTTATACGCTCACGTTTCTGTGCGCCGCGGCGCTGGCGCTGTGGATCTACCATTACGACCGTCATGAGAAAGAACCCTGGCACGCGGTGATCCTGGCGGTGCTGGTCGGCTTTGCGGCCATGTGGGTCATCGGCGTGATGGACGATCTGGCGCTTCGGGTCACTCAGCTTCGCCGCCATCAGATCCTGTCGCGCGCGGCTCTGGTCGCATTGATCGAAGAGGGGGGCAAGCTGATCACGATCTATCTGCTGGCCCGGTTGGTCCTGCGACGACAGTTCAACGATCCGATGGACGGGCTGATCTACGGGAGGCTGATGGGACTGGGGATGGCCGTGGAAGAATCGCTGCTGTACCTGGGGCTTTCGCAGCCGACATTGCAGACTCTGGGGGTGGAGGTCGTGCGACTGTTCGCACACTCGCTGATGGGCGGGCTGGTCGGCTTCGCGGTGGGAATCGGCGCCCGCCCGGATGGAAGGCATCAGCGATATCCACTGCTGGCCACGGCTTGTTTGGGGCTATCGATCACCCTGCACTTCGCGTGGAACGCGGCGGCGTACGGATCGAGCCAGGCGCCGATGTATCGCCTGATGCCCATGGCCGTGATGCTCACCATGACAACCGCCTGGCGATGGTTGTGGACCATTGCCGAGCAGCGATCGCGGCGGATTTTTTCGCCGGCCACCACGTAGCGCGTTCACTCGATGCGAAAGACGAACCCCGATGCGGTCTGGTATCGCCCACCCTGCGAACTGGTGAACAGGTATGCCGGCTTGCCGTTTCGAAGCAGCAGTTGCGGGCGTTCGAATCGGCCGTAACGCTTCAGGTGCGGCGGGGCGGGGGGCTGGTTGATGTAATGCCGCGCCGCAAAATAGGCGATCATCGGCTGGCCCCAGTGCAGGCTGTCCTGAGATTCCAGATACAGCCCGACCTCATGATCGAACACCCCCATGTCGCGCGCGATCATGCGGAAGCGTCCGTCCTCCAGCCACACGACTGCATCCTCGAACTGACGATTCTGACCCAGCGTTGAAAAGTCGATGATCGGATTGGCCGGGTGGCGTCGGTAGGGACCTTGCAGGTGTTCGGAGATCGCCAGCCCGTACTTGCGGTTTCCGCGGATCGCCGGGTCGGAAGCTCGCTCGGATTCTGCGGTGTTCCAGGACTTGTAGTAGAGCCAGTATTGGCCGTTGGGGTGCTTGAGGAACGCTGGATTGGTGGTGCAGTGATCGTCCCAGGCACCGGGCGGACCGGGTTCAAGCAGGGGGCGGTCGGGTCGTCGCCACGGGCCGGACAGCGAATCCGCCGTCGCCAGACCGATTCGTTTCGTGTCGGTGCGGCCGTTGGAGTTGCCCATGTAGAACAGACAGTATTGCCCATCGATAAACTGGATGTGTGGATTGTGGCAAGTGGTGGCGTCCCAGAAATCGCCCCCGCGCGGCGCCAGCACGGTCTGGACGTAGGTATAAGGCCCCTCGGGGGAATCGGCGATCGCGTGGGCGATCTGGCTGCCGTTGAGCCAACCGCCCATCTTTCGCTCGGCCGGCCAGCGCGAGTAGAAGACGTGGCATTTCCCATCCGGCCCCTCGATTGGCGCGCAACACCAGATGTACCATCCTTCGGTTTCAAGAATGCGCCCGACCGGCACGAGGCGGCGGGCAAAATCGGAAACGACCTGATCGGCAAATTCGCTGGGCATCGTCGTGGCAGCAGTATGCTCCGATGCGTTGGGATTTCCATCGCCGCCCGAAGCGCCAGCAGCAAGCAGGCACAGCAGCGCGATGAGCAGCAAGCGGCGCGTCCGCGGCCCCTTGGGGAATCGCGTCATGGCCTTATAATGCGGAGCCGATCGCTTCGTGCAAGATGGCGACGGTCGCCAAGACGATGTCCACGCAACTCGACATCCTGTGCCTGGAGCCGTTCTACGGCGGGATTCGGCGGATCATGCTCGAGACGCTGATTCGCTGTAGCCGGCACCGCTGGACACTGCTGAAACTTCCGCCAAGGCGGATCGAGCGGCGGCTCTCGGCGGCGTCGGTCTGGTTCGCCGAGCTGCTCACGCGGCACTGGACCGGCAGCATCGACCTGCTGTTCACCAGCGAGGCACTGAACCTGGCGGACCTGCATCGGCTGCATCCCGAGCTCATCAAGAAGCCTTCGGTCGTCTATTTCCACAGCAATCAGTTGCCGGATGAAAATGGGCCGGCCGGACCGCTGGACCTGGTGAATCTCAACACCGCGATGGCCGCCACCGAGATCTGGTTCAACTCCATCTATCACCTGCGGACGTTCCTGGCCCGCGCCACTGCCGTCGTCAACCGCCACCATGAGATCTCCGGGCAGAATCCCGTGGCTGATCTTGCCGCCAAAGCCCAGCTCATGCCGCCGCCGGTGGACATGCAGATCATGCACGACCTGGTGAACAACGAGGTCATCCGCCGCGAAAAACGCAACATCTTCGTCGAGACCCGTGATGCGGATCTGCGGCTGCTGAACGCGACATTCGCAATGCTTCAGCGGCGGGGCGAACATTTCCATCTGTTCACCGTCGGCCCGGTCGAGGGACTCTTGCCGGACCTGAACCGAACCACCATCTCCGAGAACGACGAAATCGGGCAGTGCAGAGCCCTGCTCAGGTCCGGCATTTTCCTCAGTGCAAAGCCCGGTGCGCCGTTCGATCATCTGGCGGTTCGCGCGCTGGCGGCCGGCTGCTGGGCACTGTGCCCGCAGGTCGGGGTTTACGCTGAGCTGATGCCTGAGATGATGCACAGCCCGTGCCTCTACGACTACTCGCCGGACACGCTGGCCGGACGCATGCAGGATGTGTGGCATCTGGACCACGACCACGGTTACGAGTACGCGCTGAGCGACCTGCTGAAGCGTTACGATCCGGTGGTGGCGTGCAAGGCGATGGACGAGCGGCTGGAAGAGCTGGTGGTGGCGCATTCGGTGCTGGGTTCGCTGAACACGCCGACGGCATCCTCGACCCCGGGCATACGACAGAGTTGAAGGACATGTTGGCGGCGGCCAGAGAGCCGGCTGCGCGGTCGTTTCCGCCCCCCTACGTCCGATAATCCATGTTATGTTAAGTTCCGCGTCCCCGGGAAGCCCGCCGGGGCGTGCAGCGATCCGAGGTCGCTTCCTGCCTGGCGCCGACGATCACTTGAACGCATCCGCCAGCGAGCTGACCCCACGAAACTCCAGCGTCTTACGCCCGGCGTCCCAGGAGAAGACCGCGACCTGGCCGCTTCGATTCTCGGTCACGTACACGATCTCATCACCCTTGGTCGATCGCGTGGTGACCAGCGAATAGTCGCGATCCTTGATGGACATGTTCGCCTGCGCCGACTGCGGCGGGATCAGGTGAGCCACCGAGAGAATCACCGCGGTAACCGTGAGTACAGCGATAAGCAACGTTCGCGAGCTGATGGGCTTGTGGTCGTTCATGGCGGATCTTTCTGGCAAATGAGTTCTGCTGCGAGCGGAAACACGACGCACCGCCACGGAGACGGCCGTGGCAACGTCTGGCGCGGCCTTATCGATTGGCCGGGCGGTTGGGATTCACCGCCGGGCCGCCGCGGTCTGGCCGCTCACCCTCGGCGCCCCGCTGGAAGATCTGATGCAGATCGATCTTGTTGCGCATCATGTCGAATCGCCGGTTGGCGTCGTCGTAGCTGATGGCGCTGAGCTGCCCGTTGGACTGATCCACGACCACCACGATCCCGTTGGAGACGCCCAGTGCCTGGTACGGGATCATCAGGTAGTCGCCGGGGCGAACCCCCGTCGCTCGCCCGGCGGGCTGAGCCACGGCGGTGTTGTCCGGCCAGTGACGCCCCACCAGAGACAGCAGCAACAACACGTTGATGATCGCCAACACCCAAACAACGGCAGACTTCATGGCCGCCTCCAAAGGATTGTGGATTGGGAACTGTCGATTGCGGATCGGTCCAATGCGCTGTGCTGACCTGAGATCTGCATTCTCAGGTCCGCAACTCAAAAGAAGGTTCGATTTCAATCCAGGTGCGTGCGGCGGGCGTTCTTGAACATCACGCCGACGCACAGCGCCGCCAGCACGACCAGCAGCAGCCACATCAGCGCCGTCGAACGGCTCTCCAGCGTGACGTTGCCGGGATAGCCTTCCAGCCGGGCGTCATAGATCTTGCTCTCTTCGTCCTGGGCCAGCGCCGTGCCGGGAGACACGATCGCCGAGCCGATCACGAACGCCGCCGCCAGAATCCAGTTCAGCAGCCGCCGATGCAGTCGATGCTTCATGAGTTTCATCATAACCAGCATTCGATCGGGCGGGCAAGCTGGCGAAAATCTTCGGCGCTGAGCGAGACGGTTTCCCATTTCGGCGAGCGCCGCCGCATGTGGTTGCGGTATTCCGACAGCTCGATGCCCATCAGCAGGTACCAGCGATCGCGATGCTCGAACATGCCCGGCTCGGGCGTCAGCGGCGGCTGGATCCAGTAGACGAACGCCAGAATCGCCCGGAACCCCTCGCCAAAAACCTGCTCCCACTGAAGCAGGTCCTCCACGTCGCGCTGGGTGGCCCAGCTCTCATAGCTTCGCCGGGACCCGGTGCCGTCGCGACGTTGCCGCCCTTTCACGTCGATCAGCAGGTTCGGGCCATTGCGGCTGTACACCACGAAGTCGAAGCTCTTGAGCTTGGAATTGGCGAACAGCGCCTTTTTCGCCTCGTCAACCGCGACATAGGGGATGCCGCGGTGGCGAAGAAACGCTTCGAATGCAGCTTCGTAGTGGACATTTCGATCGGCCATGACAGCCCCGGTGCGGATGCCCATCGCGCCTGCGTGCTCGTTGCAGCCGGACATGTTAACCGATTAGGCTGTTGGGGTGCGAATTATTGCCGGAGAGTTTCGCGGGCGCAGGCTTCTGCCACCCGCTTCGCCAGCGACTCGCCCGATCACCGATCGCGTCAAGCAGTCGTTGTTCGATATTCTCACGCCCCAAATCCCCGGCGCCGTCGTCTACGATTGCTTCGCCGGAACCGGAAGCCTGGGGCTGGAGTCGCTGAGCCGCGGGGCGTCGCGCGCCACATTCTTCGAGCGGGATCGCGATGCAGTGGCGCGGCTGAAACAGAACATCCAGATGCTCGGATTGCAGGACCGCGCCCGGGTTGTCTCGGGCGACTTGTTCAAGTGGTTCATGAATGCAGCAAGACGGCCCGCCGAAGCCGACCGGGCCGATCTGGTCTTCCTGGACCCGCCCTACCGGTTTGTGCGCGACCTGCCCGAGCAGCTTCGGGCACTGGCCCGCGAGTTGAGCGCACACCACCTGTCCGACCGCGGGATCGTGGTCTTTCGTCATGATGCTCGCGACAGTCTGGAGCTGCCCATGCTGGTGCGTTACGATCGCCGCGACTACGGCGGCATGACGATCGAGCTGCTTCGCCGCGCACCATGAGCGACGCAAAGATTCCATCCTCCAGGCCGCCGTGCGATCGCGCCGACGCGCTGGCGGTGCTCAAGCGGCTGCGCGACGCGGGGTACGTGGCATACTTTGCCGGCGGTTGCGTGCGCGATGAGCTGCTGGGCATCCAGCCCAAGGACTACGATGTCGCCACTGACGCCCCGCCGCAACGCGTGCGCGAGCTGTTCAGCAACACGCAGGCGGTCGGCGCCGCGTTCGGAGTGATTCTGGTGCGCTATCGCCGCAGCGTGGTCGAAGTCGCCACCTTCCGAAGGGATGACGTTTATCTGGATGGTCGCCGACCCTCAAAGGTGCATTTCGCCACCGCCGAGGAAGATGCCAAACGCCGCGACTTCACCATCAACGGACTGTTCCTGGATCCGATCGAAAACCGGGTGATCGATTACGTTGGTGGGTTGGAGGATCTGAAGCGGCGGCTGATTCGCGCCATCGGCGATCCCAACCGCAGATTCGACGAGGATTACCTGCGGATGCTGCGCGCCGTCCGCTTTGCCGCCAGGTTCGGCTTCGAAATCGAGCCTGCCACCGCCGAGGCGATCCGCACGCACGCTGCGCGGCTGAAGGAGATCAGCCCCGAGCGCATCGCCGAAGAGCTTCGGCTGATGTTGACCGGGCCAACGCGAAACGCGGCTTGGCGGATGCTCAACGAGTTCGGGTTGGCGGATGTGATCTTCCGGTTCGCGCCGCCTGCCGATGCGAACACGGACGTTTTCACGAAGCTGGGCGATGAGCCGGCACCGTTTGGTCTGGTTCTGGCCGCGGCGCTGGTCTCGCGCTGTGCCGATCCGGCGCGACTGTTTGACCCCAAGGCCGCCAAAGCAGCCGCCAGGGCCATGCGGCAGGCGCTGCGCATCAGCAATGACGAGCAGACCGAGCTGATCGAGACGCTGATCGGCGTCGGTTTGGTTCTGAACCCGCCCCCGCCGACGCTGGCCAGAAAAAAACGCTTCCTGGCCCGCCCCACCGCGCCGCTGTCGCGCCGGCTGATGCGCGCGCTGGCCGAAAGCGGCTATCGTCGCCAGCAGATTCTCGAGCTGGAGCGCGAGTTCGACGCCCTGCTCAAGGCCGACTATGCCCCCCCGCCGCTGATCACCGGCGACGACCTCACCGCCGCCGGCCTTCAGCCGGGGCGGCTCTTCAAGCGACTGCTCGATGAAGTCTACGACGCCCAGCTCGAGGGACGCGTGCAGACCAGGGAACAGGCCCTGGAGCTGGCGTTGCGCCTCGCGGCCGAAGCAGGCGGCGACGCGACACGCTCGCCAGAACGTCATGGCTGAACCTGCGCGCCCTCCAGCGTCACGTTCGACTGCGTCGCGTTACGACCCTGGTGCGTCAGCACCTCATACAGCAGTTGGGCCTTCTGCGCGGGCGCGACCGTCGTGGTGAACTGCACCGTCTGGAAATCGTGCAGTTTTGGCTCCAGCGCGCTGCGGAAGACCACATGCCCCGCAAACGCGCGGCGAATCTCGACCTCGATCGGCTTGCTCGTGTAGTTGCGGATGCGCTGGGCGTAAACACTGTGATCGTCCCAGCCAACCACCGATGAATTGATCTCGATACGCCCGGCTCCATCATCGACACGACGCAGCACGTCGGCGCCATTGAGCTGCATCCAGATGTTGTCACGCCACGCCCGACGCTTAACAAGCTGGAAGATCACTTCCGGGTCCTCGCCAAGATTCAGCTCGATCTTGTCGCCGATCGGGACGTACTTGATCTGCTGGGCGGTGAGGAACGAAAGCCCGTCGCGGCCATTGTCGCGGAAACAGCGAACCACCCCGTCCGGCAGCGGCGTCGTGCCCAGCTTCGACTCGGTGTTGTTGGTCAGCAGGTACATCCGCACCAGGCGATCGCCGTACTCCTGCGGACGGTAGCGGTACTGGATCGTGAACGGCACGGTCTTGCCTTCGAAGCTCCGCATCCGCTTCGACCAGCCGTGGGGAATCGTTTCGGTGCCTTCGATGGAGTACATGAAGTATTCGCTGAGGCCTTCCTTGACGATCTGCTTTTGGGCCGGCGCCGACGGCGCCGCAGCGGCCCTGCCCGACAATGTCGACAGACGGTCCGCCGTCTCGAATGCATCCTTGGCCGCGAGCTCGCGGTACTGTCTTCGCACTTCTTCTCCCAGTTTGGACACCTCGCTCATCGGCACCTGGGCGAGCTGCGCGATCTTTTCGACGAGATTGATTGTTCCCACCACCAGCCGCACCTGCGCGTTCTGGTAATCCTCGCCGCTGTTGTTCGTGACCCGCACGAAGCCCTCGAAGCTCATCTGGCTTTCGTCGCGGTTGGCGATCGCGACGTAATCCGCCGACCACGTAATCCCCGACGTGAAATACGTGATCTGAATCGTCGCCTCGCCGTCGATCTCGCTCTGCACGTTCCAGTAAAGCATCTGCGGCTTGTCGTGCGGGAAGACGGTGTCGAGCACATCGAGCTTGTCCGGGTTGCTCAGGAATTTCAGCTCAACCGAGCTGGGGTCGATCAGGGTGTTGGCCCAGGAGAACTGAAGCGGATTGACGCCCTTCTTGAACGTGACGATGCGTGTTTCGCGCACAAGGGTCAGGTCTTCGCTGTTGTAGATCGTGAGCTGGACGCTGGCGCGCGACGGAACCGTCGAGAGATCAACGTTCTTGGCAGCAGCCGACGTCACAAACCACGCCAGCGCCGGCAGCAGCAGTGACAGGATTCGGTATCGCATGTTCGATTACCACTCGTTCTTGAGGATCAGGTGGAGTTTGTGGACGATTTTCTCGGCCTTGCCGTCGTTGCCGCGCGCGGGCAGGTCGGCGTGGAACACGAGCCGGTCGGAGGTGCTGCGCTCGGCATCGGGGCCGGGCTTGAAGGTCGTCTCGTTGCCCATCTCCCACTGCACATCGCGCCCTGTGTCGCCGCGAAGCTGGTTGCGGATCATCCGCAGGCTCTCGCAGACGTCGAGCGTAATGGGCTTGTCCTTGAAGTTCTCGATCTCGTATTTGATGATGACTTCCTGATTCCACAGGTTGCCCGCCACTCGCGTGGTGTTGCTGCGTTCGATCGTGCGTCTGACGACCACATCCTGCGCCACGCCCAGATACAGCTTCATCTCGTCGTCGATGGGAGTGAACTGCCCCCAGTCTTCGCCAAGAAACGCTGTGGCGCCTTCGCGCTGGCCTTCAATGAAGATCCGCACCTTCCCGAAGGGCAACGCCGCGGTACCGAGGCGGCTGGCCTTGTCGTTCCTGATCACGTAGTGCATCGGCACGCGAAGCTTCTGCTGTGCCGGATCCAGATAGCCGAACTGCTCCAGGTCGCAGGTCCAGGTTTTTCGCACCGGCACGTTGTCGATCCGCGCCATCAGCATCTCCATCGTCTGGTTGATCCCGATCGGCTTGCGGAACTCCGTGCCGAAGCCGGCCCACAGCTCGCTGGAACCGAACTCCTCGTTCGCCAGGTTCTGAAGCCGCAGATACTGCGAAAGCGAGAGGGTTTTCTCATCGTTGGAGGCGATGGCGCGATAGTTGAAGCTTTTGGAGAGGTTGCCCAGCACGTAGCTGATGCGGACCCTGGCGCTGCCCGAGTCGCTGGCGCCCACCGCCCACACCAGCGACGGCTCGTTGGGCGGATAGCTCACCGAAAGCACCTTCACGTCGAGCTGCGGCTGGTCTGCGGCGCCCGGGCCGATCACCCGAAACACGATCGTGTTCGGATCGATTTGGGTATTGCTCCAGGAGAAATCCACCTGATTCTCGCCCTTGACCAGCGGCACGATCCGCTCCTCTTCCACCAGCGTGACGTCCTGATGGTCAAGCTGTATCTCTACCCGCTCCCGCACCGGTAGCGTGATCAGCTTGATCCGTGCCCGTGCTACGGCGGGCCAGGACATCGCCGCCCCGGCCAGCAACATGACGGTCATCCGTTTCCAATGGCGCATAGCCTGACTCCCTGGCCGCGCGCGGCCCTGTCGCATATTGCGGCGGACCGTTGCAGCCCCTTCGTGGTTATCTGCGATGATGTGTGTTGGACGCGGCGGCGACGCCAAAGTTCCCCACCGCAATGGAAGGTCTACAGGCGTCTTGCCCGATTCAGCTCGACTGTCCCATCGATCGGATCACGGACTTGACATCCCCGATCTGTGTGATGCGCAGGCCGAAGTTCTCACCCACCTTCACCGCCTCGCCCAGCGCAATCGGCTTGTTGTTGATCAGCAGTTCCAGCGGTTCATCGCTGGGCTTGAAAAACTCGATGATCGATCCGGTCCCCAGTCGCAATACCTCCGACATGGCCAGTTTGCGCTCAGCCAGCTTCACGATCACGGGAACCTCCAGCCGCAGGATGCGCTGGAGCTCGGACTGCGACGGCGCGGGCGGCGCCTGACGAAATGCCTGCAAAACGGCCACGGTTCGATCCCTCTTACGTGACTCTTGCAATTATCGGCACTCGGGCGGAGCTGGCAACAGTTCGCCGCCATCGCCCCGGCGGTCAGATTTTCTTCAGCAGGATCGATGCGTTGTGCCCGCCGAAACCGAAGCTGTTCACCATTGCATACTCAACCTTCATATCCCGGGCGCGGTTGGGGACATAGTCCAGGTCGCACTGGGGATCCTGATTGTCCAGGTTGATGGTTGGGGGCACCAGATTCCGCTGGACGCTCAGGGCCGTGGCGACCGCCGCCACTCCACCCGCAGCCCCCAGCAGATGTCCGATCATGCTCTTGATCGAGCTGACGGCCAGCTTGCGGGCATGCGCCCCGAAGGTGACCTTCAGCGCCTTGGTTTCGGCGATATCGCCCAGGGGAGTACTGGTGCCGTGGGCGTTGATGTAGTTGACCACGTCCGGGTTGACGCCCGCGTCTTTGAGCGCGAAGTTCATGGCCATCGACGCGCCCAGCCCTTCTTCGTGGGGCGCGGTGATGTGGGTGGCGTCGGCGGTCATGCCGTAGCCGACAATCTCGGCATAGATGTTGGCGCCGCGCCGCCGGGCATGCTCGTACTCTTCCAGCACGACCACGCCGGCTCCCTCACCCATGACAAAGCCGTCGCGATCTCTGTCCCAGGGACGGCTGGCACGCTGTGGATCGTCGTTGCGTGTGGAAAGCGCCCGCGCGGCGCTGAAGCTGGCCACCCCAAGTTCGCACAGCGCCGCCTCCGACCCGCCGGCGATCATCACGTCCGCCAGATCGTGCTGGATGAACCTGGCCGCGTCCCCCACTGCGTTCAGGCCGGTCGCGCACGCCGTCGCCACCGCCGAGTTCGGGCCGCACAGCCGGTAGAGGATCGAGACGTTTCCGCTGGCGGCATTGACCATCAGGCGGGGCACGGTGAACGGGCTGACGCGGCTGGGACCGCGATGCACGAGGATACGGTTCTGCTCTTCCAGCGTCTCGATACCCCCGATCCCGCTGCCGATCAGCACTCCGCAGCGGAACGCGTCCTCCCGTGAAAAGTCGATCCCCGAGTCCTTGACCGCGCTGATTGACGCTGCGATGCCGAACTGTCCGAACCGATCCAGCCGCTTGGCTTCACGAACGTCGATTCCGTAGCGGGTGACGTCGAAGCTCGCACACTCCCCGCCGAAGCGGGTCGGGTACTTGCTCGGATCCCAGCGTGTGATCGGTCCGATACCGCTTCGCCCGGCGCACAGCGCGTCCCAGAGCTGCTCAACCGTCTCTCCAAGCGACGTGACGACGCCCAAACCCGTGATGACTACCCGGCGACGCATGGTTGATCGCGAGTTGCCAGTTTTCATCGCCCGGTTCTCAGCCGTCATGCGCGCAGCCCACGGGCACCTGACCACCGGCAACTGTCAACTTGAGCCTACTTATTCTGATGTTCCTTGATGTAATCGATCGCCTGTCCGACGGTCTGGATCTTCTCCGCTTCCTCGTCCGGGATCGACAGTTCAAATTCATCCTCGAATTCCATGACGAGTTCCACGGTATCCAGAGAGTCGGCGTTGAGGTCGTTGATGAAGTGCGTTTCCCGAGTGATTTCACTCTTGTCCACGCCCATCTGCTCGCTGACGATCTCGATAACCTTCTGCTCAATGTCGTCCATGGTCGTTCCCTGTGGTCGTTACTTGTCTGTCGCTGTCCCGATACGGTCTGACGCGGTTTTGGTCTTGCCTGGCCGGCCACGTTGACCGGCGGATGAACGCGAAAACTATAGCCGCATCCCCCTTGTTTGCAACTCGTTAGTGGCGCCGGCCTCTGCCGCGGCGCCGCTCAAGCCTACATCACCATCCCTCCATCCACGCAGAGCACCTGCCCCGTGATGTACGAGGCATCTTCCGAGGCCAGAAACGCAACCGCCGCGGCAACTTCCTCCGGCTGCCCGAAGCGCCTCAGGGGGATCATCGCCCTGGCAGCTTCTTTGATCTGGTCGTTCAACCCTTCGGTCATGTCTGTGGCGATGAAGCCCGGGGCAATGGCGTTGCAGGTCACGCCTTTGCCCGCCAGTTCCTTGGCCACCGATTTGGTCAGCCCCAGCAAGCCCGCCTTGCTGGCCGAGTAGTTCACCTGCCCCTTGTTCCCCGCCACGCCCGAGACGGAGCTGATGTTGATGATCCGTCCGCTTCTGGATCGCATGATGTACCGCGCCGCCGCTCGCGTGGCCACAAACGCGCTTTTGAGATTCGTGTTGATCACCACGTCGAAATCGGAATCATCCATGCGCAGAAACAGCCCGTCCCGCGTGATTCCCGCGTTGTTCACCAGCACATCGATCCGGCCGTGCTTCTCGCCCACCTTTTCGATGGCCTCGGCCAGAGCGCGAGAGTCGGCGATATCACAAACAACCGCTTCGGCCGACCCGCCGGCCGATTCGATCTCCCCCACCACCGATGCCAGCTTATCGGCGCTGCGGGCAATGGCCACCACATGCAGACCGTCCCGCGCCAGCCGCCGCGCGATCGCCTGTCCGATCCCACGCGAACCCCCCGTCACAATGGCCACTCGTTTTTCTGTCATGGCGTCACCCTACCGGTTTGTACTGCTGCACGGCGTCGGCGGTCGAGAGCGCCTGGATCTGGATCCGGCGGTTGATCTTCTTGAGCAGACCACTGAGCACCCTGCCCGGCGCCAGCTCGATCCACTGCGCTTCGCCATGGGAAATCAACTCCTGCATGGTCTGTTCCCATCGTACCGGCTTGACGATCTGCTCGACCAGCAGCCGCCTGATCGATGCCGCGTCGGTGTGTGGCCGGGCGGTGACGTTGGCGTAGACCGTGGTATGCGGCGGCGCCAGGGCGACCTTCTCCAGCTCCCCGGCCATGCGCTGGGCCGCCGGCTGCATCAGGGGGCTGTGGAACGCCCCGGCGACTTTCAGGGGGATCGCCTTGAACCCCGCCGCCTCCGCCGCCTGCGCCAGTCGCTGGCAGGCTCCGATCGCCCCGCTGACGACGATCTGCCCGGGCGAATTGAAGTTCGCCGGCACCAGAACCTCGCCCTGAGCATTTTCGTCACAGAGCCTGATGACGGCCGGCTCGTCGGCGCCCATCAGGCTGACCATCGTGCTGGGGGTCGCGACGGCGGCCTGCTGCATATAACGGCCGCGCGCGGCGACCAGCTTCAAACCGTCCTCGAACGAGAACGCCCCGCCCAGGTGTAGCGCCGTGTACTCGCCCAGACTCAGCCCCGCATAGGCACCGACCTGCTGCGGCTGAATGACCCCCGCCTCCCGCGCCGCCGCGAAGCACGCGACGCTGGTCACGTAGATCGCCGGCTGGGCAATGTCGGTCTGATTGAGCCGCTGCTCCGGGCCGTTGAAGCAGATGTCGGCAAGGTCAAAGCCCAGGATCGCGTTGGCTCGATCAAACACGTCGCGCGCGACGGCAAAGGCCTCGACGAAATCCTTGCCCATCCCGACGACCTGCGCGCCCTGTCCGGGGCAGAGAATGTACGTCTTGCTCGTCATTGATCCTGTAGTTTGTTGCAGGCATCCGGCCTGCGTTCACGACATTCGGCGGTCAATACCTCGACGAACTGATGTTCGAGATTACAAGGCACGGGTAAACACGACCGTGAGACAAATGCTGCATTCACATGCGTACCACGGCGTTGGCCCAGGTCAGCCCCGCGCCAAACGCCACGAAAATGACCACATCTCCCCTGACCAGCCTGCCGGCGCGCACCGCCTCGTCCAGCGCGATCGGAATCGACGCCGACGACGTGTTGCCGTAGCGGTCGATGTTCACGTATGCCTTCTGCGGCGGCAACTGGAGCTTCTCCATCGCGCTGTCGATAATCCGCTGATTCACCTGGTGCGGAATGATCAGCTTAACCTTTTCGGCCGTCAGTTCGCATTTGTGCATCGCATCGCTGATCAGCTCGTGAAAGCGCTGCACGGCGAACTTGTACACGTCGCGGCCCTTGATCTTCATGAACTGCTGTCGCCCAGCCACCATCGGCTCATTGATGGGGTGCCTGGATCCCGGCAGGCAATGGAGCATCTCCCAGCCATGTCCATCGGCATGGAGGCTGGAGTAGAGCAATCCGCGGTTCGGTTCGTCGCTGCGCTGAAGCACGACGGCGCCGGCGCCATCACCAAAAAGGATGCAACTGGCGCGATCCTGGTAATCGGTAATGCGGCTGAGGGTCTCGGCGCCAATCGCCAGCACGGTCCTGTACTTGCCGGACTTGATGAACGCCGCGGCCGTGTCCAGCGTGTACAGAAATCCGCTGCACGCGGCCGCCAGGTCGAACGCGGGCGTCGAATCCAGCCCCAGCGAGGCCGCCACAAAGCAGGCGGTGCTGGGGAAGGTCATCTCCGGCGTGATGGTGCCGCAGACGATCAGGTCCAGGTGTTTGGGTTCCAGCCCGGCGGCTTGCAGCGCCCTGGTGGCGGCGTGACTGGCAAGGGTGGCGGTGGATTCATGGGCGGCGGCGATCCGCCGCTCGCGTATGCCGGTCCGCTGCACGATCCATTCGTCGTTGGTATCCACCATCTTCGACAGATCGTCGTTGGTCAGGCGTTTTTCCGGCACGTAACTGCCGGTTCCGAGGATGACGGCGCTGGGCGTGCTCATAGTTGCCGATGGTGCCAGCGGGCTTTGCGAAAGACCGGCTGCAATTCCTCGCTGCACAATCGCGATCCGCGATCGTCTACGCTTGTGCCAGACTCTTCTCCACTCGTTCCACGATCTTCCTGTTCACGCCGCTGTTGACCAGTTGCCTGGCCACGCGGATCGCGTTCTTGATCGCCCTGGCCTCGCTGCGGCCATGGCAGATCAGGCAGTAGCCGCCCACTCCCAGCAGCGGCGCGCCGCCGTATTCCTGCCAGTCGTGCTTGGCATAGATCTTTTTCATCACCGGCTTGAACGGCTCGACCAGTTCCGGGGCGTTCTGATCGATCTCCGCCAGGATCGTCTGGAACATCCCCTCGGCGATGCCTTCGGTGAACTTGAGGATGATGTTTCCGACGAAACCATCGCAGACCACCACGTCCACCACGCCCTTGAAGATGTCGCGCCCCTCGACATTGCCGACAAAGTTGATCAGCGGCTCATCGCGCATCAGCTTGCGGGCTTCCTTGACGGTGGCGGTGCCCTTGGCGTCTTCCTCGCCGACGCTCAACAGCCCCACGCGCGGATTTTCGATGCCGCAGACATCATGGGCGTAGGCGCTGGCCATGATTGCATACTGCTGGAGGTGTCGCGGCTGCGGGGCGATGTTGGCGCCCACATCGATGATCGTCACCGGGCCATGAAATGTCGGGATGATCACCGCGATTCCCGGGCGGACGATTCCGGGCAAAAGCCGCATGCGAAGCTGCGCCGCCGCCACACACGCGCCGGTGTTGCCGGCGCTGATCGCCGCATCCGCCTCCCCGCGCGCCACCATCCTGCACATCACGCTGATCGAGCTGTCCGGCTTGGAGCGAATCGCCTCCACCGGCGGCTCGTCCATCTCGATCACCTGCGTCGTGGGCACGATGTTGAAGTGTCGCTTCTGCACGTCGGGGGGCAGCCCGCTGGAACTCAACCCGGCCTCGATCACCTTCTGGTCCCCCACCAGGTGTATCACGTCCTGGCCGTTCAGCAGGCTGACGGCATCGAAGCAACCTTTGAGAATGGCGGCGGGTGCACGGTCGCCGCCCATCACGTCCACCGCAGCTCGCACCGACGTGTCCTCCCAAACCAGGGACGAAGGCAGACGAATGAAGCCATCCGCCTCGGCTTCATCGATCGACCTTCAGCCCTGTGCCTTACGTTACGTCTGTTCCGTCTCCACCTGTAATGCCAGCTTGGGGTTCACGTACCCGCAGTTGCCACAGGCGGCGTGCGGAAGCTTGGCGTTGCCGCATTGCGGGCAGCGCACATAATGAATCGGCTTCAGCGCGTGATGCGAACGACGCTTGCGCTTGCGCGACTTGGATATTCGTTGTACAGGCAGCATATAAAAAACCAACGGCGGGCATGACCCGCCGCCGCTCCATTGGGAGCGGTACGTTATGGGCAGCCAACGCTTCTGTCAAGAACCGCCTTGCCCGCTATAACCCCGATCCTCCCAAGCGGCTGCGGGAGAATCGTCCCACGGCGGCGCGACGCCCGACCGCAAACCAGCCGCCTTGGCAACTTGCATTCAGCGCTGTGCCTCCTAGAATAATTCGCGCTGGCCAGCTTACTGCCCAAGCCAGCCCGGGGGCAGGTAGCTCAGTTGGTAGAGCAATGGACTGAAAATCCATGTGTCGGCGGTTCGATTCCGCCCCTGCCCATCACAACCCCTGAGAAGTCAGGGGTTTTTTTGTTCCTCCTGCCCGTCGCCGCCTTCGGACGACACCGTCATCCACGGCAACGTCATCCATCGCACACTCATTCGAAATCCAGGCAGTAGATCTTGGCCCCAGACAGGCGAAAGCGGAGCATCACCGGTTCGCCGGGTTTGACGCCCAGGTCATCGGCGGACTTCCAGGAGATCAGCCGGCGGTACTGGTCGCCATTGATCGGGACACACTCGTCGAACGACCGGCCGGGGATCGTCTGGCCGTGCAGCCCGGCGGCTTCGACGAGAATCTGTCCGGTCGCTCGTGTCACTGCATTGATTCGCAGCCTGCTTGCGGGAGCCACAATCGCCACCGTCGCAAAGCCCCCCTGCTCCTCGGCTTCGATGGCCATCAGGCGTCCCTTGGGCCAGATGGCTGCGGCCCAGCGTTGGGTGATGTGGCCACGCGGATAGCGGGTGGTCAAAAGATCGCCTCGGAACGGCAGGATCCAGTCGCCGTTGCCCAGCTCCACCAGCCCGCCGTTCAGTGCCCAGACCGAGCCACCGTCCCACTGGCCCCAGTTGGACGTATCCACCACCGGCGCACGAACGCGGTTCCAGGTCTTGCCGTTGTAGCTGCTGTAAAGGTCGATCACGCAGCGATCCTGGCTGCGCTGCCAGCGCGTCGGGAACATCAGGTGATGATCCGGCGCTTTGGGGATCGTCGTGTACAGGCAATACTGGAATGTGTCGGTCGGTGGCATGTCGTTGCCGGTCTCGATGATCGGATCGGCAAGCGGAAAGTACCGGAAATCGGCCGACTCGGATCGCCCGATGCCGAAGCGAATGGTGGCCTTGTAGTAGTCTTCCTTCCAATCGTCGCTCTTGGGCTGGGGGGCAAAGCCCTGGGCTCGTGGGCCGATCATGTGCGATCGGATGATCATCACGTACTTTTTGAGCTTCCGGTCGTAGTACAGGTATTGCCCGCCGTCGCAGGTCTCCACGCTCAGGGGTAATTCCGTGCGCCGCCAGTTCAGTCCATCCGGCGAAGTAAAGCCCCACACCGCCTGCACCACCTTCGGGTTGATCTCCACCGCCATGCGCTGGTAGGGCTTTTTGTCCTTCCAGTGTTTCTCGAACTCCTCAACAGTCCATTCCTCATTGCTGAGCTGCTTGAAGCGTTCCTGCGGCGGCGCGCTTGGATCGTACATGCCGCGAAACGAGCCTGGTCCGCCAAGGTTGTTGTCCCTGCTGCCATTGAACTCCACCAGCCCCAGCTTTGGGCGAATCCATGTCAGCCCGTCGGTCGATTCGAAATAGCAGTTTCCCCCTGGCTTGCACACGCCCCAGGCCATGATCTTGCCATCATCGAGCTGATAGACGGAGGTGATCTGGATGCCCTCGGCTTCCCACGGGTATTCGGGCTTGATGGGAAACTCCCCCTTGACAGCCGGCTCGGCGACGAGCCTGACGCCGTGGGGAATGTCGATTTCCTTCCAGTGCACGTGCGGGTCGCCGGGCAGCGCCTTGACATCCCGCCGGGCGAAGACCGACTCTCCTTCGTCATTGACGTAGTCGAACTGCCCGGGCTTGACCCAGTACCAGGTGGTGAAGACGATGCGCTTGCCTTCCAGTTCGTAGGGCTCGCCGTAGCCCAGTTCGTGGTAGCTGGCCAGCACCATGCCCGGCGAGCTGATCAAGAGCATGAGCAGTGTGGTCAGAATGGCCCCACCGTCGCGAAATGCCGCGGATTGAAGCGATCCGTCGGATGAATCAGACTTCACCTGAGATTCGCCAAGGCATTGGCTGTGCATCATGGACTCCGCGCTGGTGGCACGATCAGCCAGGGAAGAAGTTGACCTTCACGTAGGCATACAGCAGTGAGATGATCGCGACGATCACGCTGGCCCAAAGGGTGATCTTGAGGATGCGAATACGGTTGGCGATTTCCTTGTCGCGCCACTCGGCAAGCCGCCGATCGATTTCGTCGAGCTTGCGGTCGATGCGGGCTTCGATTTCGTCCAGTTTCTGGTTCAGGTAGACGTCGGCATGTCGCTTGACCCGGCTGGCCAGGCCCCCGAACAAGCCGGATTCTTCGATTTCCTGCTTGATGCTGGTCTCCCTGGCCGGGGAAACGGGAGTGAGGCTGGGCGTCTGCGGATGGGCCGGCGGGGTCGTCTGCCCGGCGCCCGGTTGGGGTGGCAGGTATTGATACTCCGCCGACTGCGCCTGGTCCTCCCCGAGCATGTTCGAGACGATCGACCCGATCCAGGCACGGCGCTTGCGATTGAGCCGGGAGAACAGCCCTTCCTGTTTCTTGAGTTTGCGAATCAGCGCCCGCATGTCCTCGTCACCGCGCAGCTCCACGCCGCGCATCACCGCCAGCGCCACCAGCCCGCGATGCGACAATCCCTCAAAGCGCATCGACTTGATCCGGGAGATCTCCACGGCGAGCTGTTCTTTGGAGGCGTTGGCGGGAACGGGCCGGCGTCCCCAGCGGACCACGTCCAGCAGGGCCTCGCGATCCATGGCGGCGATCATCTGCCGCCGCTCGTAGATCGCTGCGGCAAGGTCCTGTTGCGAGCGGTAACGCGTGTGATCCAAACCCAGGTCTTCCGCCAGATTCTGAAGTTCATCACGGGGAAGTTCCTGAAGCTGGCGAAGGGAGGCCGACGCTGAGACGGTTACGGCCTCGGCGCCGCCGCGCCAACTGCCGGCCGATTGCGAAGTGTGAGACGATCCGCTCATTTGTGTTTGCGTCTTCCCGGCGATCGGCACTTCCCGCGGACCCGAGCCCCTAGCCAGGCTGCCGGGCACATCACTTCAGCGTGCGGGCGATGTCCGCCACCACGTGATGCGCGTGCCACAGCAGCACAAACACCACGCACAACAGCCCGCAGATCAGCACGTCGCCCCAGAATGTGCGGAACCGCAGGCGAAGCCCCTGCACGATGATGTATCGCCGCAGGATGCTGACGTACCGGTCTGTGCCCGCCAGCCAGACCCACCAGCCGTACAGGGATTGAAGGGTCACGATGCTGGCGTAGATCGTGACCGCCCAGCCCAGCATCCATCGGAAGCTATCGAACGGGTCATCCAACGGGATCACTCGGCGCGCTCCTGCTGATCCGCTTCCTGCTCATCATGATCGTGTGTCTGGCCGCCGAACAGCGCCGTGCCGATTCGAACCATCGTGGCGCCTTCGGCGATGGCGATTTCGAAGTCGTTGCTCATCCCCATGCTCAGGTGCCGAAACGCCGTCCCGCCAATCTTATGCCACTTCATCTCCTCGAAGATCTCGCGTGTGCGGGCAAAGCAGCGGCGGATCTTTTCCTGATCGTCGGTCAGCGGGCCCATGCTCATCAGCCCGATGAGCTGAAGATGCGGCATCGTGTCGATCTGCTCGGCCAGGTGCACCGCCGCCCCCACCGCCACCCCGAACTTCTGCGGCTCCTCGGAGGCGTTGATCTGCATGAGCACGGGAAGCCGGCGTTCGGCCTTGGCGCAGGCGGCTTCCAGGTCCTCGGCCAGCCGCAGCGAATCGACGCTGTGAATCACCGTCACCAGCGGAAGGACCTGCTTGATCTTGTTGCGCTGGAGGTGTCCGATCATGTGCCAGCGGAGCTTGCCGGGCACGTCGGCGCTTTCCGGCCCGCCGCGGGCCAGTTGCCGCTGATGAAACTCATTGACCTGCACCACCCGCTGCGTCAGCACCTGCACCCGGCTTTCGCCAAGATCGGCCACGCCGAGCTGAAGAACTTCGCGAATCTGCTCCGGGGCGGCGGTTTTCGTCACCGCCACCAATGTCACCTCCGACGGATCGCGCTTCGCCCGTATCGCGGCATTGGCGATCCGGTCACGAATCTCATGCAACCTGTCCGCAAGCGGCGATTTCCTGGCCACGTACGACTCCTCAGGTCCAAGATGAAGCATGAAGGATGAATGGCCCCTCATCCTTCCGCCTTCATCCTTCATCCATTCTGAATTGGCATTATAGGAATTCCGGTGATACTGGTATAGGCAGATGAACAGCGATCCGGAACGATTCCGCCGTGCCATCGAGCGATTCGACGCCGCCAATGCGCAGGATCCGAATCAGAAGGAATTGCTCTACGCACAGCGGATGACCCATTGGCTTGATCGCCTGGATCCCAATGCCTCCGAAGCGCTTCGCCTGGCGGCACGATGCCAGCACATCTGCCGCTGGCAGATTCCCCGCTCAAGCTTCCCGATGGATCGCATCGGATACCTGAAGTGGCGCAAGACGCTGTATCAGTTCCACGCCGACAAGGCCGGCCAGATCCTGCGCGAGGTCGGCTACGACGATGCGACGATCGCGCGGGTGCAGTCGCTGCTGCGCAAGGAGAAGCTCAAGCTCGATCCGGAAATGCAGACGCTCGAAGACGTGATCTGCCTGGTCTTCCTCGAACACTACTTTGCCGAGTTCGTGCAGGAGCACGCGCACGACGAGCCCAAGATCCTCAACATCATTCGCAAGACCTGGGCGAAGATGTCTCCCCGCGGCCACGAGGCGGCGATGAGCATCAAGCTGCCGCAGAGCGCGATGAGGCTGATCAGCCAGGCGCTGTCGCAGCCGCCGCAGACGGAATCTGAATCGGCTGAGCCGGCCTGATCGTCACCGTAAACAATTCCAGCGGATCTTCATTGCGCGTCAACCGCGCGTCGGGAAACAGGCGCAGCAACTGCGGCTTGAGCAGCTCGAACGTCTCGGCGGTGTTGGGAGCATGGAGCCGATCGCACACGCGGAATTCGATCTCGTCGGCGCGGAATCTTACGTGCTCGCTGAGCAGCCGCGCGGCGGCAAGCGTGGCGTCAAACGCCGCCCGGATGCGATCCGCCAGCGATCCGGGCAAAGGGCGCTTCCGCTGGTAGGTCAGCCCGGGCCGGCCGTCACGAAGGTCGAACGAGTAGTTCGCCTCGTGCGCCACCAGCACGATCCCCGGACCGTTGTGCACGTGTGCGTAGTCGGCCACGTCGATCAGCAGGTGATCGGCGATCGCGTGGGTCTGAATCCAGGAATGGAACACCGGGACGAACTGCTCGATCGGCCCGGCGAACTCCTGGGCAAACAACTTGAAGCTGAGCTTGGATGATTCCATGTTGAATCGAGTTAGAGCCACAGATGCACAAGAGCACTATCTGTGTTTATCTGTGTTCATCTGTGGTTTTCACTTAATCGCCACAGGATTCAGCGAAGCCTGGAACTTCGCATGCGCCTTATGCGCCGCGTCGATGAAGAGGTTGGC
Organism: Fontivita pretiosa; assembly: GCF_050410795.1. GTDB lineage: Bacteria > Planctomycetota > Phycisphaerae > Tepidisphaerales > Tepidisphaeraceae > Fontivita > Fontivita pretiosa. The sequence continues at coordinate 5,073,664 of NZ_CP191258.1, read as the reverse complement.
CTCCTCGACGATCTTGTGCGCCGTGTCGGCGGTATATCGCGTGTCCGGGCCGTTCTCGTGTCGCAGGAACAGATACCTGGAGAACTGATCTCCATGATACGGGTCCCAGAAGATTTTCGTGTCAACGAACCGTGAACGGAATTCGTTGACGATCACGTTGGGATCGAACGGCACATCCAGCCACTGAAGCTGCACCAGCGTGTGCGCGGCGCGGAGCATCGCGGTATAGGCCTTTTCGTCGGCCTCGCGGTACTTGCCTTCGTCGAGCAGGAGCTGCGCCTCGAAGGCCTCGGCCTCGGCCTGCGAGAAGCCGAACTGCGCCAGGGAGACGACCTCGCCGGCGCATTCGCCGACGCCAAGATCGCCGATCGTGTACTGCCGCGGGTCGCCCCAGTCGCTGTAGAAGTCGGGGTTCTCGCTGTGCGGGGGCACGTGGGTGAACTGATCGACGATGCTCTTGAGCTCTTTCTTGCCGATGCGCTGGCACCATTGCTGGAAGGTCTCGTCTGCCTGCCGCTCGGATGCGTAGCGTTCGGTCAGCGTGCTGAGCAGGTCCGGAATGCGCTTGGATGGCACCGACCCCATCGCCAGCGCGTAGCTGCCAGCGTTCTGTCGCCACATCCCGCCGAGCATCACCTGGAAGTGCGGCACGGTGTACCCGCCGATGTTCCGGCTGTTGCCGTAGAAGCCGATGTCGGCGACGTGGTGCTGCCCGCAGGAGTTGAAGCAGCCGCTGATCTTGATGCGCAGGCCCTGGATCGCGCGATCCAGCGACGTGCTCCTGGCCGCCAGCCGACGCCTCAGCTCCCCGGCCAGCCCCCGTGAGGAGGCGATCCCCAGTTTGCACGTGTCGGTGCCGGGGCAGGCGGTGATGTCCACGATGGTCCCGGCGTATCCCTGGTCCAGGCCGATGGCCTTCAGCTCCTTGTACAGCTCGATGAGCTTGTCGTGCGGAACCCATCGCAGGACGATGTTCTGCTCGATGGTGGTGCGCGCGTTGCCCCCGGCGTAGCGCCGCGAGATGTCCGCCAGTGCCCGCATCTGCTGGCTCGTCAAATCGCCAAGCGGGCATGTCACGGTCACAACCACATATCCGGGCTGGCGCTGCTCGTAGACATTGGTCGCCGCCCAGGCGTCAAATCCTTCCGGGCGACGCGCGCCGTTGAGCTGTACGGCCTGCCAGGCGGGCTTTTCGGCGTAGCGCGGGATCTCGTCGAAGTATTTCCGCCAGGTCGGATCCTCCGGCATCGTGCGTCGCTCTTCGAGTACGATGCGCTTGAATTCCTCGATGCCGAGCTTCTGCACGAGAAACTTCAGCCGCGCGCGGTTGCGGTTCCGCTTCTCACCCATGCGAGCAAAAACGCGCCCAATCGCCCGCGCCAGCGGCAGAAGCTCCTCCTCGGGCACGAACTCGTCAAAAAGCTTGGCCTGATGCGGCACCGCGCCCAACCCCCCACCGACGAACAGCTTGAAGCCGCGCACTTCCCGGCCGTCGATCACCTTCTTGACCGCAATGCCGCCCAGATCGTGGATGCTCACCAGCGCGCAGGCCTCGTGCTCGCAGCCACTGAAGGCGATCTTGAACTTCCGCCCGAAGTCCTGCGTGTCGGGGTGGCCCAGCAGGTAGTACGCGACGGCTTTGGCGTAGGGCGTGACATCAAAGACCTCGGTCTTGCACACGCCGGCCAGCGGGCACGCCGTGACGTTGCGCACCGAGTTGCCGCACGCCTCACGCGTGGTGATCCCTACAGAAGCGAGGCGATAAAAGATCTCCGGCGTGTCCTCGATGTGCACGAAGTGAAGCTGGATATCCTGCCGCGTGGTGATGTGGCAGATGCCGTCGGAATACTCCTCGGCAAGCTCGGCCAGCACGAGCATCTGCTCGGGATTCAGCCCCCCGTAGGGAATCTTGATTCGCTGCATTCCCGGGGCATCCCAGCAGGTGTCTGGACCCTTGGTCAGTTCCGGGTACGGCAGCTTTTGCGTGGTGATGCCGTCGTGACGCTGGCCGTTGTCATAGCGTTGGCCATAGGCGCCGCGGCGCAGGCGGGTCTCGGCAAAGACCTTCTCATCGATCTTGCCGAGCTTGCGCAGCGAGAGCTGGGCTTCAAAAAGCTCGATTTCCTTGTTCAACTGCTCCGGGATGCGATCTTGGAGCTTTTGTTTCCAGGTGAGATTGGACATTGGGCAGACAACTCCATTGCGACTGCGGGCAGCGGGTACACGTGCCGCCGGACGGCAGTGACCGACGGCCGCCGAGCACCAGCCAGTCATTGACGCCCGCGATTATACCACTTCTCTATAGGAGTTGTCGAGATTGCGTCGTCAAAAAGCACAACGGCGACCGAGATGGATCGCGGGTGCCCACCTTCACCCGCGATCCAGCCCGGTCGCCGCAATGTTCCAGCATTAACCTCGGATAGCTCGTTACCCCCTGAGCAGTCCAATCTTGCGCCATGCGGGCACGAGACACGCCTCGGCCCAATCGCGCCAAATCAACCCGTCCTGAGCGGCAGGTTGCGGGCAGGCTCACGCCGCCTTGCCCACCACTTCTGTAGTGTCCTGGTACGATTTTCGTTGTATTGGGCGAAAGTTTTTTCAGGAATTCCTCAGCCAACCAGCCCCGAGAGGTGCTCGGTCATGATGCATCGGTCTTCGACGTAGTCGATCCCGGCATCGCAGGCCAACTGCCGAGCCTCGGCACTTCTGATGCCCAGTTGCAGCCAGACGGCCTTGATGCCCAGTCGGATCGCGCTGCGAACCACATCGGCGCAATGACGTGGCTGACGGAACACATTGACCAGATCGATCTGTCCGGGGACCTGCTCGAGTGAGGGGTAACACTTAAGCCCCAGCACCGACTGATGATTCGGGTTTACCGGAATGATCTGCTTGCGGGCGCGCTCCCTGAGGTAGCGGGCGACGCGATGGCTGGGCTTGTCAGGGTCGTCACTGAGCCCGACGATCGCGATACGCTGCGCCGCCAGCATCCGCCGGATCGTCGCCAGTTGCTCCACCGCGGCCTGCTGCTCGGGCTGGTCGGGGAATGGCATAACGTTGCCGCTCATGGTTGCTGCCTCCAGACGTTTCTCCCCGGCCACTGCTGATGCTACCATTGCCTGCCAGTAGACCCTCTATGGCCAAGCGTGACTACTACGAAATTCTGGGTGTGCCGCGCAATGCGACCGCGGAGGAGATCCGCAAGGCGCACCGCAAACTCGTGCGGCAGTATCACCCGGACGTGAACCGCAACAACCCGCAGGCGGCGGAGCGGTTCAAGGAGATCCAGGAAGCGTACGAAGTGCTTTCGGATGAAACCAAGCGCCGCAACTACGACCAGTACGGACATCCGGAAGGTCCGCGGTTTGAGGCAGGCGAGCCCTTTGGCCGCGGCGCGCGCCCCGGCCCAGGTGCCGGTGCCCGAACCTACACGTGGCGATCGGGTCCGGGCGGGGCGACGGTGGAGGATTTCGATTTCGACTTCGGCGACGGGGGATTCGGCAGCATTTTCGAGCAGTTGTTTGGGCGCGGCGGGCGCGTCGGACCTGGCCCGGGATTTGGATTCGGCGCCGGACCCCGCGCACGCGCCGCCGAGCCACTGCGCGGGGGCGATATCGAGTATCCTGTCACTCTTACCTTCGAGCAGGCGGCGCGCGGAACCACCCTGCCGCTGCAAATCAGCCGCGGCGGGCGCCTGGAGACCATTGAGGTGAAGATTCCCGCTGGCGTGAAGGACGGCAGCCGGGTGCGTATCAGGGGTAAGGGCGAGCAGGGTCCGGGCGGTGCGGGCGATCTGTACATCATCACGCAGGTGCAGCCCCACCCCTATTTCCGCCGCGAAGGTCTGGACGTCCTGCTGGAAGTGCCGATCAGCCTGTACGAGGCGTTGCTTGGCACAAGACTGACGGTTCCGACGCTGGACGGTCCGGTGACGCTGACCATCCCGCCGGGCACCAGCAGCCACACCAAGCTGCGCATCAAGGGCCGGGGTATTCGCCGCGGCTCCGAGCAGGGAGATCAATACGTGATCCCCAAAGTCGTCGTGCCCAGGGACCTGAGCGACGAGGATCGCAAGCTGATCGAGAAACTTCAGCAGCGACACCCGCTGAATCCGCGGGCGGACCTCAAGTGGTGAGTTTTGGGCACGGCAGCCTGGACAGGGCGTACACTTGTGACGGTGAACCAGCAACGGAACAGCCTGCGCGCGGGACGGGCGATTTGGACTGTCGTAGTCTTTCTGGCCGGCTTTGCCGCCCTGATCTCGCTGCTGTCCCGCTACTTTCTGATTCCCGCGTTGCTGGCGGCCCACGACGCCACCGCCAGCGAGAAACGCCAGCTTTCCGCCGTCGCCACGCTTCTGCTGGCTGTGGTGCTGTTCATTCTGGGCGTAGGCCTGATGCTGGTCTTCCGTGTTCGGCGATTCTTCTTCCCCCGTTCGACAGGATCGGAATCGCGGCAGCAGACGAGTTACGTTGACGCCTGGACCGAATCCGCCAAACGGTTCAAGAACCAGTCCTAAGGCTTGGCGCCAGTCTCAGAAAAGTGGTGGCCCGGTAGTGCTGATCTGCTGCGGAAGATCCCCCTGCCTATCATTCCAGGTCGTTGCAATTGTGTGACCTTCGTTTTGCCCGGGAGAAACTCTGGAAATGAACCATCCCCGTATTGCGACCGTTGGTCAACTCAAGGAAACCGGCTACCGCCCCTGCTCGGTCAAGGACGAGCTGCGACGGAATCTGATCCGCAAACTCAAGAACGGCGAGGAGCTGTTTCCAGGAATCATCGGATACCGCGACTCGGTCATTCCGCAGATCGTCAACGGCATCCTGTCAAAACACGATCTGCTGTTTCTGGGTCTGCGCGGGCAGGCCAAGACACGCATCATCCGCATGCTTCCAAGCCTGCTGGATGAGTGGATTCCGATTCTGGCGGACGTGGAGATCAACGACGACCCGATCGCGCCGCTGACCAAGACGGGCAGGCGGATCATCGCCGAACAGGGCGATGACGCGAAGATCGAATGGGTTCATCGCGAGGACCGTTATCACGAGAAGCTGGCCACGCCGGATGTCACGATCGCCGACCTGATCGGCGAGGTGGATCTGGTCAAGCACGCCGAGGGCCGGTACCTCTCGGATGAATCGACGATGCACTACGGGCTGATTCCCCGGAGCAACCGTGGGATTTTCGCGATCAACGAGTTGCCCGACCTTGCCCCGCGGATTCAGGTCGGGCTGTTCAACGTGCTGGAGGAGCGCGACATTCAGATCCGCGGGTATCCAATCCGGCTGAACCTGGACGTGTGCCTGGTCTTCAGCGCCAACCCCGAGGACTACACCAACCGTGGGCGAATCGTCACGCCGCTGAAGGACCGCATCGGCTCGGTGATCCGCACGCACTACCCCGAGACGATCGAGGAAGGCATCCGCGTAACGCAGGAGAACGCGTGGCTGAATCGCGACGGCGACGAGGCCTCCAGCAGCGGAGTGAAGGTCGAGGTGCCGCGGTTCATGAGCGAGATCATCGAGGAAGTGGTTCGGCTGGCGCGATCCAGCCCGCACGTGAGCCAGGCGTCGGGGGTTTCGGTGCGCACGAGTATCGCCAACGCCGAGACGCTGGTCAGCAACGCCGAGCGTCGCGGGATCGTGACCGGCGAAAAGCGCGTCGTGCCGCGAATCTGCGATCTGAATTTCCTGGTCGCCTCGTGTCGAGGGAAGATCGAGATGACGCTGGCCGACGAAGAAGGCGCCGAGGACAAGCTGATCCAGTCGTTGACTGGCGAGGCGGTCAAGAACGTGTTCGACCGGTATGCCGACATCAGCGACTTCGAGCACATCGCCGAGCAGTTCAGGGGGAATCTGACCTTCCCCGCCGGCGACGACCTGTCCGCCGACGAGTTCGTCGCCAACATGAAGGCAGTCAAGGGCCTGTCGCAGGCGGCGTACAAACTGGCCAAAGAGATGGAGCTGGACGCCGACGACAACGCGGTGCTCGCCAGCGCCGGCGAGTTCGTGCTCGAAGCGCTGTACGTGAACAACCGGCTGAGCAAGTACAACGCCAAGGGTCGGACGTTCTTCCGCAAGTGATCAGCTCCGCACCCGGACGCTGATGCTGTGGATCTCCTGCATCCAACGGCTACAGCACCGTCTTTACACCGCCGCGCCGATTCGCGACAGCTCGGCCTGCGCCAATTCGATCTGGCCGGGGTTGCTCAATCGCTGTAGCGAGGCGTTGAGATACTCGCGTGCCTTGTCCGGGCGGTTCAGGTAGCGAGCGTACAGCAGCCCGAGCATGAGCTGAATCTGCTCGACCTGTTCGTATTTGGGATAGAAGCGGAGAAACCCCTCGTAGGCATCGGCGGCGGCGGCGTGGGCGTCCTGGGCGAAAAGCTGGTTGGCCACGTCGAGCTGGTTCTGCCGCGACAGCACCTGCTGCGGATCGATCTCACGCAGCTCCAAAAACAGTCTGGCGGCCTCTTCGATCCGGTGATGCGCGATCGCCTCGCTGATCTGGGCGCGCAGCTCCTGGATGCGCGGCATTCGCGGATCGAGCGTGGCGCGGGCCTGTGGCGGGGCGATGCCGAAGGGGTCGTAGCCCTTGCGGACCATGTCGCGGTATTGTCGTCGGCGATTCCACTGCCGGTAGAGTGCGAACAGGTCGAACTGGTCGCGCGGCAGCAGGTGCGCCGCCAGCAGCGCGAAGCTGACTCCTGCACCAAACACGTACCCCGCCAGGTGAGCGGTGTGGGCCACGTTCCCGCCGCGGTCGCTGAATCCCATGACGAAATCAAAGATGAATCGCATGAGGATGAACACGAAGCTGGGGATCTCGGCCATGCCGATGAGGATGAAAAAGTAGAAGATGGTCACGTGCGAGCGTGGCAGCAGGACCAAATAGGCGCCGGTGACGGCCGAGACCGCGCCGCTGGCGCCGATGACCGGATTCGTGCTGGACAAGACATGCCCGATGCCCGCGAACACTCCGCCGGCCAGATAGAACGCCACGTATCCCCAATGCCCCATGCGGTCGTTGACGTTGTTCCCGAAGATGTAGAGGAACAGGACGTTGCCGGCCAGGTGAAGTCCGTCGGCATGGAGGAACTGGTAGGTGAAGTAGTGCAGCAGTTGCGGATCATCACCGCGCAGGGCCAGTGGCTGCGACTGCACATCGGGCCAGAGCCATCGCTGCACGAAGAAGACGACGATGTTTGCGGCAATGAGCGTCCAGTTGGCCCAGGGTGTGCCGCGTAGCGGGCTGTCGGTGCGGATCGGCAGGATCATGGAGGTTGCGGACCTGGGATTCTGAGTCTCGGCCGGGCAATTGTTGATCTGCAATCGCCCATCGGCAATCGCGGTTTCCTCATCGTTTGTTCAGCTTGATCATCTTGACCCGCCGGCCGTGTTTGGACCAGATCACCTTGTTCATGTAGGACTCGATCAGCAGAATGCCGCGCCCGCTGCATTTGCACAGGTTTTCTTCGGTGGTGGGATCGGGGACGGAGCGGCGATCGAATCCTGGCCCTTCGTCTTCGACCGTGATTTCAGCGCGGCGTGGGGTGATCCTGGCCTGGATGTGCACCTTCTTGGAGCGATCAAGCTTGTTGCCGTGCTTCATCGCATTCATCAGGGCTTCCTCCAGGGCCAGCTTGATGGCGAAGGTGTCATCCTCGTCGTAGCCGCAGCGTGCCACCTCCTGCATGATCCTTTCCTGCACCTGGCGTTTGGCGTCCAGGTCGGAGGCGATCGTGAACTTGAGCGGCTTGGCGACGTTCAATGCGCGGGTCTGGAGGTTGCAGGACGCTTTGCTACTGGTCAAAGCTCGCCAACGCCTCCTTGCGGTCCGGGAAGATCTTGAACAGTCGATTGAGCTTGGTGATGACGAACACCTCGTAGATCTGGGGCTTGATGTTCGCCAGCCGCAACTGTCCATTGCGCTGCTTGATGCGGTTATTGGCGTTGATGAGCATCCCCAGCGCCGCCGACGAAAGGTGATCGACGTTGCCGAAGTCCAGCAGGAGCTTGGGATTGCTCGCCTCATCGATCAGGGCGTTGAGCGTATTGCCGATCTCGGTGATGTTGGCTTCGTCCAGAATCCTGGTGCTGGTGAACTCCACAATCCGGATGTCCTTTTCCTGGAGAACCGACAGCGGTGGGCTTTGTTCGGCCATGGTAAGCAGTCCAGCTCTTGTGTAGCGGTACGCGAGGCAACAGTTCGCGGGCCGGGCTTCGGACGTTCCGGTCCCCGGCCAACGTGCGCCCGATGCGCCGCAGCGCAATTCAGACAGTACGGGCGTAGGAAAAGCCTGTCAAGAATGTATCATCTGCCTGGCCATGCCCCTGAGCCTGATCGAAACCATCGGACGAAACACCAACAACACGCTGGCGGCGTTCGGGGAGTTCTTCATCTTCTCCGCCCGCACGTTGCTCGCGGTGGGCGCGGGAATCGTGTCGTGGAAGAACCTGCGGCTGCTGTCGCCCCAGATGTATGAGGTGGGCGTGCGGTCGGTGCCGGTCGTGGCGGTCACCGGGGCGTTCATCGGCATGGTGCTGGCGGTTGAAACGCACACGCAGTTCCGCTCGATCGGACAGGAGGAACGGCTGGGCAGCATCATCAACCTCTCGGTGGTCAAGCAGATTGGCCCGGTGCTGGCGGCGGTGATGCTCGCCGGACGCGTCGGCGGCGCCCTCACCGCCGAACTGGGCACCATGAACGTCACCGAACAGCTCGACGCCATGCGCGTCATGGGCGCCGATCCGATCAGGATCCTGGTCATGCCACGATTCCTCGCCTGCGTCTTGCTCACCCCCGTGCTGACCATCTACAGTGACATCCTGGGCGTGATCGGCGGGTGGCTGATCAGCGTCAAAATGCTCCATGTGCCCGAAGGGCCTTACTGGCAATACTCGGCACAGGGTGTGGACAACTGGCAGGTGATGGAGGGGATCGTCAAGAGCATCTTCTTCGGCGGCGCCATCGGGCTGATAAGCTGCTACAAGGGCTTCACGTGCGGCGCTGGCGCCAGCGGCGTCGGACGCGCCTGCACCGAAAGCTTCGTCACCAGCTTCATCGCCATCATCATCCTCAACTTCTTTTTCGCCCAGATGGCCAAGGAAATGTACCTGGCGCTCTACGGGGTCAGGACCGTCTTTGGATGAGTCGACGCAAATGACGCAGTGCTCTGGTTGCTTTGCTCTCACAGATCTCATCCCGCACGCATGCCGATCATTGAACTGAAAAACATCCACAAGCGTTTCGGGCGGGTGATCGTGCTGCGGGGCGTCTGGCTGGCGGTCGAGCCGGGGCAGTCGCTGGTGATCATCGGAGGCTCAGGCAGCGGCAAGAGCGTTTTGCTCAAGCACATCGTCGGCCTGCTCAAGCCCGACCGCGGCGAGGTGTGGTTCAAGGGCCACCGCATCGACACCCTGCCGGAACGCAAGCTCATGGAAGTCCGCCGCCATTTCGGCTTCCTTTTTCAGATGGGCGCGCTGTTTGACTCGGCGACGGTGTTCGAGAACATCGCCTTTCCCCTCATCGAGCACACGCACAAGAGCCCGGAAGAAATCCGCAGGATCGTGGCACAGAAGCTGGCGATGGTCGGCCTGCCGGAAGACATCGGCAGGAAGCTTCCGGCCGAGCTTTCGGGCGGGCAACGCAAGCGGGTCGCGCTGGCGCGGGCGATCGCGCTGGATCCGGAAGTGATCCTGTACGACGAACCGACCACCGGACTGGACCCGATCCGTGCCGATGTCATCAACGAGCTGATCATCAAGCTTCAGCGCGAGCTGAAGGTCACCAGTATCGTCGTCACCCACGACATGAACAGCGCCTTCAAGGTAGCCGACCGGATCGTGATGCTTCACGAGGGCCAGATCATTTTCGACGGCACGCCACAACAGATTCAGAACACCGACAACGAGATCGTCCGCCGTTTCGTGCAGGGCGAGGCCAGCGAACAGGATCTGGCGGCGGTAAGGTCGGCGGGCAGCGGCGGCACGAGCGCCTCTACCGGGCCGTGACTGCGCCTACCCGACCGTTGTGGATCGTAAACTTCCCCGTGATCTTCGATCCGTTGCCCATCGTGCAGGTGATCTGCGGCGGATCCTGCCCGCCATTGGGGTACTTCAAGTCGAACCGGCAGCCGGCCTGGATCAGGTCGTCGCTGGTTTGAATCGCCTCGCTCAACAGTGATGGCGGCAGCCAGTCGGGATCACTCGCGTTTACCTGCCCGTTCTGCGCGGCTTGCATGAACTGCTGGAAGGACTCGAACCGTTGTCGCAGCAGGTGCGCCCGGGCAAGAAAACTCGTCAGCGTCGCCACGTTCGCCCGGGCGTATACATCCAGCGTCGGGTTATCCGGCAGGCTGTTCCAGTACCGCAGCCAGCGGACCTGGAACTGATCGATGTCTCCGAAGATCTCCTGCCAGGCATCCTGAGGCGCCTGGCCGGCACTGAGTCGCCCGACAAACGTCGCGAACGCCTGCTGGTACTTTCCCCCGTCGCCGTGTGCCAGGAACTGCACCATCGTCCATCCCTGGTCGTAATTGACGATCGCGAAGTCGGCGTTCCACTGCTCCTTGGACAGGCTCATCATCTGCTGGAGCGGGCGGAACCCGCCGTCGGCGATCGTGTCGCGCACGCGCTTCAGCCGCCATTGCGGAATCGCACCGGTGATGAACCCGTCGCCAGTGAACAGCGCCTCGCCAAAATACTCGGCCAGTCCCTCGTTGACCCACACTGGCAGGTTCGTGCCGATCGCGGCATGAGCGAACTGGTGGAAACCCTCGTGCTGGACGATGTGCCAGGTTCGCGGTCCCAGGTCGGCGGCCGTGGCCACCAGTTGCCGGCCGTTGAAGTATCCCGCCGTGCTGCGCGGCGCGCCCAGCGCCCAGAAATCTTCGGCATTGCGGTACAGGTAGAAAGGCAGCTTGCCCGGCACGCGGCCCGAAAAACCGCGAGTTCGCGCCGCGTACTCCTCGGCCATTCTGGTCATGCGGATGGCGGCCTCACGTGCGGCGGGCTCGTCCAGATCGGTGTGAATCGTGTAGTAGCGGGTGTCGTAAACGCGAAGCTTCGGCGCCGCCACGGCACCGCACGCCGCCAGCAGCAGCGCCATCGCCGCCGCTATGATCCCCGGCGGTGTCCCGACTGTTTGCAGTAGCTGTCCGTCTTGCATTCAGACTCCGCAAACCGACAATTCCCCGCATTCTATGTCCCCGTATCGCAGGAACGTACTGGTTGGAGCGGTGGTCCTGGGCGCGATGGTGATCCTGGGATGGATGCTGATCCAGTTCGGCGGGCGGATCGTCTCGCCGTTCGCGCCGGCAACCATTCCCGTGCGATTCGTCAGCGACCGCGCCGACGGGATCAGCAATGGCTCGCCCGTGGTCTACCGCGGCGTGACCGTCGGCCGGGTCGAACGAGTCACCCGCGACGTCGATCAGTTGCGAATCCTGATCGATGCCGCCCTGGACAAGCAGCCGCCGCTGCCAGGAAATGTCCGCGCCATCATTCGCTCGCAGGGGCTGGTCGGCGCAGGGGCACTGATTGTGCTCGAGCTGACCGACGCTCAGCCGGCCGGAACCCTCCAGCCGGGGCAAACCATTCCCACCGAGTGGGTCGGACTGGACCTGCTGCCTCCGGAGTTTGCCGAGCTGGCGACGGAACTGCGGTTGACGGCCAGGCAATTCCGCGAGTCCAACCTCGTGGCCCACGTGGACGAGCAGATCGCCAAGGTCGGCAGGCTGGTCGATTCCCTCCAGCAGATCGCCGACGACCAGCAGCTACGCGATGACCTCAAGACGTCGCTGGCAAGCCTGCGGCGCACGACCGAAAAGGCTGACCGAATCGCGACCAATCTCGAACGGTTCAGCACCGACGTCAACGAGCTGACCCGCGACACGTCCAGGGCGATCGTGGACATTTCCAGACAGACGAGCGATCGTCTCCAGCAGGCGTCGAAACTGCTGGATCAATTCCAGGCGATCGCGGAGAAGATCAACAAGGGGCAGGGAACCGCCGGCGCGATCGTGAACGACCCGCGGCTCTATGAGAGCCTGGTCCTGACCGCCCGCGAGCTCAACGCCACAATTCTGGACCTGCGCCGGCTGCTGGAGCAGTGGGAACAGGAGGGCGTGTCACTGAAGATGAAGTGATCGGTCAGATCAGAAGAGGCCAGGGCCGGCGCGACAGGGAAACACGAAACCAACACGAAGGTTGATTGCCTGCTCTTCGTGCGGTCATCGTCACGTCGTGCGCTGGTGGCTCTGCGCCGCTGCGATGCGCCTTACGCGGTTCGAATGTGCGGCCGGACCTGCTCGACGATCGCGTCAAACGTGGCCGGGTCGGATATGGCGATCTCGCTGAGCATCTTGCGGTTCAGCTCGATGCCCGCCGAGACCAAAGCAGGGATGAAACGGTTGTAGCTGATGCCCCGCTGCCGCAGCGCCGCGCCGAGCCGCGTGATCCAGAGCTGGCGGAAGAATCGCTTTTTCTGGTGGCGATGCTCGTAGGCATACACATCCGCCTTGCGCGTGAACTCCAGCGCCGAGCGGTAATTCTTTCCCGGCTGGCCAACAAAACCGCTGGCGCGCCTGAGGATCCGTTTTCGCTTGCGTGCGTGGCTGGGGCCGCCTTTGACACGGGGCATGGGCTTCGTCCTTTCACTCGTCGGTCCGCCGATCCGCGGCGTGGACCTTTCCTTGAGCCAGAGGCCAATCTCTCGCCAGCGGCGAGCAGGCATGGCTGCGCCCGACAACGCATCGGACGCTTGTTGCAGTTCAGATCATCAGCCGAGGCTATGCGGGCTGGGCTGCCGTCTCCTGCGCCGCCTTCTGTTGTTGCTTTGCTTTCAATTCACGCTCATGCCGGATCTTGCCGGGCTTGAGCGCGCTGACCAGCATCAGCTTGCGGAAGCGACGGGCATGTCCTTCATCCAGAATGCTGGCGCGACGCAGATGTCGTTTCTTCGCCGCCGAGCGACCCGAACGCAGGTGCGACGTCAGGGAATGATAGTGCTTCAGCTTCCCCGTGCCGGTAACCCGCAGCCGCTTGGCCGCTCCCTTGTTGGGTTTCAGCTTGTATCCCATCCGATTCCTCGGCAAAACAGCAATCCCCCTTCCAGGCGGGCCGGATATTAGCAGCATGCTCCCCGATCGTCAAAGTCGCCCGATCGCACTGACTGCAGGCACATCGTCCTGTATCACGGGCATCCTCGCCCGTGCCCCAGACCACCGCATGGGCGCGAGAAAAGTCGGCACGCCCAGTGTGGCACACCTGACAGATCCCCCGCCGCAGCCATGGCAAGGTCGCCGCCGCTGGCATCGGCAGGCACCCCGGGCATACCATTGCCCTCGATCATGGCCAGCCGTCGTTCCGGTGGTGCCCAGCTCACCACGATGAATCGAGTTCCGGACCTGCGCAACGTCGCGGCGGCAGCCGCTTCGGCGGCCCATGCCCCAGCCGCCGCCCGCGCCCACGCCGCGCCGCGAATCGGGCTGGCTTGCGGGCTGGGAGCCTACCTGCTGTGGGGCTTCATCGCCCTGTATTTCAAACTCGTTGCTCACGTGCCGCCGATTCATGTCCTGGCCCACCGCGTGGTCTGGTCTCTGGTCTTCGTGGTGGCGCTGACGGCCATCACCGGCGGATGGAACGAACTGCACTCGGCCATTCGCAACCGACGCACGCTGCTGTTTCTGGCCGGCTCCACCACGCTGCTCAGCATCAACTGGTTCACGTTCATTCTCGCCGTCGCCACCGATCGCGTGGTGCAGGCCAGCCTCGGCTATTTCATCAATCCTCTGGTGAACGTGCTGCTGGGAATGATCTTCCTGCGCGAGCGGCTGCGCCCGTGGCAGGTCGTCGGGCTTCTGCTGGCCAGCTCAGGGGTCGCGACCCTGGCGCTGTCCCGCGGATATCTGCCCTGGATCGCCCTGGCTTTGGCGGTGTCGTTCGGCTTTTACGGGCTGCTGCGAAAGCTTGCCCCGGTCGGCGCCATGCCCGGCCTGACCGTCGAGACGGCGATCCTCTTTGTGCCCGCGCTGGCGACCATCTTCCTTTACCAGCCCGCCAACGCCCCGGCGATCGATCCGAAGTCACTGGCTCTGCTCATGCTCGCGGGCGTCGTCACCGCCGTCCCGCTGCTGCTGTTCACCGCCGCGGCCCGCCGCCTGCGACTGGCCACCATGGGCTTCCTCCAATACCTGGCGCCGAGCTGTCAGTTCCTGCTGGCGATCTTCGCGTTTCACGAACCGTTCTCAGGCGCGGATTTGACCAGCTTCTGCCTGATCTGGACCGCCCTGTTGATCTATTCGTTGGACTCGTACATGAGCTGGCGCGAGGGCATGATCAGGCTGCCTTCAGCGCCCCCGGAACCGTGACAACAGCGCCGAGAGCCAGTGCGATTCATCCACGCTGCTGGGCGAGCGGCGCGCAGCTTCGGGCCAAAGCGCCTTCGGCATTGGCCGCGCCGGCGGACGCAAAAACGCCAGCGGCTTGTCCCCGCCGGATTGTGCCTTGTCGATGCGCGGCGCTGGCGGATCTACCCGTGCGACCGGCAGCGGTCGCGACCAGACAATCGTCGATGCCGACGGATCGCCCGTTAGAAACTTTTTGGCCGGCATCGTGGCAGCCTCGATCGGATCCTTCGGCCGGTATTCGATCAGATCCCCTTCCCGGAACACGATCCGCAGGTTTCCCGCCTCGAAGGTGTCCCCGTCGTTCAATTTGTGAGATTTGATCCTCTTATTCCTGTAGTAGGTGCCGTTGGTGCTGCCCAGATCGATCAAGACCCACTCATCGCCCTGCCGCTCGATGCGACAGTGCCGCCGTGATAGCTTCGGGTCATCCCTCCATAGATCGCACCCCATGGCTCGCCCGATCGTCACCGCCTGGTCGAGCTTCATGCGCTGCGGCGGCGACGTCGGCCCATACACCACCAGGTACGCCATAGCAACCGGTTCTTTACTTGCGGTTCACTACTTGCCTTGCCGCTCCCTTTTTCCGGCTGGCCACGGCCGGCCGCATGATTGGCCGGGCTGATCAACTATACATTACTCCTGATCTTACGGTCCTGGCAGCGCATCATTGGGGATCGGACGATAACCTTCGACTCTGCCCCGCTTGTCCATCCTGCCCCGGCCGGCTCATCGCCGCTGAGCATGGCCCACTGTTGCAAAGCTCATCCGCGGCGCTGTTGATTGCGCTGCGCTTCAGGGTCGGGCGGATCAACTGGTGGATCTGGCGATGCCGTCGCGACCGCGCCCGCAGGCTCATCCTCCGAACGCTTGGCAAGCAGCTCCCTGGCCAGCTCCTGTTGCTCCGGCTCGGCGGCCGTTTCCGTGACGGCCGTCGCCTGCGCTTCGGGTGTCTGGCCGCTGGGGATGCCCAGCACCGCGAAATCGATCTCGCTGTTGATCTCCGCCCCCACCAGCAGCACCAGCGCGTCGATGTAGAAAAACAGCAGCAGGATCGCCGCCCCGGCCACCGCTCCGTACGTCTTGGCGTAGCTCTCGGCGCCGCCGAGCTTGGTCAGGTAGATCCGAAACGCAACGCCCAGCATCAGCCACACCGCCACGCAGAACACTGCCCCCGGCGTGATCGCGTGAAACCGCTGCCTGAAGCTCGGCCCGAAGTGGTAGATCAATGCCAGCACTGCCAGCAGCAAAACCACCGCCATCGCGTAACGGACAATGTTGATCAGCAGCGTCAGCCAGCCGAAAATCTTGCCCTGACTGCTCAGCCACTTCAGCACCCCCGTGCCCAGCGGCAGTAGCACCATCACCAACAGGATCAGAGTTGCCACCACCAGCGTCAGGCCGATCGCCACCAGACGTTGCTTGATGTATGGCCGGGCCTTGGCCGGGTCGATGTCGTACGCCTTGTCCAGTGCCGACATGGTCATGGCCATGCCACCGCTGGCGGCCCAGATCGTCAGCACCAGCCCGAAGACGAACGCCCAGGTGATCGCCGTGGGGCGATCCAGAACCCCGTGTGCCTGTTCCTTGACCGCCTGCGCTGCCGGTCCGGTCAGGGTCTGATCCACGACGCGGTCCACATCCTCCTTGATGTTCGGCTTGAACCGATCGGGGATCAGCGGCACCAGGCTGAGCATCAGGACCAGAAACGGGAAGATGGCGAACATCCACGAATAGGCCAGTGCCGCTCCCCACGTGAACACCGCATCCTCGCCCAACTGGACCCAGACACGTTTGATGAACCTCAGCAGTCCAACCTGACGGATCACGACCGGTACGTCCCTGAGTCTGGCCATGGCGGCAGATTCTCGCCGAAGCAGCCACCGGGCGGCAACGGGCGATTGGTTACCTCGCTTGCGAGCTCTACGGCTTCATACTTGCGTCCTGCACGGGGGCGATAATCCGGCTCCTTGTGGCATCAGCGGGTTAAGTTGCCGCCGGTCCTGGCCGATTTGGGCGCAGGGGAAGGTCTGTTGCCGCATGCGGACAATTGCGGCGCACGCGTGCGGTGGGTTGGCTTCGCCGGATGGGAAAGTGCCATGCTGCGAACTTCGAATCGCCTGATGAGCCTGGCGGGGGTTGTGCTGATGCTGGCGGGACTGTGCGGACTCGGCGGCTGCGCCACCGCGCCCAATACCCGCGCCCAGCGTTCAGCGCTGGTGGATGAGTCACGCACCGCCCTGAAGCTGATGAAGGAGCGCGACTCGGACCTTGGGCGATTCCTGGACGGATCGGCCGGCTACGCGGTCTTCCCCAACGTCGGCAAGGGGGGGCTGATCGTGGGCGGCGCCTTCGGCCGCGGCGCGGTCTTTGACGCCAATGGCAATCTGCTGGGCTATGCCAAGGTCACGCAGGGTTCGGTCGGCGGAGTGATCGGCGCTCGCACCTTCGCCCTGCTGCTGGTCTTTGAGCACACCCGCGAGCTGGAACGATTCAAGGACGGCGACGATATCCAGTTCGGCGCCGAAGCCACCGCTGTGGCCCTGACCGAAGGATGCTCGGCCACCACGCGGTATCACAACGGCGTGGCGGTGTTCGCGATGCCGCGTGGAGGCCTGATGGCAGATGCATCGCTGAACGGGCAGACTTTCGCGTTTGAGAAACCCGAAGAGCCGCTGGATCCCCGGCAGGATCCGTACGCCCCGAGCAGCCCGCGATCCGGCAACTCCGCGACCGTGAGCATGCCGACTGATTGAGCAAACCGATCATGCCTGCGGCGATCTGGCCAGCGCGCACAGCTCGCCGAGCACGGCAGTGGGCCAATCGGCTTCTTCCCAGGCCACCACGCCCTCGTGATCCATTTTGAACGGCCAGACAGTGCCGCCCAGGGACTCTGCGGCCAGCACGCAATGTTGTTTGTGTCCCGGGCGCGAGAAGACGACGATGAACCCTCCGCCGCCGGCGCCGCACGTCTTGCCGCCAAAAATGAACGGATCGAGCCTGTCGAAATAGGCGCGAAGCGTATCGCTGTCGCAACTGGGATGCAGTGCGTAGTGGTTTTTCCTGGACTGGTTCAAGGCGGTGGCGAAGCCGTCCAGATCGCCGGCTTCCAGCGCGTCGGCCATCGCGTACGCAGCCTGCTTTAGCCCATCCATCGCGGCGATCGTCGGGGAATCGGGCATGGCGTAGGAACGCTTGATGTCCTCGTGAATGGTGGCCGACAGGTGGATTCCGCCGGTATAGATCAGCAGCAGATCGCGTTCGAGCTGGCGGAGCAGCTCGGGCTTGAGGCGCAGCCGGTGACAGGTTGTGCCGCCGCCCTTGTGCAACACGACCTTCTTGGCTCCGCCGATGGCGGCGCCGAAGGAATCCTGGTTTCCCCCGGCCAGACCCAGGTCTTTCCGCTCGATCTCGTTAGCGAGGATGGCGATCTCGGTCTGCTGGGCAGCGCGGTTGGTGGCCCTGAGGCACGCGGCGGTCAGCGCCGCGCCCATCGCGCCGCTGCCGCCCAGGCCGCTGCGCACGGGGATGTCCGACTGCGTGACCAGTAGAAAGTCATCCCATCCCTGAAGCAGCCGCCTTGCAAAACCCTTGACAAAGTCGAGCCTGCCATTGGCCCGCAGGCTCGCGACGTTGGGCGCCCAGTCGCCCTGTTTCAGGTCCAGTGAATACAGGTGTGCACCCGAGCCCGGCGGCAGCCATTGAAGCTGCGCGTAGCTGTATCGGGCGACGGCGAAGTTCACGACGCAGCCGCCGTATTCGATCGAGTATGGCGGGGCATCCGTCCCACCCCCCGCCGGGTCAATCCGAGCCGGCGCACGCGCCACAGTTTTCATATTCCGGATTTTAGTTTCCGGCAATTGGCTGTCACGACGCCAGCGGTGTGGCGACCGGTTCGGGCTTCGCACCCGAAGTTTTACGCCCGGTTCGTTCTTGCCGATGCCTTCGGGCAGGGGTAGATTCCAGCAATTGCGTTCGGCGGAGGAGCGACAAGCAGAACCCGGGTCCTCGCGCAGTTCAGTCCCTCCGACGCCTCGCCGCACCCCCAGCCGACCAACCTTGGGCGCGCGGCGAATCGACGATCATGTCCCGTAGCACAGGAGCCGGCGAAGATCATGGCCCTCACACCGGATCAGCGTTTCGAGTTTGACGTTTGCGGCTATCTGCATCTGCGCGGCGCGCTGCCGCAAGAGGAGGTTGAGTTGTATCGTCAGTGGATCACCGAGGCGGAAAAGACGGATGTGAAGGCGCTCAACGCCGACGATCCATCACGGATCAAGCATCAGCTCAACCGTCCGGTGTCGCGCGTGCTCGATGCCGATCCTCGCTTTACCGCATTCCTGGATCATCCCGTCGTGCAACCGATCCTGGTGGAACTGCTGGGGCATGACTACCGCCACATTGACAACGATCTCTACTACACCTATCCGGGCTACCAGGGCGGGCAGTGGCATCGCGGCGTGCGCGCGCACCCGAGTGGCTACGTGATCGACGGGCAGTTCCACTGCCCCATGGTCAAGGTCTTCTACTGCATGACGGACGTCGGCCCGGGCGAGGGCGAGTTCGTGGTGATCCCCGGTTCGCACCGCGCCGCGTTCCAGATCGACACCAAAGACCGTATCGACCTGCCGGGACAGCATGTCTTCAACGATGTGCGGGCTGGCGATGTAATCATTTTCAACGAGGCGCTGCTGCACAACGGCCGGCCGAACCTGTCGAACAAGACGCGAAAGACAATCATCATGAACTTCGGTCGGCGCGAGGCGGGCGTGTGGGAAGGCTATGCCCCCCTGCCGCGGACGCTGGCCGCCGCAACCCCGCGGCAACGCCAGATCCTGTCCAACGCAGATCGGGTGTGGAGCGAGCAGGCGGCGGTGAGCATGATGTGAGCGATGCGAGGCTTTTCACATGACACTGGCCGCTTCAACCTGTCCGCACTGTTCTCAGCCGATCGACAGTCCCCACAGCAGCTTCTGCCCGCATTGCGGCGTGCAGATCCCAGCGGCGCCGGCGCGGCAGGCGGCAAGCGCTGCGGTGGCGCTGGACTACCAGACACCATCGCAACCGAACCGTCGCTGGCAGGCAGGCACGCTCTCATACACCACCGCAGGCCTGGCGCTGGTGATTTTCTGGCTGCTGCTGGGCTATGCGGGCGTGTCGTATCGGGACAGGGGATTCACCAACTCGGCCAACCTGCTGCTGAAGCATCTTGACGCGACGAGCACCGTCGTGGCATCGCTCAACGTCTCGATGCCGCAGGCCATTGCGATGATCTTCAGCCCGATCATCGGCTACTGGTCTGACCGCTATCGCAGTCGCTGGGGCCGGCGGATTCCGTTTCTGTTCCTGGCCGCGCCCATCACGATGCTGGCGCTGGTTGGCGTGGCGTTCTGTCCGCAACTGGGGCGCGCCCTGCACGCAGCGATGGGAAGCTACTCGCCCGGAGAAACGGCTTCGCCGCTCATCGTGTTCGGCGTGTTCTGGGCGTGTTTTCATTTCGGGCTGGTCTGCGGAAATATCGGCCTGACCGGGCTGGTCAACGATGTGCTGCCCCGCTCGATCCTGGGCCGCTTCATGTCGGCGTTCCGCATGATCAGCCTGATCGCCGGCATCACCTTCAACTACCTGATTCTCGGTCACGTCGAGGCACACTTTCAGGCGATCTTCATTTCCTTCGCGCTGGTCTCGGGTATCCCGCTGGTGCTGATGTGCCTGATGGTCAGGGAAGGCAACTATCCGCCGCCTGAGCAGATGGCCGCCGACCATCGTGCCGGCGGGTTCTTCGCCGCCGTCGGCGTGTATTGCCGCGAATGCTTCAGCAAGCCTTACTACCTGTGGGTCTTTGCGGCGATGGCGCTGGCTGGGCTGATGAGCGGGCCGGTCAACTGGTTCAGCATCTTCTTTGCCAAGAGCCTGAACATGGACATGGCCACGTATGGCAAGATCATGGCGGCGAATCATCTGACGGGTTTCCTGCTGGCATATCCGATCGGGGTGCTCGCCGACCGTTTTCATCCTCTGCGCGTTTCGATGGCGACGGTCGCTGCCTACGCCATCACCCTGCTGCTCGGCAGCATCCTGATCCGCGATCCGTTCACCTTCGGCTGCGCCATGTTCGCCCACATGGTGATTTCCGGAACCTATCTGTCCGCGTCGGGCGCGCTGGCGCAGATGCTTCTGCCGCGATTGAAGTTCGCCCAGTACTGGTCGGCGGCGCTGGTGCTCTCATCGCTGTCCATCATCGTCAGCAGCCCGATCGTGGGCATCATCCTGGACAAGACCGGCAAGAACTACCGGTTGACCTACGTGATTGGCTTTGCCCTGGCGGCGATCACCTTGGCGGTGATGTCGGTTGTCCACCGGAAGTTCATGGCCCTTGGTGGGCCAAGGCACTACGTGGCGCCGGAATGAAGTCTCGGCTCTTCGCGTGAACGCCAGACTCAACAAACTCCTGCGAGGCGGTGCTTCGCTGCCGAAGCTCGTATCCGCCTCGCCAGCCATTCCGTTGGAGTACACGTTGAGCCGTGGCGCAGCCTCTGACAGGCTGTGGACGATTGGATCCTTGACCTACACCACCGGCGGGCTGGCGCTGGTGATCTTCTGGCTGCTGCTGGCGCAGGTGGGCCTGTCGCTGCGCGATCGCGCTGCGGGCGATGCCACCAGCCTGCTGCTGCGCCGGCTGGGGGCCTCCAATACGGCGCTGGCGTTTCTGACGGTCGTGGTTTCCACCGCCATCGTCGTGCTGTTTGGCCCGGCGATCAGTTACAGGTCGGACCGGTTTCGCAGCCGATGGGGCAGGCGAATCCCGTTCCTGCTGGTGGCCATTCCGATCGCGACGCTGGGAATGATCGGAATCGCGTTCACGCCGGAACTGGGAGACAAGCTTCGCGCGCTTGCTGGCTCCGGACCTCTGGCGAACGTGAACCATGCGCTGATCGTCTTCGGCGTCTGCTCGGCGCTCTACCAGATCGCGACGGTGACGACGGGCATGGCCTACACGGGACTGATCAACGACGTGGTTCCCCGCCCGGTCATGGGTCGCACTTTCAGCCTCATTCGCATGATCAGCCTGATTTGCGGAATTGTCATCAACTATGGAGTCTACCGTTACTTCGAATCGCACTTCAGGCTGCTGTTCCTCATTTTGGCCGCGATATTCTTCGTAACGTTCATGGCGATGTGTTTCGCGGTAAAAGAAGGAGCGTATCCCCCGCCGCCGGACGTGATTCGCACTGGTGCGACGTGGTGGCACGAGCTTCGTCGCGCGATCGCGGAGTTGTGGCTCGCGCCGCGTTCACGGCCAAAGCTGGCGGCGCTGGCTCGGGCGTTGTGGTTGTGCTTTCCGCCCAGAGTTCGCGAGTACATCGTTCTGTGCTTCAGCAGATCGTATTACCGTTGGGTGATCGCGGCGCTGACGCTTGGAGCGCTGTGCGCAGTCCCCGTCAATGCCTTCAGTCCCTGGTACATGAAGAGCCTTGGGATGGACCTGGAAACCTACGGCAAGATCAAGGCGGTGAACCACTTTTGTGGGTTTCTGGTGGCGTTCCCGATTGGGATGCTTGTGGACCGGTTTCATGTGCTGCGGGTGTCGATGGTCACCATGGGCATGTACGCCGTCACCCTCATGCTCGGCGCCTTGTTCATCCGATCTCCCTGGTCGTTCGGGTGGGCGGTCTTCGGGCACATGGTGGTGGCGGGGTTCTACCTGTCGGCGTCCGGTGCGCTGGCGCCGCTGCTTCTGCCGAGACTGAAGTTCGCTCAGTTCCTCGCGGCGTCGGCGGTGGTCACATCGATCGCGACGATGATCACGAGCGTGGCGATGGGGTACATCCTGGACAGGACGCACAACAACTATCGCCTGACCTACCTGGCCAGTTCGATCCTCGCGTTCAGCGCGCTGGCGGTGTTGATCGTGGTGTATCGCAAGTTCATGGCGATGGGCGGCCCGAAGGGATACGTGGCGCCAGAGTGACTTTGCCGCGCGCAGCGGCGAAGGCCGATGGGGCGGATGCCTGCGCGGCTGTCGGGCCGCCCGCAGCTTGTTGCCAAGTCGCGGGGACAGAGTAGATTGGCGACAGTGCCGGGGTGGAGCGGGCCGCGCCGGCAGCAAACCTGCGACGATATGCCGCAGGTTTGCGCGTTGACTGCTCGGCTTGTTGCGGCTGATATTCAGTCGCTTTCAGTCAGCGCATTCTGTCAGCCGGTTGCCGCATGGATGACCAAGCCCATCAGACCCCGCCAATGTTCGTATTTCCCCGCTGGGCCAACTACGCGCTGCCGGCGATTCTGATTCTGGTCGGTGGGGCTGGTTTGTATCTGCCGACGGTTGTTGGGTTTGGCGGTTCACCCAAGACCACCGATGTCGGCTATCAGCCAACTCAGCCGGTTCCGTTCAGTCACGCTCTTCACGCCGGCGAGCTGGGGATGGATTGCCGGTATTGTCACAATACCGTCGAGCAGGCGGGGTTTGCGGCGGTTCCCGCAACCCAGACCTGCATGAACTGCCACACCAATATTCAACGTCCCGACCCCGCCGGTAACCCCGCCGCCACCCTCAAGCCTCTTTACGAAAGCTGGCAGAGTGGCAAGCCCGTCAACTGGGTCAAGGTGCACGACCTGCCAGATTACGCCTATTTCAATCACTCGGCACACGTGAACAAGGGCATTGGGTGCGTCACGTGCCACGGGCGAATCGACCAGATGGACGTGGTGTACCAGGCCAAGCCGCTGAGCATGTCCTGGTGTCTTGACTGCCACCGCGAGCCTGAAAAGTACCTGCGACCTGTGAGCGAAATCACGAACATGAACTACAGCCCGCCCGGAGGCGATCAGCTCGCCCTGGGTCGGCAACTGAAGCAGCAGTACGGTATCCGCGATCGACATTACATGGAGAGTTGTTCGACGTGTCATCGGTGAGGAAAGTGGTCGGTGACCAGGTGGCCGGGGACCGCGAGAACCGGGATGGAAAACTGGCAACTGACCATTGACCACTGAACACTGACCAATATGTCCGGCCCTGAACACTGGCAAAGCCTGAATCAGCTCGCGCAGAGCCCGCAAACACTGGAGCGGATCTCACGGGAGTTCCCCGGGTACGATCCGGACCAGATGATGTCAATGTCGCGCCGACGTTTCGTGAAGCTGATGGCGGCGTCAATGGCGCTGGCGGGGCTGACGCTGGGCGGCTGTCGTCGCTGGCCCAGGGAGCATCTGGCGCCGTACACCAGCAACCCGCGCGAGCGGATCCCTGGAATCCCCGAGCAGTACGCGACTGTTTTTGAAATCAGTGGCGTGGCGCAGCCGCTGCTGGTTACGACCTACGACGGCCGGCCCATCAAGGTCGAGGGCAACCCCTCGCATCCGTGGTCGCAGACGTTCAATGGCAAGCTCGGATCCGCCGACGCATTCGCCCAGGCCAGCGTACTGGAGCTGTACGACCCGGACCGGAATCGGCCAGTGGTCGATCGAACCGGCCAGCAGCCCAGGGCTTCAAGCTGGGAAGAATTCACGGCCAAAGTTCTGCTGCCGCTGCGGGGCACGGATGGTCAGGGGCTGGCGATTCTGGCCGAGCCGTCGCTGAGCCCCAGCTTTCTGGCCATGCGGGATCGGCTGCGGCAGGTGTTTCCGCGGGCGCAGTGGTTTGAATACGAGCCGATCTCCCGGGAAAACGAGATTGCCGGATCGAAGCTGGCGTTCGGCCAGGCCGTGCGTCCGCGCCTGCATCTGGAAAAGGCCGACACCGTCGTGCTCTTTGACGCCGACGTGCTGGGGCTGCACCCGGCTCATGTCCGTTACGCCAACGACTGGGTCAAGCGGCGCAAGAGTGCCGACGAGGGGCGGGGAATGAGCCGCGTGTACATGGTCGAGTCGCGGCTGAGCACCACCGGCGCGGTGGCCGACGAGCGGTTGCCCATTCGCCCGTCGCGACTTTCCCTGCTGGTTGCGGCGTTGGCGGCGCGGGTCATCGGCGGTGGCGAAGTGGCGGGGCTGGCCGCCGATGAAGCGGCATTTGTCGAACGCGCCGCCGCGGATCTGAAGCGCGGCAACGGCCTGGTTGTCGCGGGACCCAACCTGCCGCCGCAGACCCACGCACAGGTCTACGCGATCAATGCGGCCATCGGGGCGATCGGCAACACCCTCGTGCTGCTGGCGGAGCCGCAAAACGACGCCGGCACGATCACGCAGCTCCTCGAGCAGATGCATGGCGGCGCCATCAAGACCCTGGCGATCCTCGGAGGCAACCCGGCATACGACGCGCCGGCCGACCTGAACTTCGGCGAGGCACTGGCGTCGGTGCCGAACAGTTTCCATCTCAGCCTCTATGAGGATGAGACGTCACTGAAGTGCAAGTGGCACCTGCCACGGGCGCACTACCTGGAGTGCTGGGGCGATGCGCGAGCCTGGGATGGGACCGTCAGCGTGCAGCAGCCACTGATCCTGCCGCTGTTTGATGGCAAGTCGATCATCGAGCTGATGGCCATGCTGGCCGCCGATACGGTCGTGGATGGGCAGACGATCGTCCGCCGGACCATCGGCAGCCTGCTCCGCGAAGATTCGGACCTGGAGTACCGGCGGGTGTTGCATGACGGCTTGCTGGCGGGCAGCGCGTTCCCGGCAGTCAACGTTTCTGCGAACGTTCAACCACCGGCGACTGCGATGGTCGCTGCGGCAACTGGCGAGTCGCCCGGCGCAGGTGGATTGGAGCTTCGGTTCCAGCCCGACACGCGCATCTATGATGGCCGGTTTGCGAACAACGGATGGCTCCAGGAATTGCCCGATGCACTGAGCAAGCTGACGTGGGACAACGCGGCGCTGCTGAGCAAGCGCGACGCCGACGCGCTGGGCGTGGACAATGACGACGTGATCCGCATCGACCTGGCCGGCCGGACGCTGGAGATCGCAGCCTTCATCCTGCCAGGCCAGCCAGTCGGAGTCATTGGCCTGCCGCTGGGATACGGGCGATGGGCGGCGGGGAACATCGGCAGTGGCTTGGGGTTCAACACCTACACGCTGCGCAGCGCGGCGGCGATGCATCACGCACCGGCCACGGCTGTGCAGAAGACCGGCGCGAAGTACCAGCTTGCCTCGACCGTCGAGCACCACATCATCGATCCGGTGGGGATGAGAGCTCGCGAGGCGCGCGTCGGCCAGAAGGGGCACAGTGGCAAGATCATTCGTGAGGCCACGCTTGAGCAGTATCAAAACGACCCGCACGCGCCGCACCATGGGCAGCATCACAGCGTCTCGCTTCAGCTCTTCCAGCCGCCGCACAGCTTCGATGAGCCGCGTGCCTGGGGCATGGCCATCGACATGACCGCGTGCATCGGGTGCAACGCGTGCGTCGTCGCCTGCCAGTCGGAAAACAACGTGCCGATCGTGGGCAAGGAGCAGGTGCTGGTCAACCGCGAGATGCACTGGCTTCGGATCGACCGTTACTTCAAGGGCGAGGGGGATGATCCCAACCCCGAGGTGGTCTTCCAGCCGATGATGTGCGTGCACTGCGAGAACGCGCCGTGCGAGCAGGTGTGCCCGGTCGCGGCGACCGTGCACGATACCGAAGGCCTGAATACGATGGTCTACAACCGCTGCATCGGCACGCGGTATTGCTCGAACAACTGCCCGTACAAGGTACGGAGGTTCAACTACTTCGACTGGCACAGCCGCGACCCTCGCGGCGGGCGGTTCCCCGCGCCGTGGCTGGGAATGCCGGACACTCAGCAGCGCGAGTCGATCGACAAGATCAAACAGATGGTGTTCAACCCCGAGGTCACGGTGCGAATGCGCGGCGTGATGGAAAAGTGCACCTTCTGCGTGCAGCGCATCCACAATACCTCGATTGCCAAACGAAACGCCGGAGAGGAGATCAGGGATTTTGACGTGGTCACGGCGTGTCAGCAGGCCTGCCCAACCGAGGCGATCGTGTTCGGCAACCTGAACGACAGGGACGCGGCGGTGACGAAGCTGCACCAGAACCCGCGGGCGTATTCCGTGCTTGAAGACCTGAACACTCGCCCGCGGACCAGGCACCTGGCACTGTTGCGCAACCCCGCGACCACGGAGGAGAACCACTAGCTTGTATCACGGGCGTCTCGCCCTTGTCGGCGATACAAGCACGGGCCAGATGCCCGCGACACAGGATCGAGTAATGAGCTCGCTTTCAGCGACAACTTCTGTTCTGAATCTGCCCGAGGACATCGACAACCGCGGCGACGATCCCCGCCAGCGCGCGCCACTGGTCCTGCGCGGCAAGGGATTCA
This sequence comes from Fontivita pretiosa, assembly GCF_050410795.1. Classification (GTDB taxonomy): domain Bacteria; phylum Planctomycetota; class Phycisphaerae; order Tepidisphaerales; family Tepidisphaeraceae; genus Fontivita; species Fontivita pretiosa. The sequence goes on along the minus strand of NZ_CP191258.1, from coordinate 5,047,000 downwards.
ACGAAGTCACCGAGACTGTCACTGCCATCGCCTTCCGCAAGCCCCCAATCGGCTGGTACATCGCCTTCGCGATCTCGCTGGGTCTGCTGGGGCTTCTGGGTCTGACGGTGGCGTACCTGCTGCTGACTGGCGTGGGCGTGTGGGGAAACAATCAGCCGGTCTCCTGGGCATTCGACATCGTCAACTTTGTGTTCTGGGTGGGCATCGGCCACGCGGGAACGCTCATCAGCGCGATCCTGTTCTTGCTGCGTCAGAACTGGCGGACGAGCATCAATCGCTCCGCCGAGGCGATGACGATCTTCGCGGTCATGTGCGCCGGGCTGTTTCCGGCGCTGCACGTGGGTCGGGCGTGGCTGGCGTACTGGCTGTTCCCGCTGCCCAACCAGATGGGCATGTGGCCGCAGTTCCGCTCCCCGCTGCTTTGGGACGTGTTCGCGGTCGGCACCTACGCGACCGTCTCGCTGCTGTTCTGGTACGTCGGGATGGTCCCGGATCTGGCGACGCTGCGCGATCGCGCGCCCACGAGAGTCAGGCAGATCATCTACGGCATCCTGGCGCTCGGCTGGACCGGATCCAGCCGGCACTGGCATCGCTTTGAGCGGGCGTACCTGATTCTGGCGGCGCTGGCCACGCCTCTGGTGCTCTCCGTGCACAGCGTCGTCTCCTTCGACTTCGCCGTCTCGCAACTGCCCGGCTGGCACACGACCATCTTCCCGCCCTACTTCGTCGCCGGCGCCGTGTTCGGCGGATTCGCAATGGTCATGACATTGCTGATCCCGGCGCGGCAGTTCTTCGGGCTCAAGGACCTGATCACACTCCGGCACCTGGACAACATGGCCAAGGTGCTGCTGGCCACCGGGCTGATCGTCGGCTACGCCTACATGATCGAGTTCTTCATCGCCTGGTACAGCGGCGTGCACTGGGAGCGATTCGCCTTCATGAATCGCGCCCTGGGGCCTTACTCCTGGGCATGGATGCTGATGATGTTCTGCAACGTCGTGGCGCCGCAACTGCTGTGGAGCCGACGACTGCGGCACAACCTGAGCGTGCTGTTCTTCGTGGCGATGTGCGTGAACGTCGGCATGTGGTTCGAGCGGTTCGTGATCATCGTGATTTCCCTGACGCGCGATTTTCTGCCGTCGAGCTGGGGCAGCTACTGGCCGACCTGGGTTGACCTGGGCATGTTCGCCGGCAGCTTCGGGTTGTTCTTCACCTGCTTTCTGCTGTTCTGCCGGTATCTGCCGATGGTGGCGATGGCGGAAGTCAAGACCGTGATGCCCGAGGCCCACGCGCATCCCGAGAAGCACCCGCAGGCCAAGGACCTGCACCGCTTCGACTATCAGCCCGACGAGCACGGCGGCACGAGCCGGGCGCGCGGAACCCGATTCTGAGGATTGCGGATTTGCTTTTGGCCGCAGATTGGCGTGAGTGAGACGATGTCCGTGGAAACCCAAGAACAGGTCGTGCGGGAGCAACCGGCGCAGCCGCCACGCGATTTTGTACTGGCCGGCATGCTGGCGGAGTTCGCGGACGTGGACTCGGTCATGCAGGCCGCCCGGTACCTCCGCGACGCGGGCTTCGACCGCTGGGATGTCCACACCCCCTTCCCGGTTCACGGCATGGACGAGGCGATGGGCATCCGCCCGACCATCCTGCCCTGGCTGGTGCTGGGCGGAGGTCTGACAGGTGTGGTTGGCGGGCTGGCGCTTCAGTGGTTCACCAACGCCTTCGATTACCCGTTCTTCATCAGCGGCAAACCGCTGCTGAGCGTGCCGGCGTGGGTGCCGGTGACGTTCGAGCTGGGGGTGCTGCTGGCGGCGCTGACGGCGGTGTTCGGCATGCTGGGGTTGAACCGTCTGCCGCACCTGTACAACCCGCTGTTCCGCAGCCGGCGGTTCCGCCGCGTGACCAATGACCGCTTTTTTGTGGTGATCGATGCATCGGATCCGAATTTCGACCGGGATCAGACCGAGCAAATGCTGCTGAATCTCGGGGCTACCGCCGTGGAGTGGATCGAGGAGTAAGCATCGCCATGTCCGAGCAGACGCCCGCAGGAACGCCGCCCTCGCCGCCGACACCGCAACGCGGCCCGCAAGACCGCCGCGTACGGCTCGGCTCGATGCGGCGCAGCGGCGAGTTGCCTCGTCCGCCCTTCTGGATGGTGGCGGGGTTTCTGATTCTGGTCGTAGCGACCTGGATTCCGCTGGTGGTGTTCGCACGCGCCAGGGTAGACCGTACCGATCAGCCGCGCGTTCACCTGGTTCAGGACATGGATATACAGCCGAAATTCCGGCCCCAGGACGACAGCCCGGTGTTTGCCGACGGTCGAGCCATGCGTCTGCCAATCCCAGGCACCGTCGCCCGCGGCAAACTTCAGGAGGACGATCACTTCTACCGCGGCTACAAGCGGGTGCTGGATCCTGCAACCGGGCGTTACAACGTGGTCTTCTTCGACTCGCTGCCGCCGCAGATCAAGCTCGACGAGCAACTGCTGATGCGAGGTCAGCAGCGTTACAACATCTATTGCGCCACGTGCCACGGACTGGACGGCTATGGAAATGGCCCGATCAACAATCGCGCCGTGGCGCGGCAGGAGCCCAAGTGGGTTCCCGCCGCCAGCCTCCATGCTGACAGCGTCCGCGCCCGACCGGACGGACATCTGTACAACACCATCACGAACGGAATCCGCAACATGGCCGGGTACGGCGCCCAGATCCAGGATCCGGCGGATCGATGGGCGATTGTGGCGTATCTGCGGGCGCTTCAGTTGAGCCAGAACGCGCCGGCGTGGGTGGCGGCTGATCGGCTCCAATCGGCGCAACCCGCGCAAAGCGGACCGGCAGAAGGTCGATGAAGCGAGACATGGCAACGCATCACACGCCGACAACTTCCGAACCGCTGGACCTGGGGCCCGGCTTCCGCCGCGCCTATTCCGCCGCCCTTTTCATTGGCGGGATCGCGATGGCGCTGGCGATCGTCCTGGGCGCGTTCGCCGAGCAGGGATACCGGCGATTCTTCTTCGCCTACCTGATCAGCTATGCGTTTTTCCTCAGCATCGCCCTGGGGGCGCTGCTGTTCGTGCTGGTTCAGCACGTGAGCCGGGCAGGCTGGAGCGTGAGCGTGCGGCGCCTGGCCGAGACCCTCGCCGCCACGTTCCCGATTCTGGCGGCGCTGTCGGCGCCGATCGTGGTGTCGGTGATCCTGATGGACGGCAGCCTCTATCGCTGGGCGCAGCCGGTGTCGCATGCCGCACATCAAAACCCTGCGGCCAGTGAGCCTTCCTTGCCGCCCTTGCCGGCCCAGCCGGCGCACGGCGAAGCATCGCACCAGTCCGAATCGCACTCAACTGCGCCGTCCGCGACGGCGGGGCTCGATGCCTTAACCCTGGAAAAACGTCCCTATCTTAATCCGGCCTTCTTCCTGCTGCGATTGCTGGTTTACTTTGCGATCTGGTCCTGGATCGGCTGGTGGTATTGGCGAACGTCGGTTGAGCAGGACCGCAGTGGCGACGTCGAGCTGACCATACGGATGGAGCGATACTCCGCGCCGGCGATCCTGATCAGCATCCTCACGCTCACCTTCGCGTCGTTCGATCTGCTGATGTCGCTGGACCCGAGCTGGTTCAGCACGATCTTCGGCGTCTACTTTTTCGCAGGCTGCGCGGTGGGCATCTTCGCCAGCCTGATTCTGCTGGTGGTCCTGCTCCAGCGGTTCGGCTACCTGGCCAACAGCGTCACGGTTGAACACTTCCACGACCTGGGCAAGTTCCTGTTCGCCTTCACGTTCTTCTGGGGCTACATCGCCTTCAGCCAGTACATGTTGCTGTGGTACGCGAACATCCCCGAGACGACCGGGTGGTTCGCCCGCCGCGGAGCGTCGAGCGTGCCCACCGACCCGGCCGACTGGAGGATCGTCTCCCTGCTGCTGCTGGCGGGACATCTGCTGATCCCCTTTGCCGCACTGCTCTCGCGGCATGTGAAGCGTAACAAGAAGGCGCTGGCGTTCTGGGCGGTGTGGCTGCTGGTGTTCCACTGGATCGACCTGTTCTGGATCGTCATGCCGGAGATCAGCCCGCAGCACCCCCGGGTCTATTTTGGAGTCATGGAAATCGCCTGTTTCCTGGGCATCGGCGGGATTTTTGCCGCCAGCACGCTGCGACTTGCGATGCGGCATGCCGTGCGGCCCGTGGCCGACCCACGCCTGCACGAGGCGCTGGTGTTCCAGAACATCTGAGCTGTTGGAGCTAGAAACGATGGCATTTCGCGAAGACGTCGATTCACAACTGATCATCACGATCGGAGCGATCTCCGGGCTGATGGTGATCGTGGCGACGATCGGACTCCAGGCGTGGTACATGAGCGAGGAACGCGACGAGCTGGAACGCAAAAGCGCCGGCGCGGTCTACCGGGAACTGGTTGACCTTCAGGCCGATCAGCGGGCTAAGATCAGCAGCTATCGCTGGGTCGATCGCGACAAGCAGGTTGTTGCGATCCCCATTGACGATGCCATGAAGCTGCTGATCCGCAACCAGGGCAAGCTGCCGGCAACCAAACCGCAGGAGCGGCCGGCAACACAGCCCGCGGGATGAAATCCCATGCAATCGCCCAAAGCATACATCTTCGGCGTGCTGTTGGTCGGCGTGCTGCTGGCGTCGCTGGCCGGTTCCGGTGCGCTCGCCCAGTCGCCCCCGCTGGGCGGCTTCTCCGGAAACGCGCCTCGGGTCGAGGTTCCGCGGCAGCCGCTGCCTGAAGGAATGAAGGACGTCGGCATCGAAGAGCGACTCGACGCCCAGCTCCCCATGGATGTGTACTTCACCAACGAGATGGGCAAGCGCGTGACGCTGCGCGACTGCCTTAAGCCTGGCAAGCCGGCGGTGCTCCAGCTCGGATACTTCGGCTGCCCGATGCTGTGTGATCTGGTCTCGCAGGGGATGCTCGAGTCGATGCGCGAGCTGGATCTGTCAATCGGCTCGGACTTCACCGTCATCAACATCAGTTTCGACCAGCGCGAAACCACCACCGACGCCTACAGGAAAAAGCAGGCCTTTGCCCGCCAATACGACCGTCCGGGGGCCGGGGATGGATGGCATTTCCTCACGGGCGCCCGCTCGGCGATCAGCGCCGTCACCGCCGCCGTCGGATTCAAGTACAAGTGGCTTGAAGACAGCCAGCAGTTTTCCCATCCGGCGGCGATCATCATCCTCACGCCCGAGGGACGCGTTTCGCGTTACCTGTACGGCGTGAAGTTCCCCGAGCAGACGCTGCGGCTGTCGCTGGTCGAAGCCTCGCAGGGCAGGATCGGCACTGCAATGGATCAGGTGCTGATGCTCTGCTTCCAGTATGACGCCACGGCCGGCAAGTACACGCTCGCCGCGGTCGGATTGATGCGTCTGGGCGGCGCGCTGACAGTGATCATTCTGGCAACCGTGCTGATCCGTCTGTTCGTAAAGGAGCATCGCGCCCGCCGCGATTTGCAAGCGCACCATGACGGCTTGCCCGCTTCAGCGGGCGCCCGAAGCGAAAACACATGATCTGGTTCCTCGCTCAAACTTCCCCCACGACCGCGCCGACAACTGTCGCGACGACGGCTGCCGCGCCCGCGTCGATGCCCGCGACCGGCGGCAGCTTCTGGATGCCCCCCGCTGCCTCCACCGTCGCAGGCAGCGTCGACGGGCTGTTCTATTTCGTCTTCTGGATCACCGTGATCTTCCTGGCGCTGGTCTCGGCTCTGGTGGTCGCGTTTGTGATCAAATACCGCTACCGTCCCCAGCGCCCGGATGCCGAAGATGCCCCGGCCCACAACACCGCGCTGGAGCTGACCTGGACCATCATCCCCACGGTGCTGGTCCTGATGATCTTCTATTTCGGATTCCGCGGGTATTTGCACATGTCCGTCGCCCCGCCCGATGCTTATGAGATCAACGTCGATGCCAAGATGTGGGCCTGGTCTTTCATCTATCCCAACGGGCACGTCGATACCGAGCTTCACGTGCCGGTGAATCGGCCCGTGCGACTCGTGCTTCAGTCGCAGGACGTGATTCACAGCCTGTACATCCCCCAGTTCCGCCTCAAGCGCGATGCGGTGCCCGGGCGGTACAACCGCGCCTGGTTCCAGGCCACACAGCAGGGAGTGTTCGACCTGTACTGCGCTGAGTACTGTGGGCAGGGGCACTCACAGATGCTCACGAAAGTCATCGTCCACGACGCGCAGGATTTCGAGCGGTGGCTGGAAGACGCCGCCAACTGGGAACGCCGAATGACCCCCGCCGAAGGCGGAAGAATGCTGTATGAAACCCGCGGCTGCACGCAGTGTCACTCCGTCGATGGCACGGCCCGCACGGGACCGACGCTCAAGGATCTGTTCGGCCGGCAGGAGAAGCTCGCCGACGGTTCCACCGTGCAGGTGGATGAGAACTACATTCGCGAGTCGCTGTACGAACCCAACGCCAGGATCGTCCAGGGTTTTGCCGCGGTGATGCCCTCGTATAAGGCAACGCTGAAGGATCGCGATGTCAGCGCGATCATCGCCTACCTGAAAACGATCAGCGTACACCACAGCGGCTCAGGCAACATGGCGAATCCGAGCAGTACCAAACCGCAGGAGCAGTAGCGAATGTCGGCAATCAATCCGCCCATCTCGACCGGCATGCCGTTGCAGCACGGCCAGCCGTCCGCTTCGGGCGACAACTACCTCACCCACGGCCAGGGAATCATGTCCTGGCTGTTCACTCTGGATCACAAGCGGATCGCCATCCTCTACATGGTGACGATCCTGTTCGCATTTTTCCTCGGCGGCGTGTTCGCGATGGCGGTCCGCACCGAGCTGTTCACCCCCGGGCCGACCCTTCGCTCCAAGCCAGAGGAAGCGTGGAACCTGTACAACAACATGTTCACGCTCCACGGAGCGGTGATGGTCTTTCTGTTTGTCATCCCGGGTATCCCGGCCATCCTGGGCAACTTTGTCCTGCCGATGATGCTGGGCGCAAAGGACGTGGCCTTCCCCCGGCTCAACCTGCTCAGCTACCACATCTTCCTGCTCGGAACGATCTTCTTCCTGTATGTGCTGTTCAGCGGCGTGGTCTATGCCGCCACGGGCGTGCGATTACCCGGTGGATTTGGGCTGGATACCGGCTGGACCTTCTACACGCCCTACTCCACCACCAAGACCATGACCGGCGTCGTGCCCGCCGTGCTCGGCGCCTTCACACTCGGTTTTTCCTCGATCCTGACCGGCGTCAACTTCATCGCCTCCATGCACACGTTGCGCCCAAAGGGCATGTACTGGTTCCGCATGCCCCTGTTCCTCTGGGCGCTTTACGCTACCAGCATCATTCAGATCCTGGCTACCCCGGTGCTGGCCATCACCCTGCTCCTGATCGCCGTCGAACGCGTGCTTCAGGTCGGCATCTTCGACCCCAACTACGGCGGCGATCCGATCCTCATGCAGCACTTCTTCTGGTTCTATTCCCACCCGGCGGTCTACATCATGATCCTGCCGGCCATGGGCGTAATCAGCGAGCTGGTCAGCACCCACAGCCGAAAGCACATCTTCGGCTACAACTTCATCGCCCTGTCCTCGATCGCCATCGCACTGCTCTCGTTTCTGGTCTGGGGACATCACATGTTCACCAGCGGCCAATCGGGACTCGGCAATGCCATCTTCAGCCTGCTGACGTTCAGCGTGGCGATTCCCTCGGCGATCAAGGTCTTCAACTGGTGCTCCACCCTCTACAAGGGTTCCATTCGCCTCAACACTCCCATGATTTACGCCCTGGGGTTCATCATGCTGTTCACCCTGGGTGGATTAACCGGGCTTTTCCTGGGCGCACTGGCGGTCGATGTGCACGTTCACGACACGTATTTCATCGTCGCCCACTTCCACTACGTCATGGTCGGCAGCGTCCTGTTCGCGTTTCTTGGCGGGATGTATCACTGGTGGCCGAAAATCACCGGGCGGATGTTCGACGATCGCCTGGGTCGCATCGCCGCGATCCTGCTGTTCATCGGCTTCAACGTCACGTTCTTCCCGCAGTTCGTCGCCGGAAGTCACGGCATGCCGCGTCGCTACGCCAGCTACCCTGTCGAGTACCAGACCTATCACGTGATCTCCTCGATCGGCGCATACCTGATGGCGATCTCGCTGTTCATGGTGCTGGCCAACTGGATCAATTCGCTGCGCCGCGGACGGCGCGCGCCGGCCAATCCATGGGGCGCCAACACGCTCGAATGGCACGCGCCCTCACCGCCGCCGCATGACAATTTCAAGGTTCAGCCTGAAGTCTCCGACCCCTATCAGCTTGAGAACTGGAAATACGATGCGTCGATCCAGGGGTGGGTGATTCAGGAGTCGCCCCGGCCCAGACGTGTTCATGCTCACTGATCCATCAAAGCCCGTGACTGAGGCCTCGACATCGATATGAGCCAAGCAGCAGCAGTCCCAGCTTCCGTCCCTCAGCCCAGCCAGGACCAGCCGCACGCGCATCCGCCGCACCTGGCCCATCATTTCGACTCACCCGAGCAGCAGTACAGCTCGGCCAAGCTCGGCATGTGGGTCTTTCTGGGCACGGAAATCCTGATGTTCGGCGGGCTTTTCTGCGCCTACGGCGTGTATCGCTACAGCCATCCTGATGTGTTCATGTTCGCCCATCAGGCGCTGAGCACCTTCTGGGGCGGGATCAACACCATGGTGCTGATCACGTCGAGCCTGACCATGGCCATGGCCGTGCGGTATGCCCAGCTCGGCAAGACCGCGGCCCTGGTCATTTGCCTGGCCCTGACGCTGCTGGGCGGGGCAACATTCATGGTGATCAAGGCTGTCGAATACCACACCAAATGGCAGCATCATCTGTTCCCCGGCAAATACAACGTCTTCAACCCCGCCTTCGCCGGCGAGATACCCCCGCCTGAAGATCTGGCCGCGCTGGAACATCCCGTCCTGGAACACGTGCCGCACGAGTCGCCGTCGCCCGCGACGGCAGGGTCGCATCAACCGAACTCAACTTCGCCGACCACGGCGCCTGCGCTGGTCTGGCGCTACGACGACCCGCTGGCCGGCACACCTGACGAACCCAAAATCAAGCCAGCATTCATCGCGCCCATCGGCCTGTCACAGCAGCAGATCGCCGCCGCACGCTCCCGCCACGTCACACGCTCGCAGCTTGGCGCGCTGGACCAGGCCCGAGTCAACACCTTCTTCAGCGTCTACTTCATGATGACCGGGCTTCACGGACTGCACGTGCTGGTTGGCATGGGGCTGATCGCCTGGGTACTGGTGCGATCCACTCGCGGCGTGTTCGGGCCAGACTATTTCACCCCCGTCGATCTGGTCGGACTCTACTGGCACCTGGTGGACCTGATCTGGATCTTCCTGTTCCCCCTGTTGTACCTGATTCATTGAGGATTGCGGACCATGGCTGAGCACGCAGCACAACCTCTGGCCCATTCGCAGAACCACGGCGAGGCACACCCGCACCCCCTGGCGCATCCCGTGCCGCTGCGCGTGCTGCTGGCGGTCTTCGCCGCATTGATGCTGCTCACCTTCATCACCGTCGCCGCCACCTGGATCGACCTGGGCGCGTTCAACATCTGGCTGGCCCTGCTGATCGCGGTGATCAAGGGCGCGCTGGTGGCGCTGTACTTCATGCATCTGCGCTGGGACAGTCCCTTCAATGCGATCGTGCTCATCGCGGCGCTGTTCTTCGTCGCCCTGTTCGTCGGCAGCGTCGTGCTGGACTCCAAGGAATACAGGATCAACTACACTCCACCGATCCGCGCCGGCGCGCCGTAACATCCGCCAGTCACGGCACGACGCAATCCCGCCGTGACTGGCGCGTTCAATCTCTCTACATGTCTGCCAAGCCCCTGTACCCGGTCCCTCCCCGATCCGCCACCATCGGCATGTGGCTGTTCCTGGCGGCGCTGGCGATGCTCTTCGCCTCCAGCCTGCTGGGCTATTTCCTGATCCGGCTTCGGCTCAGGGACGAAGCCGCGACCACCGCCAGCGCGACGGCGACACTGCGGCTGCCATGGCTGCTTTGGGTCAGTACGCTGTTGTTGCTGGGGTCAAGCCTGGCGATGCAGCAGGCACTGGCCGCCGTCCGACGCGAGCGACAGCGCGCCTTTCGCATGGCGCTACTGACGGCGACGGGGCTGGCCGTTGCGTTCGTGGCGGTCCAGGCGCCGGCCATCATCCAGCTCCTTCATCGCCACGCCCAGCTTCGCTCGCTCGCCGCCGCGTCGCCCATGCCCCTGGACGCCGCTCCGGGCGCAGGCGCCGCCGCTACGCTTTATGGCCTGGTCTTCTTTCTGGTGCTGCTGCACGCTGTGCACGTGCTCGGCGGGCTTGTTGCCGCTGGCGTGCTCATTCGCGGCGCCTGGCACAACCGCTACGACCACGAGCACCACGCCCCCGTTCGTCACGCCGCGCTGTACTGGCACTTTCTCGACGCCGTCTGGCTGGTGATGTTCCTGTCGCTGTGGCTGGTGCGCTGATCGTGCTTCTCCACCGCCGCCTCCAGCGCCTTGATCGCCTCATTCAGCAGCGATATCCCACAGACGGTTCGCAGACCGAGTTCCGCGATGCCTGTGACGCACTCGACCGGCTGCGTCCCGAGCAGATCCATCAGGCTGCTGCCGGCCACCAGCTCCCGAAGCTGCGACGCGAACTGCTCCGCCGCCGAAGCCGCTGTTTCAGGCATCACCACCACGAATCGCCCGCCTTCCAGCTTGAACAGCCGGTAGTCTCCGCCGCAACGGGCCGACAGTACCCCGGCGATCCGCTTCAGCACTGCCCCCATCGTTTCAGGCGACTGCGATGCCGACAGCGTCGCAAAGTTGCCGATCTCGAGCACAATACACGCCAGTGGTGAGCCACAGCGCCTGGCCAGCGAAACCTCCGCCGACAACCGTTCGGCCAGGTAGATCTGATTGGGCAACCCGGTGAGCGGATCCACCCGCAGCTTGGTCGCAGATGGCTCCAGTTGAGCCGGCTCACCACAGGACATGCTTGCAGACCCGGGCAACAGCCGCGTCGAAGTCGTCGTCGCGTTTGCCTTTTCCACGACCGCGGGCTCGACCAGCGAAGCCTGGGCTTTGGTCGGCTCAGGATCCGCAAACCCCTTCACCCGTCGCACCAGCGACACGAGCTTCTGCACCTCGGCGGCGATTTCCTCGAGGCTGCGAGACGTCTTGATGCACTGCTCGGCGCGCCACGCCGCCTCCGAAATCGCCGCAAATCCGTATCCGCCAGCCGCCCCCTTCACCTGATGAACCGCGCGCGCCAGTTGCTCCAGGTCACGCTGCTGCATCAGGCGGGTAATCTGTTCCACTCGCTCCGGCAGACGCGACACGAACCGCTCCAGCACTTCGCGGAACCGCTCGTTGCCCTCAAGGCTGCTGACCAGCATTCCATCCTGGCCGGATGTCGCAGGTGCAGGCGCGTCTGCCGTGCGCCGGTCGCCGACGGCCGACGGCTCGGCCTGCTCGCGCGGCTTCAAATATCGCGACAACATTCGCGCCAGTTGCTCCAGACGCACCGGCTTTGACAGGTATTCGTCGCATCCGGCCGCCAGACACTTGGCCCGATCGTCCGCCATCGCGTTGGCGGTCAACGCCACGATCGGCGCGTCATATCCATGCTGGCGAAGCTGCCGCGTGGCGCCATAGCCGTCCAGCTCGGGCATCTGCATGTCCATCAGGATCAGGTCGAACCGCCTGGCCGACGCCTGCTCCACCGCCACCCGGCCATTGTGCGCCAGCACAACCTCCACCCCCATGTTCCGCAGCAAAAGCGAGATGAGTTGCTGGTTGTCTTCTCCGTCTTCCGCCAGCAGCACCGTTCCCTCGAACCGCTGCGCCGGCACAGTCGCGGGCGCGGAAGTCGCGTCGGCGACCAGATCCGATTCATCCAGCCCATACAGCATCCGCACGCTGCCCAGTGGCCCGGCATCCACCCACACCGAGAAGCACGTGCCCACCGCCGGCTGCGACTGCACCGTGATGTCCCCTCCCAGCAGTTGCGCCAGCCGCTTGCTGATCACCAGCCCCAGACCCGTGCCCCCGAACCGCCGCGTCGTGCTCTCGTCGGCCTGCGTGAATGCCCGGAACAGCTTGCTCTGCTGCTCGCGCGTCATGCCGATGCCCGTGTCAAGAACGTCGAAATGAATCGTGCTTCCGATCAGACGATCCTGGCACGACACACGCAGGTACACCCCACCCTGGCTGGTGAACTTGATCGCATTGCCAACCAGATTCACCAAAATCTGTTTCAGCCGCAGTGGATCGGTGCGGATCTCCCTGGGAACCGGGCCGTCGATCACCACCCGGTAGTTCAACCCTTTCTGGATCGCCTTGACGCGCGTCAGCGCCACCACGTCGGCCAGCAGTTGCCGCAGGTCGCACACCACCAGCTCGACGCGGCACATGTCCGCCTCGATCTTCGAGATGTCCAGCACGTCGTTGATCAGTCCCAGCAGATGCTCACCGTTGCGACGGATGATCTGCACGCAGCGTGCCCGCTCCTCGACCGGCTGGTTCGGATCCAGCAGCAGATCGGCATAGCCGAGAATCGCCGTCATCGGCGTGCGGATCTCGTGGCTCATGTTCGCCAGAAAGGCGCTTTTGGCCTGATTGGCGGCGTCGGCGACGCGCTTGGCGTCTTCGGCGGCTTCTTCCGCCAGCTTGCGCGCCGTGATGTCCTCATGCGACATTACGATTCGAACCTTGCTGTTGCCCGGGAAGCGCGTGATCCGGCACTGGTACCATCGCCGCTCGCCGTTGACCATGAGCTGGTATTCCGCGTACGCCTCGCCACGCTGGCCCGTCGCCACGGCGCGGATGCCCGAGGCGATCGCCGACATTGCCGCCGCATCCGTGCCGCTGGTCGCAATGCTGCGAGGAGCTGCCGCGGAGTCCGCGCTCAGGCTCGGTCCACTGTCGCCACCCGCCGAGCCATTGCGCATCGCTCCCGCGGCTGCATCGCACATCGCCAGGTAGTTGGTTCCTTCTGACGAACGCCCCACGATTGGTTGACCCAGCCCGCCGCTGAACTCCCGCCACGCCCGGTTCACCGCCAGGATCGTTCCCGAGCTGTCCAGAATGGCGATCTGCGCGGAAAGCGCGTCTACCGTCGATCGGGCAAACCATTCCGATTCACGCAGCGCCTCGTCCTGGGCTTCGTGACGGCGCAGGTACCGCCGCAGCGCGATGTAACCCCACGACAGCAGTCCCAGCTCAAGCAGCATCAGGCTCGCCCCGGCCATTGCTGCAAGCCAGACCTGCCGCTGGGCCGACTCCAGCGCCGCCTGCAACTGCGGGTGCCATGTCGATGCTTCGGCGAGGAGGTTGAAACGGGCGTCGGTGGCGCGACGGATCCACTCGCCGGCCCCCGCCAGCGGCACCAGCCCCGCCAGCGCCGCCAGCAACACCCATCTGACCATGCGATCCGATCTGACTGCCATGCTGAGCGTTCCCGAAACACACTTCCCGGTACTTGATCCGGCCTGTCCGGCCAGGACTCAGAATGTGGCGGTTCTGCCCGGCGGCGATCTTGCACACGCCGGGCGCCCGCCGCCGCCGTGCAGCGGTATCCCCCACGATTGATTTCGGCCGTCAAAGTCCGCGGGTTAAGCGGCCACAGCCGCGCCGCGTCCGATAAAAATAAGGGGTCGGGAGTCTTTTCCGCGGATAAAAATAAGGGGTCGGGAGTGGCTCAGTCTCGACCCTCTCCAAGTTCGGCGCATGTTCGGTAGCGCCACGCCGATGCAGTGGGTACAAGCTGCGGGATGGAAACATCTCGATCACCATGGAAGGTCCTGCGGCAGGCCCATGAACTGGCCCTCCGCGTCTGGCCGGCCTACTCCTGCGACTGCAGCCGCCACGACTTCACGCTCCCGCAACTCTTCGCCTGCCTCGTTCTGCGCGAGCAGCTCAAGCTCAGCTATCGCAGGGCCGAGCAACTGCTGCGCGACTCGCCGCAGTGGCTGGCCGACCTCGGCATGTCCCGCGCCCCGGATCACAACACCCTCTGGCGGGCCTTCGGCACGCTTCTCAAGACCCGGCGCGTCAACCGCATGCTCGACCTGCTGGCCCAGCTTGCCGCCAAGGCCAAACTGCTGCGTAAGCTCGACTCGAGCAAGCCGCTGACCCTCGACAGCACCTGCTACGAAGCGCGTCACCGCTCACGCCATTACGACCGCGTCTGCCGCAAGATGCTCCTGCGCGATGGCGGCAAATACACCGAAAAAAACCGATGCAGACGAGGTCAATCGCTCACGCTCGCGCCGGGCCCGGCAGATGCCGAAGCTGGCCCTGGCGGTGGCCTCGGCCTGTCACCTCATCCTGGCGGCGCGGGTTCATATCGGCTGCGGGTCCGATGCGCCGGACTTCGCGCCGCTGTTGTACCATGCGTGGCGGCGGGCCAATGTGAACGTCGTCGTCGCCGACGCTGGATACGACTCAGAGGCCAACCACCGCAGCGCCCGCCTGGACATGGGTGTGCGCTCGGTGATTCCCACGGGCATCGGGCGGCCGTCGAGCAAGCCGCCCGGCGGTCGATATCGCCGGCTGATGAAGCAGCGGTTTGCCCGCAAGGCGGACCGGCGAACCTACGGCCAGCGAGCGCAGAGCGAGACGGTCAACAGCATGATGAAGCGGAACTTTGGCGATGCCCTGCGTTCCGTGCAACGCCGCCGTCGCCGGCAGGAGATGCTCTTGCGGACCCTGACGCACGACATCATGATCTACGCCAATTATGAGGGTCGAGACTGAGCCGGTCGGGAGTCTTTTCCGCGCCGGAAAAGACTCCCGACCCCTTTTGCTACGTTTGGCTACAGATCGATCAGCTCGCGCACAGGCAAGGCGTCGGCGGCAAAGGGAACCCGCATCTCGGGCGGCTTGGTCGAACCGGCAGATGATTGCGCGCCGGCGGGCGGCGGCGGCAACACCTGCTGCCACCGCGACGTCAGAATCTCCAGATCCAGCTCGTCCACCCTCCCGTCGTAGTTGAAATCCCCCTGCGAAAAGTCCCGCCCCAACTGCTGCCAGTTGCCCGTCAGCACATACAGGTCGCGCAGATTCACCGTCCGGTCATGATTCGCATCGCCGCGAAGGAAGAACAAATCCAGCACCGCTGGCGGCGACGCCAGGTTCCCTGCCACATCGGCAAGATTGATCAGCCGTGCCCGATAGTTGGCCTCATCCAACACGGCCTGCTGCAAACCTGGGAAACTGAAAGTCGCGGTCGTGCCGGCCGAATCGAATGCGACTGCCATCGAGCCACTGCCCACAAGGCTCGATGTGGTAAGGTTCAACAGCCACAGGTTGGATGTGCTCAGAGAATCGCGCAGATCCTCGCTGAAGGTGTAAACCAGCCGGTGTGGCGCGGTCTGATATGCAAAGCTTGCCGCTCCGATCACCGCAGGCGCGACGGTGTCGATCGTGATTTGCAGTGGTGGCGAGGGGGCACTTTCCGCGCCGCCACCGGCGGGCGTGGCCGTCGCGGTCATCGCGTAGCTTCCGTCCGGCAGGGCGTTGGCGGTAACACTCCACAGCCCATCCTGGGACGCCACGGCGCTGCCGGCCAGCACTCCGTTGGCGTAAAGCCGCACCGTCGATCCCGCCGGCGCGGTTCCACTGAACGTGGGGCTGAGAATGTTGGTGATGTTGTCCGAGTCGGATGTGCCGCTGTCGCTGGCGGCCAGCAGATCGGGTGTCGAAGCCCCCGGCGGCAACAGCGCCTGAAGCATCGCCTGCGCATTGAGTCTTCCGCCAGTGACGCTCTTGCCCGCCAGTGCCGCAACCGGATCGGTCGTACTGAGCACGGCGTTGCGGATGGCCTGATAGCTGACGGATGGATCGGCGACGCTGAACGCCAGCGCGATCGCCCCGCTGACGTGCGGTGTTGCCATTGACGTGCCGCTGAGGTGGACGTAGCTGCCGCCCGGCCAGGTGCTCAGGATTGCGGTTCCCGGCGCGCCCAGGTCGACGCTGTTGAGCCCGTAGTTGGAACTAAGACTCAAATCGCCGTTCTGCGTGAGGTTTGCCACGGCGATGATGTTGTCGTGTGTGTAGCCCGAAGGGTAATGAGGGATCAGATCATTGTTGTCGCCGATCTGGTCCGACCCGCCGTTGCCCGCCGCCGCCACGAACAGGATCCCGCTGGCGGCGTTGGCGGCAATGGCATCGCTCAGGGCCGTCGAGCCGGCGCTGCCGCCCCAACTGTTGTTGGTCACGCGCACATTCACCCCGTGGTCGCGCATCCACTTGACGTAGTAGAGCGCGTTGACGGCGGCGGAAAGCAAAATGCGTCCATCGCCCGGCGCAGGCCCGCCGATCCGCAGCGGCATCAGTTTGGCATTCCACGACACGCCGGCAACACCGACGGCGTTGTTCGTCACGGCGGCGATGATTCCGGCCACGTGCGTGCCGTGGCCGTGCTGGTCCATCGGGTTGTTGTCGGTTTGAAACGCGTTGCCGTAGAAGTCGTAGCCGCGTATGTCGTCGATATACCCGTTGCCCTCATCATCGATGCCGTTGCCCGGAACCTCGAATGGGTTGGTCCAGATGTTGGCCGCCAGGTCCGGATGGTTGTAGTCGATGCCCGTGTCGATCACGCCGACGACGACGTCGTTGCTGCCGGTGCTGATGTCCCAGGCTTCAGGGGCGTCGATGTCGTTGTCGATCAGCCCGCCGGTCTGACCGGTGTTGTGCAGTCCCCATTGCTGGCTGAAGTGCTCGTCGTTTGGGAATTGCGCATCGCTGTTGAGGATCAGATCCGGCTCGACATAGGCAAAGCCGGGCAGCCGGGCGAACCACCTGCTTGCCTGCTGGGGCGTGAAACCGGCTGGGGTGCTGATGAGGAAAAGCCCGTCAGAACCAAGCTGGCGGAGGACGTCGAATCGTGGCGAGAGTTTTCGCAGCAGCGTGCGTGCCCGAGCCGCCTGCGATGCAGCGCTGCCGCCAGGCAGATCATTCAGCCGGATCAGCCATTGCCCGGCCGCGGCTTCGATGGGCTGGCCACTCCACTGAAGCCGGGCGATCGCCGGCGCAGCATCGGCCAGACGGGCATCGGCGGCAAGCAGAACCCGGCCCTCCAGCGCTTCAAGTCGAAGACGACCATGATTGGCACGGCGCGCAAAGCCCATGACGATGCCCAACTATACGGGCTGCGGCACCGGCGGTTCAACGGAAATCACCCCAGCCGAACCGCCGCAAGTGCCTGTCATACTGCATCATAAGACGGCACGCCCGCGTTATCCGTCTCCGGCGGCTCAGCTTCCCACGACTCTCCGCCACCGGCAATCGACCTGAACCGGCCCAGGCAGGCAATACGAGCAGGCGGAATGAGGAGTGCGATTTGGCGGCACGCTCTACTTTCTGAACAGCAGCACGTACAGCAGCACGCCCACGGCGTTCATGAGCGTGAGAATGGCGACTTTGCCCAGCGCGTCTCGCACGGTGTCGGGAAACAGCTTCAGCGGCGCGTTGATCAGCTCCAGCAGGCGAATGTACAGCGGATCACGCGGCTGGGGCTGGGATTCATCCGCCGTCGCAGCCTTGGGCTGGACCTGGGGCTGGGCTTGCTCCTGCGGCGCGTTCAGCGCGGCCAGCTCCTGGCGGGTGGTGTGCTGCTCGTCTGCCGGTGATTCCGCAGGCTGGACCGAAGCCGTCGCCGCTGGAGCACCGGGAGTCTGGAGCTGCGCTGCCGCCGGTGGGGAGTGAGTTGGCTCGTGCTGGCCGGTCGCGGAAACCGCTGGCGCAGGCAGGTCGGCCACGGCAACCGCGTGTGCTGCAGGCAGGGTGGGCGCTGCGGCAGGCTCGGGCGCGCTTGCAGATTCTGTTGGCGCGGTTCTGGCTGTGATGGCACTGAGAACATCATCGAGCTGACGCGAGATCTGCTCATCGGGCGAGGCTGCGGCAGTGGTCGTGGCGGCCGGAGCTGCGGCGGCCACAGCGCCGTCAATCGCCTGCGACAGCTCCACGTCGGCATCGGCGACGGGGGGCGATTCGCCAGGCGCGGCATCTGCCTCGGCCAGCATCCGGTCGATCTCCTCACCGGCCAACTGCGAGAGCAGATCATCCGCCTGCCCACCTGCCCCGCGGCGCGCAGCGCCTTCGCCGGCCGGGGTTGTGCTGCCCGACGTAACCTCCTGCTGCAATGGATCGGGCAGTTCAGCGGTTCCGACGCTCGCCTGACCCATGAACCGACTCCTTTCGTGAACCCACGGGCAACAGACGCTCCGCTTCAACGGATTCGGACAAGCTGCTGATGAGCCACCCGGACGAATGCGCCCGCGCCTGCGCGCCCTGATCGGATGACTCGATGACCAACATAACTTCCGCACGCCGGATTCTCAATGAATCAGCATGAAAAGTCTCATCACCAGCACCGATCTTGCCGGCTCTGCCGGCGCCGCCGATAATCCCTCCTCCCGTGCCACGCAGAGTTCATGTCAGCAGCCTGGGTAATCTCGAGCGGATTGAGCTTGACCGTGCCCAGGCCCACCACGTGCGCGACGTGCTTCGGATGCGCGCCGGAGATGAGCTGGAGCTTTTCGACAACGCCGGTCACGTCGCCGCCGCCACCATCGAGCAATGCGACGCCTCGGCGGTCGTGGCGCGGATTCACAGAATCGAACAGCCACCGGGCACGCAAACCACGCTGATCGTTGCGTCGGCGGTGCCCAAGGGCGAGCGGGCCGACTGGATGATCGAGAAGCTGAGCGAGCTGGGCGTGGGGCGGTTCGTGCCTCTGGCGGCGGCGCGAAGTGTGGTACGCCCGGCCGGGCAGAACAAGCTGGACCGCTGGCGGCGGATCGCCACCGAGGCCGCCAGGCAATCCCGCCGACCGGGCGTCATGCAGATCGATCCGCTGATCAGCGTGGATGAGTTCGTGCAGACCCTGACACCACCGGCCGTGTACCTCTCGACCGAACCGGACGCCACGCCGCTGCTGCGACTTTCATCGGATATCGTCGCCTGTTCATCGGTGGCGGTGTTGATTGGTCCCGAAGGCGGATGGAGCGAGGAAGAAATCTCGCAGTTTGCGCGCCTTGGCTTGACGGGGGCGAAACTGACGGAGACGATCCTTCGCGTCGAGACCGCCGCCATCGCCGCCGCTGCGATCATCGCGGCGATTCTGGCCGCTAAGCCTCCGGGGAACGTTGCCCCATGACTCAGTATCCCCAGTATCCACAACCTTCCGGGCAGCCCTATTCGCCGCCCTATCAGCCTTATCCCCCTGCCTACGCGTACGGTTACGACCCGGCCGAGCCATTGCTGGCACCAGCGAGGCGGGCGTCGGTGTTGATGTACGTCATCGCCGGGATGGGAATGCTCTGTGGCCTGTGTGTGGGTGCAGTGGGATTGCTTGCACCTCTGGAGCGATTTGCGGCCGACAGCGGGCTGCAATCGGCTGCCGCGGAGCTCGGCCTGCCGGCCGAGCAGTTGCTCAAAGTCGTCTACGTGGTCATTGCGGTGCTGACGATGCTCTGGTCGCTGGTGCTGGCTGTGCTGGGGCCTCTTGTCCGCCGCGGCGGACTGGGGGCGATCGTCACCGCGATTGTGCTGGTGACGTTATCGCTTCTGGTGCTGGCGGCAAATCTGTTGACCGGCTTGGCGCAGACGCGCGGGCATGGCGCAGCGGCGCTGGCGGCGGGGTTGCTCGTGCTGATCGTGCCCACGGCGCTTCTGGGGCTGCTGCTGGCGTGGCTGATCCAGGCGGCCCGCGCCGCGCCAGCCGTCCGCGCCGCTCGCTGGCAACAGATGCAGTATTCATCGCAATACTGGCAGTACCAGCAACAACCGCCCCCGCCGGCCCCGGGGGGCTATCAGCCGCCCTGGCCTCCAGGCTCTCCCAGTGGAGGTTCCGATGCCCCTCCCGCCCAAAGGTGATCCCCGCCGGCCGCTTCATTTGGCCGTTCGTTCGATGCGATCGCTGGGGATCGTGTTCCTGCTCATGGCGGGGATGTCCGTACTTCCGGCGATGATGCTGCTCCGTGGCGGAAGCGGTGCCTCAGGCCGGCTCATGATCGCCATGGCCTTCTACTCCATGCTCTACCTCGTGCCGGGCCTGCTGTACCTGTTCTGCTCGATCTACCTGCCAAGGCGCCGTCCCTGGGCGATCATCGTCGGGCTTGCGCTCGCTTCAGTTCAACTTCTTTTCTGTCTGCCGGCGATGATCCTGGCTCTGGGTGTGTGGTTGAAGACCGACGAACCGATCGCATCAATCCTCGCTGCGATCATGCTGCTGGTCGTGGCGGCGCTGGCTCAGCTCATCTACCACCTGGCCAAGTCATTCCAGGCGATCCGTTATCCACCAATCGAGGAGGTTCCCGGGTTTGAGCCGTTGATGGTCGAGCCGATTGATGCCGAGCAACCCGGCCCCGGCAAGCCGCTTTCGGACCAGGTCAATCGATCGTCAAGCTCCTCCTGAAGTAGTCCTGCTTCATCGCCTTCTTCGCGAGATACAGCGTTTCCTCGGCGACGGCGTTGGCGCGGCGCGTTCCTTGGCGCAAAACGTCCAGCACCTCGTCGGGGCGCTGTTCGTAGTATTTTCGTCGCTTGCGGATCGGTTCCAGCAGCGTGTTGAGCACCTCGACCAGCCGCCGCTTGATCGCCACGTCACCGACCTGTCCGGCGCGGTAGGCTTCCTCCTGCTGGCGCACCCATTCCTGATCGGGATTGAAGATCTCATGAAAGATCCACAGGGGATTGTTCTCCACCGTGCCCGGATCGCTGGCGCGGATGCGTTTGGGGTCGGTGTACATCGACATCACCTTTTTCTGCACGGTCTCGGCATCGTCCGAGAGGAAGATCGCGTTGTTCAGCGACTTGCTCATCTTCAGCAGATTGCCGTCCGGTCCCGGCGGGCCGATGCCCACCAGACGCCTCACGCGCCCGAGCTTGGGCTCGATGATCGGGAACAATCCGCCGGCCTTGACGTAATCGGCGTCGGGGGTGTGCGGATCGACACCGCAGTAGATCTGGTTGAAGCGGCGCGCCACCTCGCGGGTCAGTTCCAGGTGCGGGAGCTGGTCTTCGCCCACCGGCACAAGCTGCGGGCGAAACGCCAGGATGTCGGCGCACTGCCCCACCGCGTACAGCGGAAAGCCGAAGGGATACTTGTCCCCCAACTGCTTGTCCTTGATCTCCTGCGCCAGCGTCGGATTGCGCATCACGCGATTGAACGGGATGAGCATGGCGAAAAAGAACGTCAGCTCGTCGATCGCCGGAACTTCCGACTGCACAAACATCGTGCTCTTGTTCGGATCGATCCCCACGGCCAGCCAGTCGGTGGCGATGTCAATGACGCTCTGGCGAATCTCGTCGGGCTGTTCGGCGCGGGTGGTGAACGCGTGCTTGTTGGCGATGAGGAAGTAGCACTCGTACTCGTCCTGAAGCGCCAGCCGGGTCTCGATGCTGCCGACGTAATGGCCCAGATGAAGCCGGCCTGTCGGCGTGTCGCCGGTGAGGATGCGTGGTTTGGATTCACTCATGGCCGGGAAGTTATACACGAAATCGAACCAGGAAGGATCAAGTCGAAGGGGCAAGGGTCGGCAGTGCGGGCAAGCCTGTCCGAGCCTGTGACGGAACACCGGCAGCGACTCTTTGCATCACGGGCCTCTCGCCATTGCGATGGCCGTCCACGCGGGCGGGCCGCGCGTAATACGGTCGGGTTTGGATTCCCGTGTGGACCCGGCAGTGCTCATTGAAACATCGCTTGCGATCCGGAAATTCCGGGCATGCCCCTTGGCCCCGTGCCTTTATCCACTGCTTGCATTTGTTCGTTAGCCACAGCAAACTTAGCTGCATGCCGAGATTGAAAGCCGCCCAGCGGAGGCGACAACTGATCGAGGTCGCAACCAGGTTATTTGCCAAGACGGGTTACGAAGCGACAACCACCGCCGCCATCGCCGAAGCGGCGGGAGTTACCGAGCCGATCCTTTACCGCCACTTCAGGAGCAAGCAGGAACTGTTCGTGGCGATCGTCCGCGAAGTCAGCGAGTATACGTTGCAGCAGTGGCGGCAGTTGATTGCCGACATCACCGACCCGGCGGAAAAAATCCGCGCCATCTCCAACGCCCTTCCCGAGCACATGCGTCGCCTGGCCGACTATTACCATGTCCTGCACGGGGCCTTGAGCACCAGCCGCGACAAGAAAGTGCTGGCCGTGCTGCGCGAGCACTACCAGCAGATCGAGGAGTTCTTTGCCACCATCGTCGCCGAAGGCCAGCAGTCCGGATCATTCCGCAAGGATCTTCACCCCAAAGCGGTGGCCTGGCAGTTCATCTTCGCCGGCATCGGGTACGCGATGATCGCATTGAACCTGGGTCCGATTGACAAAGAGCTGACGCGCGAGGTGATCGACTCGCTGGTGCGAGGCATCAAGAACTAACCCGACCCTTTTTGGCAGAGCTTTTGCCATCGGAAAATGGCAAATCCGGGCAAGCAGGGTAAGAGCGAGAAGCCGCGACGCCGTGCCGCCGGCCATAGTCACACAGCTCAAGCAGCGGACACTGCCCGCAGCGCGGTCTGCGGGCGTGGCAGATCTTGCGTCCGTGCTCGATCAGCAACACGTGCATGGCATAACGCTGCGGAGCTGGGATCATCGCAGTGAGTTGTTCCTGCGCCGCCGACACCGAGGTTCCTGGCCGAATCAGCCCCAGCCGCAGTGCGATCCGATAGATGTGCGTATCAACCGGAAACACCGACTTGCCGAAGGCGAACAACAGCGTGCATGCTGCGGTCTTGGGTCCGACTCCCTTGAACCTCATCAGATACTGGTATCCCTCGCACGGGTTGATATCCGCCAGAAACTGAACGTCGATCTTTCCCCGCTCGGCCTTGATCTGTCTGAGGATCTGCTGAATGCGAGGCGCCTTGGTGCGACTGAGCCCGCTGATGCGAATGCATCGCTCGATCTGATCGACGGGTGCGGCCATTACCTGGTTCCAGGTGCGAAACCACTTCTTCAATCGCCGATAGCCGGCCTGGGCATTGGCGGCGGTGGTGTTCTGTGAGAGGATCGTATCGATCAGCACGTCCACGCCGCGGCCCCAGCAGCGATAGCTGCGCTGGCCGTAGGTTCTGGTCAGCAGGTCGTGCGCGCGGCACAGGACGTCGTGCATCGGCGGCATTATCGCCGGAAAAGCCGCTGCCGACGACGGGACGGATGAGGTATATGATGAATGGCGGTGACAACTGACGTAACGAATCAACGAGTTGGACCTGCGGCGAGCGAATCGGAGGCTGCGGTGCAGGTGGACAACGACGGGCGACGCCAGGGCTCGCGTGCGCCGCTTTCCTCTCCGCCGCCGGTGCCGGCCTCGCCTCCGCGCAAACGCCCGGCTCGCCTGGCGCCGCTGACTCCCAGCCTGCGGATCACCGAGCCGGCGGACATGCTCAAGTTCATGTTCGCCGTGGGCATCGAGTGCTCGTATCCCATCATCGCCGGAAACCAGCGTGTGGATCAGTTGCGCGACACCGGGCACTATGAGATGTGGCAGACCGACCTGCGCCTGGTGCGCGAGCTGGGACTGCGTTACCTGCGTTACGGCCCGCCGGTGTACCGGATCTGGACCGGTCCGGGGCAGTATGACTGGAGCTTTACCGACCTGGTGATGCACGAGATGCGCCGGCTGGGCATCGTGCCGATCATAGACCTGATCCACTTCGGCCTGCCGGATTTCCTGCACGACTTTCAGAACCCTGACTACCCCACGCATTTCGCCGATTACGCTCGGGCGTTTGCCGAGCGCTACCCGTGGGTGCGCTACTACACGCCGGTCAATGAGATCTACGTCACCGCGCAGTTCTCCGCCGCCTTTGGCTGGTGGAATGAGCGGTTGATGAGCGATACCGCCTTCGTGACGAACATCAAGCATAACTGCAAGGCGGCGATCCTGGCGATGCGGGCGATCCTGGACCTGCGCCCCGACGCCATTTTCGTTTTCAGCGAGAGCACCGAATATGTTCACCCCGGCAGCCCCGACATGGTTGCCCGTGCACTTTTCATGAACGAGCGGCGATTCCTCTCGCTGGACCTGCTGTTCGGCCACGACGTCACCGCCACCATGTATCGCTACCTTCTGTCGTCGGGGATGTCGGCCGAGGAGTACGAGTGGTTCCGCCAGCAGCGGGATCTTCGAACTCACTGCATTATGGGCACGGACTATTACATCACCAACGAGCACGTGATCCGTTCGGATGGAACCAGCATCGGCGCCGGGGACGTCTACGGGTACTACGTGATCACGCGACAATACTTCGAGCGCTACCGCATGCCCGTGATGCACACCGAGACCAACCGCACCGCCAAGCACGCCGTCGAGTGGCTCTGGAAGGAATGGATGAACCTGCTGCGATTACGCGAGGACGGCGTGCCGATCGTCGGCTTCACCTGGTTCGGGCTTGTGGACATGAAGGACTGGGATACCGCCCTGACCAAGATGCGCGGCACGGTGAATCCGGTTGGCCTGTATACTCTGGGCCGCAAGCCTCGCAAGGTCGCCAGGGAATACCGGCGGCTGGTGGAAGAGTATTCGACCCTGCCGATCAGCAGCAGCAAGTTCCCGATCCTTACGGCGTGAGCGGCGGTCTCCGGGCGGCGTGACCGATCGCAGCGTGCCGGGTACGATGCATCCATGAGCAGTACAAAGCACGCCATGCTGGTCCTGTTGCTGACGTGTAACCTGCTGCTGGCCGAGCAGCCGAGCACAACCGAGCCCGCCGTCATCGCCGCCACCGACACCGAGGCGCTCAAGGCGGCGATCGGCAGCCAGGTCGTCGTCGAAGGCTACATCTCCAAGGCGGCGTGGAGCCGCAGCGGGCGGGTGATGAACATCGAGTTTCTCGATTCGGTGCTGCTGGGCGCGGTCTTCGAGCGACAGCGCGCCAAGCTCGATGAAGCGTTCGGCGGCGACCTGGCCGCGGCGCTGCGCGATGCGAAGGTCCGGCTCAAGGGCAGGCTGATCGAATACGGCGGGTACGTAGAGTCGCTGAAGGGCAGGCCCCAGATCATCATCAACGACGCCAGCCAGATCACGATTCTCCAGCCCGCCCCACCACCGACCACGCAGCAACAATGACCAATCTCCCGGCCCCGATGACCAGCCAATGACCGGTCTGGGTCTGGTCCCGACTGGTCATCGGCGTCCGGAGACTGCTCACTCCGCCGCGCCGGACGCTTGATCAGGATGTGCCCGTGCGCGGCGTGGTGACACCGAGCTCTTCTTCGGACGTGTGCACCTCCTGCTTATCGCCGGCATCCGCATGGCCGAAGCGTGACGACGTTGCGGGGGCGCGCCTCGGATCGCCGCTGCCGGCAACGGCCGATCGCTCGTGAACCGCTGCGTCGCGCCCATCGGCCGTGCTCTGATACTTCATGCCGATGGTCACTTCCGGCTCGCCCAGCAGCAGCCGATTGACCAGCTCCACGCCCTGCATCAGGCTGTGGTCGGTGTTGCTCACTTCATACTTCCACATGCCGAAGCGGCCGCGGCTGAAGATGCCGTGACGCTCCAGGTATGGGATCACCGTGCCCAGGATCGTGTCCCGCTCGATGCTCGGCGTGGGGTAGCTGTAGCGGGCGTGGAAGCACCAGGTGTCCACGATGTCATCCTGATCCCGCTCGCTGATCAGGCCGGCGTTGATCAGCCCGCGGATCGTGTCATCAACAATTCGCCGGCCATCCACCGGCTTGAATTCGCTGTAGCTGGTTTCGCACAGCAGCGAGTAATGCGTTTTGTTGTCGGGCGTCATGTACGGCGAATAGTTGCTCAGGTACGTGACGCGGTAGAACGGGCAGTTGTCCTCGGGGAAGTACATCCAGCTCTTGGTGCTGGGACACGGCTGGCGGATGCCGATCCCCACCATGTACCCTCCGCTGTGCCGCAGCATGCTCGCGGCTTTCTTGATCTCCCGCGGCAACTGCCCGTCGATCACGTCGTTGCATAACCGATCCAGCGGCATCGCGCTGATCAGGATATCGAAAGGAACCACCTGGCCGTCCTTGAAGCGAACCTCCTTCTTGCCCAGGTTGATGAAATCAACCGGCTTGTTGAGGTTGATGTGCCCCTGGAGCGGCTTGGCGAAGCGACGGTAGAACTCGCCCGTGCCACCGAACAGCGGGAACTTGAACTGGTTGTTGGGCCCCCAGCCGAAGTCGTCGCTGTGGAGCACGACGTTCCGGATCGCGCGATTGATGTCGATAACGGCTACCCGCTCGCCGATCCATTCCTTGTTCATCAGTTCCGGTGGATGCGCCCAGACCTTGAAGTTGTACGGCTTCATGAAGTACTTGCAGATGCCGTCGCCGAAGACAGCCTCCATGAACTCCTTGAAGTTCCTGGCGACCTTGTGATCGCGTCGGGTCTGGGCCTCGACCAGCCCGACCAGACACTCATAGCAGATCTCTTTGGGCAGGTAGCGGATGTTGTTCTGGAACGGATAGGGCACCCAGGTGTTGAACATGCGGATCCAGCACTCGCGCATGTTCTGCTGATAGTCGTTGCCCATCAGAGCCTCGAAGCACTTGTCGTAGTACTTGTAGTGCGAGAACATCACGTGCCCGCCGATGTCCCACGTGAAACCGGCCGAATCCGTGAAGCTCGACGCCAGCCCTCCGATGTACGGCTCGCGCTCGTAGATCTGGAAGTTTTTGTAGCCCAGTTCCTTCAGCCGGTAGCCGGCCCCTAACCCCGTCGGACCGGCGCCGATGATGACAATTTTCTTTTCGTCCATGATCACTCCCATTAGACTGAGGATGAAGGATGAAGTCAGAAGCACCAAAACGATGCAGCCTCTTCGTCCTTCACTCTTCCGCTCGTTCGTTCTTCACGACCCGGGCGTGTACTGGTACTGATACTCCAGTTCCGCTTCCAGAAGCGGCTCGATCTTGCGGGCGCTGCGACGATCCGGCTGCGTGATCGCCTCGCGGATCAGTTCCTGCATGCGCTTGACGGTGTTGTCCCAACTGCTCTGCCGGGCCTTCTCGATGCCGCGCTGAATCCGATCCGGATCGGGATTTTTCAGCAGTCGTTCGGCCTCGGCGACGAACTCATGCGCCGTGCGCACGATCGAGACCGTATCCTTGTGTTGTCGCACGACATCCTTGACCGGCGTGCTGATGATCGGTCGCCCGGTCGCCATGTACTCCAGCGCCTTGGTCGGGTTGATGAACTGCGTGGCCGCGTTCATTGCGAATGGCATGATGCAGATGTCGAACGCGCGGCAGTAGTTGGGCAGCACCTGGTAATCCCGGCCGCCCATCCAGAACAGGTTGGGCGAATGCGGCAGCAGGTTCGGATCGATCTTCACGACCGGGCCGACGATGGCGAAGCTCCAGTCGGGCCGCAGCCGCGCCGCCTCGCCAACCAGCGCGTAGTCCACGCGCTCATCCACCACGCCGAACCACCCCAGGATCGGCCGGGCCATGAAGTCGATGTCCGGCGGGATCACCGAGTCTTCGCTCATCGCCTTGGCGAAATGATCGAACTCCACGCCGCAACCGAAGAAGTGCGCGTTGGGGTGGTATTGCCGCTTCTTGAGCCACAGCTCATAGCCGCCGGTGAACACGATGTCGGCGTATTCCATCAGCCGCCGCTCGTTGTCCACCAGTTGCCGGGGTGCTCCGCTGAACTGGGACAGCTCGTCCATGCAGTCGTAGACGATCCCGCGATGCTCGATGTGCCCCAGTGACCAGCTCGCGTCCATCGGGTTGTAGTACCAGAGCACCGGGCGATCGAACTGCCCGTCGCTGTTCATGTGCGCAATCGCCTCAAGCGTCCACTCCCGCAGTTTCTGCGGCAGCTTGGGATTGCGATTCCACGACCCCGAGCAGTGTGGCGTGACAACCGTCACGTTCGGCATCACACGGTGGTAGTCGATCCGCGGCTCGCGTCCCTCGGCCAGATCAAAAAATGGCTCCTCAATGAACAGCACCTGGTGCTTTTTGGCGAATCGCGAGAGGAACTGTTGCGGGCGCTGCCAGACGAATCCCCAGCGCAGATGGCTGAAGACCACGATGCCATAGGCACCAACGTCCTTCTGATCGGCGGTGCGAAGCTCAGCGGTGATCTGGGCATCAACGCTTCGCTCAGCGGCAAGGCCGGGCACCGCGTCGGCGAGCCTCCCGCGCCCCGCCATCACTTTCACTGCTCCGTTTCCGTTTCCGTTGCCATTGCCGTTGCCGTCGCCAGCGGTTTGAACCTCACGCCGCGATTCAGGCTGCACCGTCGGCTGGATCCACTGCCCGATCGGCGGCAGTTGCTCATCCTCGGCCTCGCGCGATGGATAGGCAATCGTCTGGAGCCGGCCGACGCGCTGCTCCGCGGACTCGGCTGCCTCGCGGAACAGCCGCGCCAGTGGCGTGGCCGTACGCTTGAGTGTCCCGTCCGCCTGCCTGACCAGATGGAACAATCCCACCTCATGGATCTTTCCGATCCGGTGTGTCAGCGCGCCATCCCAGTCGATCTGGTCCAGCAGCGGCCACCAGATCATCCCCAGCATCGGCACGCCCTCTTCGCGCAGGCGGCGGATCTGCTCGATGTTCGTCTCCAGCCAGATTTCGCGGTTGATCGGCTGCCCCTCGATCGAAGTTTCCGTCAGCATCAGCGGCAGGCCGTAGCGCCGCCAATAGGCCTGGGCCACGCCATACAGCCCCAGCGGCTTATCCGCACGACGCTGCCTCACGCTTCCGTCGGCGGTCATGTCCAGTTGCCAGTCGCTGTGCGTGTAATAGTCCAGCCCCAGCACATCCGGCGATTGCGGGTTCTGCCGGAACCACTCCAGATCCAGCTCGCTCATCCCGTAGCTGTTCAGCCACGAGTAGGCCGCATGATGCTCGTCCACCCGCCCCAGCAGAAGGTCCATCACCAGGAACCGACGCAGGTTCCTGCGCGCCACTTCGCCAGCCAGTTCCCCATGCCGGCTCTGATAGGCCTCTGCCGCGTCACACAGCAGCACTGTCGCCTCCGGCTGAGCGCGGCGGATGGCGCGGATCGAGCGGTTCACCGCCTGCACAATCCGGCTCAGCACCGGCATGTACCCCCGCCACTTGCGCTGGTGCGGCGGCCAGAAGCCAAAATCTCCGCTGAACAGCGCGCTGACCAGCGGCTCGTTAAACGGACACCACGTCTTCACGCAGTCGCGATAGCGCGTCACGATCGCTTCGCTGAACCGCTCCAGAGCTTCGGGAAATTCCGGGTCGCCCACGGCTTGCTTCAGCCACAGCGGCGTGCCGAAGTGCATGATGTCAATGAACGGCGTGATGCCCAGCTTCTGCATCTCCGCCAGGCGTTCATCGGGCATGCTCCAGTCGAACTGTCCGCGCTGCGCCTCGATCAGGTGCCATGGAAACGCATAGCGCAGATACCTCAGGCCCACCTCGTCGACGGCACGGCGCAGGTCTTCCCGCCAGAAACGGTTGTGCTGCGTCCACTCGAATTGATCGACCTTGATGTGCGGGAGAAACGAGCACTCCAGCCCCGAGCCCCACACAAACTGGGTGAAGGGCAACTGCGCCACGGCCGGATCCGGGGTGTCGCATTGCGATGTTGGTTGGGTTGAAGCCTGGCCTTGCGAATGAGCGGGAATCAGTTCTGTGGTCGTGCTGCCGGTCGTTGTGTTCAGCATTGTGGTTCCTTCCTGTTGCTTCATGCGCGCACCATGTTCCTTCCCGAGCCCTGGGACCGGCTCGCTGAGAATCCTTGCCTGGGATGTCAAACTGGTCGGCCCGGAATACGGGCCTGAGCATCACTACGGGCGGCGCCTGACTTGGTACCGGCGCCGAGATACCCGGTTCGGTGTGGACAGCAACCGGGCAAGCAGCCCTGGATTATCGAAGGCTGAATTGCCTCAATCGGCTGTCGATATAACGGGCCCAAGTGGCTGAAGACGGAATGGCGACAACGGTCGCGAGCGAATCACCCGCCTGGCTGCCCACCGTTGCCGACAGCCCCTGTGTTTTGGCGTCAGCGGCGTCTGCCGTCGCGGCACCGCGGCAAGAGACGCCGGACCCGCCGGCCCGCCCCTCGCCGGCCACTGGACGTCGTGCATTCCGCTTCATGATCTACCTCGCCCTTTGTTTTCAGCGTCTCATTCCAAAGTCTTATTCACGTCTGTCGATCTTAGGTATGCAAAATTCGTACCTCAGCCGACCGCCTGCTCCGGACACCGCTTCCCGGCATGCTCAACCCTTCAGGAAATTCGTGAAAAACTGCGCGAAAAAAATCTTGCGCACCTTGCGCATATACCCACGCTGCAAGCAGATACGGTAGAAAATATGACACGATGTCCCATCTGTAGCGACAAAATGTCGCTGCTCGCCGCACCCAAGCACGAGTCGGCCCGCCATTACCCGTCCATCTTGGACGCTATCAATGTGCGCACCGCGCGACAATGGCGCGATGAACGCTGCGTCGAGCAAGGCGCATGTGTCCCCGGCGAAAAGAAGTGTAATTATCTGTTGGTTTGCGACTTACCGCGATCCTGAAGCTCTTCGACAAGCGTGGCGGTTGCCTCCACCTCCACGCGGCGGTTTGCGCGCTGAAGCTCCGGCGTGTAGGCTCGCTGAAGCACCGGCTCGAATGTCGAGCACCCCTGCACCCGCAGGATATCCGGCGAAACCCCCTTGCTGGTGAGATAATCCGACACCGCCTGCGCGCGACGCAGCGATAGATCCATCTTCTGTTCTTCGCTGGCTCCGTCCGGCAGGTCGTCCAGTGAGCTGTGCCCCTTGATCATCACGATGTTCCGGTGTCCGCGGATCTGAAGTGCGATCTCGTCCAAAGCCCGCATCGCCTCACGCGTCAGCTTCGACTCCCCGCGCTCAAACATCACCCGCCCGCCAACCACCGACTGACGGCCCATCCGAATGCTGGTGACTTCCGGATCGGTCCCTTCAGCCCCTTTGGCCTCAACTCGGCTCTTGCCCTTCTCCCCCGGGCCGTTCATCTTCATCCGCTCCAGCTTCATCAGCAGCATCTGCACGTCTACCGGATCGGTGCTGTTGGGATCCGGCACGTACCCGAACGCCTCCCGGATTGCCGCTATCACCCGTGTCAGTTCCGCGCTGTCCCCCGGCTGCTGGGCCGCCTGTGTGCCGGGCTTCATCACCCACAGGATGATGAACAGCCCCATCATGCACATGATCAGATCCGCCAGTGTGAAGATCCACTCGGGGCATTCTTCACACAGCTCCATCGGATCGCACTTTTTGCAGCCTTGGGCCATCGAATCAAACGATGAACGATGATGGGTGAAGGATGAATGCCGCCGACTGAATCATCGTCGATCCCTCATCCTCCTGGCTCTTCCTACGCCGCTTTAGGCAGCGCTTCCTGCTGCTTGGCGCTGAGGAAGCTGAGCAACTGCATCTCAACCACGCGGGGATTGTTCCCCGCCTGGATGCTCAGCACGCCCTGGAGGATGATTTCCTTGATGAACATCTCCTCCTTGCTCTTGACCGCCAGTTTTTCCGCCAGCGGACCAGCCATGATGTTCTGGATCAGCGCCCCGTAGAGCGTTCCGACCAGCGCCACAGCCAGCGCGGCGCCGATCGTTCCGGCATCGCCGTTAAGGTTGCGGAACATGGCCACCTGACCGCACAAACAGGCGATCAGCCCGCAGCCCGGGCCGAATTTCGCCACCGAATGCCAGAAGTGCCGTCCGTGTTTGTGCCGCTCGCCCATGGCTTCAATCTCGATCCTCATGATCCGCTCGATCACTTCCGGATCGGTGCCGTCGATGGTCAGTTGCAGACCGCGGCGAAGAAACGGGTCCGGCGCCTCCCGGGCTACCGATTCCAGGGCCAGTACCCCGTCGCGACGGGCCGTCTCCGCGTAGCTGACGATCTGCTTGATCAGATGCTCGATGTGAGTCTCTTTGGAAAACAGACACTTCTTGACCGCGCCCAGCGCCCCCATGGCCGCGTGCAGCGGCATCGATGCGAACGCCGCCCCCAACGCCATGCCCCCCACCAGAATCGCCTCACCCGGCTTGATATACGATCCCACCGCGCCGTGCGAAGCATGGTATGCCCCGTACGTCAACGCTCCCCACGCCAGCAGGTATCCGATCACCGTTGCCAGATCCATGCCACTGTTTCTTCGGCAATCCGGGGCAAAAGAAATGAAATTATCGGCCCCCACGCCGGTCATCGCCGCTTCCGGGCTTCGCCTTGGCCGATCCGTCGCCGATTGGATCACTAAATCCGCACTCCGAGATCCCAAATCCGCAATCGCCACCGCTTGCCCCCGGCATGCTTGCGCGCTTCAATCCCCTGCATGAATCCTTCCCCGGCCCCCATCCTCGTGCTTTGCCGCGACTTGGTGTTTGGCTCGAAGATCACTGCGGCGGCCAGGGCGCTGAATCTGTCCGTTCACCTGATCCGCGACCCCGCCAAACTCGCCGATGCGCCGCCTGCCACGGCCATGCTGGTCGATCTGAATCAGCCCGGATCCCTCGACGCCGCCGCGGACTGGAAAGCGCGAACCCGCAGCCACGTGCTGGGCTTTGCCTCACATACGGACACCGCCACGCTTGCCCTAGCCAAATCCAGGGGCATCACCGCTCTGTCCCGTGGGGGTCTGGATGCTCATCTGCCAGAGATTCTCTCCCAGTTGGCCGCCGCGGAACACACCGGCGCACACGATGCAGCGCCTGCTTCAGCCACGCCGAAGAACCAGCCGACACGCCCGCCGCCGTCAATTGGCGGCCATTACGGTTCGACATCGCTTTGACCCGCGATCACTGACGTTCATCCGTGTTCATCTGCGGTTCCACCTGCCACTCAATGCGCCGGGCGTCCCCCCAGAGGCTGTCCAGGTCGTAGTACTGCCGCGCCTGCTCGCTGAACACGTGGATCACCACATCGATGCAATCGACCAGGATCCAGGTCGAACCTTCCCGGCCGGCCTCGTTCAGCGGCGGATAGCCCTGTGCCTGCGCCAGCTCTTCCAGATCGTCGGCCACCGTGCGCATCTGCCGCGGGCTGGTGCCGGTGGCGATGACAAAAAAGTCGCACACCGGCGACAGCCCGCTGACATCCAGCACGACGACGTTGTGGCAGCGCGTGTTGGCCGCCAGCCTCGCCGCCTCGATCGCGAACCGTCTGGCCGCCTCGAAGCGCGCATCCTGTTGCTCCGGGGTCTGGGCTACTTCGATCATCTGGTTTTGCGTGGCTCTGGCTGCGATGTCGCACCTCCATCTTCCACTTGTGCCGGTAGTTTATATGCCTGTGCAGCGCCTGTCCCTGCCCGAAAAGCTCGCCCGGTCGCAGCAGCCTCTACGTCATTCGTGACAGCAGCGCCTCGACCACGCGATCTCGCGCTTCCTGCAAGCTGGTGTGCAGCTTCAGCCCCGCCGCCCGCGCGTGCCCGCCCCCGCCAAACTCCTCGGCAAACCTCGCCACATCGATCTGCCCCTTGCTCCGCAAGCTGACTCGCACCGGTCCGGGCTCGGGCGGCTCGACCACCAGCACCGACACCTGAACCGTACGGATCTGAAGCGGCACGTTGACCAGATTCTCCGTGTCGGGAACGCTCGCTCGCGTGTCGGCAAAATCCTGCCGTGACAGACGCATGACCGCCAGCCGACCGTCCGCCAGCAGCTCCAGCGACTGCATCGCCCGCGTCTGCAGCGCCACCCGCTCGACCCGCTCGTTCTGATACAGCAGTTGGTAGATGCGATCCGTATCCACCCCCTTTTCGATCAGCGTGGCCGCCAGCCGGTGCGTGAACGGTCGCGTGTTGGCAAACTGAAACCAGCCAGTGTCGGAGGCGATGGCCACAAAAAGGGCCGTCGCGATAGCCTGGTCAATCGGAATCGGCCAAAGCTCGATCAGCTCCGCGGCGATCTCCCCCGCCGCCGCCGCTTCCGGTATCACCAGCTTCAACTCCGCCCAGTCCTCCTGCGTCAGATGATGATCGATCACGATCTTGGGCATCGACAGCGGCTCGACGCGCTGCCGCAGCCCGGGAAGCTGCGACCAGGTTCCCGTGTCCGCCACCAGCAGCACATCAAACCGCTCGAAGCCGAATCGTTCCGGCCAGCCCTTTTCGACATCGTGATAGATGATCTGATTCTCGCTGTACACAAACGCGTACTTGGTCGGCAGGTGGCTCAGCAGCAACACCTCCGACTCCACGCCCACCTTGCGCATCGCCAGCGCCAGCGCCGCGGTCGTGCCGATCGCGTCGCCGTCCGGACGCACGTGGGTGGTGAGCAGCACCCGGCGGCTTGCCGCCAGGCGGTCGATGATCTGGCGATAGGGGTCCGGCATGTGCCGCGGATCATAGGCGACAACTCCGCCTGATGCACGCCCGCTGCGGACGCCGATCGCCGCGATCGCCACGCCACAGAACGTCACCGGCCGCCCCGTACGGAGCGGCCGATGACCGCGGAGGAAGTCAACCTGTCATGTGGCAGACGAACGATCGCATCAGTCGCGACGGTGTCGGCGTGGCCGCTGAAGCGACCAGGCCGCGCCGAGCAACAGGCCCATCGTCGCAGGCTCCGGAACCACGCCCGCCTGCACCGCCCGCAACGCTGCCACATACTCCCCGCCAAACTGCTGCGAGTGCTGTGCGATCAGCGCCTCGGCCAGAGGACCGGCCTGGTTGACGTACGCGTTGTCGATCAGGGCATAGTCCGTCGCGTCGATCACGCCGCTGTAGTCAAAGTCGCCGTTGATCCAGCCGCTCAACGTGTTGACGTACCCGTTGTCGATCAGCGAGTAGTCGGTGGCATCGATCGAGCCACTGAGGTCGGCGTCGCCGAAGTACGTGAACTTCACCAGCACCTCGGCGGTGCTCAGCCCGCTCTCGCCGGCAAAGTCGGTGTAGATCGGCCCGCTGCCGCCGACCTGGGCCAGATCGTTCTTGATCACGCCCAGCCCGTACAGGAAGCTGCCGGCGGCGGTGTTTCGAGCGGCGGCCTCGGATGAGCCGATGCCCGGCCCGCCCCAGTCGAAGTTCCCGCCGTTTTCCAGCGCGGTTTTGACCTGCGCCGTCGCCGTTGCCAGGCTCCCGTTGTTCAAGATCAGGCTGTTGTTGGTCAGGTCCAGCCGGCCGGTGGCGCTGATGCTCAGCGCCGACAGCCGCGACGTGCCGGAGGGGCTGTTGGGCGTGGGCTTCAACGTCGCCTGCGCGGTGCCGTTGTTGATCGTCAAGGTGCCGTTGGCGGCGCTGAACTTGGGCGCCGCCAGCACGCCCGCGTTCACCACCGTGCCGCCAGTGTAGCTCAACACGCCAGCGAGCGTGGTCGTTCCGCTACCGTTGTGATACACGCGGCCGCTGCCCGAGATCGCCGACGAAACCGTGTGCGCGTCGGATCGATTGAACGACAGGTTGGCATTGTTCACGATCGCCGACGCGACCGATCCGGATGTCGTGCCCCCACCGATCTCCAGTGTCCCGCTGCTGATCGTCGTGACCCCGCTGTAGGTATTCGTCCCCGCCAGCACCAGCTTGCCCAGCCCGGTCTTGGTGATGCCGTTGCTGCCGCTGATGTTGCCGGAGACCGTCAGCACCGCATCCGGCGGAGTGACCTGCGCCGTGGCCGCACTGGCCAGCGACAAAGGCGCGGCGATCGTATGGCCGCCGCGAAGCACGTTCAGGACCGCGTTGCCCGAGCTGGCCGACAGCGAGATCGTGCTCCCGCCGATCGTGTACCCGGCGCCGCTGTTGAAATGCATCCGGGCAACGGTCCGTGGCGAATCCACGGTCACATTGCGCGGCGCGGAAGCGATCGAGCCGAAGTAAGCCTGATAGTCCTGCCCGTCGGGGGCGGCGGGCGACCAGTTGCCATTCACGCCCCAGGCGCCATCGGCATCCACCGCCCACATCGCATGAATCGGGCCGGCTCCTCCGACCAGCGACAGATCAATCGACGTGCCGGCGGTGTTGTTGATCAGGCTGGCGGCGAAAGCGCCAACCGAACCGTTCAATGAAAACGCGCCCAGATTCGCCAGTGGCGCCCCGCCGTAGTCGATCAGCGGATACGTCCCGGCCATGGCTCCGCCCAGATCCGAGATGTTGATCGTGTTGCTGCCGGCGACGGTGAACGTGTCGTTGCTGATGACGATCCCATCGCCGCCGCTGGAGTCGAACTCGAAGTTGAGGGTTGTGGAATCGATCGCCAGCGTGCCGACAGTCAGGATACCCACCGACGCGCCCGGGGCCAGGGTGCTCCCGGCCGAAGCCGTCACGCCGGCGGTGATGTATCCGGATCCGCCCAGCGTGCCGCTGACGGTATACGCCCCGCCGCCGACGTGCGTGCCATTGACAAACAGCGCCCCGCCAGACTGCACCTGCGTAGTGCCGCTGTAGGTGTTGTTTCCACTGAGCGTGAGGGTCCCGGCCGACTTGACCAGCGCCAGCGTGCCGCCGCTGCTGGCGGCGGTGCCGTCGAGGATCGAGCCTGCGAAGACGGTGCTGGGCTGTGACCCGCCGCCGATGGTGAACGTCGTCACGCCCGCGGCGTTGCTGGAACCGCGCAGCGCGGTGTTCGGTCCGCCCGCCAGCGAGCCCAGCGGGATCGCCCGCGGCCCGTCGCGATTGAACATCGTCGCCGAGCTGTTGCC
Organism: Fontivita pretiosa; assembly: GCF_050410795.1. GTDB lineage: Bacteria > Planctomycetota > Phycisphaerae > Tepidisphaerales > Tepidisphaeraceae > Fontivita > Fontivita pretiosa. Next base: position 5,010,421 of record NZ_CP191258.1, on the reverse strand, counting down.
AAGATCCCAGTCAATTGCGCCGAAGCTGGTGTTGGTGTTGGTGAAACGAATGCTGCCGGTACTGGAGTCGGTGACGGTCAGCCGGATCGGCCCGGCACTGAGGTTGGTGAAGACCGACGTCTCCCGCAGACTCAGCGTCGTGCCGGTGGTCGGCAGCGACACCCGGATGTTCGACGCCAGCGTGTTCACCGCCGCGTTGATCGTCCCGTTGCCGCCGATCACCACGTCGTCGGAGGCGATGTTGATCGTGTTGCCGATGGTGATCCCGCTGCCGCTCATCATCACCGCCGCGCCGCTGCTGTTGAGCAGGATCGAGCCTGTACCGGCGGCGGTGCTGTTGGCCAGCACCAGCGTCCCCTGATTGACCGTTGTGCCGCCGGTGTAGCTGTTGGCGGTGCTGATGATCAGGGTGCCGCTGCCGTCCTTGACCAGTCCGGTGGCGCCGCTGATGGCCCCGGCGCCGGCGAAGCTGTAGGTGGGAACATTGGATCCGGTGGTGACATTGATCGACGCCGGCTGCACCGGCATGGTGATGTTCACGCTGCCTGTGACGCCGGGGGTATCCTCGAAGCTCACCGCGTCGGTGTTGAAGAACACGTCAGGCTGGTTGGTGGCGGTGTTGATCCAGGCGACGGTGTTGTTGGCATCCCAGTTGACCGAGCCGCTGCCTGTGCCGGCCCATCGCAGCGACGCCGAGCCGGCGCTGATCACGTTGAGCTTGATCAGACCCGGTGTGGAGGTATCCAGACCGCCCTGGAAGCGAGCGGCCTTCACCAGGTTCAGATTGCCCAGCCCGCCTCCTGTCAGCGTCGAGTAGCTGATCAGGTCGTAGACGCCGCTGCTCATGCCCGGACTGATCGGCGCGACCACCAGGTTCGCGGTTCCGGCCAAATCCAGTGTGTTGACCGTGATCTGATCATGCCCCGTGGCGCTGGGATCCAGCAGGCTGAAGCCGATCGTGCCGCCGTTAATCGAGAGAGTGTTGGCGAAGGTGAGAGTGCCTGTTGTGCCGACGCCGCGCGAATCAGCCGTGCCGGGGTTGACCACGCCTGAGGAGCCGGTCAACGTCACCGTGCCGTAGATGGTGCCGGCGTTTCCGGTGATGGTCTGGGCGGCCGGGGGTGTGTATCCGGCGGCCGAGACGTCGAAGGAGGCGTTCAGCCCCGCCGTGCCGTTGCCGACGGCGATGGCGGGCGAGTTTGCCAGCGACGCCGATGCTTTCAGCGCCAGTGTTCCCTCGTTGATCGTGGTGATTCCGCTGTAGGTGTTGACTCCGCCCAGCGTCCAGGTCACGCCGCTGCCCACCTTGCTGATCGCGGTGATTCGGGCGCTGGAGTTGCCGTCCTGAATCACGCCATCAAACACGGGATTGCTGATCAGCGCGCCGGCGCCGCCGACTTCCCATGTAACCGTGCCGTTGCTGTTGATCGATCCGCGCAGCAGGGTATTGGGCCCGCCGATGATCGCCCCAACCCGGTGCGTCACGGTGGCCTGCCGCGAACTCATCGACCCCACGTTTTGCAGGTCGTAGACCGCCAGCGGACTGGTGCCGGTGTTGCTCACGATGCGAATGTGTCCGAGCGTGCCGGTGCTGAGGGTTCCGGCAAAGGCGGATTGATCCCCGCCGAAACTCCAGGTTTTCGATCCGACCACGTCGGCGGCGGAACTGAGGATGAGCGTGCCGCTGCCGCTCATGGCGCCGTTGAGCGTGCCGTTGCCGGTGTTGCCTGTGCCTCCGTACCAGATCGTGCTGGTCGTGCCGGCCAGGACATGAAACGGTGTGGAGATAGTTCGCCCGTTGTTGAACGTGACGGTTCCGCCGGCCAGCGTGAAAGTACCGCCCCCCAGTGTGCCGGCGGCGCGCAGGTCGATGGTTCCGCCGCCGCTGAGCGTGCCCCCGCCCGTAAAGCTGCTGGCCGCGTTGAGGTTCAGCGTCGAGCCGGCGGAGATGCTGAACTGCACCGGCCCGGTTCCGGCCAGAATGCTGTTGATCGTGCCGGTGGATGCGTTGTTGACGGCGATGGTGGGCGCTGTGCCGCCCAGCGTGATCGTGTTGCCGTCCAGCGTGTAGCCGCCGGAATTGAAGATGATGCCCCCGGCGGTGATGCCGGTGGTGAGGCTGACCAGCCCCCCGCTGCCACCGGCGCCGAACACCGCCGTATCGAAATTGGCGTTGTTCCAGGCCGAATGAGTCAAGCCATCCCACCAGTTCAGCAGGGTGGTGTCCCATGTTCCGGCGCCGTCCTGCGGATCGGGCGCCACATTGCCGTTGTTGTCCCAGGTGAAGGTGGCTGCCTGTGCCTGGCCCGGCAGATACATCGGGGCCATCGCCGCCACCGCAAGCGCCAGGGCCGAGCCTCTGGCAACGCTGCGGATGGCTCTGGATTGACGATCCGACGAACGTCCCCCGTGCTGCATTTTCCTCCTCGACGACATGTCAACCTCCGGGAAATGTGTTTTTCGAGTCTGCTTCTTGATCTGCCCTGATGTCGGACCCATTAAGCTGCGGACGCGCCCGTCAGTTCAGCGTGGCGGGCGAGGCGGCACGTGCGGCACACGATTCTGGGTCGCAGTCGAACCAGGCGCCCGAGGCCCGTATACCGGCCAGCTTGTACGCGGGTTCTTGCCCTCGGCTTCGGTTTCCAGGATATCGCGATAGGTATCAAACAGCTCCCAGGATTCCGTCTTGTCGTAAGGCTGAACCTTCTGCGCATTGCCACGCGACATCGTTTCATACAGGAACTGGCTGGGCACCGTGGCCACGTGACCATCCTTGAACGCCAGGTTCCACGTCGGCACGCGAGCCCGATGCGAGATGTACGCGCGCTGGAAGGCGATGTCCATGGCCAGCGTCTTGACGCGGGGCACTTCCCTGAGCTTCAGGTAGGCCGGTTCTTTCTGGAAGGTGAATCCCGCGCCGAAATTGTCCACGTGCGGGTTGTAAAGATACGACGTTCGCCAGGTGCCCGGATCGTCGTTGCTGCTTGGCCACTGCGTCCCATCCAGCCAGGGCTTGGGGAACGCGTCGTAATCGAATTTGGTTTGATGAGGGAAAACCGGGCAGTAAAAAACGCGGGGATCGGGAATGTACTTCTGGCGATACAGCAGTGCCAGTCCGGTTTCGGTGCTGCCGCTCTTGACCTTGTAACAGTCTTCTGGCTGAAAGTTCCGCCCGGCCGGGGTGTACCAGGATGGCAGCAGGTCGCGGTTGGCACTGGCGTAGTTGAGGATGCCCAGGGCGATCTGCCGAAGGTTGCTGGCGCAGTTGACGATGGCGGCCTGGGTGCGGGCGCGGTTCAGCGCCGGCAGCAGAATGCCGACCAAAACCGCGATGATGCCGATGACCACGAGCAGCTCGACCAGCGTAAACGCCAGCAACTCGCGGCCCCGGCATCCTGGGGCAAAAGCGATTCGGACGGGTCTGCTCACGATATGATCCTCCGGCCGGTTAGACTTGTCCTGTTCCTCGCCGTCGATGCGATCCGTCCCATCGACGGCGGCGCAACTTTCACCGGCTCAGGTCATAACCTACCACCTGATTTTCCAGTGGCAATATGAACTTTGTCTGCAAAAATTGGACTTTTGTAACAGGTCGAACCGAACGCCATGGCGCCCGGCATATCGCGCCGCCGCCGCGAGCGTCTGAGACGCCAGCACCCACGCAATCCAGACAAATCATACCACATAACTCGCGAAATGCACTAAATCCCCATATCAGAACAGGTTGTAACCTTACGGCAGCCGACTCGCCGCCGTCGATTGCGCCCGGGGCTGCCAGCGGAGCGGGGCGGTGCCGCGAGTCGTCTGCAAGGCTGTTCCCAAACCCGTCGAAAGCCGCTTCGATGCGTCCGCCGTCACCGCACATCCGCGCACCGTTGGGCAATGCACTGCAATGAAAATTGCATCGGTTCCAAGACACGGCTTGCATGCGATGCTGCGTAGTTGCCGGGGCGCGGCGTCCGTCCGTCGCGGATCAGGGCAGCCATCCCGCCGCCCGCGGCAGCGCCAGCGATAGCCACGGAACGTAGGTCACGATCATCAGCGCCACGGCCATCGCGGCCCAGTACGGCAGCATCGCCCTCGACGCCGCCTCGATGCTCGTCTGCCCGACTCCGCAGCCGATGAACAGGCATGTGCCCACTGGCGGGGTACACAGCCCGATGCACAGGTTCATGATCATGATGATCCCGAAGTGTGTGGGGTCCAGGCCCAGTTGCGTGGCCACGGGCAGGAAGATCGGCGTGAAAATCAGCACCGCCGGGGTCATGTCCATGAACGTGCCGACGATCAGCAGCGTGGCGTTGATGATCAACAGCAGCACGATGGGGCTTTTGCTCAGCGAAAGCAGCACCTCGGCCACGTATTGCGGGATTTGCTGTCGGGTGAGCACCCAGGCCATTGCCTGACTGGCGGCGATGAGCAGGAACACCACGCCCGTGGTCTTGGCGCTGCGAAGCAGCAAGGCGGGAATCTGCCGCAACGAAAGCTCGCGATAAAACAAGGTGCCGAGGACCCAGGCGTAGGCGACGGCGATGGCGGCGGCCTCCGTCGCTGAAAACACCCCGCCCAGAATTCCGCCGAGCACGATGAAGATCAGCAACAGCGAAGGTACGGCGCTGAGCGCCTGGCCAATCAGCGATAGCTCGCGGGGGTTGGCGCCGGGGTTGTTGGCGGAAGCCGCGATGGCGTGTTGGGCCTTGGCGGACGTGCTGCCCAGCAGCACCAGCGCGGATGTGATCATCAGCAGAATGCCCATCAGCACGCCCGGTACCACGCCCGCCAGGAAGATCGCTGCGATCGACACATTCTGCGCCACCACCGCATAGACGATCATGATGTTGCTGGGGGGGATGATCAACCCGGTGGTGGCGCTGGTGGCGGTGACGGCGACGGCGAAATCCCTGCGATACCCGCTTCGCGCCATCTGGGGAATCATGATCCCGCCGATGGAAGAAACAGCGGCGGCGGCGGAACCGGAGATGGCGCCAAAAAGCATACAGGCAACGGTGTTGACGTATGCCAGCCCACCACGCGCGCGCCCGAGCAGCGCGTCGGCCAGCGACAGCAGCCGCCGCGCCATGCCCCCCACGCCCATCAGTTCTCCAGCCACCACAAAGAATGGAATCGCCAGCAGCGGGAAGCTGTCGATTCCGCTGGCCATCACCCGCGAAGTCTGAAGCGCCGCCGGCACCGTGCCGATCGACAGGATTGCCAGAAATGCCGAGATCCCCAAGGCAAAGGCGACCGGCATGCCCAGAACCAGCAGCATGCTGAAGGCAAGAATGAGAATCAGTGCCTGGGGATCCATAAGCCGGGTCAGCCGTCAATCCGATTCATCAGTGCCTCAGATGATGTCTCCACTGGTGGGGGTGGTGGGCGTGGGTTGTTGCTGGGACGCGCCGGGCGTCGCGGGCGCGGTCGGCCCCGGCCAGATCAGCTCGCGCAGGCTGTACCCCACGATGAACAGCCCCGCCACCGGAACCGCAAGATAAACCCAGGCCTTGGACCATCCCAGCGCTGGCAGGACCTGCCCGGAGTTGAAGCGGTCGCGCACGAGCACGATCCCGCCGTAGACCATCACGATCGCCGCGAAAAGGATGATCATCACGTGGGCGAAGCGCCCGACCGCCCGCCCGACGTGGGGATCAAGGCGTTCAACCAGCCAGTTCACGCCCAGGTGCGCGGCTTGGCGGTGCGCCAGCGCCGCTCCCAGCATGGCCACCCAGATCAGCAGAAATGTGGCGACTTCATCGGTCCAGCGGCTGGGAGGAATCCCGACAATCGGCGAGATGAACCGCGAGACCACGCCCCACAACACGTCCAGAATCAGCACGAACATCAACGCCGTGCACAGCCACTCCAGCAGTCGAGTTGGCGCTTCGATCAGTCTGAAGCTTGTCGGGCGAACGGACATGTCGACTCTCGATTCCGAATTTTCGATTTGCGATTCGAAGACCGGGATCTTGACCTCGAATTCGCTGATTCACCGTCACGGGATGGCGCGAATTTCCTCGATCAGCCTGCCCATCGGCGTGCCGTCATAGCCGCGCAGCATTGGCTCCACGGCCTGCATGAACGGCTGCTTGTCCACCTGATAAATCTTCACGCCAAGCTTTTCCATGGCCTGGATCGACTCGGCGGTCTTCTGCTTCCACAGTTCGCGCTGAAACCTGCTGGACTCGTCGGCGGCCTGCTGGAGGATGCGTTGCTGCGCGGGGTCCAGCGACTTCCAGGTGCTTTGCGCGATCAGCACGATGTCCGGAGTTCGCGTGTGCTCATCCAGGGCGTAGTGCCGGGCGACTTCGTAATGACGGCTGGTGTACAGGCTGGGTGGATTGTTCTCCGCGCCGTCCACCATCCGCTGCTGAAGGGCACTGTAGAGCTCGCCCCAGGCGATTGGCGTGGGCAAACCTCCCATCGCCTGGACCATGTCCATGGCCGTCTTGCTCTTCTGCACGCGAATCTTCATGCCGCGCAGATCGGCCGGCGAAAGCACCGGCCTGTCCACCGTGTAGTAGCTGCGCGCCCCGGCGTCGTAGTAGCACAGCCCGTGCACGTTGGCGTTCTGTCCGGCCTGGAGCAGACGCTGGCCCAGCGGGCTTTGCAGCACCCGCCAGAAGTGCTCGCCATCGCGAAACACGTACGGCATGGAGAACACCGCCATCTCCGGCACGAAACTCTCCAGCGGCGACGTCGAGACCTTGGTGATATCCAGCGAGCCGGCCTGGAGCTGCTCCAGACAATCGGTCTCGGCGCCGAGCTGGCCACTGTGATAGATCGTGATCCGCAGCCGGCCGTTGGATAGCTCCTCGACGCGCCTGGCCATGTACTCCATGGCCTGGTGAACCGGGTGGGAAGGATCCAGCGAATGCGCGAGGGTGAGGGTACGAGCCATCGAGGTGGCCGCACCGCTTCCGGCGGCATTGCGCAGCACCAGCGCAAAGCCCACGGTCGCAACGAACAGCCCAACGGCGCATCCGGCCACAAACGAATACACCGCGCGCGATCGGGGAGCAGCCGCCGTTGACATGCCCGTGTTGTAACGTTTGCACGTGGGGTTTCAACAGCGCGGCGGGCCGGGCCTCTGCCGATGCCGGCTACATCTTTGACGGGGAGTCTCCATACCCCGGCGGACGGGGCTTACGGCCCTGCTGAACGCTGAAGCTCTGAAGATATGCAATCCACATCATCGACAACCCGTGGGCGTATGCGCCCTGAATCACCAGATCCATGTAGTGCTGGGTCGGAGGGATGTGATACTTCTCGATGTTCACGCCCTGGTAGGTGACGGCCCTGATCGGCTCGCCCTTGCCCAGGGGCGCCACCTTCACCTCGATGAGCTTGTAGACGCCGACTTCACGATCGCCCTCGAGTTTTCGTCCGACCTTGGCGTCGAGCACCTTCAAGTCCGCTTCCGACAGATCGAACAAGACGCCTGCGACATACTTGCCCGGGTCGTAGACGATGTCGGCAATTCCTCCGCCCCAGTATTCGCTGTAGATGGGGAAGCACAGGCGATAGTTGTCCAGCACGGCCGGGCGACCACCCTTCAATTGTGGCGGGCGATACCCGTGGTGTCGGCACCATTCGGCAACAGCCCGGGCATTGAGATTGGATCCGTAAGCAAAATACCACATGAGCGTGCGCGGTTCGCGATGGCGAGCCGCCATGGTCCAGACCGCTGGAGCGTGTGGTTCGGCGTGGCATTCTGTCGGAAAGCTGCCCGCAACGCAAAGGTGGCGGCGGGCAACCGCTATTGACGGAGGATCGAGGGGAGATGCGCGTGCCGCCGTTATCGCGCCGGCCCAGCCCGCTACCCAACGTCCCGGACTGCGGACATTCAGTTGCTGCTCGGGGGACGCCCGGAACTGCGTCTTGCCGGCCTGACACTGCGGACCCAGGGGCGCAGCGACTCCAGGTGGGCGATGGTCCGCTCAACTCGATGCAACACATCGCCCTCGGCCAGCAGGGACTGTTTCAGGGCCACGTCCTCGAAATAGCTGAACGCCAGCAGGTCGGCGATGTCCGCGGTTTTGGTTGGGCCGTTCAAAAGTTGACGGAACTGCGGCGCCAGCGCGGTCTGGGCAAAGACGTCGGCAGTGAACAGCTCGACCAGCCGCAGGCGATGGTTGGTCAGGTCGATCTCCAGCACATCGCTGATCGGCAGCGGCTGGAGCTGGGCCACGCGGTACGGGCGTTTGCCGTGCTCGCGGACGATCCTCGCCCGCGTGTGTCCCTGGAGCAGAAAGTTGTACTTGCCGTCCGGCAGCCTTTCGCAGCTCAGAATCGTCCCCACACAAACCACTGGCTCGATCGCCGGCTTGCCATAGTAGTCTTTCTCCCACCCGGGGCGCAGCAACGCCATGGCGACCTGCCGATCCCCTTCGAGGGCATCAGCGGTCATCGCCTTATAGCGTTCCTCGAAGATGTGCAGCGGAAGCACGGCGCGCGGAAACAGCACGACATTCGGCAACGGAAACAGCGGCACTGCATCGAGTTGTCCGGATGATATCACATCATCCATATCACCCGATTGTAGGCGCTGGCTGCTGGGTGGAACGTGTGCCTGCCGGATCTTTCCCCGCGATCAGCGCAGACCAAATCCGCCGCCGGATGTCGCTACCGGGCAATCAGCGAACACAACGCCAGTCGCAGGGTCCGTGTGCTCCGGCGTTTCCGCAACGGACGTATGACGATTGGTCGTGCTTCCGCTGGTTACAACCCCTTCAGTTCGCGCTCGGCCCGGATCCAGTTGTCGAAGTCACTGCCGCGCTCGGGCGACTGCGAGATCTCGTAGGCACGCCTGGCGATCATCTCGTAGGTAACGACCTTGGGTGCGGCCGGCTCCACCTTGGGGATCGCGCTGTTGCGAACGGGGGTGCTGGTCGTGCGCTGCGTCACCGCCGGTGCGGTGCTCGAACGGCTGGACGAACGGCTCGTGGTCGTGTTCGGAGTGTTGGATTTCCTTGCCATCTTGACGAACTCCTTCTCAAATCTCCATCGCTGAGTTGTGGAGCGCAGTCCGTTTGCATTGCGGCTGCTCGACGGCTCCGCCGGCCATTCAGCCCTTGAAGCGGAGCTCAAGCGTTGCATCTAACCGATACATCGGCAAGGTTCAAGGTTATGGGACAGCGAAAAATCGACGCGGTGGTCCGTTCCGATGTAAACGGCGATTGAAGCTTCACTTGTGTGATCGAATCCAGTCCAACACTTCCTGCTCGTGGCCAGCAGGCTTGACGTTCTGGAACACCTGAACGATCTTGCCGTTGCGGTCAACCACGAACGTGGTCCGCGCCACGCCCCAGTACGTGCGCCCATACATGTTCTTCTGGCGCCACACGCCATATTGTTCGGCCACTTTGTGCTCCGGGTCGGCAAGCAGCGGGAAATTCAGCCTGTACTTCTCGGCGAATCTGGTTACATCCTGGACGGAATCCGGACTGATGCCGACCACTGCCACTCCCGCCTTCTCGTATTCACTGATCGCATCCCGAAAACCGCAGGCCTCGGTGGTGCAACCGGGAGTGTCAGCGCGCGGGTAGAAGTAAATCACGACCATCTTTTGGCCCAGCAGGTCATTCAGGGCGATCGGTTGTCCGGTGCTGGAGGCGAGCCTGAATTTCGGCGCGGCCTGTCCGACCTGCAAAGTCTCCGCCGCCGCTTTGGCGGTTTTGGTGGTGGATTTAGACTTGCTCATGTGCTGATGGCGCGCTGCTCCCGCCAACGCCGCGCGGCGCCGCTGGCGAGCGGCGCCGCGCACAATGGGTTGGTTGGATGCACAGGCACTGGTCGCGCATCACGGTGCGCGGTTAAGCCGCTCCTCCACCGCCTTCCAGTTCACGACGTTCCACCATGCATCGACGTAGTCGGCGCGACGGTTCTGGTATTTGAGGTAATACGCGTGCTCCCACACGTCCAGACCCAGCAGCGGGTAGTCGCCTTCCATGATCGGCGCGTCCTGGTTGGGCGTGGATGTGATCTCGTACCGATCGCCACGCTTCACCAGCCACGCCCAGCCGGATCCGAACCTGCCCAGCGCCGCGGCCTTGAACTGCTCCTTGAACTTGTCGAACGAGCCGAAGACGCTGTCGATGATTTGGGCGATCTTTCCCGAGGGCTTGCCTGTCGCGACGTTCTTGGGACCCATGATGACCCAGAACAGCTCATGGTTGTACACGCCGCCGCCGTTGTTCCGCACGGGCGTCTTGATGGCATCGGGCACGAGGGCCAGATTGTTGGCCAGCACCTGCTCCAGCGGCTTGCCCACGAGCTGCGGCGCCTGCTCCAGGGCCTTGTTGTAGTTGGCTACATAAGTCGCGTAATGCTTGCCGTGGTGGATCTCCATCGTCAGCTTGTCGATGTACGGTTCCAGAGCATCCGAGGGATACGGCAGGGGTTTGACTTCCAGTGCCATGCGATTTGCCTCCTTCGTGGCAGTTTGAGTCTGATGCGGATGACGAAACGTTACTCCCTTGGCAACGTTAGGCCGCCGCGGACGCTGTGGTCAATGCATGAGCCAGTTCGCCGCACACGCCAAAAGAGGACAGCGCAGGCTACTTTTCCGCGGATCGCGGTGGCGGCGCAGGTGCTGATGTGGATGCATGCCCGGCGGGGTGATGAGCATGGGCCGTGTGTGCAACCTTCTCGACGACGTGCTCCACTTTTTCCACTGCCACCTCCGACAGCGTCACGTGCCGCTTCCTCCGCCACCAGATGTACAGCACAGCCAGCGCCACCGCCGCCAGCAGTCCCAGCGCGACATGGTGCTCGTAATCCTTGATCCTTTCGCGCATCTGGCTGACGCTGCCGAACCACCGCCCCGCCTGCCAGCCCAGATACACGAACAGTCCGCCGCTGATGATGGCGGCGATTCCGTCGGCGATGATGAACTTGACGAAGTTGAAGCGCACGACTCCGGCGGCAATGACCATCGCCCCGCGCACTCCTGCAAACAGCCGGCACACTCCCACCACCCAGACCCCGTAGCGCTCGAACTGCCTTTCAGCCCACATGATCCGCTGCTCGGTCACGTGCGCGCCGATCAGCGGCAGCCGCGTGACGTTCATGCCATAGCGGCGGCTCAACCAGTAGAGCACGCAATCTCCGCCAATGATCCCGCACCAGCCCAGCACCGCCACCGCCAGGATGTTCATCTTCCCCAGCGCCACGAAGTATCCACCCAGCAGCAGCGGAATATCCTCCGGCAGCGGCAGCCCCAGGCCACAAAGGAACAGCAGCCCGAAGAGGATCAGATACCCTCCGGTCTGGAACCACTCCTCGACAGTGTCGATGCTCAGAATGGCCAGCAAGCGATAGAACATCGCGATCGCTTCCGTGCGCGTGGGGTCAAATATAGTACATCGCCTGCTGCACGCCGCTGACGCGGTTGACGTGCTCGACGAGCTGTTCCAGGGTCATGGCGTCCAGGACTTCGTCGGTCGCCTGCGTGAGCTGCTCGTTGAGCATCCTGACCGCCACCTCGCCGGGCGTCAGGTCCGTTGCGTGCGTTGAGTGGGAGGATTCCTTGATCGTCAATCGTCCTTCCAGGCGGCGCACCAGATCGCCGACGGAAATATCGCGTGGCGAGCGACTGAGGCGATACCCCCCTCCGCTGCCCACCTTGCTCTCCAGAAACCCCCCGCGACGCAGCGCAAGCAGGATCGATTCCAGGAATTTGGTGGGCAGTCCTTCCTGCCTGGCCAGATCGCGCGACTGAACAAAATGTCTCGGCCAGAGCCGCGCCAGTTGCACCACTGCCCGCAGCCCGTACTCGGTTCGTTTGGACAATCGCAACGCGCTATCTCTCCGATTAAATCTATCGGAGAATCCTAATGGTCCCGGACCAGACTGGCAACCTGATCAACAGACATTCTGGCCCCAGCCATCAATCGAAGACAGCCTGCCGCGTCAGTTTTTGATCCAGCCGCAACTTTCGGCCAGTGTGACTATCCTATACTCGTGGCAATGAGACCCTCCAGATTCGTCCGCCCACCGGGACTTGTCCTCCTTATTCTTCTGAGCCTCTGCCTGGCGGCGCAGCAGCCTTCGCAAGTGACCTGGCCGGTGGATCAGCCGCGCGCAACAGTCCGGGCGACGCTGAACTTCACGGCGCTTCAGCCCGGGCAGCAGGCGGTCATCGCTGTGGTGCTCGATGTCGCCCCCGGGTTTCATGCTCAGTCCCATACCCCGCTCGATCCAAACCTCATCGCCTTTGAAGTGAAGCTCGATCCCAATGACCACATCCAGGTCTATTCTCCGGTGTATCCGTCGGGGCAGGTGCATGAGTATCCGGCTCTTGGAAAGGTCAGCGTCTACGACGGCCGGACGATCACATACATCCCGATCGAGGTGAAGTCGGACGCGCCGCCGGGAACACTCATGCTCAGCGGCAAGGCCACATACCAGATCTGCGACGATCAGGCGTGTTATCCGCCGGAGGACGCGCCCTTCGCCATCCAGACCGAGATCGTGCCCCCCGGCCAGCCGCTGCACGCCAACCAGCCGGAACTTTTCAGCGGGTTTGATCCGACCACGTTCGTCAGGTCTGTGCCGCAAAGGTCGCACGAGCCGGTGGGCAGACTCTTCGGGCTGGAGCTGCGCAGCGATGCATACCTGCTGGCCTTTGCCGGGGCGCTGGTCGTCGGCGTGATCTTCAACGTCATGCCCTGCGTGCTGCCGATCGTGCCGTTGAAGGCGATGGGCTTCTATCAGGCGGCACAGCAGAACCGCGCCCGGTCGCTGGCGCTGGGGGCGGTCTTCTCGATGGGGATCATCGCTACCTTCGGCGTGCTGGCGATCTTCGTTGTCGTGCTGCGCGTCTTTGCCTGGGGAGAATTGTTCGGCAACCCCTATTTCGCCGGCTTCATCGTCATGCTGCTGCTGATCATGGCCATGGGCACATTCGGGCTGTTCAGTGTGCTTCTGCCCAGGAAGGTCTACATGATCGAGGCCTCCCACGAAACTTTCCTGGGCAATTTCCTGTTTGGCATCCTCACGGCGGTGCTGTCCACGCCATGTACCTTCGGCATGTTCCTGGTGCTTCTGGTCTGGGCGGCAAACCAGCCCGCCGTCATCGGCACGGCTCTGGTCATGACCGTCGGGTTGGGGATGGCCCTGCCATATCTGATCCTGGCGGCCTTCCCACAGCTTGCCCGACGCATCCCGCGCTCCGGTCCCTGGGCCGAGATCGTCAAACAGATGATGGCCTTTTTGCTTCTGGCCAGTGCCGTCTACTTCGGCCGGCGCTTCCTGCCCGAGCCACTTCGGCAGCAGGGGTTCTGGTGGGTTCTGTTCGCGGTCATCGCGGCGGCGGGGCTTTTCCTGATCATCCGCACCATCCAGCTCATGCCCCGCGCCCTGCCCATCGCCATCTCCTTCGCCATCGCGACACTGCTGGTCGCTCCGGCACTGGCCGTCACCCTCCGCCTCACCTACGTCCCGGTCAACTGGGTCAAATACACCCCCAATGCCCTGCAACAGGCCCTGGATTCCCGACAACCCGTCCTGATCAAATTCACCGCCGACTGGTGCGGTAACTGCCAGGCAATCGAGGCCACCGTCTATACCGACCAGCGCACCGTGGAGGCGATCAAACAGTATCGCGTGATCGCACTCAAGGCCGATCTGACTGATCGCGGCGCGCCGGGCTGGCAACTGCTTCGCTCACTGCATCCCGTCGGCGCCATCCCCTTCACCGCGATCTATCTCCCAGGGCAGGCTCAGCCGTACAAGCTGGCGGGCATCTACACCACCGATGAGCTGCTCAGTGTGCTTGAGCAATCGAGCCAGGATTCTGCATCCGCGACCGATCCATCGTCAGCTCCCAGCACGCTCCCGACTGCTCGTGCCTTACCAGCACCTGCGGAAACTGCACCTGCACGCTGAACGCATCGCCTTCGGTGGGAAAGCCAGTCAATGCAGCAGGCGCAGACTCGCGTCCGGGGAAACGCTGTTTCCACAGGCGCTGCTGCCAGTCGCGATACGCCTTGAGCGCCTCGGGATCAGCAGGGCTGGCCCGCCACACGAAGTCCTCGCCCCGCCGAGTCATCGCCTGGATGCGGATATCCTGCACGACGCGTTGGTTGACGATGCCGACCAGGAAGATGAACCAGCGCTGCTGCGTGTCGGCCGGGTCGATCGGGCGATACGCCAGCAGCAATCCCCTGGCATCCTGTGACGCGCGAGGATCATCCTGCCCCAGCACCGAGAACGTGCGACGGGCCTGCGGCCAGGTGACTTCGCGGAGCACCGTCGGATCGCCCCGGCCTCGCTCGTTAACGTACTGCACGACGGATGCGCGCCACTTGGGATATGTCACAGGTGAGGCGCAGCCCGCCAGGATGCACACAGACAACATGACGAGCATCAGGATCCGGCAGTGCGATGCGGTCAGTGAACGGCAAAGTCTTGAGTGCGACGACGCTTGTATCAGCATGCCGGAACGCCCCTGCTCAGTTGTACCCCCTGCCGCCGCCATCGCCTCGATTCTGACCGTTCTGTCGCCTGACAAGCTGTGCCGCAAGACTACGGTGCCCGGCGAGCTGCGCCTCGTCCAGCGGCGTGCGTCTGGAGGCGTTGGCGCGAGTCGCAAGGCCCGCCCCGCGCGACACCAGCTCCACCGCCACCTGATCGTGCCCGTATCGACAGGCCAGATGCAGCGGTGTATTTCCCGCGGCGTCGGCGATCGCCGGATCGGCCCCGCCTTGCAGCAGTGCCAGCACCACCCGTGCATCGCCCAGCCGGGCCGCATCATGCAGCGGCGCACGACCGAAGTCATCGACGACATTGGCGACGGCGCCTCCCGACAGCAGCGCGTTGACAGCGTCGAGCTGTCGTGACGCGCACGCCACATGCAGCGGCGTGGCCCCGAAACTGTCCCGCGCCGCGCAGTCGCCCCCCCTGCCCGCCATCGCCGCGATCAGCTCCGCAGCGCCGCAGCGTGCGGCATAGTGCATCGGCGATTGCCCGTCGATGTCCCTGGCGTTGGGATTAGCCCCCCGCTCCAGCAGCATCGCCCCCGCCCGCGAATCCGGGAGCATCGCCGCCCAGTGCAGCGGCGTGCGACCCAGCGCGTCGGCGGCATCGACCTTCGCGCCGGCGTCCAGCAGCATCTGCATGATCTTCGGGTATTCCACGGCGCGGTGCAGCGGCGTGTTGCCCCGGTCGTTGGCGCGGTTCACGTCGGCCCCGCGGGCGATCAGCAGCTTCACGAGCTGCTCACGCCCGTCCTGAACCGCCATGTGCAGCGCCGTGTCGCCCCAGTTGCTGTTGAACGACTCGTCAGAGCGGACAGGCTCGTTGACATCCACACCGCTGTTGAGCAGTTGCTCCACCGCCTTGGTGTCATCAAACGCCACCGCCCGGTGCAGCGCCGTGCGCCCCACGCGATCGCGCTGCGCCGGATCCTTCGGCGGCTCAAACAGGATCCGCGAGACCAGCAGAAGCTCCTCCTCTTTGCCGGCGTGCCCGTAATCCACCCCCCAGTACGTGCGCAACTGCCGCGACTGCTCGGCCCACCACGCCTGGGAGCGGCGGTTGCCCCAGCGGTCGCGATGCTGCTCCAGCACTCCCTCGGCATTCTCACGGATCAACCGGGTAAAGCCGTCGCGCATCGTCGGCAGATACAGGCTGGGGTTCAGCGACTCATCAGCATGATCCGAGATGAACCACCAGAAAAAGTCCGAGTCCGGGCGAACGTGCGGCGCGATTCGCCAGTAATCCCCGTCGCGCACCAGCATCGGCGGGCGAATCTGCCCCTTGAGCATCTGCGGCTCGGTCAGGTTGCGATAAAAGACCAGCCCCAGGTAGTTGATGGCCATGTCGGCATTGGAATACGCCCCAGCCGTCCAGAAGCCCAGCAGAGCGCTTTCGCCGCGGATGGGGTCGTTTCTGCCGATGTCGATGGCGCGTTGCACGGCGCGGTCTTCGCTTTCGCCACGGGTCCGGGCGGCGTGAAAGGCGTTGTAGTAGTGCATGCCCATGTCGGTGAAATGCCCGATCTTGTCCGTGCCAAGCTGCACCCCAAACACCTTCAGCGAGGCGCAGTTCCACGCCCGCATCGGATTCAGCGGAAACGCAATGTACTTGGCCAGACTGGGCGGCGGCTTGTAGGCCGGCAGCATGCCCGGGTAGCGTGCGCGGACGCGTGGTGAGGTAAGCTGCCCGTCCAGTCCTTCGATCAGCACGATCGCATATGGAAATTCACGGTTGACGGCGCGGGTGACTTCATCGGCCGACTGGAGCCGGGCCAGCGCCTGGCCCTTCGTGCCGGACTGGATCGCGGCGCGGATGCGGGCGTTGGTCTTGCTTACCCCCCGTTCGATGGCATTGTAGAAATAACGGGTAAAGTAATCGCCCAGGTCGGCAAGCTCACGATCCGGCGCCAGGGTGTACTGGTCGGTTTCGTGTGCCCCAGCCGCCGGACACAGCATCACCGCCGCCGCAACCACCAGCACCGCTGGCCACATCGCCCACGAATGGTGTTGCAGATTACGCATCCTGACCTCCCGGCCCCTTAGTTGATTCTGACTCGTTCTCCGGAAGTTGCCAATTGATTCCTTAACTGGTTTTTAACAGCAAATCGCCTTGGCGTTGACGGGCAAAATGAGTAGTTTTGCGGCCCGGGCGAAGGGGCGAAGAGCACCAACGCCGCGCAAAAAGTTATAGGACCAACCGCAGGGTTGCCGACATAACACAACAGCGGGCGCGCGCGATGCAGACGGGCGACGGGGCCTACCGCTTGGCGCTCCCGGAACATCTGGCTCGACGTGTGGAGTTGTCGTTCATGGACCACTACGCCCGCCTGGCGCGCGCCGCGGTCGCCGCAATGACGTTGTTCCTGTGCTGGTTGTCCGCCGGCGGCTGTGCCCGGCAGAATAACGCCATGCGGGCCACGTTTTGGCCTGCTGAGCTCTCCACGCCACCAGCCCCGGCGCCGCCGACCGTCCAAGCGGCGATCAGCAGCGCGCCAACTCTTCCGGCGTCGCCGGGCGAGCTGCGGGTCATGAGCTTCAACCTGCGAGTCAAGACAATCCTGGATTCACTGGGCAACAGTTGGAACAGCCGCAAGGAGCTGCTCGTCAGCACCATCCGCCAGTTCGATCCCGATCTGCTGGGAACTCAGGAGGGACTGGCCACGCAGATCGATTACCTGTCGCGCGAGCTTGACGACTACGACTGGGTCGGCGCCGGACGCAACGACGGAAACCGCGGCGGCGAGATGTGCGCGATCTTCTATCGCAAATCGCGGTTTCAACTGCTGGACAGCGGGCACTTCTGGCTCAGCGACACGCCTTCGGTTCCCGGATCCAAGAGCTGGGGAAGCGCCTGGCCGCGAATGGTCACGTGGGTGAAGCTGCGCCCTCGCGGACGCGGCCCGGCGGGCGGCGAGTTCTGCATGTTCAATACCCACTTCGATGTCTTCGGCGCCCGCGCCCGAGTCGAATCCGCCAGGCTGCTGCGAGCGAAGATGCGCCTGATCGCCGGCAACCTGCCCTGCATCATCACCGGCGATTTCAACGACCAGCCCGGATCAGAACCGTACCAGACGCTGTTGGCCGACGATGGCAAGAGTGCCAGGCTGACGGATGTGTACCGTGCAGCCAATCCCCGACCCCGGCCCGACGGCGAAGGAACACGCCACAAGTTCAAAGGCGCCACCGACGGTCCCCGCATCGACTGGATCCTCACCAGCGGCGGCTTCCAGCCCACCCAGGCGCAGATTCTCCACGCCAACCGGGACGGCAAGTTTCCGTCGGATCACTTTCCGGTGGTGGCGGTGTTGCGTCCTGCCGCAGCCGGCCCCACGCATGTGGCGCGGATCGAGTGATCGCGCTGCGCTGGTCGGCGTGCTCAGCTTGAAAAGCGTATTCAGCTCTTCTTCGATGCGAAGTCGCGCATGAACTGTGCAAGCGCCTGGCATCCCTCCAGGGGCATGGCGTTGTAGATGCTGGCGCGGATGCCGCCCACCGTGCGGTATCCTTTCAACGCCACCATCCCGTTTTTCGCCGCTGTCTTGACGAACTCCTCGGTCAGCTCCTCGCTGGGCAGCCGAAACGTCACGTTCATGTGCGAACGCTGTTCCCTGTTGCTGACCGTGCCGCGGTAAAAGCCGTTGCTTTCGTCGATGGCACTGTAGATCAGCCCCGCCTTCTGCGCGTTGAGCTTCTCCATGGCCGCCAGTCCCCCGCGCGACTGCAACCACCGGAACGTCTCCAGCAGCACGTACACCCCGAACGTCGGAGGGGTGTTGATCATGCTCTTGTTCTCGGCCATGTCCTTGAAGCTCCAGAGCCTGCTGGGAGTCTTGCGCTGGCGGGGGTACAGGTCCTTGCGAACCAGCACCAGCACCACGCCCGCAGGGCCGAGATTCTTCTGAGCCCCCGCGTACACCAGGGCACAATCCTTCACCGGATGCGGACGCGACATGAACTCGCTGCTGGCATCGACGATCAGATTCCGGTGGCTGGGCCATTGCGGCAGCCGATGCCCATGCACCGTCTCGTTCGAGCAGACGTGAAAGTAGTCGGCGTCGGATGAGAGCTTCCATTCGCTCGGCGGCGGAGAGTGGTCGAAATTGCTCGACTCGCTCGTGGCCACGATGTTGACCTTGCCGATCTCTTTGGCCAGCGTGGCCGCCTTCTTGCTCCACTCTCCGCCAACCAGGTAGTCGGCGCTTGTGTGCAGAAAGTTCATCGGGATGACCGTGAACAGTTGCGTGGCGCCGCCCTGCATGAACAGCACGTCGTGCGTGTCGCCCAGATCGAGCAGTTCCTTGCAGCGACGGATCGCCTCATCCATCACGGCCTCGAATTCCTTGCCGCGGTGGCTGCATTCGGCGATGCCAAAGCCCTTGCCCTGGTAATCGAGCAGTGCGGCGGCGGACTTCTCGAGCACTTCCGTCGGCAACATCGCCGGACCGGCGCTGAAGTTGTAAATGCGGTGAGACATCGGCTTGGTTCCTGTTTATCGCGATACGAGCCATCCCCATCCGCTACGCGCAGGCACAGCGGATGGGCAGCATGATAGGAGACGAACGCCCGGCAGAAAAGCCCCTGGCCCTTGTCAAGACGCAAGGCGACGCTGCCGCGATCTCAATCCAGCGGCGCAATGCCGTCCGGGGTCACCAGCAGAAGCCGATCCGTGATCGGGTGCGGCATCTGCCGGTAATCCTTGGCGATCTGATCGCGCAGGCGATCCACCGTCTGCGGGTCGCTGCGGAAGCACAGCAGGATGTCACGGTTGGGAATCCCCGCGGCGAATGGACTGCCCAGATGCTCGCGCAGCCGTGAATTGAGCGTCGGCAGCAGCAGCCGGCTGGCGTCGAAGCCGTCCATCGTCTGGAACAGAATCAGATTGATCTTGCCGCTCTCGTCCTGCGCCGCGTGGGCGGCGATGGCCTGGCTTCGCTCCACCAGGTTCTCGATCGCCTTCTCATGCAAATCGTCCAGCGAGATGTTCCACCGCTGGAACGCCACGCGCGGGATGTACCACAGCGAACGCTCGCTATCCACCGCGTAGGCCACCACCAGCCCCGCCACCAGTGGCTGCGTGATCATCATCTCGGCATTGGGGTCGGTGGCATCCTCTCGCAGAATCACCGGCAGGATGCGATCGGACAGTTCCTCGAAGCTGGCCTTCAGGTCCGGCGTGCCCTCGGAGGCGCGAACCATCTCCAGCATCCACTGCTCGATGTACTGGTTCATCTGTGCCGGCTGGAGCAGAGCGCTGCGGTAAAGATTCTCCAGCGATGCCACCTGCCCATTGATCTTCAGCGAGAATGGCTGTTCCGCCCGCGCCACCTTCGCCGCCGGGAATTTCCCGCGCACGATTTCAATGACCTGCTGGACGAACTGTTCTCGGCTGGGTTGTGCCATTCAGCCCAACTATAGCGCGCCAGCCAATTCATTGCCACAGGGTTGCGGATTGCATCCACTGTCGCAACGTATATAACTCCCGTCCTGCCGACAGAAAGGACGTTTTTCGGGAATGGGCGAATCGATTCGGGTGGGGATCATCGGTGCGGGCTGGCCGGGCGGGGCACACGCGCGCGGCTACCAGGCCGCCGGGGGGTTCAAGGTCGTGGCCGTCGCCGATCTGATTCCGCAGCGTCGCAAGGCGCTGGCTTCGCAGACCGGCGCGAGCAGGGAATACGCCGACGCCACGGAGCTGCTCAAGGACCCGGATCTGGATGCAGTAAGCGTGTGTCTGCCCAACGCGCTGCACGCGCCGGTGGTGATCGCGGCGCTTCGCGCCGGCAAGCACGTCGTCTGCGAGAAGCCCCCCGCCACCAGTGCCAGGCAGGCCCGGCAGATGCAGGCCGCCGCCGCCAGGGCTGGGAAGGTGTTGCTGTACAGCATGCAGCGGCGATTCGGCGGCGCCGAGCAGGCGGCCCGGCAGGCGATCGCCAAAGGCTACGCCGGCGAGGTCTTCCACGCCCGCGCCGCCTGGATGCGCACTCGCGGCCTGCCCATCGGCACCGCCGGATGGTTCCCCAACAAGGCCCAGTCCGGTGGCGGAGCACTGATCGATATCGGCATCCACATGCTGGATCTGGCCTGGCATCTACTGGGACAGCCCCGACCCCTCAGTGCCTTCGGGGTTGCGTATCAGAAGTTTGGCGAGCTTGCGCCGCCCGACGTCACCATGGACGTCGAGGATTCCGCCTTCGCGTTGCTGCGATTCGATGGTGGCAAGACAATCGAACTGTCGGCAAGCTGGGCGATCAACCAGCCGCCACAGCAGCAGGGCACGATCTGCCGGGTCTACGCCGACAGGGCCGCCCTTGATGTTTATACTCCCGAGGGCGCTGTGCTCTACCGCAATTTCAATGCTCAGGGGCAGGCCAAGCCCACGCCGCTCAAACCGCCCAAGGTCACCGGCCACGTGCTGCTGATGCGGCATTTCAAGGACTGCGTGCAGGGAAAAGCCCAGCCGCTGATCGGTCCGCAGGAAGGCGTCATCTTGATGCAGATGGTGGAAGCGATCTATCAGAGCGCCAGCAGCGGCAAGAGCGTGGCCATCAAGGGTTGATCCGCTGCGCCGTCGCACACAACGCAATTGGTGAGGCTAACCCTCCCCGCCACCAAGCTCACGACCCTGGAACAGCAGCATCCCAACCGCCAGCGCGAACGTCGCGTAGGCGACTCCATACAAGCCCGCGATCCCCACGTATCGCCAGATCTCGCCCACGGTCACGGCGTTGACGTCTTCGGCGAACATGGTTCCGGCCAGGGCAATGCGGCTGTAGATCGTCCTGGTCTTCAGGTCAAAGACCTCCAGAAACGGCAGCAGGTTGGCGATGGCATACGCCAGGCCCTTCCACACGATCGAGCGGTTGGCCCACAACGGTTCGCTTCCGGGTCCGAAGATGGGAAACAGAAAGCGCGTGAGGTTCCCGGCGATGTAGACGAGGATGACGGTCGGGAGATTGACCACCAGCGACACGCGCGTCGAGATCGCCACGCTCACCGCAGCAAGGACGCCGATCTGAAACCAGGCCAGCACCAGGCTCGGGACCAGGCCGGCGATGTGCATCGCGCGGTATTCCCAGAGCTGCCGGATTTCGCGTTCGTCAATGCTGCGGGCGTTGATCATGTAGTCGGTGGGGATTCGCCACCAGGTGCACAGGCAGAGCACGAATCCCAGCGTCGCCACGGCCAGCGCCGCGGCCAGGATGATCCCCACATACTTGCCGACCAGCACCTGCCAGCGGCGAAGCGGCTTGCTCATCAGCGTGAGCATGGTGCGGTCTTCGATCTCTTCGTAGATCGATTTGCTGGTGGCGAACAGCGTGGCGATGAGCACCAGCAGCAGGATCACGTCAAGCCCGACCGACTTGAACATGACCGTATCCTCGCCCAACGTGAAAAACGGCAGCGCCGCGAAAACGAACAGGATCGCCGCGCCCAGCGCCAGCAGCAGCGAGTAGATCGGCTGCACGACCGATTCCAGGAACGTGTGACGGATGATGACGAAGGTGCGGTACATTGGCGGCATGCGATTTTGGGTTTGCCGATGAGGAAATGCAAGCCAGCGGCAATCTGAGACAGGTCTTCGATGGTGCTCCCCTGTGTTGGGTGGGACCAGCAACGCCAGCGGCATGCCTGAGTCAGTCGTGCTTGTCGGACCGATCCGGAGCGTCGCCAGCCGCGTGGTGGGTATCGGCGGTCTTGGATTGCTCGCCTGTGGCAGGCGCCGGCGCGACCACGACGGTTTCGGCCGCCACGTCACCGAATCGTTGCCGCAGCGGCGAAATCAGCACCAGAACCAGGGGAAACAGCAGCAGCGCATCGACCAGGCGAAGCAGGTTTCGCACCGCCAGGGCGCCGGCCCCCGGCGGCGATCCATCAAGCCTGACGACGCGCAGCCCGCACAGCCGCTTGCCGATCGTCCAGCCCCACACCAGCTCGGCAAAACCGGTGTAGAAGATGTATATGGCGATGGCGATCTGAAACGGCACCTGCATCTGCTGACGAATGGATTCGTAGTCCGCGGCCACGTCGGCGGGTTCGACCTTCATGGCGGCGATGAGGATCGTTCCAATGACCGGCACAGCATCGATGGTTCCGGCCAGCAGCCGCAGCCCCTGCGGCGCCAGTCGCCACCCCGCCGCCGCCAGCGCCTCTTTGGGCGCCACCGCGCCATGGCCCCGGGCATCCTCTTCATCCGAATCATCGAGCTGCGGGAGCCTGGCGGAGCCCCGCCGGGGTCGCCGGGCTGTCACTCCACCTCGCTGCCGCAGCGAGGTCAGCAGCACCAGCATGACCATCGCCACGGCGATGGCACTGAACCATTCGAAGTTGCGCCCCTCAGGCTGTCCTGCCGGCGACGGAATCTCCAGCCGATCTCGAAAGCCGCCGTTGGTCAGATAGGTCAGCTCTACAAGTTTCCCGCTGCCGGTGGCGGGCAGGACCAACACGCGCAGGCTTCCGCCGGCGACCGTTGCCACCCGAGGTTGTGAGGCGGATGCGACATCCGCCCAGTCGCCGGCACGCTCGTGGGGCAGAGCAAGCGCAATTGGCCCTGACCACGACGTGCCGCCGTCGCTGGTGAAGATCGCGTCGCTGACCAGCGCGCCGTTCGATTCGGATATCCACAGCAGCGGGCGATCACGGTCGTTGAGCAGATCCATCCTCGCCACGCCGCTGCCGCAGTTGACCTGTCCGGCCGACTCCCAGCCCTGCGCCTGCTCATTCCAGCGAAAGACAGGCACTGCCGCACTGCCTGCCCATACCGCCAACATCGGCGCGCGATTCACAACGGTCAGCCGCAGGAGGCGGGCTGACTGCGCCTCGGCGGGCAGCGGGCCACGCACAACCCAATTGCCCTGCTCCAGCCGGTAAAGCCGCAGCGCGCCGGCGCCCGGTTGCGAGGCCACGGGACTGGGCCCGGCGACGGCAGGGGCCATGTTTGCTGGTCCGGAAGTGCCGGCTGAAGGCGGCTGCGTTGCGCTGTTCGGCGCCCAAGCCATTGCCCAGAGCTGCTCGTCGCCTCCGGCCAGCAACACGAGTCTGGCGCCGTCTTCGGGCCTTGGGCCGGTTGAGCTGCCACCTTCCCACAGCAGCATCCAGTCGCCGCTTTCCAGCAGAGCGGCAAGCTGTGTGCCGCGGCCGGTCATCGAAACCACCCGCGCCGGGAGCTGCGCGATCCGCCGCCACCTGCCGTCGCCCCCGATCGGGCGCGACTGAATGATCGTCTGAAACGAGCCCTGGGGCGTCTGCTCCACCCGCGCGATCCAGTACATCTGCGACGAGCCGTGAGCCAGCACTTCCCTCTCCGCCGCCCAGGCGGACAACGCGCCGCCCAGCAGCCACACGATCCCAAGAAAACACGCAAGAAGCGGAAAGTCCCCGGGGCCGGCTTGGACTCTGCTGTCTGAGATGATGCTATTGGCCGGGCGGTTGTTCATCGATCGCCACGATGCGCGACACGCCGGCGCGGTCGCCGGCGGGGAAGGTGAAACTTCGCTGGTTTGGAGCATTGTTGCGCTTCAGGGCCAGGTCGTCCAATTCTATCGTCATCCTTGATCCGGAGTCCGGGAAATAAAGCTCATAGCGCGACGCGACCTTCGGCCAGTCGTCGCGCGGCGCACCCTCGACTTCGACGGGGCGATGTTTCGAGAGATACGCCCGCAGCACGACGCGCCCGTGTTCGTCGAACAACAGCACCAGCCGCGGCAGCAGCGTCGCTCGATCGTACCACACTTCCTTCTGCGCCACCCAGCGGTCATGCAGCGGGACATTCCACACCAGCATGTACGCGTCGGCGTCGTTGTTGAAACGCATCACCGGCACCGGCGGCTGAAGAAAATTCGTGTTGATCGGCTGCACGCCCAGCACTTCCAGCACCAGGTCCGGCCGGATCGGAATCCGCCTGGCATCGACCCTGTCCAGGTTCTGGTAGGTTCCCCACCACATCGTGTCGGTTTCGCCGCGAACGATCACCCAGTAGCGCTCGTCGTTGGACCCGATCTCGAAGATCTGCCCGGCGATATCCTTCTTGCCGATCAGCCGCATCGACCGCGGCCGGCTGTACAGAAGCGTGACCTCGCCGTTGATGAAGCGCGGCTTTTGGTCCGCCGATTCAGCAATCCACGCCTCGAAGGAGCCTGCTCCGCGCAGCGTCGCAACTTTTTCCGCATTGGCGTTGACTTTCTCCACCACGCTGCGCAGCGGTTCGGTCGGACCGGTATACCGCGCCGCGCGCTGCTTCGGCGGGGTTCGACAGCCGAGCAGGTAACCACAGATGAGCACCGATAAACAAAGGTGAAGACCGAGAGAGAAAGTGGTTGCTGCGGGTCTGACGCACGTTCGAGCCTCCGCATCAAGCCAGCAGGCCCGGTTCTCCAATATCGCTCGATCCGTGTTCATCCGCCTTTGTCTGAAGTCAGAGTTCCTCGTTCAGGATCTGGCCGAGCTGCTGGCTCACCTCCATCACCTGCTGCTCATTCAGCCGCGGGTTCACCAGGTCAAGCTGATCCTCGCGGCCCTTGAAGCGCACTGTCCAGATCTCCACTCCATTCTCCACTCGCGAGCTCTCGTAGATGATCATCCGCTTTCGCATGAGGATCAGCCCAAGCACGAAGCGGAAATTCAGCTTGGCCGGCTCGCTTGCGCCGGCCAGGCGCTCGAATAAGTCGCACAGCACCTGGTCGTCCACAAACAGCCTTTTGCTGGTCTGCTGCGGCGAAGGCATCACCGTCTGCCAGAACGCCAGCACGTCCCTTCGATCGAACGTGGGCCAGGCCTGCATCGAGATATCCAGTCGCTCGAATCCCGCGGGTGTCTCGCGCAGGGCGGCCATGAACTTCGTGCCCGGCTCGATGGTGTTGCCGGTGACAAAGCATTTGCCCTGCGGGCGCGCAACCTCATAGCCCGCGCTGCCGCCGCGCCTGCCTGCTGTCGCTTCATGTTTCATCTCTTCACGTTTCACGATCCCTACCGTCACTTCACAACGAAAAAGCGCTGATCGGTTCCGTCCTGCCCGACCAGGAACCGCACGGACCGGCCACAACGTGGGCATCGGCCGACATACGCGGTTCCCGCGGCGTTGCGGTAGATCCGACAATACACGCCACAGCACGCGAAGTGAACGCTCAGGAACGGACGGGATGGACGCGAGCTGGCCGCTGTGTCATTGCCGTCGATTAAAGTCAGATCGAGCTTGTAGTCGCGCGGATCCCTGGGCATCATGCCTGCCCCTGTCTGGCCCAGATGCGCGAAACAACATCGCGCACCAGCAGGACGCAGTCGGCGATCTGCCTGATGGCGGCCTGCTCAAAGCTCCTGCGTTCGTTGGGGTCGGCCACATCCTGGAGGTTGGCGCGGATGTTGCACGCGGCGCACCGCACCGTGGCCATGGACAGTTCCGCGCATACCGCCAGATCCGACAGCAGATGTTTATTGACGCGTTCGACGAGCCGGTCGCACAGCCCCAGCACCGCCGCCGCGGTGGCGCCGACCGCCTGCGGCACGCGGATGCACGCCAGCAGCGCCGCGTCGAACGTGGCGGCACGATCGGGGTCGTTCGGGGGCAGCTTTCGCGCCGCCGAAAGCGCCTCGTACGCCGCCTGATCCTCAACCATCAATTCCAGCAGGATGTGGCGGGCGCGGGACAGTTCCGTCAGGGCCTCGGCCAGTTGATCCTGATGTTCCGCCAGGTCCTTCTTGCCGATGCTGTAGTTGACGACCATTTCGCCCATGGAAGCCGCCAGCGCGGCGGCCAGTGCCGCGACGCTGCCCCCGCCGGGGGTCGGCTGCTTCGCCGCCGTCGCCGCCAGGAACGAATCGATTGTCTGTGTCTTGTCGTAGATGGCCATCGCCGGATGCCTCCCTGGCAGACGATGCGGTGAAACAGACCTCTCTGTCGCCGCCGGCGTTACCGATCAGCCGCATCATGGGCCGTTTCTCGCGGCGCCAGCTCCACGGGCGGAAAGTCACGGTATACCCGCACGCCCGGCGATTGCTTCACAAGCTCAGGTTTGGGCGTGCTGACCGTAATGACGCACTGGCTCAACCGCTGCCGCGCGATCTGCCGAACCTGCTCGATATTCACGGCGTCAATCCGCTCGGCGAAACGCTCGTGATAGTCATACCCCAGCCCGTACAGTTCATCCAGAGCCGCGGTCTGTGCCTGCTGAGCCGGCGTTTCATTCTCCATCGCCTCGCCGGTCTTGATGAGCTGCCTGGATCGTTCAAACCAGTCGGGGCGAATGTCCTGCGGCGTGCCCTGACAGCGGGCAATGTTCTGGAGGATCAGATCGATCACGTCATTGACCTTGTCCGGGTCGCAGCCGGCCCCGACGAAGAACGTGCCGGGCAAAGACGCATCGCGCCCCGGGAAATTCAGCGCGTGCACGTCGTACACCAGCCCACGTCCGCGGAGGATCTCGAAAAGGTATCCGGTCGGATATCCGTAACCGCTGGTGATCGTGTCGATGACTGTCAGCGCGAAAAACGCCGGCTCGCCGATCACAAGGTCCGACTTGAAGCCGATGATGATGCCGGCAATGGGCTGCTGGGTTTTCTGAACCTCGACTCTCGTGACATTCACTGAAGGCTCTGGGGCGGAATCTGCGGCATGTTCCGCGCGATTCGCCACGGATGGCGGCTTGGGCACCGTACCCGGCCCGGGCGCACTCGCACGCGCCAGATTCGCACGCGCCAGCGCGCTGGCCGTCTCCAGATCCACGTTCCCGAATATCGCCAGCACCTTGCGGCTGGGGCGAATTCTCGTCTGATACCACTGCTGCAACTGCTGTCGCGTGGCGGATTGCACGACCTCGGCTCGTCCCACCGGCAGGAACTGATACGGCGAGTTCATCGGCCCGAAGTACTGCTGCCGGAAAAAGCGCATCGCCTGGTGGTACCAGTCGGCGTCCTGGCTCTGAATATCCGCCAGGATCCGTTGTTTAACCGCCGGCAGCTCCGACTCCGGAAACGTCGGGTTGTTCACGATGTCGGCGAAGACCTCCATCACCTTCGGCAAATCCTGACTCAGGCAGGTGGTCTGCCAGCTCCAGGTGTTATTGTTGCAGGCAGTGTTGATGCTGCTGCCGATCGAGTCGAAGAACGACGCGATCTGCGCCGCGGTTCGCGATTCGGTGCCGCGCGGCAGCATCTGCATGGCCAGATTCCCCAGGCCGTTGGTCTGCGCGTCTTCCACCGTCAGGCCGCCCAGCGCGTACATCTGCACTTCCACCAGGGGTGTGGTCATGAACCGCTTGTGCAGCAGGATCAGCCCGCCGTCCAGTTCGACACGAGTGATTTTGTCAGATGCATTCGCCGCCCGCTCCGATGGCTGGGTCGTCCCGGCCGCCTGCCGCAGCAGTTCTTCCGCCGCGGGCAGGCCCCGCGCGCCGGCCGCTTCGGCAGGGATCAGCGCCGTGGTCAGCAGCCGGCCCGCATCCAGATAGCGACGTGCCACCTCCTGAAGCTGCGATGCCGTCACCGCCTGGATACGTTCCACGTAGCGATCCTGAAAGTGCGGATCGCCGGTGCTGATCCAATCCGTCGCCAGCGCGGCGGCGATCTGCTCGGACTTCTGCATCTCCCGCACACGCTGCATCCGCACCTGCGCCTTGGCCCGGCTGATGCGATCCGGCTCGATCGGCGAGGCCTTGAGCCGTTCAAGCTGCTCCAGCACAGCGGATTTCACCGCTTCGATCATCTGTGCATCGGTCTCAACGTAGATCGAGAAGCTTCCGTCCACAAAGCCGGGTGTGTAGCTGCCGACGGATACCGCACTCACCAGCTTCCGCCGATCGCGCAGCTCCTGAACCAGAATCGAGCTCTCGCCGGTGCCCAGGATCGTGGCCAGCAGATCCAGCGCGTACAGGTCCGGATGATCCAGCCGGATGGTGGGAAACGACAGGTCGAGCCTGGCCTGACCCAGGTCCGGGAAGCTCGCCACGACCGTTCGCGGCGCCAACACCGCCGGCTCGGCGGGGATGTCATGATCGAACACGTGCCCTGCCGACACCTGGCCAAACTGTGCCTGCACCGCCGACAGCATCGCCGCCGGCTCCAGATCCCCCGCCACCGAAACCACCATGTTGTTCGGCTGATACGCCAGCCGGTAATAGTTGTAAACGTCGTCGCGGGACAGCCGCTGGATAACCTGCTGATATCCGATCACCGGCACGCGCGCGGGGCTTATGTGATAGCGGTTGGCCTGCACCAGCTTCCACATCACGCTGTCCGGCTGGCCGCGGTTCATCTCCAACTCGCGCTGCACGACCTGATGCTCGCGCGCAAACTCCGCGGGAGTGATTCTGGCGCCTAACACCCAGCCGGCGACAAGATCCAGCGCCTTGTCCAGATGCTCAGCGGTCGTGTTGATGAAGTAGCAGGTGTGATCATATGTGGTATAGGCATTGGAATTGTTGCCGATCGCCTGGAGCAGGTCGCGGTTTTCCGCTTCTCCACGGCGATCGTTGCTGCCGCCGGCCACCAGATGCTCCAGCAGGTGGCTGACGCCCCCGCCCAGCCACCGGCCCTCGTAGATCCCGCCGGTCCTGACATACACGCGCACCGAAGTCACCGGCGAGCTGACCCGCTTCACAATCACCGTCAGCCCGTTTTCCAGCACCGAAATGACTTCGTCGGGAGCTGAAACGATCCGGTAGGATTCAGCGCCGCCGTCGCCGGGACGCGTCGTCGCCTCTGCCGTGGCGCTCTGGGCGCTACACTCGATGACCGAGCACAGCGCAGACAGCCAGAAGCAGAGGATGCACGCGAATGCGCGACGCGCACCGTCGCGACCGTCAACATTCACCTTCATGCTTCATCCTTCTGCCTTCATCCTTTTGCTCAAAGCACTTCCTCGTCGTGCTCGATCTCGTTCAGGTAGGTCAATGCCCGCTCCAGCTCGCTCTTGAGGTGCCTGACGCGCAACAGGCTCTTCACTCGCGTCAGCAGCTCGAACTTGTTCACCGGCTTGCTGACGAAATCGTCCGTGCCGCACTCGCTGGCCTGCTCGATGTCCCCCAGTTCGTTCAGCGCCGTGACCATCAAAATCTGGATGTCGCGGGTCCTGGGGTCGCTCTTGAGCTTGCGGCAAACCTGAAATCCGCTCATCCGCGGCATCATGATGTCCAGCAGGATCAGGTCCGGGTTGTGTTGTTGCACCTTCTCCAGCGCTTCGATTCCATCCGAGGCGGTGATGATTTTCACCGGCAGCGATTCCAGGAACGCCTGGAGCAGCTCCACGTTCTGAGGGTTGTCGTCCACGATCATCACCGTGGACTGCGGGAGAAACGACTCGTGGTTCGGGTTGGCCGCGGGATTGTCCTGGGGGGTCATGGTTCTACTCCGGCCTGGGCTCGCGGCGGCAGGAGGCTGGCGGGCAACAACGGCTCCAACTGTCGCAGAAGCTGTGCATCCTGGGCATTGTGCGAACTGCGCAATCGCTGCACCAGGCGGCGAAGATCATCGGGGCGGTCTACGTCGTCCCACGCATCCGCCACCGCCACGCGGTAGCCAAGCTCCCGCGCCCGTGCCAGCGTTTGTGCCTGCTCACGACCGCTGGACCATTCTACATGAACCAGCAGCGATTCGGCATCCACCGATTCGCCAAGCCCCAACGTCCAATAACCTCCATCGGCGCACGGACCTGTCACCACATCATTGTCATGCACCAGCGCGATGGCGCGGCGGATGAACTCGATCGGCACGTCGGGGCTGTCAACACCGAGAAACACTGCACGCCGCGACCCCAGACGCCGATACGCATCGGCCAGGCGCTGGCCAAGGTTGCCGTCCGACTGGGCCATCAGTCCGATCCGCGCGCCCAGCAGCTCGCGCATCGCCGCCAAAGCGCCGGGCGGATCGAAACTGACGATCAGTTCCGCCTCCGGGCACAATCCATGCAGCCGACCAAGCACATGACACACAAACGCCCGATGCACGCCCGCCGCCTGCTCGGCCGACAGCGCCGGCATCAGCCGCGTCTTGACCTTCCCCGCGACGGGCAGTTTCGTCATCACCACGAGCATTCGCGCCGATCGTATGAGGGGGTCTGATCCTACTGCGCCAGCGCCGCTTCCAGTTCCGCCGGACTCAACCGGTAGCGCGCCACTTCCCGGCCATCGATCAGCACCACCGGCACTTCGATCTGGTATTTGGCAAAGTCCTCCGGATCATCCAGAATGTTGCGCACTTCCAGCTCAAAGTCCCGCTTCTTGCGCGCCCGCGCGATGACCTGCTCCACCGCCTCGCAAAGGTGGCAGCCCGGTTTGGTATACAGCGTCACTCGCTTCATGCGGTTCCGATCAATCGACTCAGGAACTGCCGGCTCTTTACCGCCGCCGATTGTGGATCGGCCACGTGCGTGTAAAGCTCCACCGTCAGGAAACGATTATACCCGATCCTCCGCAGCGCGTCGCGGACGCCCGGCCAATCGAGCGTGCCCTCGCCGGGGATCAGGTGATAGTGCTTGCGACCGGGGATGTCTTCAACGTGAAGGTTCCAGATGCGCCCGGCCAGCAGCTCGATGGCCTGCGGTATCGACTCGCCAATCACCTGGCTGTGCCCGATGTCCAGGTTCGCGCCGAAGCACGGATGATCCAGCCTCCGGATCCACTCGTGCAGCTCTGCGACATACTCCAGAAACAGTCCCGGCTCGCATTCGATGCCCACCTTGATGTTGAGCTGTTGGGCACGATCGAGAATCGGTTTGATCGACTCGGCAAACTGCCTGGCCGCGGCGTCCGGCGGCATCCCGCCCAGCATGCGCCCGCTGGTGATGCTGATGTTCGACGCCCCGATGTCCCTGGCGAATTCAAGCGTCTTGAGAATCAGCTCGATTCGGTCCTGCCGGTGCCTGGGATTCGGGCTGATGAGGCTCGGCTCAAAATACGGCTCCGGCGGCGCGTCTTTCCAGTAGCCGAAGGTGCAATTGGCGTTGACATTGCTGACCGCCAGGTTCAGCCGTTGCAGCTCCCGATGCAGCGATGCGGCATCAACCGTGCCCGGATACGCGTGCGGCACATCCGCAAGGATCTCCACACCCTCAAATCCCGCCTCGGCGATGCCGCGCAGTGCCTCGAACAAGCCGAACCGCGTATACGCATTGGTGGAAAACGCCAGCTTCATGTGCTGCGCTATCGTAATCGCCAGCGACGCAAAGACGAAGCGACACGTATTCGATCAGATCACTCGATCACATTGCCCGCCGCCGCATCACACGAGCCGCTGTTTTGGCGCGGGCTGGGATCGAGGCTCATTTGGTGGCTGCACAGCTCACGTGGTGCCGGCCCTTTTGATGCCCAGCGATTTCATTCGCGAACGCAGCGTGGAAGGGTTGATCCCCAGCTTCGCCGCCGCACCGCTCTCGCCGGCGATGCTCCAGTTGCTTTGTTCCAGCGCCGCCAGGATGTTCTGCCGTTCAAGCTGCTGCATCTCCTGAACCGTTCGCACCTGCGGCGGCACGGTTGCCGGTTGCGACGAAGGCGCCGCGACCGCCGCCACTCCCGTCGATTCGGGCAACGCGCGATCCAGGTTCAGCGACCCGTCCACCGACGTGATCAAACCACGCTCGATTACGTTTTCCAGCTCGCGCACATTCCCCGGCCAGGAGTATGCCCGCAGACGTCCGATGCATCGCTCGCTCAGCAGCGGCGCCGCGCGTCCCATGCGCCGCGCGAATCGCTGGGCAAAATCGCGCGCCAGCGGCTCGATGTCGTCCGGTCGCTCGCGCAACGGCGGGATTCGGATCGGAAAGACGTTCAGCCGATAGAACAGGTCCTGGCGAAACGCGCCGTCGCTGGCCGCACGCGAAAGGTCGCGATTCGTCGCCGCGATCACCCGCACGTCCACCCGCCGCGTCTGCGAGCTTCCCACCGGCTCGAACTCCCCCTCCTGAAGCACGCGCAACAGCTTGGCCTGAAGGTCCAGCGGCAGCTCGCCAATCTCGTCGAGAAACAGCGTCCCCCCGTCGGCCAGGGCAAAGCGCCCGTCGCGGCGCTGCGTGGCCCCGGTGAACGCGCCTTTTTCGTGCCCGAAGAACTCGCTTTCGATCAGCGCTGCCGGGATCGCGGCGCAGTTCACCTTGATCAGCGGCTTGTCTCGCCGCTGGCTGCCACCGTGGATGGCGCGGGCGACAAGCTCCTTGCCCGTTCCCGTCTCGCCCATGACCAGCACGGTTGCGTCGGTGCGCGCCACCTGCTCGATGTCCTTGAGCACCTGTCGAATCGCCCCGCTTCGTCCAAGGATCTGATTGAAATTGCCAAGGTCACGGATCTGTTCTTCAAGATACTGCGCCTGCGCCTTCAACGACCGGATGCGCCGCTCGGCCTCCACACGCTCGCCCACGTCCCGCAGGATGATCATCCGCGACGGCCGGCCATGCATCTCGTAGCGCGAGATGGTTGCCTCGGCGGCGAAGATCTCGCCATCGAATCGCCGCGCCTGAATCGACCCCGGCACGTGCAGCGCGCCCCACCCATCTCCGGCGCGCTCGATCTGCGAGGACAGCTCCACCAGCATTCGGCTGCCCGCGTTGGTCATGATCTGGTCGATGGGCCTGCCGATGAGCTGGCTCACCGGACAGCGGAAGATGCGTTCTGCCGCCGCGTTCGCGACAGCAATGCGACCGTCATCGTCCAGGTCGATGATCGCATCCATCGCGCTGTTGATCAGGCGAGAGAGCTTTTCCTCGCGATCGCGCAGCGCCTGCTCGGCGCACAGCCGCCGAACCTCCGCCGACGCCCTCGCCGCGAAGATCCGGAAGATTGCCAGACCGCGCGGCTCCTGCGGCATCGGCCGGGTGTCCAGCACCGCCAGGTGCCCCAGGACCTTCTGCTGCTGGGCATCCATCAGCGGCACGCCCATGTAACTGACCGCACCCGTCAATCGAACGTCATCGTCCAGCGGGAAGACCTCGAAGATCTTGTCCGGGTAGTGAACCAGGCGGCGCTCGGTAACAACGATCTCGCACGGCGTGCCGTCGATCAGCGTCTCGTACCCCTCGACCCACTGCCCGCCCATGTAAAACGCCAGCCCGCGAAGTTTTCGCTGCTCCGGGATGAACTCCGTGACCCATGCCCCGTATGTCCCCAGTGCCGCGGCAAGGTTCTTCACCAGCGCGCGAAAAAAGTCCTGCCCCGTTTCCGCGACAGTCCCCTCGACAATCGCGCGCAGCGCAGCCTGCTCGTCGATCGCCTCGCGGGTCGCCCCAGTGTCCGGATTGTGCGACGATTCGCTGGCCATGCGCGCCGTCCTTCCCGGCAGCACACTCTTACACCCCGCGTCAGCAATGGCAGTCGCCAGCGGCTGTTCTATCGTCGCTGCGCCGGCGATTTCAAGCACCAACCACGCCAAATCGATTGTGGCATGAGGAGTGGTGCCGGCTTGGAAAGCGACCTCACGTCATGACGGCCTCTGCATCCGCCGGGGCATCGAACTGCCGGGCGTACTGCTGAATCATCTGTTGGAGTCTTTCCGGCGGCTGAAGGGCATAGAACAGCTCGCGATCGAACAGGATCCGCTCTTCCTTTTCCCGCTGCTGGGCTTCCAGCAGCCGCTGCTGCCACCGTTGCAGTGCGCCGCTGGCGCGCGCCGCGGCCGCCAGCTCGCTGTGCATCTGGTAGTACTTCTGGGCGCGCTCGCGCGATCGCCGCGGCAATGCCTCAATCTGCGCCACCAACTCCCGCTTGCGCTGGCCCAGCACACTGTGCCGCAGGCGGTGCAGCTCCTGTTTTACGCACGGCAGGCACACCCGTTGCCTTCCCAGCGCCGCGGGAAAGTACATCGTCGCCGTTGTCACAGAAAAATGCGGAGGCTCAAGCCCATAGTGCCAGGCGATCAATCGATCCGTCACCTGATCGTACTGACCTCCGCCGATGCCGTGCACGAACTGGTCCACCATCATCAGACGCACAAACGTCGTCAGGGTCAGCGCCCGCGGCGAGATCCGGTGTCGCGCCATGCTCAGCCACCGCTGCAACCGCCCCGACGCTTCCCATCCATCCACCGCCTTTTCAAATACGAACTGCTCTCCACCCACCAGCTCCAGCACCCATCCGCGATCGCTGCGAAACACGCTTGGCCTGCTGCGCCGGCCCGAGTGAAGATCATCCAGCCAGAACGGCGCCTCGACCGCATCCGGCCCGACGAACAAGTCAGGCATCGGTCGCATCTTCGAGCTGATCCCGTGCTCGGCGCGATAGGCCCCCAGCGCGTGGTTGTAATGCGAGGCCGCCACGTCCGCGTTGGCCAGCAGATCGTGCACGAAGACCAGGAACACGTCGCTGCTCCAGACAGGCCCGGCCAGCAGCACGTGGTGCCGCAGCCCCAGTTGCCAGTCCAGCTCGTGCGTGGCGGTACACAGCGCCGCCGGAAGGTTCAGCGATTCCATCGCCAGCCGTCGCAGCGACGACAGCACCCTCGGCAGCACTGGCGAAAAATCCCATCCGCGGGAGGCATGCTCAAACTGCGAGGCAATGTAGTTCAGATGCTGCGGCGTCGGCGGCGCCAGCAGCCCGCTCCAGGCCGCAGACGTGATCCGCGGATCATCGGTAATGGGAATCGATTCCCCCGGCGGCCAGCGCAGGTTCAGATGCTTGGGCGCGTCGGTATCCACCGCCAGGTGCACCGCCCGGCCCTGAAGCCTGGCCGCCGCCGCGCTGATCAGCGCATTCTTCGCCCAGACCCCTGGATGGTACAGCTCGGTTTGATGCCCCGTGCCCAGCAAGGGCTGATCGTCCGGCTGACCGATCAATTGTCGCATCCGCCGCCGAAGCTGCGGCAGCGGAATCCCCTGGATCCGCACCGATTCGGCGTCGGACAGCCGCTGCTGGTTCTGAAGCGTCTGCGCCAGAATCTGATCCGGCGGCGGCCAGATGATCATCTGCCCATCCGCCGAAGGTGCTTTCCAGTCCGGGTAGTGCCGAGAGAACCGTTCCATGACTGCTGCGAACTGCCCAGGCTGCTGACAGATGGGACTTCAGTCGTGACAACAACACGTGCAGACATCCGCTGGGCCAGCCTCCGGAGGCTCGACGCTCGCCTCGGGCGTCTTCGCCACCGTCGGCGGTCGCCATTTCATCTCGCGATTCAGCACCTCCAGATAGTGTGCCAGGCGACGGGATGCGTCGTCCAGCATGCCCCCGAAGTGCCGCGTCGGATCGTTGTAGATCAGCCTCACCGGAATCTCCGTGATCCGAAGGTTCATCGCTGCCGCCCGCGGCCAGAACTGCATCGGAAACGCGTACCCAGGCTCGTCAAGCTTCAACTGCATCATCGCGCTGACGCGATGCGCCTTGAATCCGCAGAACGCGTCGGTGATGCCGAAGCTGAACAGCCCGTTGAGCACACTCGTGATCGTCGCGTTGATCGCCCGCCGATCGCCCGGCGGAAGATCATCGTCCTTCCGCGGATGCAGATACCGCGAGCCACTGATCACGTCCCAGCGGTCGGTCAGAATCTTGTGCACAAACCGGGGAATCATCTCCGGCTCGTGCTGCTCATCGCAGTCCATCGTGATCACCCAGTCGTATCCGTGCGCATCGGCATAATGAAACGCGTCGATAATGCTCTGCCCATAGCCGCGGTTGGCCGGATGACGCAGCAGTTGAATGCTGCCTGCCGCGGCCAGGTCCGCAAGCAATGGCCCGGTGCCGTCCGTGCTGCCGTCATCCACCACCAGAATCTGGTCATGGTAGCGCCGGACCTTGGCCAGCACCGATCGGACATATTTCAGCTCGTTGAAGATGGGTATCGCGACAAGCAATCGCACGCGGTGGCGCTCCTTGTTTCTCCGGGCGGCCGAGATTCCGTCGGGCCCGCAAGACAACTGTTCCAACAAGAATCGTTCCCGTTTCCGCTCCGCCAAAAGTCCGCGGCGGCCGACGCCGATGCTGATCGTAGAACCGGCCCGGCAGGCGGTCAACCGCCGGCGCGGCGTCGCGATGCCGGTGCGCAGCGGTGGACAGGGTCTGCGCCGCCGACGGGTACCAACCAGGCGGCAACGTTGACCCGGCGCGCCGCGGACTTTACATTTCGCCCCGTAAGGCGGTTGAACGACATGAGCCGACTCAACAATCGCACCGCAATCTTCGCATCGATGGTCTTGTGCGCGGCGCTGGCGGGTTGCACCTCCGCCAGCCGGCAGCAGACCGCGGGTCTGAAGGGAATCGACGAGTACGTACGTGGCGTGCAGCTCTATCGGAGCGGCGATCACGACGCCGCCATCGTCGCCCTGGAAAACGCCGTCGCCGCCAACCCCGAGCTGCGCATGGCTCATAGCATTCTTGGCGACGCCTATCGCGCCAAGGGAGATTACCAGCGGGCGTCGGTTCACTTCGAGGCCGCCACGCGACTGGATCCCTACACACCCGCCAACCACTATAACCTGGGCGTGTCGTATCAGTTTCTCAACAGGCTTCAGGACGCCGCCGCCGCCTATTTGCGCGCACTTCAGCTCAATCCCCAGGACGTGCGATCGAACATGAATCTGGGGCTGGTTTACATGGCTCTGGGACAGATCGATGACGCGGTGACGTATCTGGAACGCGCCACACGACTGGATCCGAACAGCGCTGCGGCCTGGTCCAACCTCGGTGTTGCACTGGATGCCCGCGGCAGCACCGTGCTGGCCGAATCCACCTACCGAAAGGCGCTGGAGCTGGATTCGGACAATTCGGTGACCCTGCAGAACCTGGCCGCCAATCTGATCAGTCAGGGCAAAGGCCCGGAAGCTTTGAGCATCATGGAGCAGGTGGTGGCGCGTCACGACACGCCTTCAGCGCGCAAGCGTTACGGCGACGCGCTGGCGCTGGTGAAGCGCTATGATGAGGCCATGCGCCAGTACGATGCCGCCTTGCAGGCCGACCCGAGGTACTTGCCGGCGATCAACGAAAAGGCCTTCGTGCTCATCCGACAGTACACCGACGGTTTGCAACTGGACGACGCGCAGCGGCAGCAGGCTCTGGAACTGTGGCGCAGGAGTCTTCGGCTCAACCCCAATCAGCCGCGAGTGGCCGAGGCGCTGCGCAAGTGGGAAAAGCCCGGGCTGTTCGGCTCCTGAAAAGGGGTCGGGAGTCTTTTCCCCGCGCCAAACAAAGACTCCCGACCCCTTTTTCTGAGGACTTCGCGTTGGAAGCATTGCTGATCTCCGTGGCTTTGGGCATCGTCGAAGGCGTGACCGAGTTCCTGCCGGTCAGCTCGACAGCGCACATTCGCATCGCCCAGGCAATGTTCAACCTGCCCCTGGATGACCCGTTCTGGAAAATGTACAGCATCGTCATCCAGCTCGGAGCAATCCTGAGCGTGGTGGTCTACTTCCGCCGGCGAATCGCCCAGTTCCTCCGCACCTTTCCCAATGGACGTAACGGAGACCAGACGGTCTTCACGCACCCACTGAGCCTGGCGATGCTGGCGTTCGTCATCACGGCGATCCCCTGCTACCAGGCGGACAAGCTTATCGCTGATAACCTCGAGAGCCTGCGGGTAATCGGCGGAGCACTGGTGATCGGCGGAGCGATCATGTGGGCGGTGGATGCTCTGTTCACCCGACCTCGAACCACCGAGATGGACCAGATGAGCCTCTGGCAGGCGATGGTCATCGGAGCGGCGCAGATCCTGTCGGCGGCATTCCCCGGCACGTCGCGCTCGATGGCCACCATCGCCGCTGGACAGGTCGCGGGCATGTCCCGCGCCGCGGCGCTGGAATTCAGCTTCTTCCTGTCGATCCCCACCATGTTCGCCGCCACGCTGTACAGCCTGGCCGGTGCGCTGTTCAAACGTGCCCCGAACGTGGACCTGCCCGCTGATACCATTGAGATGACCCCGCATCGCTGGCTCATCCTGGCGGTGGGGTTTGCGGTCTCGTTCCTTGTCGCCTGGGCGGTGGTGGCCTGGTTCATGCACTGGGTCCGCCGCCGAGGTTTCGTGCCCTTTGCCATCTATCGCATCGTTCTGGGTTTGTGTGTGCTCGTCTGGATCATTCAATCCCCACATCACGACCGCCACGCGCCGGATCCGCCCCCGCCGGTCGTGGATTCACAGACCAAGGCATCGTATAGTCTGAGCAGGTAGCAACTGCGGCTGCCGGGAGATCGGCACCATTCATGGTCCTTCATATCGTACGAGCGCTGTTTGTCCTGCTGATGGCGGCCGTCGGATGGTCCTACATCAAGGACCCCAACACGCAGCTCGGGCCGTACACCTGGATGACCATGGCGGTGGCGGTGGCGCTGGCGGTGCTGTTCGTCTGCATCGACATCCTGGCGCCGCGCAAAAAGCTTGCCGTGTTCGCCGGGACTTTCTTCGGACTTGTCGTCGGCATCTCGATCGCCTATGCGCTCAGCTTCGTCACGCCGCTGTTGATTGATCAGTACGAGTTCATGACCGACACGCCCCTGGCGCCAAAGGTCCGTGAGCCGATCGAGTATTACATCAACCTGCTCATCGGCGTCACCACCTGCTACCTGTCGATCAGCTTCATCCTCCAGACCAAGGACGATTTCCGCTTCATCATCCCCTACGTCGAGTTCAGCAAGCAGACCAAGGGGGCAAGGCCCATCGTTCTGGATACATCGGTGCTGATCGACGGGCGAATCAGCGACGTGGCCAAGACGGGGATCATCGAAAGCCAGCTCATCGTTCCGCGGTTTGTCATTCAGGAGCTTCAGTCGATCGCCGACAGTGCCGACAAACTCAAGCGAAACCGCGGGCGACGGGGACTGGACACGCTGGCTGAGCTGAAGGCCAACGAACGCATCGAGCTGATCGACTACGACCCGACCGGGCGGCACGACTCGAGCATGCCTGTCGATGAGCAGTTGCTCTTCGTCGCCAAGGACCTGAATGCGCGCGTGCTGACCAACGACTTGAATCTCAATAAGGTCGCTCGTCTGCGCGGCGTGGACGTGATCAACCTCAACGACCTGGCCAACGCGCTCAAGCCGGTGGTGCTGCCCGGGGAACGGATGACGGTTCGGCTGGTCAAGCCCGGCGAAGAGCCCGGACAGGGAGTCGGCTATCTGGACGACGGCACGATGGTGGTCGTCGAGCAAGCGCGGCATCGGCTCAACGAAGAAGTTGAATTCACCGTGACCAACACCCGGCAGACCAGCGCGGGAAAGATGATCTTCGGGAGATTGAACGACGGGCAGGCCGTTGCACCCGCTGGCGGCGCGACGACGGCAACGGCGGGTCAATCCGGCCCCCGCGGCGCGGCGGCGGGCCAGCCCCGCAGGCCTCGAACAAGCCCCGAATCTCAGTCCCAGGCTCGCTGAGCATCCGGCGCAGGCGCTTCAGCAATGGAATCAGCGGATTTCTCGACGACAGGCGGATTGGCGGTGATTCTCCCGGCCGCGGGCACCAGCGCCCGCTTCGGCGCCGATCGCGATAAGCTGCTGGAGCTGCTGGAGGGGCAGTCGGTCATCGCCCGTTCGGTCCATGCTTTCCTTCAGCGCCGCGATGTGATTCAGGTGATCATTCCCACGCGTCGCCCGGACCTGCTGGCGCCGGAGCTGCCGCGCGACCCGAGGCTGAACTTCTGCCTGGGCGGCGCCTGCCGCGCCGAAAGCGTGCGCAGCGGGCTTCTGCGCGTGCGCGAAGGCGTGGAGTGGATCGCGGTCCATGACGCCGCCAGGCCGCTGGTGTCCCAGCAACTGATCGACTCGGTGCTGGCCGCCGCCAGAGCGCACGACGCCGCGGTGGTGCCGGCCCTTCCGGTGACGCTGACGATCAAGCAGGCACCCGGGCCTCTGCCGGCCAGGGTCCAGCGTACCGTGCCTCGCAGCGAGTTGTGGGCCATGCAGACGCCGCAGGTCATGCGCCGCGCCGATCTGCACGAAGCCTTCCAGCGATGCCCGGTTCCGCTCGATCAGATCACCGACGATGTGCAGTTGTTGGAGCTGATTAGCAAGCCGGTGTGGCTGGTGCCCGGCGAGGAACGAAACATCAAGATCACCACGCCTCTGGATCTGGAGATTGCTCGCCTGCTGTTGCGGAATCCCGATACCCGCATGAGCACGGCCGCGGGCGAGCTTACCACCCAGGCGGTCGCGGAGTCCACCACGTGATCCGACTGTTTCTGGGACTGACCGCGTTCAACGTCCTGTGCCTGCTGCTCGCCGCCACGCTGGGCTATGCCGTGATGTTCCGCGGCCCGGCGATGGGTCCGTACCATCAGCTTGCCGGAGTGCTGGCCACCATCGTGTGCTGCGCAGTCCACTGCGTGGTGTTCACCTACTTCATCGCCACCGCCAAGTGGATCCAGCACGCGATTGCGGTCAAGCGGCTGGATGCTTCGCTTGCGGCGCCGACACGCTCGTTCAAGGCGCAGGCGTTTCCGGCGGCGATGCTGGCGATGCTGGCCACGTTCCTGGCCGCAGTCCTCGGGGTCCTGGTCTTCAGCTACGGCATCCGGGCGATCTGGCACCATGTTTTGGCACTGCTGGCGATCGCGGTCAATCTGGTCATGGCAGTCGGCGAATACCGAGCCATCCGTCGCAACGGACTGCTGATCGATCAGGTCCTCATGGAAATCGAGCGGACCGACCTTGCGTCGGCGACAGGCGGGGAGTCACCGCTCCAGCGAGTGTTGAACAATCTTCCAGACCCACCAGGCGCCCCACAGCGCGGCGGCCAACAGCAGCAGAGTCAGGATTGATCCGGCCACCCGCTTCAGTCGCAGCGGCAGCAGCAACCGCCGGATGCGACTGCGCACGTCCCTGATCGTCAGCTCCTCGGCCGGAGCCAGCGACTGATACGCCCGATGCATTCGCAGCACATGCGGATGATACTGCTCGGCGGCCAGCGCGATCAGGTGCTGTTCGGCCTGTTGCAGATGGTTTCCGGCGGCGAGGGTGGAGCAGTCCATGGCGATGGCGATCTGCCGGATCTCCAGCTTCTCCCCGTGGCGCAGGATAAACGCCTCGCGCTGCTGCTGGGGCAGGGCGCGCAGGGCGCGGATGAACGCCAGATAGGCTGGATCCGGCTGGTTCTGTGTTTGGCCGGGTTCACCGAGCAGGGTGTCGGAGGTTGCATCGGGCTGGTGTTTGTGTGCCCGGCGAATGGTGAGGATGGTGTGATGATGAAACCAGCGGGTCGGCGCGCCGGGATCGGTCCACAGATGCAGTGCTCGCAGGCTTTGCTGCATGACGAACCGCACCACGCCCTGCGCCACGTCCCGCCGCCCGGTGAGTCCCGCGGCCATCCGGTAGACCATCGGGTAGTGCTCCGCCAGCACCTGGATGACGGCGTCGCGTTTTCCCCGGCGTGCGGCGGCGACCAAATCGCTGCTCAGCTCCTGCATGGATCGCGATCACAGTAATATCACACGGCCACGGCGTGATCGAGTTTACCGCCGCGGGAGTCGGATGCTTCGATTGATGCACAAGGCATCGACTGGCCGGCCACAGACACTGCGTCCGGGCAGGACGCGCGTCGCGAGAAGAGCATCGAATCAGGCATGAGCCGATACTTCAACAGCACCAAAATCGCCTGGATGCCGTGCCAGGCGCGGATCTTCTTGCCCTCGTGCAGCGTGCG
Source organism: Fontivita pretiosa (assembly GCF_050410795.1). Lineage (GTDB taxonomy): Bacteria > Planctomycetota > Phycisphaerae > Tepidisphaerales > Tepidisphaeraceae > Fontivita > Fontivita pretiosa. The sequence continues at coordinate 4,968,422 of NZ_CP191258.1, read as the reverse complement.
CGGGTTGTACTCGATCGGGACTTCGTGGATCCGGTATCCCAGTCGCAACGCCTTGGCGGTGACTTCGGGGCAAAAGTCAAAGCCGCGGCACGTGAGGTTCATTCGCCGCAGCAGATCGGTCGGGAACAGCTTGTAACAGGTGGCCTCGTCGGTCAGGTGGCAGAAGAACAGGTAATTGCATACCAGCGTCACGATTTTTCCGCCCAGCCAGAAGCGGAAATAGGCGAAGTTGTTTCTGCGCATCGCCGGGTGGCGAAGGTTGCGCGAGCCATAGACGATGCTGGCCCTGCCTTTGCGGACCGGCTCCAGCAGAACCTCGAACTGCTCGGGCGAGTATTCCAGATCGGCATCCTGAATGATGGTGTAAGGCTGTGTGGCGTACGCCAGGCCCGCCTGGATCGCCGCCCCCTTGCCCCGGTTGACCGGGCAGATGACCCCGATGATGCCACGTTCGCGCTGGTAGCGACGGATGATCTGGTTGGTGCCGTCCGTCGAGCCGTCGGAAACACAGATGACCTGCGGGCGCAGCGGCAGCGCCAGCACGCGATCCAGAACCTGCGCGAGCGTTTTCTCCTCATTGAAGGCCGGAATGATCACGCTGAGCATCGGCGGATTCCGCAGTGCACAAATACTACACTGCGGGACTGGTCCAGAACAGCAACCATGCGATGATGAGCAGCCCTTCAACCCCCGCGTCCAGGAGATAGATGCGCGATATCGTGCGGTTGAGGACGTAGACCAGGTCCACCGCAGCCAGGGCGGCGGCGGTACCGACGGCCAGAACCAGGATCGGCCAGGTGATCGCCTCGGACCACGCCGCCAGACCGATCGTCGCCCCAACCACCATCACCATCACCCCTACCGTCTTGACCAGCCAAAGATCGCGCTTCGGGCCGGTGACCGCAAGGAACGACCGCATGTGCACGATCGGCCAGGCGCCGCTGAGGATCAAATACGCCGCATGGACCGCGGCTACCCATTGGAGTGATTGGAACATGCTCTGCTGAAGCTACCACTGGAGCGGCCGGTGATGATGCGCCGGAAAACAGCAGTGGCGTGGCCAGCCGTGCTGACCACGCCACCCGTGGACGATTGAGATTTGCCGCCGCTGTCACGTTGCGTCGCTGCCGGCCTGGGCGAGCTGCTTCTCGCCCTCCTTGGCGTCTTCGAGCTTCAGGGCCTCGAAGTACAGGTGCTTCTCGCCACCCTCTTCCTGCCGGACGCTGATCCGGATCAGGTCTTTGCCCTTGAAGTTGCCGCGGAGGATCTCCTCGCTCATCGGATCTTCCACGTGCTGCTCGATGGCACGCCGCAGCGGACGGGCGCCGAAGTCGGCGTTGGTGCCCTTCTCGATGAGGAAGTCCTTGGCCTCGGGCGTCAGCTCGATCCTCAGGCCGTGCTCGGTCAGCCGCTTGGTGACCTTCCGCAGCTCGATCTCGACGATGTTTTCGAGATTGGCGCGGTTCAGCGGACGGAAGACGATCACGTCGTCAAGCCGCCCGATGAACTCGGGGCGGAAGTACCGCTCCAGCTCCTTCATCACGGTTTCCTTGATCTGCTGGTAGTTGCGCTCTTCGGCCTGGCCCTTGGCGGTCGGCCGCAGCCCGAACTGTGGCCCGCCGCCCTTGATCAGCTCCGAGCCGATGTTGCTGGTCATGATCATCACGACGTTGCGGAAGTCCACATGCCGCCCGAACGAGTCGGTGAGCCGACCTTCCTCCATGATCTGAAGCAGCATGTTGAACACGTCCGGATGGGCCTTCTCGACCTCGTCGAGCAGAACGACGCTGTAAGGCCGGCGGCGGATGCGCTCGGTGAGCTGGCCGCCTTCCTCGTAGCCGACGTAGCCCGGAGGCGCGCCGATCAGGCGGCTGACGTTGTGCTTCTCCATGTACTCGGACATGTCGATCTGCACCAGCGCGTCCTCGTCGCCGAACATGAACTCCGCCAGCGCCTTGCTCAGCAGCGTCTTGCCGACCCCGCTGGGCCCCAGGAACAGGAAGCTGCCCATCGGACGATGCGGGTCCTTCAGCCCGCTGCGGGCGCGGCGGATGGTCTTGGCGATCGCCCGGATCGCTTCGTCCTGAGACACGACCCGCTTGTGCAGCTCGTTCTCCAGCTCCAGCAGCCGCTGCGCCTCTTCCTTCTCCAGCCGCGTCAGCGGCACGCCGGTCATCTTGCTGACGACCTCGGCGATCACCTCCTCATCGACCACGCCGTCCACTTCCTTGGCCTTCTCGCGCCACTGACGCTGCATCTCCTCTTTCTTGGCACGCAGCGCCTCGGCCTGATCGCGCAGCTTGGCGGCCTCCTCGTACTCGGCGTTCTTGACCGCCTCGTCCTTCTGGATGCTCAGCCGCTCGATCTGCTCCTCGATTTCGGCCAGATTCGGGGGCTTGGTCATGCTGCGCAGGCGGATTCGGGCGCCGGCTTCGTCCAGCACGTCGATCGCCTTGTCGGGCAGGCACCGCCCGGTGATGTAGCGGTCGGACATCTCCACCGCCGCCTCCAGGGCCGCGTCGGTGATCTGCACGCGGTGGTGCGCCTCGTAGCGATCGCGCAGCCCGCGGAGGATCTCGATGGCGTCCTCCTTGGTGGGCGGCTCGACGTGAATCGGCTGGAACCGTCGCGCCAGCGCCGCATCCTTCTCGATGTACTTGCGGTACTCGTCGAAGGTGGTGGCGCCGATGCACTGGATCTCGCCGCGCGACAGCGCCGGCTTGAGCACGTTCGACGCGTCGATGGCGCCCTCGGCGCCGCCGGCGCCAACCAGCGTGTGCAGCTCGTCGATGAACAGGATCACGTTCTTGGCGCGGCGAACCTCGTTCATCACCGCCTTGATCCGCTCCTCGAACTGCCCGCGGTACTTGGTTCCGGCGACCATCATCGCCAGGTCCAGCACCACGATCCGCCGGTCGTGCAGGATCTCCGGCACGTTGCTGGAGACGACCATCTGGGCCAGCCCCTCGACGATCGCGGTCTTGCCCACGCCCGCCTCACCCAGCAGCACCGGGTTGTTCTTCTGTCGCCGGCACAGGATCTGGATGACGCGCTCGATCTCGTTCTTCCGCCCGATCACCGGGTCAAGCTGTCCTTCGCGCGCCAGCTCGGTGAGGTCGCGGCCGAAGCTGTCCAGCGCCGGGGTCTTGCTCTTGCCCTTGGCGCCCTGCTTCTCCTGCTGCTGGGGTTCTTCGCTTTCCACGCCTGCTCCCAATAGGTTCAGAACCTCTTCCCGAACTTCTTCAAGCTTGAGCCCGAGATTCATCAGCACCTGCGCCGCTACCCCGTCATGCTCGCGCAACAGTCCGAGCAGCAGGTGTTCCGTCCCCACGTAGTTGTGATTCAGGTTCCTGGCTTCCTCGATGGCGTACTCGATGACCTTCTTGGCGCGCGGCGTCTGAGGCAGCTTGCCCATCGTGACCATGTCCGGGCCGCTCTTGACCAGCTTTTCCACCTCCAGCCGCACCTTGCGCAGGTCCACGTCCAGGTTCTTCAGCACGTTGGCGCCGACCCCGCTGCCCTCCTTCACCAGCCCAAGAAGGATGTGCTCGGTCCCGATGTATTCGTGGTTGAAGCGTTGCGCTTCCTGATTTGCCAGCGCCATCACTTTCCGAGCACGATCCGTAAATCGTTCGAACATGTCCATCTCCTGTCGGCCGGCGGCTCTTAGGCGCCGACCCCTCGTCGGGTGGAGTCCGCATGGGCGCGCGACGCGCTCACAGGCTCCTGCATTGTCTCCCGATTCCGCCGTGCGATTCTAGGTGTCAAATTCGCCGAATCAAGGAAGTCCCGACCCGCCGAAAGCCGCACTGCGGGCGGCCCAAAAACCCGCCGGAATACCTGCGGCACAGCATCGGCTCTTCGGTCATATCGGCAGGATTGACCACGACATCCAGCAGCTTCGACAACCTCTTGTACGCCTCCGACGCTGCTTGAGTTCCACAACCTTCCGGCCAGCGGCGGGCCGCTCTCCCCGGCACGCTTCGGGCTATTCCCCGCCCCGCCGTTTTCGCATACGCTGTAGACTGCTGACTACACGCATCTTTATGGCGCCGGAATGCTGTACGTCCCCGAGGCGCTTCGGCGATCAGCAGACCGGCTGATGCAGGATGCTGCATCCAATGCCCAGCAAAAACACGACGCGTCCTGTTGCCCTGCCCACGACCGCCGCGCGCTGCTGGCTGGAAGCACTGGAACGGCGGCGGCTGCTCAGCGCGGCCTACGACCTGATCGGCTTAACCGCCCTGCGGAACGATCCGACGCTGGCGGGCATCGACGGCGGCGGAGTCAGCGTCGCGGTCATCGACACCGGACTGGACGCTACGCATCCCCTGCTGGCGCCCAACGTGCTGGCCACCACGGACGTCACCGCCGCGCCTTCCACCGCCACCATCACCAGCCCCCATGGCACGCATGTGGCCGGCATCATCGCATCGCGTCCGGATCCGTCCCGCGGATTTGACGGGGGGGTTGCTCCACGTGCCGGACTGGTCGGCATCAACATCTTCACCCGCGACGCAAGCGGCGCCGTCGCGGCGGACAATCGCAGCCTGGAAAAGGCCCTCCAGTGGGTCATCGACAACCGCCAGCGATATCGCATCGTCGCTGTCAATCTGTCTCTGGGCAGCGGGTTCTACACCTCCCCGCAGCAGGTCCAGGGCGATGTCTACAGCGACGAAATCCAGACCCTCCAGGACAGCGGGGTGACGGTCGTCGCCGCCGCCGGAAACTCCTACGGCATCATCCATGATCCGGGCAGCGGCCGGCAGCTCAATGTGCAGTTTCCCAATTCCGCCTCGCCGGGAATCATCAGTACGCTCAATGTCGGGGCGGTCTGGGACGCCAATCAGGGCGGCGGGTTTGTCTGGTCGGGCGGCAGCGTCGATCTGAGCACCGCCGCCGATCGCCTGGTCAGCTTCAGCCAGAGGCCCCCGCCCGTCGCCCAAAACGCCATCTTCGCGCCGGGGGCGATCATCACCAGCACCTGGCCGGGCAACCAGATCCAGAGTACCCAGGGCACCAGCCAGGCCGCTCCGATGGTCAGCGGCGCCGTGGCCCTGATGCAGGACGCGGCGATGACCTTCGGCGGACGACTGCTCTCGGCCACCGAGGTGCGATCGATCCAGCAAGCCAGCGGCGATCCGATCACCGACGGCGACGACGAAGACGACGCCATCTTCATCGACGACAACCATAACGGCCTGGTCGATGCGGGCGAGCTGCGGGAGCTGCTGAACACCGGGCTGAGCTACGTGCGGCTGAACGTGCTGCGGGCGGTGCAGCGCGTGCGCGAGCTGTTCGGCGGCGGCAGCAGCACGCCCACCGATCCCAACGGCACCATCTCCAGCGCGATCTTCGGCCCGACTCTCACCGGCGCGCCCGTCGGACCGATCCCCGGCACGCTTGGCACCGATGGCTCGCGCAGCATCGGCAGCGACGATGTGGACATGTACGAGTTCACCGTCGCTTCGCCGGGAACGATCAGCATCGAAATCGGCCGCGGCACATCCAGTGCCGGGGTGCCCGACTCGTACCTGAGGCTGTTCGACGCGAGCGGCGTCGAGCTGGCCGCCGACGATGATTCGGCCGGCGACGCCCTGTCGCGCATCGTGATCAGCCTGCCGCCGGGCACGTACTACGCCGGCGTGAGCGGCGCGGGCAATACCGGCTACGATCCGATCAGCGGCGCCGGCACGCGCGCCGGCGCGATCGGAAACTTCACCATCAGCTTTGCTCTGTCGAATCTGGATCCCAACGGACTGCTCAGCGGCGCGGTCAACGTCAATCTCGCCGGCGACAACGAGCCGCATCAGAACTTCGACGGCTTCATCGGCGCCGATCTGGGCAAGCCCGTCGGCCCGGCCGACGTCGATCTGTTCAGGATCGTCGTGCCCGACAACGGCAGGCTGATGGTGGACATCGACACCCCCTACGACACCGATTACGTTAATTCGTACCTGCGCGTCTTCGATGCCCAGGGCAATCCGATCAGCGACAACGACGCCGCCGTCGCACACGATGCCCAGGGCAATCCGCTGGAAATGACCGACGGCCTGTTCAGCTACGATCTGGACAGCGGGGATCCCGTCGGCCACGCCACCGACAGCTTCGCCATCGGGCAAGTCCGACGCGGGGAAGTCTACTATTTCGGGGTTTCCGACGCCGCCAATCGCAACTACAACCCCACGAGCCTGAGCGGGCGAAGCAGCGCCGGCGGCGGAGGCTTCTATCGCATCTTCGTCTCCTTTGCCAACAACGACCGCAACGGCGCGATCTCGCAGGCCGTGGAGACGACGCTGCCACTGTCCCCCCGGCCCGGCGCTGTCGGCGCGGACGGCGGCGAGCCTGTCGGCGACCGCGACGTGGACTTCTTCCGCGTGCAACCCGATGAATCGGGCATCCTGGAAATCAACGTCGATTCCTACTCCTTGGCCGGCAACCCGTCGCCAGTCAACGCCGTGCTGAGGCTGTTTGCATCCGACGGACGGCTGCTGGCCAGCAGTGACGACATCGACGGCCCGGACCCGTTGCTTCGCGCGCCGGTTGTCGGTGGACAGGTGTATTTCATCGGCGTCTCGGGCGCCGGCAACGACAACTATGACCCGCAACTGCTGGGCAGCGGCTCTCCCGGCACCGTCGGCGATTACCGCATCAGCATGCGACTGCGACCGCGATCCATCGTCGCCAGGCTCTGGGATGATCGCCTGGACGCTCCGGCGGTGCGCAGCATCCAGTTGAATTCGGCGCTGACCGCGAATCTGGGCATGGACCTGGCGCTGGTCCGCGGCTCGACGGATGTGGACCTGTATCGCTTCCTGGCGCCGGCCAGCGGACCGATCCAGGTGCGTGCCGGCGCCCTCAGCAGCTTCGGCGCCGACACGTTTGTGCGCATCTTCGACGCAACCGGACGCGAGATCACCTACAACGACAACGCCGACCCGCGCACCGTGGACAGTCTGATCTACACCGGGGTGGTTCGCGGACAGACATACTTCATCGGCGTCAGCGGCGCGGGACGATCGCCACGGGCGTACGACCCCGTCCGCGGCGCCGGCGCCGCCAGCGGCAGCACGGGCGATTATCAACTCAGCATCTCCAGCACGTTCGCGGCAATCACCGGCAAACGCCTGCGCATCTATGGAACCAATGACCGCGACTCGATCGGCGTGCGTCTGGCCGGCGGCAAGGTGAAGGTCACGTGCAACGGGCAGACCGTGAGCTTCCCGGCCTCGCGGGTGCGCGGCGTCTCGATCGCCGCACGCGCAGGGAATGACTGGATCGCCATCGATGCCGGTACCCTGCCCGTCTCCATCGACGCCGGCGGCGGCGACGACGTGGTGCGCAGCGGCGGCGGCGACGACCTGATCGTCGCCGGCCAGGGGGTTGACCGCATCTTCGCCGGCGCAGGCAACGACCGCGTCTTCGCCCGCGACTCCCTGGCCGATCTGATCCTCGACGGCGGCGAGGGCGCCGATTCGGCTCAACTCGACGCCATGCTCGATTTGAATCAAGTCTCGCTGGAAGTGCTGCTGGCCTGAGATTGTGAGTTGAATGACGACAGACAGCAGTTCTCTGGTCAGCGGGCGATTCGATCTGTGTCCCGCCGCAGTTTGTCCGCGTATTATCTGCCCTGACTATGAATCGCTCCTCGCCGGCGGTATCAAAGGTGCAGCATGCGATGGCTCGTCCGGCCGGCGAGATGCCGCGGGGGATGGATTCAACCCGCGCATTGCTGCGGCAATTGCTGGTGCTGTCGCTGCCTGTTTTTGCCGAGCACGCGCTGCATATCCTGGTCGGCTGGACCGACACCTACCTGGCCAATCACATCCATCAGTACGACGTGCCGACCGCGCTGAGTCGGGCCGACGAGGTCGCCGCCGGCGCCGCCGTCGGAACGATCAGCTACATCCTGTGGCTGGCGAGCCTGCTGGTCAGCGCGGTGGGCACGGGCAGCACCGCGATCATCGCCCGTGCTGTGGGCGCCAGACACCGCCGGCTGGCCAACAGCATCTGCGGGCAGTCGGTCACGTCGGCGTTGCTGGTGGGCCTGCTGACCGGCGCGGTGATGTTCGCGTTGGCCGGCCCCATCGCCCGTGCCGCGGGGCTGGATTCGCAACCGCTGCACTATGCCCGTGACTACCTTCGCATTCTTTCGATCTCCATGCCCCTGACCATGGTGATGTTCGTCGCCAACGCCTGTCTGCGCGGCGCCGGAGACACCCTCACGCCCGCGCTGACGATGATTGGTGTGGATCTGATCAACATGGGCGCGAGTTTCGCGCTGACGTATGGCTGGTTTGGAATGCCCCGGCTCGGATTCGATGGCATCGCCTGGGGCACCACGATTGCCTACATCAGCGGAGGGCTGGTGCAGTTCACGGTGCTGGTGCTGGGTCGTGGCGGGTTGAGGCTCTACTGGCACCGCATGCGCCCGCACTGGCAGTACCTGCGGCGGCTGCTGCGAATCGGTATTCCGGCTGGTGCCAGCGACCTGATGCACTGGGTCGCGAACTTCGGTGTGCTTCGGCTGGTCAATGAGCTTGGCGCGACCGCGGGTAACGCCCACAACATCACCGTACGCATCGAAAGCCTCAGCTACATGACCGGATTCGCGGTGGCGACGGCGGCGGCGACGATGGTCGGCCAGAGCCTGGGGATGCGCGACGATCGCCGCGCCACCCGAAGCGCCTACCTGGCCTACGCGCTGGGCGGCGGGTTCATGATCGCCTGCGGAGTCGGCTTCATCCTGTTCGGACAGTATCCCGCGATGCTGTTCTCCGAGGACCCGGCGGTGCAGGAGCTGGTCACGCGGTGCCTGTTCATCACCGGGTTCTGCCAGGCCGGCTTCGCAGCGGCGATGATTTTCGGTGGCGCGTTGCGCGGCGCCGGCGATACGCTGACACTGATGCTGCTGCTGGTGTTCAACATGTTCGTGATCCGTCTGGCAGGAGTGTGGATCGTCACGCGCGTGCTGCACCAGGGTCTGACGGCCGTGTGGGTCGTGCTGGCTGTCGAGCTGCTCATCCGCGGCGCCGTCATCTACGCAAGGTTCCTGCACGGAGGATGGAAACAAATCGCCGTGTGAGCGCAAGGGTTGAAAGGCTGAAAACCAGATTTCGGCGATTGTGCCCTCGGATCAGCGCTGTCATTTCATCCTTCGTCCCGTCGGCTTGTGATCTATAATCATCACATGTCGCTGAAGCACGTGGACATCGAGGCGGCGCTGCGTCGGCTGGCGGATCGACGCATCGAGGACGCGATCAAGGAGGGAAAGTTCGACAACCTTCCCGGTGCCGGAAAACCGATCGAGCTGGATCCGATCCCGGCCGACGAAGACGCGCGGCTCATGTGGTGGGCGCTGCGAATCCTGCGGCAGAATGATGTCATGCCCGAGGAGGTCCGCTGGCGCAAGACCCTGGACCGTCTCCGCGGCGAACTGGAACAGGCCCGCGACGAGACGCGAGTCCGCGTCCTGGTGCTCTGGATCAACCAGATCGTCCACAGAATCAATACTCTGGGCACCAATGCCCTCAACTCCCCGGTAGTCGGCGTTGATCTGGATGAACAACTGGCCCGGCTTCGGGCACGCACGCAGTCCAACCCCGATGCATCAACTGGCGGCTGAAATCAGGCAGCAGGCGCGGCGGGTGGGGTTCGATCTGGTCGGCATCGCCTCCGCCGAGCCCTCCAGATATCGCGACTACTTTCGCCAGTGGCTGGACAGCGGGCAGGCGGGGACCATGCAGTACCTGCACCGCCGCTTTGAGCAGCGGGTCGATCCGGCCAGCTATCTGCCCGGCGCCAAAAGCGTGATCTGCGTGGCGATGAACTATCACGTGCCGCTGTCACCGCCACCGCCAGGCTCGAGCCACGGCCGCATCGCCCGTTACGCGCTGGGTCAGGATTATCACGAGCTGTTCAAGCCGCGGCTGTATCAGCTTGCCGACTGGATCCGCGCGCGTGTTCCCGACGTGCAGACCCGCTGCGCCGTCGATACCGCGCCGGTGATGGAGAAGGAACTGGCCGCCCGCGCGGGCATCGGCTGGATCGGCAAGAACACCTGCATCATCAACGAGCGGATCGGCTCATGGCTGTTGCTGGGCGAGGTGCTGACCACGCTCCAGTTGCCGCCGGATGATCCGGCGATCGACCGCTGCGGCACCTGCCGCCGATGCATCGACGCCTGCCCGACGCAGGCCATCACCGCGCCATACCAGCTCGACGCTCGGCGATGCATCTCATACCTGACGATCGAGCGCCGCGAGCCGATTCCGGACGAGTTCCGCGACAAGCTCCACGGCTGGCTGTTCGGCTGCGACATCTGCCAGGAAGTCTGCCCGTGGAACTCCAAAGCGCCCGTCAGCAGCGAGCCTGCATTTCAGCCGCGATTCCCCAGCGGTACGATCGATCTGCACGAGCTGCTGCGCTGGCGAGAGCAGGACTATCGCGAGCGCCTCCGCGGCAGCGCGATCAAACGCGTGAAGCTGCCGGTGTTGCAGCGGAATGCGAAACTGCTGCTGGATGCGGGCGTTGGGAAGGAACAATCATGAAGCGGATACGGGTTGTGATCTGCGCGGCGATGTTGCTGGCGGGATGTGGGTGCTGGCCGGCCGCCATTGCAAGGCCGCGACCGGTCGGCCACGTGGTGATCTGCTGGCTGAATCAGCCGGGTGATTCGCAGGCGCGTCAGAAGCTCATCGCTGCGTCCCGGTCGTTCCAATCGATACCCGGAGTGGTGCGCGTTTCCGCCGGCCGGGCGATTCCCTCTACCCGTCCGGTTGTTGACTCGAGCTTTGACGTGGCGGTGTTCATCTATTTCAGGGATCACGACGCCCTGATGCAGTATGAACATCATCCCGTTCACCGCGCCGCGGTGGAGCAGGTCCTCAAGCCCCTGGTCGCCAGATACGTGGTGTACGATTTTACTGACGAGCTGCGGCAATAGCCCCCTGCTATGGCCGGCGTGATGCAAAGCCTCGCACCAGTTCCACGAAGATCCGCACTCCCACGGCCAGTGCATCGTCCGTGAAATCGAACTGATCACTGTGCAGGGATGGATACTCCGATCGCTCGGGCGGCCTCACGCCGATCAGCAGGAAGCATCCCGGGACTTTTTCAAGGTAATAGGCGAAGTCTTCTCCGCCCATGGCCGGACGCGCCGCGGGGATGAACCGCTCGGCGCCCAGTGTGGCCTTGGTGACCTGCGAGACGTATTCGGCCATCGCCGGATCGTTCACAGTCGGCGGATACCCCTGCTCCCAGACGAATTCGACGTTGCAGTCAGAGGCGGCAGCGATGCCCTGGCAGCGTCGGCGAATGGAGGATTCCACGAGCCTGCGAGCCGCTTGGCTGAGCGTGCGCGCGGTGCCTTCGATGGTGGCGCGGTTGGGGATCACGTTGGTCGCCGTGCCCGCGACAAACTTGCCCACCGTGATGACCGCCGGCTCGGTCGGATCCAGCTCTCGCGAGACAACCTGCTGGAGGTTGATAACCGCCTGGCAGGCGGCGACGATCGGGTCGCGACCCAGATGCGGAAACGCACCGTGACAGCCTTTGCCCACAAACGTGGCGGTGAAGCAGTCTGTCGCCGCCAGCAGCGGCCCGGGCCGGGTTGAAACGCACCCCACAGGCAATCCCGGCCAGCCATGCAGCCCGAAAATCGCGCGGACTTCCGGCCCGATCCGCCCATCCAGGACGCCCGCCTCGCACAGTCGCCGCGCGCCTCCGCCGCCCTCCTCGGCTGGTTGCCAGATCAGCTTCACGCACACATCAAGCTCATCGACGATCGATCGCAGCACGGCCGCCGCCCCCATCAGAATCGAGATGTGCCCGTCATGTCCGCAGGCGTGCATGCGCCCGTCGTGTCGGCTGGCGTAAGGCAGGCCGGTGCGCTCCTCGATCGGCAGGGCATCGATGTCGGCGCGCAAGGCCACGCACGGCTTGCGCGCATCCCCGATCCAGGCGATTGTCGCCGTCGGCGCTTGCGAGACCCCGCTCACATACTCGATCCCCAGCCGGTCCAGTTCCTGCCGGATGGTCTGGGCGGTTTCGTGCTCCTGGTAGCCCAGTTCGGGGATCTGATGCAGCCGATGCCGCAAATCGATCATCCCGGACACCTGCTGCGCGATCAGGGCGTCAACACTCATGCTGGCTGAGCTTATCCGGCACAGCCCCGGCGGCAAGCCGTAACTTCGCGTTGCAACCCCGGTGGATAGAGCTTTCAGGTTTCCTTCACGCAGAAATCGACGAGCCTGGCGATTTCGCTGCGCAGGTCCTTGCGGTGAACGACGAAGTCGATGAATCCGTGTTCTTCCAGGAACTCGCTCCGCTGGAAGCCCTCGGGCAACTCGACCTTGATGGTGTTCCAGATCGTGCGCGGTCCGGCAAAGCCAATCAGCGCCTTGGGCTCGGCGATGATAAAGTCCCCGAGCATGGCAAAGCTGGCCGTCACCCCGCCGGTCGTCGGGTCGGCAAGCAGGGAAATGAACAACCCCCCGGCCTCATCGAGCCGCGCCAGCGCTGCGCTGGTCTTGGCCATCTGCATCAGCGAAAGTGTCGATTCCTGCATTCGTGCGCCGCCGGAACAACTGACGATCAACAGGGGCAGCTTGTTCTGGGCGGCGTACTCGATCGTGCGGGTGATTTTTTCGCCCACCACCGAACCCATCGACCCCATCATGAAGTTGGGGTCCATCACCGCCAGCATCATGGGCCTGCCCTTGATGAATCCCTTGCCGCAGACGACGGCATCCTTGTTTCCGCTCTTGAGCTGCTCGGCCTTGAGCCGGTCCTTGTAGGCCTTTTTATCGACGAAACGAAGCGGATCGGTAGGCTCGATGTCGTCGAACATCTCCTCGAAGCTGCCGGGATCGACCAGCAGCTCGATTCGCCGCCGCGCTGAAATGCGGAAGTGGTACTGACACGACGGACAGACGTCCAGGTTCTCCTGAACGACCTTGCGGAACAGCATGTCGCCGCAGTCCGGACAGCGGAGCCACAACCCCTCGGGGATTCCTTCCTTGCGTGCGCTGGCGGCGTCGCCTGTCGGCTGCGCCGGTTGCGCGGGTTGAGCAGGCTGGGTCATCGAACGTCTCCGGGTTGATCAACCCTACAGATGCTGGTGTTCATCGGGAAGCTCAATCGTCTCCACAGGCGAGCTGTTCCGCAAGTGGGCGGCGATGGTCGCGGCATCCTCATGTCGCAACAGCCCCAGCGTGATCTGCATCGCCATCGGTCGCAGCGCCAGCACGACCGTTCCGCCGCGGTTGCGCCGCAGGATCGTCCGCAACGCCTGACGCAGCCGCTCGATCGCATCTTCCAGGCGTTCGCCTTCCGGCGGATGCACCGCCAGCGGATTCTGGCGCCACTGTTCCTCGACGCGGGCGTGACGAAACCTCAGCTCGGCGCAGGTCAATCCCTGCCACAGTCCAAGATTCACCTCGTCCAGCGCCGCGGTGTGATGCGGCTTGAGCCCGAACCGCTGCGCCACAAGCTGCGCGACCTGCTCGCACGCCTCGTTCTTGCGGTTGCGATAAACCGCCGTCACGCCCGCAGGCAGATTCGCCACCACGCCCTGCACGCTGGCCAGCCCCAGCTCCGTCAGCGGCAGCGGGTGGTTGCCAACGATGCGATCTTCGACGTCCCAAGGCGTCGGCCCGGCATGGATCAGGATCACGCGAGTCATCAGTGAGCCAAGAACAAACTCAGAAGGATGAAGGATCAACGGGCGGATGTCCAGAGCCGGTCGGGCGATTTACCGCAGGATCGAACCACAGATGCACGTAGATGCACACAGAGTGAATGCGCGTCTACAAGGACGGTGGAGCCTTCGGTTTTTCACTTCTGTGTCAGATGCGTCCCGCCGCACGTTCATTCACATCTCGGACCACCCGCGTTTTCCACTCAGACGCGCAGGTGCGTGCGATGAAAGCGGAGACGCGCCAATTGTGGCATGGCCGTCCCGGCCATGCGAGGTGCGATCGAATTCGAAAGTCTGGTCTCCGGGCTCTTCATCGCTTCATGCCACTCAGCACGGGTGCGACGCCTGTCCGCTCTGCTGCCTCAAAGACGAGGACTCCCGGAAATGTGTACTAACGTCAGGCGTCCCGTCCGTGCGATGGCTCGCCGCGCAGGCAAGACGGCCGTCGTGCAGGCTCGCGTGCTTCGGCACACGCTCACCGCCCAGAGCAATCAACCTGAATCCCCGATCCGCAACGATCGGTGTTCATCCGCGTTCATCGGTGGTTTGGCAGATCAACTTCCGCGGTCGAGTTGCTCACGCAGCTCGCGGATGGCCGCGGCGCGGTCGGGCCTGTCGAAGATGGCGCTGGCGACGACGAACCAATCGACGCCAGCGTCGCGCGCCGAGGCGATCGTGGCGGCGTTGATCCCGCCGTCGATCTCCAGCCGCTGGTGCGCCGCCAGCCGCTTTCTGATCGCCTGGCACTTGGGCAGAACTTCGGGCATGAACTTCTGGCCGCTGAAGCCGGGCACGACGCTCATGACCAGCACGACATCCACGTGCTCGATCGCCGGCCAGATCCGCTCCACAGGCGTCGCGGGGTTCAGCGTGATGCCAACATGGCAGCCGAGTTTTCGGATTTCGCGCGCAGCGCGCGCCGGATCGTCAACGACCTCGGCGTGAAACGTGATGTTGTCCGCGCCGGCCTCGACGATCGCCGGCGCATACCGCAGCGGCTGGCTGATCATCAGGTGCGCGTCGAAATACGTTGAAGTGATCGGGCGAATCGACTGAATCACCGGCGGCCCGAAGCTGATGTTGGGCACGAAGTGCCCGTCCATCACGTCCAGGTGCACAAAATCAGCCCCGCCGCGCAGAACCTCATCGATCTCCGCGCCGAGCCTGGCAAAGTTCGCCGAAAGAATCGACGCGGAGATCTGATGGGTCCCCGGAAACTGTTGTGGGCGTTTCACGCTGGGCTCCCGGCCACGCGACGGCGTCTGCGACCTCGCCGGTCAATCCAGGATATCGATCGTGCTGAAGTGTCCCTTTTCCAAAAACTCCAGCGACGCCCCGCCGCCGGTGCTCACGTGGCTGACCTTGTCGCTGAGGCCCAGTTGCTCGATGGCCGCGGCGCTGTCGCCGCCGCCGATCACACTGGTGGCGCCGTTTTTCTGGGTCGCGTCGGCCACCGCCTGCGCCACCTGCCGGGTTCCCTCGGCAAACTGCGGCTTTTCGAACACGCCCATCGGGCCGTTCCACACGATCGTCCTGGCTTTTGCGATCTCGGCCTTGAAGATTTCGCGTGTTTTCGGGCCGATGTCGAAGCCGCTGAGCTCGCCGGGGATGCTGCCTTCGACCACTTTGGTGTCCGTGGAATCGATCGATGGCGCCACCACCGTATCCACGGGCAGCTTCAGCTTGCCGCCGGCGCGGGCCAGCAGGCTGGCGGCCAGGTCCACCTGATCCGGCTCGACCAGGCTCTTGCCCACCTGCTTCTTTTGTGCAAGGAAGAACGTATACGCCATCGCCCCACCGATCAGCAGAGTGTCACACTTGTCCAGCAGGCTCTGGATGACCTGGATCTTGTCCGAGACCTTGGCCCCGCCGAGGATCGCCACGAACGGCCGCTGCGGGTTGCTGATGGCGTCGCCGAGGAACTTCAGTTCCTTCTGGACCAGGAATCCGATGACCCGTGGCTTGCCCTGCATCGCCTGGGGCGCGCCAAAGGTGCTTGCGTGCTCGCGGTGGGCCGTGCCGAACGCGTCGTTGACGTAGATGTCCCCGAGTTTGGCAAGCTGGCGTGCGAAGTTGGGGTCGTTTTTCTCTTCCTCCTTGTGAAAACGCAGGTTCTCCAGCAACAGCACATCGCCGTCCCGCAGATTCGACACCAGCTTCTCCACCTCAGGCCCGATGCAGTCATTGGCGAACGTCACCGGCTTGCCCAGCAGCTCGCTCAGTCGCTGGGCCACCGGCTTGAGCGAATACTTCGGATCCGGCCCGCCCTTGGGACGTCCAAGGTGCGACATGAGGATCAGCCGCCCGCCTCGGTCGATCACGTTTCGGATGGTCGGCAGCGCCTGTGTGATGCGGCGATCATCGGTGATCCGGCCGTTCTCCAGCGGGACATTGAAGTCCACTCGCATCAGAACCCTCTTTCCCCTCACGTCCACGTCGGCAACGGTTTTCTTGGCCATGGATTTCGACTCCTTGTTCTCAGCATCGGACGATTCAGCGGACCTGCGTGTCCCGCATCGGCGATGCTACGAAGCGCGCCTTTCAAGTCAAGCTGCACCCAACGCGCACCAGCAGGGCTCGGCTCTGGTGGATACCCACCGCGGCGGCGACTCACTGTCCGGCAGTTGACAAACCGGCAGCGCCGCTCGACAAGTACCGCCATGGACCCGCTACTCGACAGCCTCAAATATGACTCCAACGGTCTGGTGCCGATCATCGTGCAGGATCACGCCAACGGGCAGGTTCTGATGCTCGCCTGGGCCAATCGCGAGGCGCTGGAAAAGACGCTGGCCACCGGCAAGGTTCACACCTACAGCCGATCGCGCGGGCGACTGGCGATGAAGGGCGAATCCAGCGGGCACGTTCAGCACGTGAAGGAGCTTCTCACTGACTGCGACAAGGACGCGGTGCTGATCAGGGTCGAGCAGATCGTCGCCGCCTGTCACGAAGGGTATCGAAGCTGTTTCTATCGAAAATACGAGCCCGGGGCATCCGAGTGGAAGGTGATTCTCAATCGCCAGTTCGATCCGCAGGCCGTCTACGCCAGCAAGAGCAAGGGATGAGCATCGCAGGCAACATGCACAAGGGCGCGAAGACCGCGGCCACACTGATGCTCACGACCCGGGCGCGGCAGTGAAACGATCACGATGAAGCATCAACGCGTGCAGCGACTGCATCGATCAGCGTCAACGACCGATGCTCCCCTGCTCTTGCGGGATTGGTCTCTGCTGGTCGCCCTGTCGTTGTGGGCTTTGGCCACATTCCTCGTGCTGCGAAGCGGGCTGGGCATGCCCCGGGGCACGGAGATGCCCCTGGACCGCGCCGTCTTCACCGTCGTCAACGTCGTCACCCTCACCGGCTTCCAGCAGGATACCCGCATCGCCGACTTCAAACCGACGGGGCAGGCGATGGTGCTGGGGCTGATGGTGTTGGCGGCGCTGGTCATCCTGATCGTCGGCGCCCGCGCAATCAGGCGGATCCTGCAACTGCCGTTCGGCGATGCTCAGATCATCCGCGCAACGCTTTGTATCTACGCCGCGGGCGTGCTGCTGGGCGCCAGTCTTCTGCTCCGTCAGGGTACGGACATGCGGCAGGCGATTTTCCACGCCGCCAGCGCCATCAGCAATGCGGGCCTGATCCTGGGCGATTCACCCGGCGTGTACGAATGGCGAACGCATGTGGTGCTGCTGCCGCTGGCAGTGGTCGGAGGACTGGGCGTGGCCGTGCTGCTGGATCTGGGCGCCAGCATCGTCGAGAAACGCCCCATCCACCCGCACACGCTGGCCGCCCTGGCCTGCATGGCTGGAGCGTACCTGCTTGGGCTGGCCCTGATCGTCGTGCTGGAACACCTGGGCGGCAGGCCCATCGGCCAGTCGCTGGTGCTTGGTTCCGTTGAGGCGATCAACACCCGCAGCCCTGGCATACCCATGAGCATGCCCGGATCCTTGACCACCGCCTCGCAATGGGTCCTGATGATCCTGATGTCGATCGGCGCCTGCGCCGGCAGCGCCGGCGGGGGAATGACCGCAACCGCACTGTTCCTGTTTGCCGCGAAAACCCTCCGCCTGCTTGCCGGCGGCACCGCTGGACGTTGCTTTGGCCTGGCCTGCGCCTGGATCGGGTTGTACCTCCTGATCGTGCTGGCCACGACGATCGGGCTGATCGTGCTCGAACCGCGGACCAGTAGTGATCACCTGCTCTTCCTGGCCGTCGGCGCCGTCAGCACCACCGGTCTTTGGCCCGAGGCCATCCATCACGTCGGCGGCACGTTGTACGTTCTGTCCGCCGCCATGCTGCTCGGCCGGTTCGTGCCTCTGTTGCTCCTGTGCCTGGCGGCGCGGATTCAACCGCAATTGCCCGCTGATGCGATGATCGACAGATGGGACGATCGGAAGTAAACCCGCTGCTGCTTGCCAGCTCCACCTGCGGCTAGCATTGCTGCGCCTCGATCTGCCGGATCTTGGCGATCCTTCGCTCATGCCTGCCCGGCTGATACTCCGTGGAGAGGAAGATCTGGACGATTGTGCGAATCTGCGCTTCGCTGAGCAGATCGGCTCCCAGGCAAAGCGCATTGCAGTGGTTGTGCTCGCGGGCCCGGCGGGCCATCATCTCATCGTGCGCCACAGCGGCGCGCACTCCGCTGACCTTGTTGGCCACGATCGTCATCCCGATCCCGCTGCCGTCCAGCAGAATGGCGGCGTCGCACTGCCCGTTGGCCACGGCCCTGGCGGCGGGGGCGGCGTAGTCGGGGTAGTCCACCGACGTCGTGCCGTCACACCCGAAATCCTGCACTTCGTGCCCCATCCGGCGCACGACGTCGATCACCACGTGCTTCATGGCGAATCCCCGGTGATCGCTTGCAATCGCGACCTTCATCCTGATCGCTCCATCGTCACTGTCTGAGTCCTCGCTGAACATTCCTGATTGACGCTCCTTGTGCCTTGACGGCCATCCATGCCACGCCCGCCCGCAGGGCAGAAACCCCGGACAGGATCGCAGGCCCTCACTTCGCCTGCACCACCCTGCCCACCACGTTCTTTTCGATCAGTTCCTCCAGCGTCCTGGCCAGCGACAGATACAACGCCGAGTCCCCGCCGATCGGGTCTTCAATGTCCGCCTCGGGGTTCAGGAGGGTGGTCTTGTCCCTTGCCGAGGGGACCAGAGCGGTGACGGCGGCGGCATGCGACCGGCCCATCGTAAAGATGTGATCGGCGGCATGGATCAATTCAACGCTGAGCGGCCGCGAGCGATGTCGTGACAGGTCCGCGCCCAGCTCGCGCACCGCATCGACCGCCTGCGGCGTCGCCCGCGCGCCAGGCATCGCCAGGCTTCCGGCGGAAACCACGCTGATCCCCTTGGTCCTTTCCAGTTCCTCCGGCGGCACACCCAGCCGGTTGGCGATGGCACGCCTGGCCAGCGCCTCGGCCATCGGCGAGCGGCAGGTGTTCCCGCTGCACACGAACAGCACCGTCGTGCGAAGCAATCGCTCGATGATCCGCTGGTCGTATACCCCTTCACGCACGATCTGGTAGCGATCGTCCACAACACGCACAATCGTCGAGGGCTTGGAATATCGCGTCGGCCCGGCGTCAAGCACCAGGTCCACCCTCGCATCCAGCGCCTGCCAGTCCGCCGACTCCACAAGCGTCAGCGCCACCGGACCCTCGACTTTGCCCAGGATGTCACTGGCCACAATGTGGTCCGGGCAGCGAAGCGTGATCTGCGAACCGTCGTACAGGTCTCGCTCGGCCAGCCGCATTTCCGACGCCACCTGCGCGCGTCGGTCCGCCGGCACATCGAACACCAGCGCCACCGGTCCGGGCCAGAGCTTGCGGATCATCCGCTGTCCCAGCTCGCTGACCGGGCCCAAATATCGATTCGCCTGTTCCGGACGGGCCAGGTGCACGGTAAACGGCTTGTTGGCCGCCTCGCCGTTGCGGATGGCGCGTAGCCTGGCGGCGGCGTCGGGTCGGCTCAGCAGCCCCGCGGCGCCGTAGACGGTCTCCGTTGGCAATACCACCACCCCCCCGCCGCGCAAACGCTCCGCGGCGCGCTCGATCTGTGCTTCGTAGTCGCCTACTTCATAAATCCGTATCACTTCCGGCATCCGCGCGACGCTCCTGACGATGGTTCCTGCACGCAAGCTTCTGCTGCGCGATTATCGGCACGCTCAAACAATAGTGTCAAGCAACCCATCCCCGCCCGCGGCGAGCAACAATCCGGGCAACTTCCTCGGCAGCGCCAGGGTGCTCGCGGGTTCACCGGATGCTCTCGGTTTCATCGGCTGGCCGCAAGCTGCTGGCTTACCTGCGAAATGATCTGAGCCGCCACCTGATTTGGATTATATCCGCCCGGAAGCCTCACCAGCGGCTTGCCATACTTCTCGCAGAACTGTTTGACTTCGCCGAACGAGTGGCTGGACCAGCGCACCGCCAGCAGCACCAGCGCCACCTCGTCCCGGGCCACGTGCGGCTCGAAGTTGTCGATGGATTCGTGCTCCCTGGCCTGAATCCAGTCCAGGTCCTTCAGGCCAAAGGACCGTATCAGCGCCTCGCGGGCGTGCGGTCGCGGCACGCCGCCGATCAGAATCACCGTCTTGCCCGCCAGCATTCTCGCCGCCTCCCTTACTTCGGCAGTGGGTTCAGCGGCGGATTCGGCGGGCTGCTCGCCCGGGCGCGTCGCCAGATAGCGGTCGATCTCCCGCATGACCAGCCGAAAGCCGTCGGGCAGGTCCATCTCCGGCACTTCGTCGATCACCGGCAGCAGCAGCTCACGAATCGCCGTATTACTGGGAGGAACCCCATCCTCAATCAGCGACTGCACGCTTTGCACGATGACGCTCCAGTGGTGCGACGACTCCCCGTGGTCCCTGGCAAGCTGCCCCAGGTGAAACCGAATGCGTCCCAGCGCCTGCTGATGTCGCTTCTGGCGTTGCCGCTCCTCCTGAATCGCCGAATCCATCCGCTGGATCCGGTCCATGATGTCGTGCCAGTTTCCCGGATCGGCCGGATCATCCACGCGCATGTGGCGGCGAATGAACAGTTGATGCTTGCTCGCCGTCGAGCGCAGCCAGTAGAAGACCTTGTTCTGATCCGAATCGGTCGAGGCGCCGATTCTGAGGATGCTGGCGCGCAGAGCCGACTGGGCTTCGGCCAGAAGATCCAGCGCCTGCTCAAACGACCCAAGCTGCCCGTTGGTTTCGCCCAGCAGGCTGCGAACCAGCGCCACGCCGCAGGCCACGGCATCAAAGCAGCCGGCCAGTTCTTCGTACAGCGTGGCATCCTCCGGGGCCGGGTCGCTGCCAGGGTTGCACATCCACAGAAAGCAATCCGGCAGTTTTCTGGCGCGGTCGATGATGTCGCGGTCGCGGGGTTCAATCTCCAGGCGGAAGTCGGCTCCGGCGGCCAGCCGCTGCCGGCGCATCGCCGCCCAGCGGGCGCCCTCGGCCTTGAGCCGACACCGCGACTCGATCAATGCCAGCTCGGCCTCGGAAACCTCCGGCCAGCGGGGAACCGCTTGCGACGGCTCGGCGGCGACGGTCGGCGCTAACAGCTCCGGGCCAATCGGCACGATTCGCGGCGGAACCGACGGCAATTCCGTCGGCGAAGTCGGCGCGGCGGGCATCGCCGCCTGCTCCATGGCCAGCGAGTCGGTCGTGCCAGCTTCCGGCTCGGCCGTGGCTTGCGAATCATCCCCGCCTTCATGGGTTTGACCTGCTGCCGGCGCGACCGGCGGAATGGATAGAATCGCCTCGATCAGCCGACGCAGATGACCGCGTAGTTCCGCATCCTCCACGATCAGCGTCGTCAGCCGTTCTGCCACCGCGCTCAGGGCGCTACCCAGCTCTTCCCGCGTCATCGCCGACTCCCTTCAAATCGCCTGCCCCGCCTCGTGCAGTATATGCCCGCAGACCGGCCGCCGCGTTTGCGTTTCCGCGTCGGTCAGACCGGAGCTGGGGGGCGATTCAGGTCATCGGCGGATCAGTTGCGACCTCCGGCTCGACGCGAACGGCGCAGTACTTAAGTGCCGGCTGGCGGCTGGTCGGGTCGGTGTCGTCGATCGTGGCCTCGTTGGGGCTGGCGCAGGGCGCGAACAGGTCGTTGAAGTGAATGGACATGAACACCACGCCAGGCGGGAGGGTTGCATCAAGACGCAGACGCGTGCGAGCATGCCCGCGACGGCTGATCACCCGCACCGCCTCGCCGTCGCACAGCCCAAGGCTCTGCGCATCGGCAGGGTTCATGCTCAGTGACGATTGCCCCGCCTGCTCGTTGAGCTGCCTGACCAGTCCGGTCTTGGTGCGCGTATGCCAGTGGCTGATGAGCCGCCCGGTCGTGAGAATCAGCGGGTACTGCTCGTCGGAGCGTTCGGCCAGGATCCGGTGATCGTGCGCCCAGAAACGTGCCTTGCCTGAAACGGTGGGAAACTGCCCCAGCACGTACCGTCTGGGCGAAGGCTGCCCCAGCGCCGGATATGGCCAGTGTTGCGGCCCCTTGCGCCTCAGCAGCTCGTGGTGCAGGGCGCTCTGGTCATTGGGTCGCCCGGCGGTGCTGCGCGCAAACTCGTCGAAAATCTCCGCCGACGAAGTGAAGCGCATCCCCCGCTCGAATCCCATCGCCCGCGCAACGCTCAGGATCCACCACCAGTCAGGCCTGGCCTGCCCCGGCGGCGGGACCACCTGCTCCATCAGCGTGACCCTTCGCTCGCTGTTGGTGAACACGCCGGTCTGCTCGAAATTCACCGCCGCCGGCAGGATCACGTGCGCAAACCGCGTCGTTTCAGTCGGGTGATAGGCATCCTGCACAATCACCAGTCGAGCCTCGGAAAGGGCGCGACGCACCCGTGGCAAATTGGGCATGCTGGCCGCGGGGTTGGTTCCGATGATCCAGATCCCCTTCAGCTCGCCGCGATCCAGCGCATCAAACATCCGAACCGCATCGTATCCCGGCTCGGGCGGGATGTGCCCGGGCGGCAAACCCCAGAAACGCTCGATCCAGGCGCGATGCTCGGCGTTGGCGATCAGCCGCTGCCCGGGCAGCGCGTGACTCATGTACCCGCAGTCGCGCCCGCCCATGGCGTTGGGCTGGCCGGTCAGACTGAAAGGCCCGCAGCCCGGCTTGCCGATCCGGCCCGTCGCCAGATGCAGGTTGATGATCGCATTGCTCGTGGCCGTCCCCTGCATCGTCTGATTCACCCCCATCGTCCAGAACGTGATCAGCCGCTCGTGCTCGATCAGGATCCGCGCAGCGCTGGCCAGCCCATCGACGCGGATTCCGCACAGCTCTGCCACGCGCTGCGGCGGATAGTGCTCCAGCAATTCGTTCAACTCGTCCCAACCCTCAGTGCTGGATTGAATGAATGAACGATCAAGCCGACCGGCATCACGAGCCAGTCGCAACAGCCCGTTCAGCAGCGCCAGGTCGCTGCCCGGTCGAATCGCCAGATGAACATCCGCCGCTTCGGCGGTGGAGGTGCGGCGCGGATCGACCACCACACACCGGGCATGGCCGCTGCGCAGGCGATCGCGCACCCGGTCAAACAGCACCGGATGACACTCCGCCGCGTTGGAGCCCACGAACATGAACGCGTCGGCCAGCTCGATGTCCGCATAGCACGTCGGCGGGCCGTCGCTGCCCAGGGACAGGCTCATCCCACTGGCGGCGCTGGCCATGCACAGCCGGCTGTTGCTGTCCACGTGGTTGGTCCGCAGGCACGCACGGGCGAACTTGGCGGCCAGGTATTGTGATTCAGTGCTGAGCTGCCCGGAAAGATATAACCCCATGGCGCCGGGGCCGTGGTGCTGGAGGATCTGCTCAATGCTTCGGGCGATCTGCTCAACTGCTGTCTCGGTGGAGACGATCGCCAGCGAGCCATCGGCCTGGCGGAGCATCGGGTAGTGCAGGCGGTTGGGCGCGTGCACGGTCAGCGCCACGGTGGCGCCTTTCTGGCAAAGTCGCCCGAAATTCGCCGGATGGTCCGGGTCGCCGCGAACGCGAACGATGCGCTGCTCCGCCGTCGTCGCGATGATCCCGCACCCCACGCCGCAGTACGGGCAAAGCGTCCTGACATCCCGTCTGCTCGATCCCAGCATCAATACACGTCCCGGGCGTAGCGCCCCGACCGGGCCAGATCCGACACGTAACCCGCCGCCGCCTCCGCCGACATGCCCCCCTGCTCGGCGACAATCCGCTTCAGCGCCGAATCCACATCCCGCGCCATGCGCCGCGCGTCGCCGCAGACGTAGAAGTGCGCCCCATCCTCAAGCCACGACCAGATCTCACGCGCACGCTCGAGCATGCGATGCTGGACGTAGATTCGTTCGGGTTGATCGCGCGAAAAGGCGGTGTCCAGCCTGCTCAGCACCCCCTTGACCAGCCAGGCTTCCAGTTCCTCGCGATACAGAAAGTCCAGCTCGCGGTGCTGATCGCCGAAAAACAGCCAGTTGCGTCCGCGCGCTCCCTCGGCGGCGCGATCCTGAAGAAATGCCCGGAACGGTGCGATGCCCGTGCCCGGACCGACCATGATCATCGGCGCATTCGGATCCGCAGGCGGCGAAAAGTGATGCGATGCGTGAATGAAGATCCTGGCCTTTTGCCCGGTTCGCAGACGCTCGGCCAGATACGTCGAGGCCACCCCCTTGCACTGGCGGCCCAGGCTGTTGACATATCGCACCACGCCGACCGTCAAGTGCACCTCATCGGGATGCGCCTTGGGCGAGGAAGAAATCGAGTAAAGGCGCGGTCGAAGCGGACGCAGCGCCTTGACGAAGGCCTCGATCGGCGGACGCGCCGACGGAAACTGTGCCAGCAGGTCCAGAATCTCAACCCCCTCCGGCACGCCCGGACCTGCCTCATCCAGCATCGCCCGAAGCGCCGCGGCATGAGCCGGGTTGCCCGCATGCTCAGCCAGCAGAGTCACAACGCTGCGTGGCGACTGCGTGATTCCGTAGTGACGCAGCAACGCCTCGCGCAGCGGGATCG
Organism: Fontivita pretiosa; assembly: GCF_050410795.1. Classification (GTDB taxonomy): domain Bacteria; phylum Planctomycetota; class Phycisphaerae; order Tepidisphaerales; family Tepidisphaeraceae; genus Fontivita; species Fontivita pretiosa. Next base: position 4,943,744 of record NZ_CP191258.1, on the reverse strand, counting down.
GATGATCATCAGGCGAGACGACCGTCTCGGCGCCGCTGGCGTCCAGTTTCTCCAGCACCCAGTCGACGACTTGCGGGCAGTTTTCCGGGAGCACTCCCACTGCATCGCCAGGCTTGTAGGTCAGCCCGCTGCCGTGCAGGTCGAAGACGATCAGTCGCGTATCCTTGGCCGATCCGGGCGCATTCAGCGGCTGATTCCGCAGCAATCGCGCGGCGAAGGGGTGGCGGCGGTCGGAAGCGGGCCTGGCAGGTGCCGCCACAGCAGCAGGCGAGCCGACCGACGCACGAATCGCCGACATCGCCTTGCCGCCAACCATCACCTGATCGGCCGGGAGCATCGCCACAAGCTCCTTGAGCTTTCGCGCGGTTTCGAGGCCGCCGGGCGCGCAGCGGGTCAGGTCAGTTTCCTCGCCTCGTTCGATGGCTTCGGCGTAGGTCTTGCATACGTACCCGCAGGCGCCGCAGTCGAGCTGCGCCATCGCCGCCATCAGTACCCGTGCCCGCGGTTTTCCCTCAGCCAGCTTCAGCCGGTCCTGCATGGGCAAAGCCGGGTCGTGCCATGGCATCGCATCGTCGGATGCTTCCTCCGCCTCCGCAGGTGCTGTCGCTGCGTCGATCGGGACCTGTCCCGCAATTGATGCGCGATTCATCAACCCCGCGAAAAACCCATTCAGCCACGCCCGTTGCGCCGCGGTAAACGGCGCCGATTCCGGCAAGATCGGAACGGACATCATTGCCATCGGCTGACTTGCGATCATGGTCATGACACGACTCCCTCAACTGCTTCTGTAGGATCAGACGGCCTGCGACCGCCCTGTTGTTCGATGCCAAAACACCTGCTCAGCTCGTCGCTCGACATTCGCCGAACAAATTGCGCGAAGGTCTCCTGAGGCGATACGCGGTTCGACAGATACGCCCGGAGCATTCGCTCGACCGTGGCCGGGACATCCTCAGCCACCACGTTGCGACAAACCTCGCGACCGATCGCCTGTTCGGCGCCGTATCCGCCGCCAACGAAGACGTGATATCCCTCGAGCATCTCCTGCCCGACCGGCACCTTCGTCGCCAGCAATCCGATGTCACCGATGTAGTGCTGCGCGCACGAATGCGGGCAGCCGGTCAGGTGAATGTTGATCGGGACATCAAGCTCAAGCCGCGATTCCAGATGCTCGGCGATCTGCATCGCGTGCTGCTTGGTGTCGGCCGAGGCGTATTTGCATCCGGCACTGCCGGTGCAGGCGACCAGCCCCGCGCGAATGCTGCTTGCGCGGCACGTCAGCCCGGCCTGTTCAAGCTCCTGCTCGACCTGCTCGATGTGGTGTGCGGGAATGTCCGAAATCAGCAGGTTCTGCCAGACGGTCAACCGGATCGTGCCGCTGCCGTATCGATCCGCCATCGACGCCACCGCGCGCATCTGCGCGCAGTTCATTCGTCCCACTGGCAACACGACGCCCACGTAGTGCAGCCCCGGCTGCTTCTGTTCATGAAAGCCGATGTGCCCAAGCCGATCCACAGCCGGCCGGGGCTCGAGCTGCTCGATCGGCACTCGCCGCAGCCTGTTCGAAAGACGCTTCTCGAAATCCGCGATGAACGCCTCCAGCCCCATTCGCTCCAGCACGTACTTCAGCCTGGCCTTGCGGCGGTCCGTCCGATCGCCGTGGTCGATGAACGACCGCACGATGGCGTCGGCGACGGCGATGCAGTCCTCGGGCGCAACGACGATTCCCGTGCCGCGGGCAAAATCCCGATGCCCGGTGATCCCGCCCAGCGTCAGGTGAAAGACCACCTGACCATCCAGCTTCACCGCGGCAAAGCCGATGTCGTTGGTGTCTTCCAGCGCGCTGACGCGCCCGCCGCCGTCAAAGGCAATGTTGAATTTCCGTGGCAGGCCATACAGCTCGCGGTGATTCAGAATGTGATGGTGCATCGCCCGCGCCAGCGGCCGGGTGTCGATCAGTTCCTGCGGATCGATGCCCGCTGTCGGCGAGCAGGTGATGTTGCGAATGTTGTCCGCCCCGGCGCCGCGATTGATGATCCCAATCTCGTGCAGACCCATCAGCACTTCCACCGTGTGTTTGGCGCTGATCTGCCGGAGCTGGAGATTGGCGCGGGTCGTGACATCGGCAAATCCACCGGCGAACTGCTCGGCCAGCGCCGCCACCCCTCGAAACTGATGCGACGTGATGATCCCCCCTGGCAGTCGCAGGCGACACATGAACGAATCCTGCGCCGGCGCGACATAGAACAGCCCCTGAAACTTGAACAGGAACACGTCGGTTCCCCTGGGGTAGCGTCCGTCGCGGGCGTGACGCAGCACTTCATCCCAGATGTCCAGCCCATGACCGATGCGACGCTTGGCCTGCTCCTCGGCGCACAGCTTGCCACCCGCGGCCAGGGCCCGATCCTGCGCCGCCAGGTTCGGATCAAGGCTCTGGACTGCCCGGGTTGCGGATCCGGGCGATGCCGCATCGCTCGACGTCGCAGCCGGCACCGGGAGCGATCTGAGTGCCTGACTCAGACCGCTGCCATGCACGAAACCATCCAGGTAATGCTTCTGCTCTTCGCTGAATGCCTCGCCGATCATCGCGCACCTCGCTCACGCCGGTTCGGGCAACAGGCCGCCAAGCGGCGCCGGCTCGGGTTGTGTCCGGGACTGAGTCTCGGCTGTGTGGTCCAAAGTGGTCGATGCTCTGAGGCTCGCTGTCGCCGGCTCGCGCAGCAGCAGGCAACACGCGAATGCCGCCGCCGACACCGCGACCAGCGTCGCGAAAAACGCCATCGGACCGGCCAGCGACAGAACCAGCAGAAACCCGACGCTTCCGACGTTGCCATACGCGCCGACCAGGCCCGCGATCTGCCCGGTCAGTGGCTTGCGCAGCAGCGGGACGATGCAGAAGTTGGCGCCGTTGCCGGCCATCAGGAAGAAGCCGGCCAGCACCACCGTGAGCATTACCAGCCACAGCGGCCAGCTCGAATCGATCATCGCCAGCGCGACAAAGCCGAGGGTTGAGCCGCCCAGGCAGGCGATCATGATCGGCCGCCGCCCCAGTCGATCTCCGAGCAAGCCGCCCAGCGGTCTGGCGATGAGGCTGGCCAGGGCAAAGCCCGCGCCCAGCATTCCCGCCACCACCACCGACACGCCAAACATTCGCTCCAGGTACGCCGGCAACATGCTCTCCACCGCCAGCTCGCCGCCGAACGTCACCGCATAGCACAGGCAGAGGATGACCACCTGCCAGAACGAGTACCGCTCGCCCGGATCGAGCTGCGCCTGGCGGCGCCACATCCCAAGGTTGGCGCGCACGATCCGCCTGCCCTGCCACACGAGCAGCACGCCCAGCATCAGGTAGATGGCGTAGCTGGCGATGGGCGGCAACAGGCCCACCCTGACCAGCTTCCAGGTGAGCACGCCCATCGACATCACCAGCGGCAACTGCACCAGCAGCAGCCCCAGCAACTCGCCGCGCGAGCAGACTTCCAGCGCGCCGGCTGATCCGGGTTTGCGGAACTGCTCGCCGGGAGGAACATCACGAATCAGTCGATGAAAGATGATCGCGTACAGCGCGCAGGCGACGCCGCTGGCGATCATCGCCCATCGCCAGCCATCGCCTGACCCCAACGCCCCGGCGATCAGCGGCAGCCCGAACGTCGCCGCCGCCATCCCGAAGTTCCCAAGCCCGCCATAGATCCCTTCTGCCAGCCCGATCTCGTCGGCCTGGAACCACTCCCCCACCAGCCGAATCCCCACGACGAAACCGGCGCCGATGCAACTGACCAGCAGCCGGCAAACGACCAGTTGCCAGTACTGGCTGGCCAGCGCGCCGGCGATGCAGGGTGCGGCGGCGGCGACGAGCAGCCAGGTGTACACGCGACGCGGTCCGAAGCGATCCACCATGGCCCCGATCGCGATCCGCGCCGGGATCGTCAACGCCACGTTGCAGATCAGCAGCACCGCCAGTTGCGCCTCGGTAAGGTTCATCGCCCGTCCGATGGAACTCTGGAACGGCGCCAGGTTGAACCAGACGACGAACGTGAGGAAAAAGGCGATCCAGGTCAGATGCAGTGTTGTCCAGCGTGCAGCGGGCCGGCGGCAGTGCATGGCGCGGCTCTCCGATCCGCGCGTTTGGTTCACCGCCGCAGCGGCTGCAACGTCCGTGCCGTGCTCACCGCTGCCGGTAAAACAGGGGATGCCAATTCGATCGCACGAGGTGTGTGCCGCGGCGGCGCTCAGGAAACAGGCACGCCAGGCTCAAAAGCGCAACCCGTAAGCATTTCCCCCCGGCAAGCGGCGGCGCATGAACGCGGCGCATGAATAAAGCCCACCGGCCTGGCCGGCGGGCCTGGATTTAACGCCGCCTCCACGCTCCGCAGCCTAAATGTCGAAGTACATGCAGAATTCGAATGGATGGGGGCGGATGCGGACCGCGTCCACCTCGTTCTCACGCTTGTACTTGATCCAGTAATGGACTACGTCCGCCGTGAACACGTCGCCCTGAAGCAGGTATTCATGGTCCTTCTCCAGCTCATCCAGCGCTTCTTCCAGCGAAGCCGGAGCCGACTGGATGCGCGAGTACTCTTCCTCCGTCAGGTGATAGATATCCTTGTCCAGCGGATCGCCGGGATGGATCTTGTTCTGGATTCCGTCAATGGCGGCCATCACCATCGCGCTGAAGGCCAGGTATGGGTTGCACGAGCTGTCCGGGCAGCGGAACTCGATGCGCTTGGTCTTGGGATTGTCGGAGTACATCGGGATGCGGATGGCCGCCGAGCGGTTGCGACTGCTGTACACGAGGTTGACCGGCGCCTCGTATCCCGGCACCAGTCGCTTGTAGCTGTTGGTGGTGGGATTGGTGAACGCGCACAGCGATCTCGCGTGCTTCAGCAGCCCGCCGATGGCATACAGCCCCATGTCGCTCAGCCCGGCGTACTTGTTGCCGGCGAACAGGGGCTTGTCTCCCTTCCAGAGGCTGAAGTGCACATGCATCCCGCTGCCGTTGTCCTGGAACAGCGGCTTGGGCATGAACGTGACGACCTTCCCATGTCGCGCCGCCACGTTCTTGCAGACATACTTGTACATCATCACGTTGTCCGACATCGTCACCAGATCCTGGTAACGCATGTCGATCTCGCACTGCCCGCCGGTCGCCACTTCGTGGTGATGCGCCTCGACGGGGATCCCCATCTCGATCAGCGTCGCCACCATCTCCGAACGGATGTTCTGCATGGTGTCCATCGGCGGCACGGGGAAGTAGCCTTCCTTCAGCCGCACCTTGTACCCCAGATTCGTCTCATCCTCGTCGCCGCGTCCCCAGATGCCTTCGCGGCTGCCGATGTAGTACTTGGCGAAGTTGATTCCCTGGTCGTACCAGACGTAATCGAAGATGAAGAATTCCAGCTCCGGTCCGAAGAACGCATGATCGGCGATTTTGGACTTGCGGAGGTAGTCGGCGCACTTGCGCGCGACGGATCGGGGGTCGCGGGAATACTCCTTCTTGGTGATCGGGTCGCGTACGTCGCAGATGATCGAGAGGGTGGTATGCTGGAGGAACGGGTCGATGCGCGCCGTGTCCGCCACCGGATGCAGCAGCATGTCCGACTCGTTGATCGCCTGCCAGCCGCGGATGCTGCTGCCGTCGAATCCAAAACCGGTCTCGAAGCTCTCCAGCGTCAACTCATTGACTGGCACCGTCGTGTGCTGCCACAACCCCGGAAAATCCATGAACCGCAGATCGACGAACTGAACCTTCTTCTCCTTGCAGAGCTTCAGGACGTCTTGAGGTTTCATCGGCGACTCCTTCTTCCCTTCAGCAGGATAGGCCCCGGCAAACCCGACTGACCCCTAGACCAGTTGGGCGGCCGTCTGTTGATTCTGGAGGAACTGGTCGGTGGGAATCATGGTGATGCAGTCCCACGGACAGACCTGATGGCACAGCGTGCAGCCGATGCAGCGGGGCAGGTCGATCGTGCAGACCTGAAACGAGCTCTCGTGCCGCGGGCCCGGAATCACGCTGATGCAATCGACCGGGCAGACCGTCATGCACGCCTCACAACCCGTGCACATGTCTTCGTCCAGCAACGCCAGCACCTTCGGCAGCTTTTTCTTGGCCATCGGTGGATCATTGTAGATCGCAGGGCGCGTCGGGCAAGCCGTCCGGCCAGCCGCGCGCTCAGTGGTCCCGCCCGGCGATGCGCTCGACCTCCTCGAACGGCGTGACCCCCGCCGCCACGAGCTGATACGCACTCTGCCGCAACGTGACGAACCGCCCGCTGCTCAGCACGGCCTGGATCTCCTGCATCGTCGGACTCTTGAGGATCACGTCGCGCAGCGCATCGTTGACCCGCAGCAGCTCGAAAAACGCCTGCCGTCCGGAGAACCCCGTCCCCAGGCACCGCACGCAGCCCACCGGCTGATAGATCTTCTGCACCCGCTGGCCGATCTCGCCCATCGCCTGCCGTTGCTCGGGCAGCGGGTTGACAGGCTTCTTGCAGTACGGGCAGAGCTTGCGGATCAGTCGCTGCGCCAGAATCACGTGCAGCCCCTGGGCCACCATGTACGGTTCGATCCCCAAATCCAGCAGCCGGAAGATCGTGCCCACGGTGTCCTTGGTGTGAACCGTCGAGAAAACCAGGTGTCCGGTAATCGCCGCCTGCATCGCGATCCGCGCCGTTTCGCTGTCGCGGATCTCGCCGACCAGCAGCACGTCCGGATCCTGTCGCAGCACCGAGCGCAGCAGCTCCGAAAAACTCTTGCCGTGGGCCTCGTCCACCGGAATCTGCGTGACGTTCTCGATCTGGATCTCCACCGGATCCTCGATCGTCACCACGTTGCGCCTGGTCACGTCGATGCTGCGGATCAGCGCATACAGCGAAGTCGTCTTGCCGCTTCCGGTCGGCCCGGCGACCAGGATCATCCCGCTGTCCTGCTTGATGGCGGTTCCGATCTCGTGATACATCCAGGCTGGAAGCATCAGATCCGCGATGCGCGTTGGGGCATTGGCGGTGTCAAGGATGCGGATGACGAGTTTCTGCCCGTACATGGCCGGCGCGAAACTCACGCGGTAGTCCACGCGTCGCCTCCCGCCGCGTGGCGACGGCGCCCGGGCGACGAAATGACCCTCCTGGATCGTATTGCGTTGTGCGATATCGATGTCCGACAGAACCTTGACCAGCGTGGTGAGCTTCACGCCAATGGCGTTGGGCAAGCGTGCCACGTCCACCATGTTGCCATCCACGCGGATGCGGCACTGGTGCGAGTCCTCCCGAGGCTCGATGTGGATATCCGTCGCCCGGCTGCGGAAACAGATCAGCAGCAGCAGACGGAACAGGTCTACCGCCTCGCGCCGCGGGGCATCGCGCCCGCGTGGCGCGCGGCTGGCCTGGTGAACCGTCTGCCCTCGAGCGTTGACCAGCTCGATATCCCACTCACCGAACGCCTTGTCCGGCAAGGCGTCGGCAAGCTCCTCCAGCCCCTTCTCGTAGTCTTCGTGAAGCTTCAGCCCGCTAAGCCCGATCCCCGCACCCGCCCCGTCGTGCTCGTCGTGCACTTCAACCACATCGTCGGGACTGAGGTAATCCAGCTCGACAGCGCCGCCCGGCTCGGAGCTCTGCACCACGAAACGCATCTCGGTCTGGCCGATGGTGATCACGTCGCCCGGCGAGAGCACATGCGAGGCGATCAGCACCCCGTTGACGCGCGTGCCGTTCTTTGAGCCGAGGTCGCGAAGGATGTACTCCTGCCCGGCCTGCTCGATTACGCAGTGGTTGCGGCTGGCCTGCGTGTCGTCCAAAACCAGCATGTTCCCCGGATGCCGGCCGATCGTAAGCTTGCCGCGGATCGGCACCGTACGGCTCTGGTTGGCGGCGGTAACTTCAAGTTGCGCAAGACTCATCAGGCTTGGAAGTCTATCACATTGGGAAGACTGAAACGAGCCGGTTGATGCAAGTGCGCAAGCCTCGCACCCAGGCCACATTCGCAGGCCACGCGCCCGCCCGATGCAATTCGCGCCAGTTCGTGCTTGGCGAGGCCGGGGGTAGGCTGGTAAGATGGGCATGCGCGCAAGCAAAATGGGCAGGGAGAGTTACGTGAGGCTTTCCCCGATGTCGCGGAGAAAATGCGTCACGTCGCCGCCGCGCGTGTCGGCCCTTGGCCCCGTGTGTTTCGTCGGCTGATTGTCCGCTCGCTCTCGCCGCCGACGTCGTCCCGGTCGATCTTGCGTGGCTTAGGATCAGAACAGGTACACCCGTGAAACCTCTCATCCGCCGCCGTGCGCGCCTTGCAATGCGCTGCCATGCTCTTGGGTCGTGCCCCGGCTCCCTCGAACACCTGGAGCCCCGGCGGCTGCTCGCCGCCGCCGCTGCCCAGGTAACGGAACTTAATCGGGTCGTCGATGCCGACGGAGAGCTGCTGATCGCCAATCCCTGGCCGCAGCGGTACACGCTGGCCCGGCCGGGTCAGGCGCTGGGCGCACCGGCACGCGGTCGGCCGCTGGATATCGCCCTGAGCTATCTACGCGCCAACGCCAGACAACTGGGCGTGTCGCCGGCGGAGTTTGCCACGCCCTTCGTCACCGACCAGTACACCGATTCATTGACGGGGCTGACGCACATCTACCTTCGCCAGGAGTTCAACAACCTGCCCGTGCTCAATGCGGACATGGTGGTGAACGTGATGCGCGACGGGCGGATTCTGAGCGTGGCGGGCGGGTTCGTGCCGGGACTTGCGCAGCGCGAACTGGCGCGCGACGTGGCGACGGTGGTGTCGCCGAAACTCGAAGCGGCCCGGGCGGTGACGATCGCGGCGCAGCAGCTCGGGCTGCGTTCCGCCGCCGCCCCGGCAAAGCTCCGCCTGTTGTCGCGGGCAACGGGTCCGGATCGCCTGACCACCTTCGCTGCGTCGGACCTGTCGTTGGATCCGGTCCCGGCGCGACTGGTTTATGTGCCGCTGAAGCGCGGCGACGACGTGCAGCTCGCCTGGGACATCACCCTGCGGACGGCCGACGGGCAGCACTGGTACAACGTCGCCGTCAGCGACTCGCAGCAGCAGATCGTCTTCGCCAGCGACTGGGTCGATCGTGCCAGCTACCACGTGCTGGCGGCGCCGACCCGCTCGCCCGCCGACGGTCCAGCCAGCCCCAATCGCACCATCGTCGTCGATCCGCATGATGTACTGGCCTCGCCGTATGGTTGGCATGACACCAACGGCGTCCCCGGAGCCGAATTCACCAACACGGTCGGCAATAACGTCTCGGCTCAGGAAGACGGCGACGCGAACAACAGCGGCGGCCTGCGACCCAGCGGCGGCGCATCGCTGAACTTCGATTTTCCCCTGGATCTGTCGCTGGCGCCGGCAAGCTATCAGGCCGCCTCCATCACCAACCTGTTCTACTGGAACAACCTGGTTCACGATATCAGCTACCGGTACGGCTTCACCGAAGTCGCGGGCAATTTCCAGACGAACACGTACGGGCGGGGCGGCAGCGGCAACGATGCGGTGCAGGCCGACGCGCAGGACGGCGGCGGCACTAACAACGCCAACTTCGCCACGCCGCCCGACGGCTTCGCCCCGCGTATGCAGATGTATCTGTTCACCAGCCCCAACCCCGATCGCGACGGCTCGCTGGACAACATGATCATCGTCCACGAGTACGGACACGGGATTTCCAACCGGCTGACCGGCGGGCCGGCTAATGCCAACGCCCTGAACGCCACGCAATCCGGCGGCATGGGAGAAGGCTGGAGCGACTGGTTCGGTCTGATGCTCACCATGAAGAGCACCGACACCCAGAACGCCGCCTATCCCGTGGGAACCTATGTGCTCAACCAGAACCCGGTCACCGGAGCCGGCATCCGGCGATTTCCCTACAGCTTCAACATGTCGATCAACCCACTGACGATCGACGCGTATGGATCCAGTGGCAGCGGCGGCGGCACCACACGCTCCTTCGAGGTGCATGACACCGGCGAAATCTGGTGCTCGGTCCTGTGGGACATGACCTGGCTGCTGATCAACAAGTACGGCTTTACCAGCAACCTGGCCGGCGGGTTCGATCCCAACAACATCGCCGGCAACACGCTGGCGATGCAACTGGTCATCGATGCGATGAAGATCCAGCCGGCCAACCCCTCGTTCAAGGATGCGCGGGATGCAATTCTCCAGGCGGACCTGAACCTTCACGCATCGCTGGGCACGCCACTGAATCAGGACGAAATCTGGCAGGCCTTTGCCCGCCGTGGAATGGGCGCCAGCTTCTTCACTCCGGGCGCCGATTCGCTTTCGGTTACCCCGGCCTTCGACCTGCCCGTGCCCGATCCCCGCATCATCAGGACCTCCGTGCCCCTGACCGGAATCAGCCTCGTGCCCGTCGGCTCGATCACGCTCAGCTTCAATCAGGCGATGAACACCGCCAGCTTCTCCATCGCCGACGACGTGCTCAGTTTCACCGGCCCGGGCAGCTCCAACCTCAAGCCAACCATCAGCGGCTTTGCCTGGGTGGATAATGCCACGCTGCGGCTGGATTTCGCCCCCACCAGCACGGTGGGCTCGTATACGCTGGTCCTGGGGCCGGACATCCTCGCCGCCGACAACAACGCCCCGATGGATCAGGATGCGGACCAGATCCCCGGCGAGAGCATCGACGACCGATTCACTCTCAACTTCAGCTTCCGCACGACGCTGGGTCCTGAAGGCTTTGGCTACGAAGCGACGGTCTATCCATTCGAAAACATCGACCTGGTTCCCGGAAGCAGCGGCGTGGTCACGCTGATCGACTCCCAGGATGACTGGTCCACCGCGCTGAACCTGGGCGCCAACACGTTCAACTTCTACGGCGTGACGTACAGCGGCAGCGGACAGATGTTCGTCAGCAGCAACGGGCTGATCACTTTCGGCAGCCTCAACTCCGAGTACCAGAATACCGACCTGGCGAGCCTGCCGTCGCAGCGTGCCATCGCCGTGCTGTGGGACGATCTGGTCACTAATCGCACTTCCGGCGCCAGCGGCGCCGGCAACGACACGGTCCTGTATCGCTTTGAGAGCACCAGCGGCGACGCCACGCCCGAAAGGCTGGTCATCGAGTGGAGCAACGTCTTCCCCTACAGCTCGTCGAATTCGAGCCTGAGCTTCCAGGCGATTCTCGAGCTCAACACCGGCGGCCGTCCCGGGCGCATCATCCTGAACTATCCCGATCTGGATGCGCAAAACCCGACTTACAACAATGGCGGCAGCGCCACCGAAGGGATCAAGGATTCCGGCCCGCAGGGCGCCCGGCGGCTGCTGCTGGCCAACGATGACGGCAACTTCCCCTGGATCTCCAGCGGCAAGGCGGTCCTGTTCGCCACTGACATCTCCGCGCCGCTGATCTCGGCCGAGACGTACAACTACCTCACCGGGCCGAGTCTGAGCCTCACGTTCAGCGAAGACGTGTCGGCGAGCCTGTCGCCTGCGGATCTGCTGCTGGAGAACCTCACAACCGGCACGACCATTCCAGCCGCCAATCTTTCGCTGGTTTACAACACCGCCACACAGTCCGCCACGCTGACGTTCCCGGGTTATTCCAATGGCGTGCTGCCGAACGGCAATTACCGGCTCACCGTATTCGCCTCGGGCGTGACCGATGCGGCGGGAAACCCCCTGGACGGCAACGGCGACGGACAGCCCGGCGGAAACCACACGTTCGACTTCTTTGTTCTGGCCGCCGACGCCAATCGCGATCGCACCGTCAACATCGCCGATCTGTACCCGCTGGCCAGCAACTGGCTGCAATCCGGGCGCAATTTCGCCCAGGGGGATTATAATTACGACGGCACGGTCGATCGCGCGGACATGGACATTCTCTCGCTGAACTGGCAAACAACGCTGCCGCCGGCGCCGCAGCCGATCCAAGGCCAGGAGGCGGTTGCGAATCTCCAGACCGCCACGACGTCACAGCCCGCGCCTGCAACCGTGCGGCGTATGACCGAAACGCGCGTGGTGGGCGGCGTGCTGCCTGTCTCCCGCCCCGTGCCGATGTCTCGCACCGGGGCGATGTTCAGTGAATCGCCGATTCACCGCGCCGCCGAGTCGTCGAGATTGACCTCCGAAACCGCTGATTCGTTGTGGCCGCTGCTCTGAGCGGGTTGAGTCTCGGGATATGATGTTCAGTGCCAGGCGATCTTGTCCCAGCCGCTTGCGGGCGATTGGCGCGCCGGGCGCGCGGCGGCCATCGGCGGCGCGACCAGCGGTGATCGAGCCGATCGAGCGCCGCGTGTTGCTGGCCTCGGTCAGTGGCACTGTCTACCACGATCTGGACGCCGACGGCACGCGCGACGGCGGCGAAGTGGGCTTGTCCGGCTGGACCGTCTTCCTCGACGCCAACAACAACGGCGCTTTCGACGCCAACATCTCCAACGCCAGCCTCAACTCGACCGACACACCGCGCAATATTGTTGATGGAGGCACGACGGTCTCGACCCTTTCGGTTTCGGGGCTGGTCGGATCGATCACCGACCTGAACATCAGGCTCTACATCACCCACACCTGGGACGCCGATCTTCAGGTCAGCCTGATCGGCCCTGCCGGAACGCGGGTGACGCTCTTCGCCGCCGTCGGCGGCAGCGGCGACAACTTCGGCAGCTCCACCACCCCCACCACGCTTGACGACGAGGCTCTGGTTTCCATCAATTCCGGCTCGCCGCCGTTCACCGGCGAATTCCGTCCCAGCGGCGCCCTGTCCAGCTTTGACGGGCTGGATCCCAACGGCAACTGGTCGCTGGAAGTTGTGGACATCACCACCCCCGATGCCGGAATCCTCCAGAGCTGGTCCCTGGATTTCACGCTGGGCGAAGCCAGCCGCCTCAGCGATTCGGCGGGGAACTACCAGTTCGCAGATCTGCCCGCAGGCGAATACACCGTTCGGCAGATCATGCAGACCAACTGGCAGCAGACCTCGCCGTCTGCCGGCGCAGCGCACGTGCTGACGCTCTTGGCCGAGGACCAACTGAACGGCATCGACTTTGGCAACGCGCCGCTTCCCGGACAGATCAGCGGGACGGTTTTCAACGATTACAACGGTAACGGGGTTCGGGATGCGGGCGAGCCGGGTCTGTCCGGCTGGAGTGTCTTTCTTGACCTGAACAGTAATCGCCTGCTGGATCAGGGCGAGCCATCCGCCACCACTGGCGCATCGGGCCTGTACACGATCGGCAACGTCGCGCCGGGCGACTATCGTGTGGCGCAGGTGCTGCCGCCGGGTTGGCAACAGACGTATCCCGGCAGTGGAGGCACGATCGGCGGCGCGCCGGCGTCGCTTGGCGCAAAGCCCATCGCCGCTGTGCCGGTTAGAAGCTCCCCGGCGCCGTCGCGAGGTCTGGCCCTGGGACAGATCTTTCAGGACGCCGTTTCCCAGGCCGCCGATCTGCACCATTACACCGCCCGGCAGATCCGCGCCGCCACCAACTGGGTGATTGGCCTACCCAGGCGCGCGCGGTCGCTGGCGGCCCTGAAATCGCTGGCGCGATCGATCGGCGCGGTGGAAGCGATGCCTGCCCGTGTCGTGCAGGATGTGTATGTGCTGAGCTTTTCATCGCGGCGAAGTGGCACCGCCATCGCCCAGCGCCTCAGCGCCGCCAGTCCGGCCGCCGTCAGTTTCTTCTATCCGCTGATCCCCAGGCTTAAGCCAAACCGATACCTGCCCAACGATCCGCTGTTTTCGCTCCAATGGCATCTGCGCAATACGGGCCAATCCGGCGGCTCACCGGGCGCCGACGCCAATCTCGCCGGTGCGTGGGACAACTACCAGGGCGAAGGCGTGGCGATCGGGATCGTGGATGACGGGCTGGAATACACGCACGGCGATCTGCTGCCCAACTACGTTCCGGCATTGAGCTACGATTACTTCAGCGGCGACGCCAACCCGGCGCCGAGCATAAGCGATTTTCACGGGACGGCGGTGGCGGGAGTCGCCGCGGCACGCGGGAGCAATTCTCTGGGCGTCAGCGGCGCAGCCCCGCGCGCCGCGCTGGCTGGCATCCGCCTCACCAGCGGCGCCACCACCGACGCCCAGGAAGCCGCTGCACTGGCTCATCTGATCGACACCATTGATGTGTTCAACAGCAGTTGGGGCCCGGCCGACGACGGTCGAACTCTGGAAGCCCCCGGGCCACTCACGCAGGCGGCAATTCAAAGCGGCGCGATCAATGGCCGAGGCGGCAGGGGCGTGGTCTACGTCTGGGCCGCCGGCAACGGAAGAACCTCCGGCGACAACACCAACTACGACGGCTACGCCAACTCGCGGTACGTCATCGCGGTATCGGCGATCGACCACAACGGCATGCAGGCCAGTTATTCCGAGCCTGGCGCCCCGATCCTGGTCGCCGCCTACTCCAGCGGCACCGGCGCCGGGATCACCACCACCGACCGCGTTGGCTCGCCCGGCTACAGCGGCTCGGACTACACCAGCAGCTTCGGCGGCACCAGCGCCGCCGCTCCGCTGGTCAGCGGCATCGCCGCACTGATGCTCCAGGCCAATCCCAATCTCACCTGGCGGGATGTGCAGCACATTCTGGCTCGCACCGCGCGGAAAAACGATCCCAACGACTCCGGCTGGACCACCAACGGCGCAGGATTGCACATCAATCACAAGTACGGCTTCGGTTCCGTCGATGCCGACGCGGCCGTGAGCCTGGCCAGAACCTGGACCAATGTCGGGCCGGAGGTTTCGATCACTTCCGGCACGCTCAGCGTCGGACAGTCGATCCCCGACAACAACCCCGCCGGACTGACGCGCAGCTTCGAGGTCGCTTCGGCGATCAATGTCGAGACCGTCGAGGTCGTGCTGAACATCGCGCACACCAGCCGCGGGCAGTTGCGAGTCGTGCTCGTCTCACCGATGGGAACCGAATCGGTGCTGGCTGATGTGCACAGCGACAATGGCGACCACTACAACAACTGGACCTTCACCACCAAACGCAACTGGAACGAGATCTCGCGCGGAACCTGGACGCTGAAGGTCGTCGATGCCGCCAACGGAACCGTCGGAACCTGGAACGACTGGAAGCTGAACATCTACGGAACGCAGGCGGATGAATTCGTCCACTACGTCCGCGTGCAGGCCAACTCCAGCATCACCAGCCGCGACTTCGGCAACCACGAGACGATCTCGCCCGGCGTTATCTCGACCGTCTTTCAGTTCGAATCGGCCCAGCGATTCTCGATCACGTTCGATGAGGACATGACCGCCGGCAGCATCGAGGCGGCGGACTTGCTGCTGGAGAACCTGACCACTGCCACAACCATCCCGGCCGAGTCGATCTCGGTGACTTACGACACGCTCAGCCGGACGGCGACATTCACATTCACGGGATTTGCCGGGGGCATTCTGCCGGATGGCAACTATCGCGCCACTCTGGGCGCGGCAGCGGTCAGCGACCTGTCCGGCAACACGCTTGCATCGGCCAGCGTCAGCGACTTTTTCGTGCTCGGTGGCGACGCCAACCGCGACCGCGTCGTGGACATCCGGGATCTGAGCGTGCTGGCCAGCAACTGGGGGCAATCGTCGCGCACGTTCTCGCAGGCCGACTTCAACTACGACGGCACGGTTGACACATCGGACCTGGACATTCTCAGCGGCAACTGGCAGAAAACGCTGCCCGAATAAGGGGTCGGGAGTCTTTTCGGCCCGAATAAGGGGTCGGGAGTCTTTTCGGCCACGCCATGCGCGGCAGACAGTCGCTGCTGCTATACTGCACTCTGTCGAACAAGGGCATCGTTTGGATCACGGGGGCATGAGTGGACCTCGCCGCCGCCGAACAACTGGCACGGGAACTGATGGACCAGCACGGACTGGCGGGCTGGAGCTTTCGCTTCGACCGCGCAGCCCGGCGGTTCGGATCGTGCCGCTATCGACAGAAGCTGATCACGCTCTCGGCCCGGCTGACACTGCTGAATGACCCGGACCAGGTGCGCGACACGATCCTTCACGAGATCGCCCACGCCCTGACGCCGGGCGACGGACACTCGGCGAGCTGGCGCGCCGTATGCGCGCGGATCGGCGCCAGGCCGACGCGATGCTATCGCGAGGACGAGGTCGTTTCTCCACCGACAAAGCCGGCCAGGTTCCAGATCGGTTGTCGCACGTGTGGATGGTGGCACGATCGCCGGCGGCTGACCGCCCGCGCGCTGGTCTGCCGCAAGTGCCGTCAACCGGTGGTCTACAAGGATCTGCGCAGCGGCCGGCTGTTTCGTCTGAGCATCGTGGGACACCGCCGCCTGATCATCAATGTGTAAACTTGCAGGCGGATCAACTTCACGTCACCAGCTCGGAAATCAGATGCTGAAGCCGCTGGAGATTCACCGGTTTGGTCAGATGCTCCTGAAACCCGGCCGCCAGGCTCTTGCGGATATCCTCCTCCATTCCGAATCCGCTGAGCGCGATGCCCTTGATGGGCTTGGATCCCTTGCGCGCCAGCAACTGGCGCATCAGATCCAGCCCGCTGCCGTCGGGCAATCCAATGTCGCTGATGAGCACGTCGAAATGCTCGCGGTCGGCGGCCTGAAGGGCCGAGGCGACGCTGTGCGCGGTTCGCACATCGTATCCGAGACTGCTGAGCAGCCGCTGCATGGCCAGGTTGGTGTCGGGGTGATCATCCACCATGAGGATGCGGGGTCTGGCGCGATGTTGCGCGCGATTGACGGCAGCGGCAGTCCCGGGCGCGTGCGACGGGGCGGGTTCGGACGGCTGGTCCTGTCGAATGGCGGACCGTTCAGCCGGCGCGGCAGCCGTCTTCAACGTCACGGTGAAGGTCGCGCCGCGCCCGGCGCCGGGGCTGTCGGCCGTCAGCGTCCCGCCGTGCAGCTCCACCAGTGACTTGGAAATCGTCAGCCCCAGTCCAAGTCCTCCGGTGTTTGGCCTGCTACCGCCCTGCTCGAATGCATTGAATATTCGCCCAAGTGCATCCGGCTCGATGCCGATCCCGTCGTCGATCACCTCGACGAACACCTGATACTCGTCGGGCCCCAGGCGGGTATTGCCCGTGCGAATTATGATCGATCCGCCGGGCCGACTGTACTTGGCCGCGTTCTTGATCAGGTTCCAGAAGACCTGCTGGAGCCGCGCCGCGTCGGCGCGCACGTGATGCCGCTGGGCACGCAGCTCGACGCTGAGGCGCAGACTCCTGGCCTGGATGTCCGGCCGGCAGATGTCCAGGGCGCTGTTCAGCAGCGCATGCACGTCCACCGTCGTCGGATGGATCCGCAGCTTGCCCTTGGCGATGCTCGTCAGATCCAGCAGATCGTCGATCAGCCGGGCTTCAAGTTCGACGTTACGGCGGATCATCTCCACGGAGTCGCGGACGGCATCATCCAGGGGCTGAGCGCAGAGCGATTCGAGCATGGTCAGCACCGGCGTCAGCGGCGTTCGCAGCTCGTGGCTGAGAGTAGCCAAAAAAAGATCCTTGGCGCGGCTGGCGGCTTCGGCGGCGTCCCTGGCCTGCTTCAGCTCCCGCTCGATTCGCTTGCTCTGGGTCACGTCCTGCACGACGCAGCCGATGCCAAAGACCTTTCCGTCTCCCCCGCGCACCGGATAAATGCTCAGCAGATAGTCGCGTGAATCATCGGTAACCTGAGCTTGGGCGACCCTGGCTGCTGAAGAGCCGCTGTGAGGCTGGTTCTGGCCCTGGTCCTGGGAGGCGTGAACCTGCGGCGCGCTGGTGTGACACTCCACCCCCACCGACGGCTCGCCCGTCTGCTGCACCCGCGCAAACGCCTGGGCGCAGCCCTTCCACAACTCCGGGAGCAGCTCATCAAACCGCCGGCCGAGCATCGCCTCGACGCAGCCGCCGGTCATCTGCGCCAGCGACGCATTGACGCGCACGAATCGCAGGTCGCAATCCAAAAAGGCGAACCCGATGGGCGCCGAGGCCAGCAGGGTATCCAGCAGCGAGGCCATTTCAGCGCGCTCGTGCAGCGCGCGTTGACGTTCGGCGCGGTCGGAAGCAGCGCGTTGCTCGGCGCGGCTGACACGAACCGCCGAACGGATGCTCTGGCAAAGATGCTCCATCGCCCCGCGGCTTTTGGACAGGTAATCCGCGGCTCCGGCTTTCATGATGTCCACCGCCACCTGCTCGTTGCCGTGGCCGGTGAGCATGATGATGGGCGTGCGGATGCCTCGCTCGCGGGCGCGGCGCAGGATGTCCAAACCATCGACATCCGGCAGGCGGTAGTCCAGCAGCGCGCAGTCGAACTGCCCGGTCTCCAGCAGCTTCAGGGCCGCGTCGCCGTCGGCGGCTTCGGTCAGCTCGATATGGGGATGATCGCACCAGCGCAGCTCGCGTCGGACGGCGGCGCGGTCCAGCTCGTCGTCGTCGATCAGCAGCACGCGAAGGATTTCTGCCTCACTCATCGTCAGTTGGCGAGGGCGGTCGCACGCACCCCTGTGGCACGATCCGGCTCCGCCGCTGCTGCCGCCGCGCGATCCGCCCATTCCCGCTTCGATTCTCTATTGTACGGCAGCTATGGCAACTCGTTCACCATCCAGTATTTGTTGAGAGTGGCCATCGTTTCCACAAACGCCGACAGCGTCACCGGCTTGAGGATGTATCCCGCGACGTTGAGCCGGTAGGCTTCAACCTTGTCGCGTTCCTCGTCGCTGGTGGTCAGCACGACGACGGTGAGCATGCGCAGCTCCGGATCCTTGCGGATTTCCCGGAGAAACTCGATGCCCCCCATCTTGGGCATGTTCAGGTCCAGCAGCACGATCCGCCGCTGCGGCGGGATCTGCGTCCGTCCGTTGTGCCCGCGCAGCATCTCCAGTGCCTCCACACCGTTGCTGGCCACGTGCAGTGGATTGACAATGTTGTTTTTCTGAAACGCCCGGCGAACGCTCATCACGTCCAGCTCGTCATCCTCGACAAGAAGGATGTTGAGCATGCGCTCGCGAGCGTCGGCGCCGAGCTGCGGCTGAGTCGCAACGCTGTTGGTACTGTTCGTGCTCATGGCTGTGTTGTGCTGGGTTGCTGTGGCCTGCTGCGCTGGGGCGGCGGCGCTCCACGCGGCGGCGGGGGCTGCTTCGGCCAGGTGAAGCGAAACGTCGCACCCGCGCCCAGTTCCGATTCCACACTAACCCTCCCGCCCTGCCGCTCGACCAGTTTCTGCACCAGCGCCAGTCCCACGCCCGTGCCCTCCACCTTGTCCCGCGGCGCCAGCGTTTGAAAGATCACAAAGATCCGCTCGTGGTACTGCGGGTCGATTCCAGGCCCATTGTCCGAAACCGCGAATTCATACAGCTCGCCCGCGTCCCGGCAGGTGATCGTCACTCGCCCCTGCTGCGGCTGATTGTGATGTTTGATGGCGTTGCCGATCAAGTTCATGAACACCTGCTGAAGCGGCACCGGGTCGGTCTCCAGCACCGGCAACGGAGAGCCGATTTCGATCGTGAACCCCGGTGGCGGAGCCAGAAGATCCACCACGTCCGAGACCAGCTCGCGCACATCGACTCGCTGCGACTTAAGTCGGGTCCGCCCCGCACGGGAATACTGCAAAATCGCATCGATCAGCGACTCCATCCGCTGCACACGCCCGCGCAGCAGTTCCATCTGCTGATGGGCCTCGGGCGTGAATCGATCGCCCAAGTCCTCCTCGATCCAGCGGGAAAGGTTGGCGATGCCGCGCAACGGCGCACGCAGATCGTGAGTGGTGATGTAGGCGAATTGATCCAGCTCGGCATTGCGCTGTTTGAGCTGCCTGGCCAGAACCAGCAGTTGTTCGGCGCGGCGACGCAGCGATGCCCGCGCGCGTTTCAGCCGGGCCATGTCCGCAAGCTTGCGGTCGGTGATATCCAACTGCATCACGACCGCGCCGCGCGGCGGTGAGGCAGGCTCGACCCGCAGTGGCGAGGCCAGCAGCAGGTACCAGCGCGGCTCAGGGGCGGTGGCGGTTGCGTCGGCGGAGGCGAATCGCTGCCCGCCGTTGCCACGGGCGTACTCGAGGCTGAATTGCCCGCGCGTGCCGCGGAGCACGGCCTCAAGCCCCGCAACCAGGGAGCGAGCGTCGGCCGGCGCTAACCCGCCTTCGCCGCGACGGAAGAACTCCAGCAGATTATCGCCGGGCGCAGGCCAGGATCCTGTCGTCGTCGCGCCGCTGCCGGACCCGGCGGCAACCGCCGCCAGACCGCTGCGGCGCCACGCCGCATTGGCGGCCAGGATCGTGCCTTGACCGTCCAGCACCGCTGTCTCCGCCGGAATGGCATCGAAGACGCTTGCGTCAAACGCCGCCGGCGATTCTTGCTCGCAGGTTTGTCTCATGCTCATGGCCAGGACAGCGCGCGCCTCTAAAGTGCGACGCGAGGCAAGCGCCGTCTATATTCGTATCGCGCCGTACCAATTCCTGACAACGGGCCATTTCTCGCGAAATGGGCACGTCGTCAACTTAGACACTGTGGGAAGTCTGGGAAAGACGGGCCTTTGTGATCTGGGCCAGCCGGGAAGCAAGCATCGACCGACTGACCCATTCGGCCCCGCTGTCGCTGAGCAACAACGCCCCAGCCTCGGCTCCGTGCACCATCGACAGCGTGTTGGCCACCAGGTAGTCGGCGCCGCTGGCGATGCGACTGGCCTGGCCGATGCGGATCAGCTCCTGGCGGTCGATCCCCACCTCCAGCTTGAACTTCACGAGCAAGCCTTTGTAGTTCCACTCACGGCGGAACAGGTCCACCAGCTTTTCGGTTGGCTCGCCCAGGACCGCAATCTGGTGGTGTGAGCTTTTGACCTTCGGCGCCTGTACGTCCTGCACGACCCAGACCTGCTGTCCATCACGTCGAGTCTGGCGGGAGATGACGGCGAAGACGCCCGCCGGGCGGTAGTCCGAAACCGCCGCCGACATGAACACGCCGTCGTAACGCTGCTGCCGCATCCTCTCCGCCAGCGCGTCGCGCAGGCTGGCGTGATCGGTGAATCCCTCAGCGCGAATGCGCCCGCCGCTGTCGTGCCGCCAGTCCTGCCC